>DATHES010000023.1:0-126694 GCA_035318465.1 Polyangiaceae bacterium
GACCACGTTCGATGCGACCGATAGGGCAAAGTCCGGACGGCACCCCACTGCTTGAACGGACTGCTCGACCTCACTTGGTTCCGTCTCGCTCGGCGGCTCCGCTACGGCGCCAGAACAAGAAGAAAGAAACAGACAGAATGATCCCAATGGCAGAATACCCAGGTGACCTCGGCGCATTTTATTTCCTTTCCATGATGAAGCGTCTGAAAATGACGATTCACGTGGAGTACGCATCAAAGCGGCGGCTGGATCGCTGAAGTCGTACCTACGCGGAGTTTTTTTCGTGGTGCGCGGCTGCTCCGCCTCACTTCGCCCGCTGGGTGACAGCGCAGACCGATCGACTCCTGGCGTGGCCCGCTCGGATGGGAGCGTGGAGCTCAGCTGTCTCGACCGCGGTCGGACCGCCCGCGTCTCGATTTCTTCAGACCCCGGAGCCGCTCGACATGATCACACACGCGCGCGAGCAACTCTTCACGTTCCCGTGGTGTCGAAGCCCAGACCGGTTCAAAGTCGCCGTTTCCGAACCGGACGTCGGCGTACATCCCCTCGTCGTGGAGGTGAAAGTGCAGGAAAGGCCGCGATCGAAAATGGAAATTCGGCGGATCGCGACCCACATCGATCAAGCCATCGACGGCCCGAAGCGCGTCGACCAGCTCCTCGTGCGTCATGCCGACGCGATCCTCGGGCGCCGCGTCGGTGCGGGCAGGAAGTCGGGCGCGCGGGGGAGGCGTCATGGCGCGGCGAATCGAAATGCCTGATTCGCGCCGCCGTTGCACTGGTACGTCTCGTACGGCGTGCCGTCGGAGGTCTGTTGGGAATAGACGTCGAGGCAGTAGTTGGCGACGAGGTTGACGAGGTTGTAGTAGACGCCGGTGTCGAGCACGACGTTGAACTGCTGTAGCGCGGAGGTGCTCGAGGTTCGAATCTCGATGACGTTGCCGTTGGTAGCGGCACCGTTGGCCGAGACGTAGCGGCCGCTCCCGACGTGCAAGATGCGGTAGACGCCGCCGCCCTGGTTTTGGAAGCGGTAGACCTGACCGGTGCTGCCGGTGCAGGGGTGCTGCTCCATGTTGGTGCCGTCGGCCGTTCCGTTGCCGAGGACGGTCATGCACTTTCCGCTGTGGCCAGCGATGATCAGGGTGTCGCCGCCACCGGTAGGTCCGGGGCCGCCATCGGGACCGGCGTCGACCGGGCCCGTGCCAGCGGTGCCACCTTTTCCGCCGCCAGTGCCGGCCGTGCCGGCTGCGCCCCCCGTCGCTCCCGTGCCGGCTGCGCCGCCCGCGGTTCCGGTCCCCGCGCTGCCCGCTGCGCCAGCGGTGCCACCTTTTCCGCCGGTTCCTGCCGCGCCGCCGAGGCCTCCTTTACCCGCTGCACCACCGGTTGCTCCGGCGCCGGCCGAGCCCGCGGCGCCCCCGGTGGGTCCGACGCCACCCGCTCCGGCCGCGCCTCCGGCGCCTGTTGCGCCGCTCGTTCCCGTGCCGCCGGTGCCTGCTGCGCCGCTTGCGCCTCCGCTTCCGCCCGTCGCACCGCTGCCGCCCGTTCCCGCGATGCCCGCTCCGCCGTTGCCGCCCGACCCGGATGCGCCACCTTTTCCAGCGCCGCCGTCAGCACCTCCTTTGCCGGCCGTGCCGCCCGTCATCCCGCTGGCACCCGAACTTCCGCCCGAATTTCCGCCGGATCCCCCGACACCGGTGCCGCCTCTGCCGCCGGTGCTCGACGTCGATCCTCCTCTGCCGATGGTCGCGCCTCCGGAGCCCGTGGCGACGGCGCCTCCGCCGTCGAGCAGTGATTCATCGTACACCGAGCACCTGAGCGCTCCGAGCAGCGCGGCGACGTAAGCAATTTTTTTCCCCCGATCGGCTGTCGCTGATCGAGCCATTTTGAATTCATCCTTCAGTTGCTAAGCGGAGGGTCGTTTCGAATGACGGGTCGCTCAGTGTTCGCTCGCCTGGGTGTCGGCCCTCGCCGGAACGCGTGGTCGCTCTTCTCGACCACTCACGGTCGCCGCTGAAAGGTCACGAGTCCAGCACACGCACGTGGCACTTTGCATGATGTCGGCAATTCTTACAACCGTCAAGGACGGAGCCTACTTTGGGCGCGTTTTGAACGGGCGTTCATTCGCGTCGCGATCCGCTTTGGACTTCTTAAGAGTTTCTTCCGGGTGGCGTCGTGATGTGCAGAGGACGTTTTAGGACTTTCTTCCGGGTGGCGTCGTGATGTGCAGAGGACGTTTTAGGACTTTCTCCCGAGTGGAACTTGCGCGATTTCGATCTACAAAAACTGGACCTTGCGTGGGCACTCGTTTCAGGATCGTTGCGACGTGAACACGCGTTTGTGTCGGTGATATCTCACCTCTTACCCACAGCGTCCCCCCAGGTTTTTCGCAAGAACTTCATCGACACCGTCCTCGCCAATGCCTACAGTGCTGGGACCGTGTGGGGGGCGTATCGGCGACGCACAACGGCGTATCGGCGGCGCTCAAAACTGCTCCGAAAATCGTCGGAGGTACGTAATGCGGCATTCCCAAGGTTCCCAATCCCGAAGTTCCGAGAAGCTCGAAGACGTCGCGCGTGAAGTCGGCGCGCGTTGGGGCACGCGAATGCGCGCGCACTACTTGGGCAGCGCGCGCACGCTGGGAAGTTGGCCCGGGACCTTGGACGAGGCGCGTCGCCTGATCGACGACACCGTGGGCGCGACGCTGGAAGACGATGAACGGGAGCTTCTCGCGCTCTTGGCCGAGCGCGGAGCGCGCCGGGCCTGGAACGACGTCACCGATGGCCAGCCGATTTCGACCGTGCTTCCCATCACGGGCCTCGTCATCAATCGATCGAAGGCCTAGGCGCGACTGGCGGTCGTCGCATTCGTTCTGGGGCGCTGAGCCGAGCGTACTCCCTTCTTCCCCGAAGATGTGGTACCGCCCGGGGCTGCCATGTCCCAGGCTGCGTCCGAGCTCGTCATCTTTTCGTCGATCCGCGCCATCGATCCGGCACGGGGGCTCGACGAGGAGGTCGACGTCGTGGTCGAGCGCGGCGTCATCACGCGCATCGGGCGGGGGGCCGCGGCCAATCTCGTTGGGTCGCCTCTCGCGCGCGTGATCGCGGGCGCTGGGCGATGGCTCTTGCCCGCGTTCGTCGATCTCCATGCGCATCTGCGCGAGCCGGGCCAGGAGTACAAGGAAGACATTCTGACGGGGCTCGGGGCCGCGGCAGCCGGGGGGTTCGCGCACGTCTGCGCCATGCCCAACACGCGCCCGGTGAACGACACGCGGGCCATCACCGAGATGATGATCGCGCGCGCGGAGCGGGTCGGAGGGCCGAAGCTTCATCCCATCGGCGCCATCACCATGGGGCAAAAAGGGCAAGAGCTGACGGAGATGGGGGATCTCCAGGACGCCGGCGCGGTCGCCGTCTCCGACGATGGGCGCTGCGTCACGTCGAGCTCGGTCATGCGCCGCGCGCTGGAATACGCGCGCACGTTCGGGCTCACCGTCATTCAGCATGCCGAGGACCACGCGCTCACCGAAGGGTCGCAGATGCACGAGGGGGTCGTCTCGACGCGACTCGGGCTGCGCGGTTGGCCGCGGGTCGCGGAGGACATCATCGTCGCGCGTGACGTGCTGCTCGCCGAGACGACCGGCGCTCGCTACCACGTGGCCCACGTGTCGAGCATGGGAGCGGTGCGCATTCTGCGGGAGGCAAAGTCGCGCGGCCTTCCGGTGACCGCCGAAGTGACGCCGCACCACCTCCTGCTCACGGATGCGGCCCTCATCGGGTACGACACCGCCTGCAAAGTGAACCCGCCCCTTCGTACCGAGGAGGACGTGGCCGCCCTGCGCGCGGCGCTCGCCGATGGGACCATCGACGCCATCGCCACCGATCACGCGCCGCACTCGCCGCTGGAGAAAGACTGCGAGTTCGAGGCCGCGTCGCCCGGCATTGTCGGCCTGGAGACCTGTTTTCCGCTGCTGCTCGGTCTGGTCAGCTCGGGCGCGCTCCCGCTCGGTCGTCTCATCGACGCCCTGACGCGGGCGCCGGCGCGGGCGGTCGGAATCGACGTGCCCACGGTCTGCGAGGGGGTCCCGGCAGCCCTGGTGATGATCGAACCGGAACGGACGTGGGTCGTCGATCGGGCGAGGCTTCGTTCGAAGAGCGCCAACACCCCGTTCCTCGGGCGCGAGGTGCGCGGCGCGGTCGCATTGACGATGAGCGAAGGTGCCGTCATCTTCGACACCACGGAAGAAGGATGAGCGGCGAAAAAGCATTCCTCTGTCTGGCCGATGGCACCTCGTTCGAAGGCGTGGCGTGGGGTGCGATCGGCATCGCGACCGGCGAAGTCGTCTTCACCACGGGGATGACCGGTTACGAAGAGGTCCTCACCGACCCTTCGTATTGCGGCCAGATCGTGACCATGACGGCGCCCCAGATCGGCAACACCGGCGTCAACCTGGAGGACGGCGAGAGCGTCGCCGGGACGCCCCAGGTAGCCGGATTCGTGGTGCGTGACGCGAGCGCGTCGGCCTCGAATTACCGCGCGGCGGAGAGTCTTCACGCCTACTTGGCACGGAGCGGCATCGTCGCCATCTCGGGCATCGATACGCGCGCGCTCACGCGGCACTTGCGCGATTACGGGGCGCAGAACGGTGCCATCGGCGCCGCCGGTCGCGACGCTTTGCTGCGAAAAGCGCGCGAAGCGCCCTCGATGCTGGGTCAGGACCTGGTGAAGCGGGTGACGCCGAAAGAGCCTTACGTGTTCACGGAATCGGCCGGCTCGTGGGGCACGAAACCGTCGCAAGCGCCGACGCGCCACGTCGTCGCCATGGACCTCGGGCTGAAGCGCAACATCCTGCGGTGCCTGGTGGACGCCGGCTGTCGGCTCACCGTCGTGCCCGCCTCGACCCCGGCGGCGGAGATCCTGGCGCTCAAGCCGGACGGCGTGTTCGTCTCCAATGGGCCGGGCGATCCG
Organism: Polyangiaceae bacterium; assembly: GCA_035318465.1. GTDB lineage: Bacteria > Myxococcota_A > Polyangia > Polyangiales > Polyangiaceae > DASWDH01. The sequence continues at coordinate 4,963 of DATHES010000023.1, forward strand.
GCGCCGGTGACGTACGCCATCGATACGATCAAAGATCTGCTCGGCAAAGTGCCGCTGTTCGGGATTTGCCTCGGGCATCAGCTGCTCGCCCTCGCGGTAGGAGCCAAGACGTACAAGCTCAAGTTCGGGCACCGCGGGGTGAACCAGCCGGTGCTCGACAAGGCGTCGGGGAAAGTCGAGATCACGACGCAGAACCACGGTTTTGCCGTCGATATGGCTTCGCTCGAGAGGCGGGCCACGACGACGCACATCCACCTGAACGATCAGACGAGCGAGGGGCTCGCCGTCCCGGGGATGAACGCGTTCTCCGTGCAGTACCACCCCGAGGCGGCCGCGGGTCCACACGACGCGCTGTATTTGTTCGAGCGCTTCACGCGCATGATCGATCGGGCGCGCGCGTAAGGAGCGGGGAATTCTCTGCCTCTGGTTTCGGCGGAGGCAGAAGCGATGTCTCGAGCTACAGCTCGATACCGCAGATCTCGGCCAGGGGCCGACCGGTACGCTGCGCCTTCTTCAACTGCGCGTATCGCCAGTACGTGTAGATCACGGGAATGATCTCGAGTGTCAGGAACGCGCTCGAGATCAAGCCCCCGACCATGGGAGCAGCGATGCGCTTCATCACGTCGGCGCCGCTCCCCGTTGCCCAAAGCAGCGGCACCAAACCGATCAGCATCGTCCCCACCGTCATGAGCTTCGGTCGAACGCGAAGTACGGTGCCCTCGGTGTGGGCGTGGATGATGTCGTCGAGATCGCGGACTTTGCCGGCCTTGAGACGACGAATGAAGGCGTGGTCGATGTACAGAATCATCACGATACCCGTTTGTGCGGCAAGTCCGACGAGGGCAATCACACCGACGAGCACCGCCGTGGAGATGCGATAGTCGAGCAGATAGAGGAGCCACACGGTGCCGACGAGCGCGAACGGGATCGAGAGGAAAACGATGAGGACCTCGGTGAAGTGGCGAAATTGTAAGTAGAGCAGCACGGCAACGGCCATCAGCGTGAGTGGGATCAGGATCTTCATCCGTTCGCGCATGCTTTCGAGGAGCTCGTACTGGCCGGTCCATTTCAGGTACATCCCCGGGCCGAGTGCGAGCTCGTGATGGGCTTGGGCGCGTCCGACGGCGGCCTTGGCTTCGTTCACGTACCCACCGATGTCGCGCCAGGGCTCCAGATCGACGTACACGTACCCGACGAGCAAGCCCGCTTCGTCGCGAAGCATCGGCGGCCCCTCGACGACCCGAACATCGGCGACCTCGCCGAGCGGCACGTGGTTGACATTCGCGTTTGCGCCAGCGCGGGAAGGGAGGGGGACCAAGACATTGCGCAATCTCTCGGGGGTCGATCGAAAATCCTCCTTGTAACGAACGTTGACCGTGTACCGCTCGCGCCCCTCGACCGTCGTCGTGATCGGTTCGCCGCCGATCGCCTGCTCGATGACCGTGTTGAGGTCGCCGACCTGAAGACCGTAGCGACTGAGAGCTTCCCGCTTGGGAACCACGTCGACGTACGTGCCGCCGAGCGAGCGTTCGTAGAGCACGCTGCGGGTGCCCGCGATCTTTCTCAGCGAGGCCTCGAGCTGCTCGCCAACCGTTTCGATCGACTTCAAATCTTGCCCGAAGACTTTGATTCCGACCGGTGTACGTACGCCGGTGGTGAGCATGTCGATCCGCGTCTTGATCGGCATGGTCCAGGCGTTGGTCCATCCCGGCATCTGGAGCTTCTGGTTCATCCGACCGATGAGCTCGTCCCAGGTGGCCGGTTCTTCTTCCGGCCAAAGCGTGGCCAAGGCTCCCTTGAGAAAGGCGGGAGCCCAGGGCGAGTACCAGCGCTCGTGGTGCACGTGCTGCCATTGGCTTCGTGGCTTGAGCTGGATGATGGTTTCGACCATCGACAAGGGCGCGGGATCGGTGGGAGTCTCGGCGCGCCCGATCTTTCCGAAGACGGTCTTTACCTCGGGAAACGAAGCAAGGAGAGCGTCCTGCCGCGCGAGCTGCCGCTTGGCTTCCTCGATCGAAATGTTGGGAAGCGTCGTCGGCATGTACAAGACGTCGCCCTCGTTCAGCGCCGGCATGAATTCGTGCCCGAGTCGGAGAAAGGGCGGGATGGCCGACAGGAGTGCGAGCGCGCCAATGAGGACCGTCGTGATGGGGCGCCGGAGGGCGACGTAGACGAAGGGCCGGTAGACCGAGATGATGGCTCGCGACACCGGATGGTTGGCTTCGCTCTTGATCGTGCCGCGCAAGAGGAAGTCGCGCAGGGCCGGCGCCAGCGTGATGCTGAGCACCGCGGCGGTGAGCATCACGAAAGTCTTCGTATAGGCGAGCGGCTTGAACAGCCGCCCGCCCTGGCCGTTCAACCCGAATATCGGGACGAAGGAAATGGCGATGATGAGAAGGGAGAAAAAGATGGCGGGTGTGACCTCGACGGCCGCTTCGTGAAGCAGCTTGGCGCGATCCTTCTTGGAGATGTCGGGAGGCGCATTTTCGAGTTTCTTGTGGCAAGCCTCGATCATCACGATCTCGGCGTCGACGGTGGCTCCCACCGCGATGGCGATGCCTCCCAGGCTCATGATCGTGGCGGGGATGTTCAGGAGGTACATCGGAATGAAGGAGAGAAGTACGGCGATGGGCAAACTGATGATTGGCAAGAGCGCGCTTCGAAAGTGGAGCAGAAAGAGCACGATGACGAGGCTGACGACGACGGCCTCTTCCGTGAGCGACTCCTTCAGCGTTCGAATGGCGCGCTCGATGAGTGACGAGCGGTCGTAGGTGGGAACGATTTCGACCCCCGCGGGAAGCGCGCCTTGGAGGTCGTCGATTTTGCTCTGCACGCGACGAATGACGTCGAGGGTGTTCTCGCCATACCGCGAGACGACGATCGCTCCAACCGTCTCGCCATCGCCGTTCAACTCCGCGAGGCCCCGTCGAATGTCGCCTCCGAAGCGCACGGTGCCGACGTCGCCGATGCGCACGGGCGTTCCATCGGCATCTGCCCGAATGGCCACCTGCCTCAAGTCTGCCAAATTCTCCAAATAGCCGCGGCCGCGCACGAAGTACTCGCGTCCGCTCATTTCGAGCAATCGGCCGCCGACTTCGCCGTTGGAGGAGCGGATGGCGTTGGCAACGTCCGCCACGCCGAGTCCGTAGGCCCGTAGCTTGTCGGGATCGAGCGTCACTTGGTACTGGCGCTCGTAGCCGCCGACGCTTGCCACCTGCGCGACGCCGGGCACGCTCTCGAGCGCGTACCGCAACGTGAAGTCTTGCAAGGTTCGAAGCTCGGCTAGATCGTGCTGGCCGCTCTTGTCACGGAGGGCATACTCGTAGATCCAGCCGACCGCCGTCGCGTCGGGACCGAGCACCGGCGAAGCGCCAGCGGGCAGCTTGTTCTTGATGCCGTTCATGTACTCGAGCACGCGCGTGCGGGCCCAGTACACATCCGTACCTTCGTCGAAGATGACGTAGATGAAGGACATGCCGAACATCGAGTAGCCGCGAACGGCGCTGACCTTGGGAGCGGCCAAGAGCGAGCTCGCGATCGGATACGTCACCTGGTCTTCGATGAGCGTCGGGGATTGGCCCTTCCACTCGGTGAATACGATGACCTGCGGATCGGAGAGATCCGGAATGGCATCGAGCTCTACGCGGCGGAGCGCCGCAAAGGCGAGAAGGATGAGGGCACCGTAGACAATGAGAACGAAGCCGCGATGCCGGGCCGATATTTCGATGATCTTCGCGATCATGATCTACTTCGAGGGCTCCGGAATCGTGACGGGGGGCAGAGGCATCGCCGCCTGCACCGCCGATGCTTGGAGGCGGCTCTCGGAGTCGATCAAGAACGTCGCTCCGGAGACGACGCGCTCTCCTGGCGAGATGCCGCTGAGAACCGTCATCGTTTCGCCTTGCTCTTCGCCGAGTACGACCTCGCGAGGCGAGAACACGCCTTCGCCCTGCACGACGAATACGTAAGCATGGAGGCCGGTATCGATCACGGCGTCCAGCGGCACCGTCACGGCCTGACGAGCGGGGGTCGCGAATTCCACCGTTCCGTATTCGCCCGGTCGAAATGAAACGCCCTTCGGATTTTGCAGTTGCATCCGGACGCGGGTCGTCCGCGCTTCGGCGTTGAGGGTCGGATAGACGAGATCGACGCGCACGTCGACGGCGAAGTCGGGGCGTCGCGTCGGAACGAAGCGCCCCGGCGTGCCGGTCCGTAGAATGCCGATGTCGCGCTGAAAGACGTCGGCGACCACGTAAACACGAGAGAGATCCTGAATCTCGTAGAGCGCCAGGTCGGGAGTGACATAGGAGCCCGACACGAGGTTCTTCTTGGTGATATGGCCCCCCTGCGGTGCGTAGATCGAAATCGCTCGCATGGCAGCTCGCGTCTTCACGACACTGTCGATGTCTTTGCCGGACATGCCGAGAAGCTCGAGCTTGCGGCGGGCCGAGTCCGCGGCGGTACCTTCCGGGCCCTCCGCCCATTGCTGCGCGACGAGGAGCTCGCTCTGTGCTTGCAGGATCTCGGGACTGTAGAGGGAGAAAAGGGCCTGCTCGCGGCCGACGGTGACGCCGGTCTGGTTCACGAAGATTCGCTCGACGAAGCCGGGGGTTCGGACATGCACCTCCGCCGCGCCTTGCTCCGTCGGAGCCACGACGGCGGTGGCGCGAAGTGCATGCGTGACGCTCCCTTCACTGACGACGGCCGTTCGCACGCCGATCGACTGGATGCGGTCGAGGGTGAGGGCAATCGACGAGACCGAAGGGCGCCCGGGCGTGGAAGGCCCAGGCGTGCGCGCGGAGGTCGCCGGGGTAGCCAGAGGGGGGGGAGGGGTGTGTTTCGACGCGATCGGTTCCAAGTTCATGTGACAGATCGGGCATTCCCCCGGCTCGTTCGACACGATCTGGGGGTGCATGGGGCAGTGGTACTTGGCGGCGGCGTGCCCCCCACTATCGGGGTTTCCGCTCAGCTCGGCGCGGGCGTAGGACCACCAGGCAAATACGGCGAGCGCCGCCGCCATGCCGAGGAGTGTCCAGCGAACCGTGGCCATGATCTTGAGACCCGGCGGGGGCGGCTCCTCGCCCTCGTTCATGTGCGTGTCGTCGGAAGCATCAGGGCGCATGTTGGTCTCCGTCGAGTGGCTTTCGGTCGAGCCGTGGGAGTGGCTGCAAGGGAAGCTCGAGCCCCACCGCCCCTTCGAGCTCCGTGATGGATCGGTCGAGATCCGCGCGTGCGATGGCCATGCCGCGTTCCACCTCGACGACCGCGCGTCGCGCGTCGAGTACGGTCATCAAATCCGTGCGGCCACTCTCGAAACCGGATCGAGCGACATCGAAGGAGCGGTGTGTCGCTGGTAGCGCACGATCGTGCAGGATCTGAAATCGGGACGCGGCACTGCGCGCGCTCGCTTCGGCTGTCACGACTTCCGCGTCGACCGGGATCCTCATCGCTTCGACGTTCGTCCGAGCGGCCCGCAAGGACGCGCGTTCCGCGTCCTTGCGCTGCCCTGTCGTTCCCCAGAGCCATGGCAACGACATCGATACAGCCGCCCCATAGCCGTGGTGGGGCATGGCAGCGGTCGGCGGAAAATAGCGCACGCCGACACCGAAGGAGGGCCAGGTCGCCTCGAGGTCGGCTGCCTTGGCGGCGTATTCTTTCGCTTCACGCTGCGTCTCCGCTTGCTTGAGCTCGGGCCTCGACTCCCGGGCCTTCGACATCAGCGCGGCCAGATCCAAGGCTGGCACCATGGGCTCGGTCTCCGCCGGCGGTCCGAGGGGCGCTCGCGGATCGCGTGCGAGAAGCGCGTTGATCCGCGACTTGGCTCCTTCAGCCAATATCGCGTCGGTGACGACGTCCGCCTCGACGCGCAAGAGCTCGACCTGCGCGCGGGTCAGGTCAATCAGAGCGCCCCCGCCCCCGTGGCGCGCTTCGGCAACGGCGACGAGACGCTTCGCAATCTCCACCTGTTCGCGTTGAATGCGCTGCTTCGCCGTGGACTCCAGGTAGTCGGAGAACGCTCGCCCTGCCTCGCGAAGGACGAGACGAGCCCTCTCTCCGGCCATCGCTTCCTCTTCGTTGGCTCGAGCGGACATGGCCCGCTCCTTCGCGGACAGCGAACCCGGCGCGGGAAAGCTTTGCGTGACGCCCAGCATGATCATCTGCGCATCGAGCGCGGCCGGACGAGAAAGCGGGACCTGCCAAACCTCCCCCATCAGCTCGGGCGATGGCAGACCTCCCTCCGCCCTCGCGGCGGCTCGCATCGCGTCGGCGCGTTGCTTGGAGACGTTGACGGTGGGATTGCGCGCCAGCGCCGCCCGCAGAACCGTTCGGCGGTCGACGGACTCTCCAAGCTGCGCGTCGGAGGGTCCGACGCTCGGCTGTTCTGCCTTGGCGGCACTCGCCGTGAGCAGGAGTGCGACCACTGCCGACAGCGCGCCCCCATCCCTCCGGCAAAATAGGCGGTTCATGGTGGAAATTCCTTCTTTCGTAGCGCCAGATATCCCGGCGCGGCGTTTTCATCGAACCCGTGCCGCGGCCCGAAGCCATTCAGCTCTCGAGCGAGCGGACATCGCGTCGGCATCGGTGCCGACCAACCCCTTCGCGGATTCACCTTGCGGGCGAAACGTCAGCGCGCGTCCGGCTTCGGGTCGAACCTGCCGATGCACGTTCGATCCCGAAGGACGCGCTGACTCAAGTCAAGAACACCATCAATCGTGCGCGCTGCGCGGTGGGCGAGAATGGACCTGCTCGAATCGGATGGTCGGCGCCTGCGAGGACGGTGCTGTTGCCAGCCGGATCGAGATGCGCGGCCGGCAACATGGCCGTCAACGTTGCAGCCGGTACAGCGAAATCGCTGCCCATCGTGTACGACACGAGACGACCGAGGACGCGCGCTTCGAAACAGTCGTTGAGAACGCGGATGTTGGCGGGCTCTCGTTCATCGGACGGCGTCTCGGCGCACGGACAATGAGCGGGCGTCATGATCCGATCCATCGGGCGACAGTAGAAATAGCGCTGCCCACCGAGGATGGTGACCAGGACGACGGCTGCGACGGTGCACAGTGCGAGAGCGGCGCGCACGAATCGCTTCGCGCCAAGTCGTCTCTGCAGGGAAGAGATGCGTCGCGTCACTGTCCTTTAGCGTGCTCCCCCGGGCCCGCGGCTGTCAAGCTGCCCCGCCAGGTGCAGTCCGTACCCGCGATCTCGCTGCCAAATCGCTAGCTCTGCCTATCGCGAACCGCGAGGCGTCCCCGTGGAGCCTGGCCGCCGAAGTAGGCGTACACCGCCGGAAGAACGAAAAGCGTCAACGCGGTTGCGGTCATCAAACCTCCGATGACAACGGTGGCGAGAGGTCGCTGTACCTCGCTGCCCGGCGCCGTCGAAAGCGCCATCGGGAGGAATCCGAATGAGGCGACCAGTGCCGTCATCAGAACCGCGCGAAGGCGGAGCCCGGAAGCTCGTCGGATGGCGTCGACATGGGATGTGCCGCGCTCCTCCAAGTGTCTGGCGAACGATACGAGCACGAGCCCGTTCAGCACGGCGACCCCGAAGAGAGCAATGAAACCCACGCCGGCTGAAATCGAGAAGGGGATGTCGCGGAGCCACAGCGCGACCACGCCGCCGACAACGGCAAAAGGGACGTTCAGGAAGATGAGCAGCGCCGCGCGGACCGATCGAAACGCCAGCCAAAGCAGGAACAAGATGAGGGAGAGCGCCAGCGGAACGACCAACGTCAGGCGCTCCTTCGCCTCCGAGTAGTGCTCGAACTGACCACCCCATTCCAGGCGATATCCGGTGGGCAACGTCAAGCCTCGCGCTAAAGCGTGCTGCGCTTCCTCGACGACGGAGAGGAGGTCACGGTCGCGGACGTTGAACTCGACGGTGAGCCGGCGCGACTGATCCGCGCGACTCACTTGAGCGGGCCCGGTGACGAATGCGAGCTCCGCCACGTCCCCGAGCGGAACGATCTGACCGCTGACCGACCGGAGTGGCATGGAGCGCAAAGGCGCAAGGTCGCCCTCGAAACCATGCGCGGTCTTGATGAAGATGCCGAAGCGACGTTCGCCTTCGAGCACCTCGCCGACCGAGTGACCTACGGCGATGGTCTCCGTGATGCGATTGACGTCTTCCACGGTGAGCCCATACCGTGCGAGTTTCGCGCGATCGGGGGTGATTCGCAGGTAGCGTAAGCCCGCGACCTGCTCGACGCGTACGTCAGCCGCACCGTGAATCTTCTCCACCAGCTCGGCGGCGCTTTTCCCGAGTGACTTGAGTTGATCGAGGTCGCGACCGTAGAGGAGGACGGCCACGTCGGAACGAACGCCGGCGATGAGCTCATTCGTTCGCATCTGGATCGGCTGCGAGATGGCGCCGGCGATCTCGGGCACCTTCGCTTCGACGAGCTCGGAGATTTCTTTGGCGAGCGCTTCTTTGCTCAGGCCGGGGCGCCAATGGCTCCGGTCCTTCAGTCCGATGTAGATATCGGATTGCTCGATCCCCATCGGATCGGTGGCGACCTCGGGTGCACCGGTTCGGCTGACCACGTGGTCGACTTCCGGGATGGTCCGAATCGCCCTTTGGACGCGCAAATCCGTCTGCACCGATTCGGTGAGGGCCACCCCCGGTAGACGTCGTGCCTCGAGCAGCAAATCGCCTTCATCGAGCTGAGGAACGAACTCCGCTCCGACACGCGTGAAGAGAGCGACGGCCCCTGCGAGCGCTGCAACGCCGACGCCCAACGTCAGCCAGCGCTTGCGCATGGCGCCGCGTAGGATCGGAACATAGATGGCGTGGGCCTTTCTCAGAATCCACGTCTCATGCTCGCCGTTCTTGGGTTTGACGAAGTACGACGTCAGTACGGGAACGAGCGTCAGCGACAGGACGAACGCTCCAGCCAGTGCGAGCAGAACGGTCGTCGCCATGGGACGAAACAGCTTCCCCTCGATGCCTATCAAAGCGAGCACGGGCAGATAGACGATCGCGATGATGGCCTCGCCGAAGATGCTGGCGGACCGTACTTCGAGAGTTGCTTCTTCGACGACTTTCGTCCGTTCTTCGGGCGACAGCGTTCCCCCTGCATCCTTCTGTCTCTCCGATAGGCGTCGCACGGCGTTCTCGACGATGATGACGGCGCCGTCCACTATGAGGCCGAAATCGATAGCCCCGAGGCTCATCAGGTTGCCGGACATACCCGTCGCGTTCATCACCGTGACGGCGAAGAGTAATGCGAGAGGAATGACGGTGGCGACGACCAGTCCTGCCCGGAGATCTCCCAATAGAAGAAATAGGATCCCGATGACGAGCAGCGCGCCCTCGAGAAGGTTTTTGCCTACCGTCTGAATCGTCCGGTTGACGAGCACGGAGCGGTCATAGAAGGCCTCGATTCGGGTTCCCTCGGGAAGGGAAGCCTGCAGGGCGGCAAGCTTGGCCTTCACGGCTTCGGTGACGGTACGTGCGTTTTCGCCCTTCAGCATCATCGCAACGCCGATCACGACCTCACCCAGGCCATCCTTCGAAGCAGCGCCTCGTCGAAGGCGCGGTCCGAACTGGACGTCGCCGACGGTGGCGACCGTGATCGGCACTCCCTGGGGTGTTGCGCCAATCACGACGCGCCGCAGATCGTTCAGATCCTTGACCAGGCCGTCGGTGCCAATGACGAAGTGCTCCCGGTTGTGCTCGATGTAGCCGCCGCCGGCGTTGGCGTTCGATCGTTCTAACGCCTCCGCGACCTGCCCGACAGACACGCCGGCCGCCTGCAGGCGCTTGGGATCGAGGATGACCTGGTACTGCTTGTCCTCGCCGCCGAAGCTGTTGACCTCGATGACGCCCTTCACGGTTCGGAGCTGAGGGGCTATCTGCCAATCGAGCACCTCCTCGATCTGCATCAAGGTCAGCCGATCGTTCTTGACCGTGAATTGATAAATTTCGCCGAGCCCGGTGGAGATGGGTCCCATTTCGGGCTTGCCGTACTGGGGCGGGACGGTGTTTTGTGCCTCACGCATCCGCTCGTTCGCGAGCTGCCTCGCGAAATAGATGTCGGTGTCGTCTTCGAAGACGATCGTAACCACCGACAAGCCGTACTTGGACACCGATCGCACCTCCGTGCTCTTCGGGATGCCGGCCATGGCCCGCTCGACGGGGATGCTCACGTACTGCTCGACCTCCACGGGTGACAGCGCGGGCGCCGGCGTCATGATCTGGATCTGCACGTTGGTGATGTCCGGCACGGCGTCGATGGGGAGCTTCGTCGCGGCTCTCACGCCGATGACTGCGAAGAGAATCGTGACCATGATGACGATCGGTCGGTTCCGCAGCGACCAGGCGACAACGGCAGCGAGGAAGGTCATTTACTCGTCCTCGGTGAGGGCGCTCTTCAACACCGCGCTCTTCAGCGTGAAAACACCATCCACGACGACTTGCTCGCCTTCGCGCAAACCGCTCACAATTTCAACCTTGCCAAGGGCCGACTCGCCCAGCACCACCTCATGGATCTCGAAGTCGTCGTCAGCATGTCGAACGAAGACGAACGATTTTCCGCCAATCTCGGTCAGTGCGGTTCGAGGAACGACGAGCACAGGTCCCCTCCTTTGTTCCTCCGCGGTCGAAACCTGCGCAGTCCCGAAGAGCCCAATGCGTAAGAGATCGTTACGGTTGGTGAGGCGAATTCGCGCGGTCACTGTTCTCGCCACGGGATCGATCTGTCGCCCGAGGTACTCGATCACGCCGGCAAAACGCTCCTTGGGGTAGGCGTTGAGTTGAACCTCGGCTCGGGCACCCGTCTGAAGCCGTCCGAGATCCATCTCGAACACCCGTCCGAGGAACAGCACCTCCGATAGGTCCGCGATGGCCGCGATGGTCTCGTCCGCGGTGACGGGTTGACCGACGATCGCATCACGGGAGACGACGATGCCGTTCACCGGGGCGCGCACGGCGAGCTCCGAACCAGCGCTTTGGACGCTCATGCCGAGCGCACCCAGTTGGTCGGCGAGGCCCTTGGCCTCGGCCTCGAGAGACTCGGCTTCCGCTCTGGCGGCGTGTGCTTCTTGCGCGGAGCCAAGACCCTTGTCGGCCAGTATCTTGACGCGGTCGGCGTTGGCGCGCGCGGCGGCGGCTTTCGCGATGGTCGCTTTGTAGGCGGAGCGTACTTTCCCGATCTCCGGGATTCTGATGGTTACCAGGACCTGCCCCTTCCTGACGACCGAGCCTTCCTTGAAATCCACGCGCATAAGACGGCCTGGAACGAGGACCGATACGCGGGCGCTCTTGTCGGGGTCGGCCGCGATCTCGCCGGGCAATGTGAGCGTCGCGGCGAGGTTCTCCTTCACTACCGGCGCGGTCCGGATCTTCGCATCGGCAATGACGTCTTTCGAGAGCCGCACACGTTTGGGCAGCTCCTCGTGAGCCGGTTCGTCGGTATGCTCGTGACCGCCCGCGTCAGGTGCGGCGGCGACGCTGGATGCTTCGGGGGGTGGTCGCGTATCCCGCGTCTCCGTCTTGCAGGAAACGAGGAAATAGTGGGCGGCAATCGCCGCAACGGTCCATCGCGCGTTCATTGCACACCCCGCTCCAGCTCGATCCCAGCTGCCCTTGCCAATTCGACGGTGGCAAAGCAGAGAGCTCGCTGTGCCTCGACGTACCCGGACAGCACTTCAATCAATGCCTGTTGGGCAATGAGCGCTTCCCGCACGGGTAGTCGCTTGGCGGTGAGTTCTTCGGCAATCGCATCGACGGCGCTCCCTGTCTTCTGGATTTGCTCGGGCGTGTAGAGATCAAGCTGTCGCTTGCGCGCGGAGACGGCCTCGACTGCCTTGACGACCTCGAGGCGTATTGCACGGTGGATGCCTTCGATTTGCGTTTCTGCTCGTCGTACGAAGGCGGTGGCTTCCGCAATCTCTCCCGCGTAGGTTCGGCCGATTGGTGCGGGCAAGGGGATCGGGAACGAGATGCCGACGCCGACGACGCGCTCGCCGATCCAATCGCGGCGAGCGAAGGCAGAGAAGGTCGGATTCGGTATGCGAAGGCGTTCGAACATCTTGATTCTTTGTTCCTGCGCTTGGCGCTCCGCAGCCAGGACGGTGACATCGGCGCGGCGCGTGAGGGCGGTCTCGACAAGAGCGGCGGCTGGTAGGTCGACGATGGCGAGCGGGGCGAGCCCCCCATCGATCTGCGGTCGTTCGAGAAGAGGGTTCAGCCCGAGCAGCGTCGTCAGGGCTGCCGACGTGGAAGCGACGCGCTGTTCTGCGGCAATCCGAGTCTGCGTAAGACGGATGGCAGCAGCTTCGGCGAGCCTGGCATCGAGGTCGGAGCCCAGGCCCACTTCCGCGCGCGCCGATGCCACGGTTTTGAGGGCCTTGGCCAAGCTCACGAGGCGCTCGGCGACCTTGAGGTCCTCGCGTGACGCGATCGCGTCGAAGTAAGCGAAGAGCGCGTCGGCAGCCGTTTGCCTGTGGGCGACGGTTACGCGTGCCCGCTGCGCACGCTGTTCCGCGGCAACGACATCGAGGCGCGCACCTCGCTGGCCTGCGATTTCCACTTCCTGTGACAGGGCCGCGCTCCAGAGCGGCGTTCGTTCGGTCGTCGATGGGTCGAACGGGAGTCCACCCGTCAGGATGAGAGCCGGATTCGACGGCAATAACGCCGCGGCCGACCGAAGACGTCCATCCAAGGCGATAAGCCCGAGCTGTTCCGAACGCGCGGCGAGGCTTGCCTCGATGGCGCACGGGACAACGGTCGTCCGTGTGATCCGTTCGTTACAAGACGGCATCGCCAAGGCTCTCGGCGCCGTTCCTAACCCAAGCGTGAGCGCGCATGCCGCGCTCACGACCATCGTCGTCGCTTTCATGATCCATCCTCCTCAGGCGAGAGAGACCGTTTCGGATGGCCGCCACACTCGGGCGAGCGCGCCTCTGCACGGCTCGTCGGTGGCGAACCATCCAACCGTGAAGAACGGTTCGCTAGGCCTTGGGGGGACGGAAGACCGAGGGCAGATCGGGATTGGGGGGAGCGTCCGCCTCAGCAGGAGCGAACGACACCGCTTGGGGCGAGTCGATGTGCGAGAGCGGGAAACTCGCGGATCCCGGCACGGCCCCGACGCCACCGTGAGCATGGTGGCACGTCGGACATCCTGGCGGGCAATCGCGCCCGGGTTCGTCGGAGGGGCAATCTGTGTGCCCCTCGGCCATGGAGTCTTCGGTGAACAGCAACAAATCCCCGACAGCGTGGCTCACGCCAGAGAGCTGAAATGCGAGCAGCACGACCAAGGCGCGGAGTGCCGAAAAGAGCACTGAACGGGTTCCTCGCCACGTTGACGAGGATCTCGGCGGGGTGAGCTGATCCGTTTCGAGCATCGGGTTCGCTCTGTGCAGGACTCAACCACGAAGCTACCTTTCAACCTTGGCGAGCGCAACCGAAGGCTCGCTAGATGTGCCCCTCTCGTCGAGCGTCCGCCAAGCACGTCGGAGAACCGCGTCGACGCTGACAAGTCCCCTGAGCACAAGGGAGAGCTTGACGCCCATCTGCGTTAGTAGCAGCTTATGTAAGTAATGACTTACGAAGATCGAGTTCTGGATGCGCTCGGCGATCGGACCCGACGGACAGTATTCAAACGTCTGCGTGGCGGCGCCCGATCGGTGGGGGAGATCGCACACGGGATGAAGGTGAATCGTCCAGCGGTCTCTCAGCACCTGAGGGTGCTGAGAGCGGCACGCCTGGTGACAGCCCGCGCCGAGGGAACCCGCCGGCTCTATGCGGTGGACCCCAAGGGGATCAAGGCCCTAAGCGATCCTTGCTGCTTGACGAGTCGATGGTGGCGATCAGTGTGTCCCGTTTCAAAAATCGTGCTACGCGGCGTTTCGCACCTCGAGGTTCCGATGTCTCATCGGCTCAGGCCCCCAAAAACGCTCCCCCGCAGACGCGCAGCACTTGCCCGGTGACGCCGGCCGCGCCGGGCGACGACAAGAACGCAATCGTTCGGGCGACGTCCTCGGGCTGTCCCCCCTGCGCGAGGGCGGACAAGCGACGGCCCACTTCGCGAATCATGGCTGGCACGGCGGCGGTCATTTTCGTTTCGATGAAGCCGGGCGCCACGGCGTTGACCGTCGTGCCGCGGGGGGCGAGATCTCCTGCAAGCTTGCGGGTCATGCCGATAAGACCAGCCTTGGACGTGCTGTAGTTGGTCTGTCCGGTGTTGCCGGCGATGCCGGCGATGGACGAGAGGCTGACGATTCGGCCGCCATCGCGCAGCGCCCCCTCGACGAGCTTGTCGTTGATGGCGAGCACGGCCGAGAGGTTGATGTCGATGACCTGATCCCAGGTGGCTTCGGGCATGCGCGCCAGCATGCGGTCGCGGGTCACACCGGCATTGTGCACGACGATGTCGACGCCGCCGTGTTTCTCGGTAACGTGCGACGCGATCTTGCTGGGAGCGTCGGGGGAGGACACGTCGCAGAGCAAGAACGAACCGCCCACGTCGCGCGCCACCTGACCGACCGCCGTCTGCTCTTCTGCACGATCGACGCACACCACGTGGGCGCCTTCGGCGGCGAGCACACGCGCCGTCGCCTCACCGATGCCACGACCCGCGCCGGTGACGAGGGCGATCTTGTGCGCCAGGGGCTGCGTCCAGGGATCCTGGCCTTCCCAGCGCGCCAGGGGCGACAAGCGCAACGCTTGGGCACTCACGAACGCGGAGGATGCGGACAGGAAAAAGCGAACCACCGCGTCGAGGCGTGCCTCGGCACCCTCCTCGACGTAGACAAGGTTGGCCGTGGCTCCCTTGCTGCCGATCTCCTTGGCCAGACTGCGATTGAATCCATCGAGCGCGGCGCGCGCCGCCGCCTGATCGGCACGTCCGGCGCTCTCGGGTGAGCGCGCGACGATCAGCGACCGGCCGCTCGTCGCCAGCGAGCCGAGCCACGGCTGGTAGGTTTGCCACAGGAGCTTCAGCTCCGCGGTGGTGGCGAGCCCGGTGGCGTCGATCACGATGGCATGCACTTTCTGGCCGGGCTCGGGCTGTCCGCTCCCCCTCGTCTCGGCTCCTGCGCGCGCGATGGTGCGCGTCAGCGGCTCGCCGAGGACGCCGGTGCCGGCGACGAGCACGTTCTTGCCCTGAAGAGGGCGCTCCACACTCGGCCCCTTCCAGCGCTCGAGTTTCTGCGGCAGCGGGATGGGGAGCTTGGCCCGCGAGAGAAGGTTGCGGGCCAGCTTGTTTTGTCCGAGCGAAATCAATACGTCGGTCATGACACACCCCGCGCGGTGAAAGATCCCGTCAGATAGGCAAGCTCGCCGGGAGCGTCGCCCACGAACATCGCGTTGCCGAGCACATAGATTCCCACCTCGCGCGGCAAGACGAGGGGACGCGATAGCTTGACGTCGAAGGTCTCCATGGCGTGCACGTCGCCGCCGAGCAGGCGCTCGGTGACGGCTTCCCAGCACAGCGCGAGCGACGCGAAACCGTGCTGGATCACGTTGGAAAAGCCCGACGCGCGCGCGTAGGGAGCAAGCCAGTGAATTGGATTGAAGTCGCCGGTGAGCTTGGCGAACGCGAGCCCGGCGTCCTTGTGCCGCTGCGTGCGTTTGATCTCGCGGGCCTGCTCCGGTACGCGCGGGCGGTCCTTTTCGGGCGAAGTCTCCGCCTTGGACCCCGCGTCCGTGCCGCTCGGCTTCTTGGCGCCCCGCTGGGTGAGAGGCACGATCGTATAAAAGTCGATGGCCAGCGCGTCCGGGCGAGAGCGGGCACCGGTCGTGAGATGCTGATGCAGCACCGCCCGCCGTTCGTTGGCATCGATGTCTTGCAGACGGGCGCGCACCTCGAGCGGCTCCTTGTCCGGAATGCGCCCTTGGACGCGCACGCGGCAGCCGCCGTTCACCGCGCCGAGGAGCGGATAGGGCAGTCCCTCCAGCGTGCGCGCCAGGGCGGGCATGCACCATTGGGGGAAAAGGTGGGGCGGCACTTCGTCCCGGTACGCGCCAGGATTGCCGCCCACGTGCTCGACGTAGTCGTCGATCAACTTGCGCGGCAGGGGCGGGCGTGATCGGTAGACCTCGCGGCCGGGCGTGAGCGGCGCTCCCGACGCGCGTGGCGCGCCGCGAAGCCGCTGCCTCATCGCGAAAAAAGCGGTGCGACCGAGGGCGGCCAGAACGGGCCCCTGATGAAGAATGTGTCGGGAGGGTACAGGCATGGTTTTCTCTACCAATTGGTCGCCACATCACTACCACCGCTTGGCGCCCCAATCAACCACCGGGGATGGGGGGCGCGCACCTCGTTTCTTGAGCAAACTGGGCTTGAAAACAGAACGAATGAGATCGAGGTCCCTCTCCCGCCCGTCCCCATCGAATCGGCGTGGGTTGCATGTCTGTCTACCATTTGGTAGACATCCCGATGGGCCCTGCTGGGACGCCAGCCTGGCTTTGATCGGGTGCGACGGCACATGGCAGCACAGCTCGAAAGGTTGGAGTCGAGGGACCGGAGGCGCCGTGCGCTTCGGGGGCAGCTTGGTACCGTGCTCACCGCCGCACGTTACGTGCTGCCCGCCCTCGTGCGCGGCGCGGTGAGCCGTCAGCCGACGCTCCTCGGCATTGCCCTCGGGCATGCCCAAAGACATCCCGATGGCCTCGCGCTCGAGGCCGAAGACGAGAAGCTCACCTGGTCGGACATCGCCGTCCTGACCTCGAAAGTCGCGCGCGTGCTCGCCGATGCCGGCGTCGTCAAAGGGGCAGTCGTGGCGCTCATGGGGCGCAATTCGCCTCGTTATGTCGTGCTCACGCTCGCGGCGACGCGCGTCGGCGCCACCATGGCCCTCATCAATCCCCATCTCTCGGGCGGGCCGCTCGCGCACGCCTTCGCCACGAGCGGCGCCCGGATCGCGCTCGTCGACGAGCCGTTTCGCGATCGCGTGACGCGCGAACACGTCCAAGGGGGCCGGCTCCTTCACTACGGGAGCGCCACGAGCGAGCTCGAAAGGCTCCTCACGGGGATGGACGATACGGACTTTCCCCCCGCGCGGGTCCGGGCCGAAGACGACTTCGTCTACGTCTACACCTCGGGCACCACCGGTCTGCCCAAGCCCTGTCGCATTTCGCACAGCCGGGCCACGCTCGCTGGGGCGCTGTATGGGTCGTTGATGTTCGAATTCAGGCCCGGCGACAAACTGTACTCGCCGCTGCCCCTCTACCACTCCAACGGCGTTTTGATCGCCGTCGGCTCCTGCATCTCCATGGGCGTGCCGATGGCGATCCGCGAGCAGTTCAGCGCGCGTAACTTTCTCGAGGATGTTCGCCGCTACGACGCGACGGCGATGATCTACATCGGCGAGCTCTGTCGTTACTTGCTCGCCGTTCCCGAGACGCCGCAAGACCGCCAGCATCGGCTGCGCGTCGCCGTCGGTAACGGTTTGCGTCCCGACATCTGGGCCAAGTTTCAAAAGCGATTCGGCATCGAGAACGTGCGCGAGTTTTACACGGCCACCGAGGCGCCCGGCATTCTCATGAACCGCGATGGCGTCGAAGGATCGGTGGGGCGTCCGCCGCCGTTCTTCGGTCGGCTCTACCGACTGGTGACGTTCGACCCCGAGCAGGACGAGCATCCACGCGATGCGCGCGGATTCTATATCCCCGCCGGCATCGGCGACACCGGCGAGCTCCTCATCAAGATGCCCATGCTTTTTTCCATCCCCGGAATGCAATACCGCGGCTACACCGATCAAGCGGCATCGGCCGCCAAGATTTTGGCCAACGTGTTCGTGAAGGGCGACCGGTATTTTCGCACCGGCGATCTGCTCCGCCAGGACGAGCACGGCAACTTCGCCTTCATGGATCGCATCGGCGACACGTACCGGTGCAAAGGGGAAAACGTCTCCACCGCCGAAGTGGGCGACGTGCTCGCGCGCGCACCCGGTGTTCGAGAAGTGGCGGTGGTGGGGCTGCGCATTCCCCCGCACGATGGCCAGTTCGGTCTGGTGGGGGTGGTGCCGGAACAAGGCTTCGACGCGGAAGCGTTTCACCGGACGGCGCGGGAGCTGCCCTCCTACGCCCAGCCGCGCTTCGTGCGCGTGCTGGCGTCCATCGAGACCACTTCCACCAACAAGCAGCAAAAGAATCGGATCCGGCGGGAGGGCATCGACCTCCAGCAGGTCACCGACCCGCTCTATGCCTGGTCCGAAAGCGGCTACGTACCATTGACTCCCACCCTTTATGACGCCGTCAAAGCGGGCACGTACCGGTTATGACGACATTGACCGCAAAGGAGAACCCCATGTCAGAGACGAAGATCATGGACCGATCGGCCCTCAGCAAGGCCATCGACGGAAGATCGGACGACGAGATCAATCAGGCGCTCGTCGGAAAATACGACCAAACCTGCGCCGAAGTGTTCGAAGGGATGAAGCGGCACTTCTTGCCGAACAAGGCCGGCGACCAGAAGGCCGTCATTCAATACAACGTGAAGGCCCCCGACGCAGTTCACACCTACCAGGTCAAAGTCGAGGCGGCGCAGTGCGAAGTGTCGAAGGGGACCATCGATCCCGCCCGGGTGACGCTCACCCTCGCGTTCCCCGATTTCCTTCGCCTCGTTTCCGGCAAGCTGAACGCCGTGCAGGCATACTTCACAGGAAGACTGAAGGTCTCGGGCGACGCGATGTTTGCGCAAAGCATGCAAGGTTGGTTCAAGCAAACGGACTGACCCGTTTGCCTAGAGAGAGCGGGGGGGCGTGGTCCTTCCTCCTTTCGGTCGATGCGTTCCGGCCTCGATGAGGCGCCGCCGCGCCTTTGTCATTGCAACCGCCGCCGGTGAGGGCGACTATCGCTTCTCATTTTCCCGGAAAGATCGGAGCGAGACATGGCCGAGAGCGTCTACAAGATCATCGAGTTGGTCGGATCGAGCACGGAGTCGTGGGAGAAGGCCGCGGCCGCGGCCCTTCAGCGAGCCAGCAAGACGGTTCGCGATCTGCGCGTCGCCGAAGTCACTCAGCTGGATATGACCATGGAGAACGGCAAAGTGAAGGCCTACCGCGCGAAGGTGAAGGTCTCCTTCAAATTCGAAGGCAAATAGGTGCACGTGTGGCAGCCGCTCACCAAAGACGGTAGCGTCCGCTATCTCGAGTACACCTTCTGATCTCGCCAAGGATGGCGCGGTGAGCTTCCGCGCCTCGCCCGAGCTCCATGGCCCGCCGGGACAATGCTATGAAGGAGGCGGCGCTACTTTACCTTTTGGAGGGAAGCATGAACGATAGCCAGCGATGGTCATGGGCGAGGGGCGTGCGTGGCGGACGAGCTGGGTGGCGAGTGGTGTCGCGGGGCGTCTTGCCGATCGCGGTCACTTTCGCAGGGGCGCCCGCGTGCACCGATTCACCGGGAAACGACGGCGTCGGCAATGACAGCGGCGTCCCGGGTCTCGACGCGGGAGGCGACGGAGGTGTCCGGCCCTGCGACGTGCACATCACGCCTTCCGACGAAGACCAGATGCGCGTGCAGACGGCCCTCATCGACACGCCGGCCGGCAGCACGATTTGCTTCGACGCCGGAGTGTATCGATTTACCGACCAGCTCACGCTGACGAGTCGAGGCGTCACGCTGCGCGGCACGGCCGACACGGTCTGGGATTTTCGCGGTCAGCGGGTGAGCGCGCGCAATGGCCTTCTGGTCACGGGCAGCGACTTCACCATCGAGGACTTCACCATCAAGAACACCCCCGGTGACGGCGTTCGGGTGGAAGGGGCCGACCGCGTGACCTTCCGAAAGCTGCGCGTTTCGTGGGAACCGGATGCGCTCCGCCCCGACGATGGCGGTGTCGGCCGCTCCGGAGCCTACGCCGTCTACCCCGTCGGCTCGAGCAAAGTGCTCATCGAGGACTGCGAGGTGAGCGGCGCTCGCGATGCCGGCCTTTACGTCGGACAGTCGCGCGACATCATCGTGCGCAACAACAAGGTGTACGCCAACGTGGCCGGGATCGAGATCGAGAACAGCACCGACTCCGAGGTCTACGGAAACACCGTCTATGACAATACGGGAGGCATTCTGGTCTTCAATTTGCCGGATTTGCCCATGCAGGACGGCCGCCGTGCCAACGTTCACCACAACGACGTCCGCCAGAACAATCACCAGAACTTCGCGATTGCAGGCACCACGGTGGCCGGGGTTCCGGTGGGTATCGGCATCCTCGTGCTCGCCGCCGACGAGACCGACATTCACGACAACACCTTTCGGTCCAACGATTCGACGGGCGTGCTCATCGTGAGCTGCTTTACGAACAACAGTTTGATGGAGTGCACGAGCACCGCGGCTGGTTACGACCAGTTCCCGCAGCAGACTTACGTTCACCTCAACACCTACGAGGCGAATGGGATGAAGCCGGACCCCGCTTTCGCTTTGGTCAACGTGACGCGTCTCGAAGACGTCGTGTGGGATGGCGATGTCGACCCCGACAAACCCAACATGGCGGTCTGCTTGCAAGAGACGGCGGGGACGTTCCGCAACATCAATTCGCGAGGCTTTTTCGCCAACCAGTCGACTGACCCGACGCCGCACCAATGTACGCTGCCGCCCCTGCCGCCGATCACGCTGTGATACGGGGTCCAGCCGCACGAGCGATGATCGCGCTCGGTTTCGCGCTGTTTCTCGGCTGCAGCAGCGAGCCGGGGAACGGCGCGGGGGGCGACCGCGGCGGAGCGGGCGTGCGAATGCCGTGGGCTTATGCTCCGCTCGGGCTGCCTCCCGAACCGGTCGACAATCCTTCCACGCCCGCCAAGATCGAGCTGGGTCAGCTGCTGTTTCACGACCCCGTCCTGTCCGGCGATCGTGCCACCGCTTGCGTCACTTGCCACTCGCAGTACTGGGGAATGGGTGACGGGCTGTCGCTCGGCATCGGGGTAGGGGGCATAGGCCCTTCCGGGATCGGACGGACGGGTCCGACGAGGACACGCCGCAACGTTCCCAGTCTTTGGAACGTCGCCTATCGAACGTCGCTGTTCTGGGACGGGCGGGCGCCGTCGCTCGAGCAGCAGGTCACGGTTCCCCTGATCGATGAAAGCGAGCTCGGTGCGGATCCGGAGAGCGTCATGCTCGAGCTGGCCGAAAACGCGACCTACCAGGCCCTTTTTGCCGGCGCTTTTCCGGAATCGCCTCGCGTCTCGCTGGAGAATCTCGCGCGCGCCATGGCGACCTTCGTGCGCACCATCGTCACCAACGACGCCCCGTACGACCGCTATGCCCGGGGGGACGACAAGGCCCTCGCCGGGGCCGAGGTTCGCGGCATGTTCCTCTTCGCCGATCTTGGGTGCGCAACGTGCCACGCGCCGCCGATGTTCGGCGCCGATCGCTACGACGCCGTCCGCCTCGGTGGCGAGACAGCTCGCCCGCCTGTCGTTTCGGAAGACCTCGGACGCTTTGCCGTCACCGCAGACGACCATGACCGTTTCGCGTTTCGCGTCCCGCAGCTCCGCAATTTGCGCGAAACGGGCCCGTATTTTCACGACGGGCGCACGCTGACGATGAAAGAGGCCGTTCGCGCGATGGTCATGGCCACGAGCCCACGTGCCGGCTCCGAGGACGACCTCGACGCGCTGGTCGAGTTCGTCGGCAAAGGGCTCATGGACAAGGCGCGCGCCCCCGAGCGGCCCCTGTCGGTCCCCAGCGGATTGCCGGTCCCCGTGGACGGCTTCACCATTCGCAGGTGAGCCACCGAGCGTCGCCTATGCCCGCATCGATCCGACGCCCTTTCGATACGCCGGTTCTCTTCGTCGCGCTCTACCTCGTCGTCGGCACGGCCTGCTCGAGCGGAGCGACCGAGCCGAATCCGATGGTCGATGCCGGAGCGCGCGACACGGAAGGCGGGGCCATGTGCGAGGAGGTCGAGCGTCTGGCCGGGAAATGCCCGACGCTCCTCGGGTACGGCCTCTTCACCGGCAGCGGTGCGACGCAAGATCCCGTGCCCGGCGTGGTTCGCTATGACGTCATCTCTCCGCTTTTCGCCGACGATGCTCTTAAGCATCGCTTCATTCAGCTGCCCGCGGACGGGGCCAAGGCGCGCTACAGCGATGGCGATCCCTGGGATCTACCGGTCGGTTCGATCGTGGTAAAGACCTTCGCTTACCCGCGCGATGTCCGCAACCCCGCCGAGGGCGAGCGGCTCATCGAAACGCGGCTGCTCATCCGGGGGCCATCGGAAATCGTCCCTATCACCTACGTCTGGAACGCGGCTCAGACAGAAGCCGTGCGCGAAGTCGCCGGGCGCGATGTGCTGGTCGGATGGATCGACGAGACCGGCCGTTCGCGAACGACGGACTACAGAATTCCCAACACCAACGATTGCAAGCGCTGCCACGGACAGGACCAGGTGTATCTTCTCGGCATCCGCACGCGCCAACTCGATCGCGTCTTCGGCGCGCTCGGCGAAAACCAGATCGACGCCCTCTCCGCACTCGGGTTCTTCGAGTCGGCTCCGGAAGTCGGCGTACGCGATCACTTGGTCGATCCGCAAGACGAGCGCGCGCCGATCGACGCGCGCGGTCGCTCGTATCTCGATGCCAATTGCGGTCACTGCCACAACAAGGGCGCCGCGGCGGACTGGAGCGGCCTCGAGCTCGATTGGGGAAACCGTACCCATCGTGTGCTCGGCGTTTGCAAGAGCCCGTCCTCGGCGGGGGACACGGGGGGGCATCGTTTCGACATCGTGCCCGGCAAACCGGAGGAATCGGTTCTCTTCTATCGCATGCAGCTCGCCGACTCGGCCTATCGAATGCCGGAGGGATCACGAACTCCCGACGCCCGCGGTAACGAGGTCATCGCTGCCTGGATCACCGCATTCTCCGGAGAAGATTGCACGCCCTCCTCAAACGACATCGTGGATACGAGCACTCGAAACCGCCCGTAGAACGACCCGGAAGGTCGCTCCCTGTCCCTTCTGGCTACGCACGGTGATCGCGCCACCCTGCTGGTGACGATGTCGTGCGCGCAACTATTGCCCGGTGACGCGTGCTGGCTTTCTCGTGGTGGTGCTGCGCATCTCGATCAGGATCTGGAGCAACTGTTCGGTGTCGACCGGTTTGACGAGATGCTCGTCGAAGCCGGCGTTGCGGCCGACCTCGCGGTCGGCGGCCTGGCCGTACCCGGTGAGGGCGATGAGCCACATGTCGGCATGGCTGGTATTCGCTCGAATGCGCCGCGCCACCTCGAATCCGTCCATCTCCGGCAGCCCCACGTCGAGAATGGCGATTTGGGGGCGCACCTCGTCGATGAGGTGGAGCGCGGCCAGGCCAGCGTCCGCCGAGCGACATTCGAAGCCGGCCTGCTCGAGCAGCTCGCACAGCAGCTCGCGGCTGTCGGCGTTGTCTTCCACGACGACGATCTTCGCCCCGGCGACGAGTTGCGGACGCTCGCGAAGGAGGGGCAGGGCCGGCTCGGCGGTCGTTTCCTGGTCGGCTAGCGGTAGACGCACGACGAATTCGCTGCCTTTGCCCTCCCCGTCGCTCCGCGCGGTCACGGTGCCGCCATGCATGGCAACGAGCGAACGTACCAGCGTCAGCCCGACGCCGAGGCCACCCGCGGCGCGATCGAGCGTTCGCGTCGATTGCACGAAAAGATCGAAGACCGAATCGAGCATGTCCGCGGGAATGCCCATCCCGTCGTCGCAGACGCGGATCACGGCCTCGCCGCGGTCGCGCCTGACGAAGAGAGCGACCTGGCCGCCGGCCGGCGTGTACTTGGCAGCATTGGTGAGCAAGTTGACTTGGATCTGATGCAGGCGCGCGGGATCGCCGTCGACCCAGATGGGCTCGCGGCCGATGTCCACGGAAAACGCGATACCGGTCGTCTCCATCTGCGTTCGCATGGCATCGGCCGCCTCTCCCAGGATGAAGCGCAGATCGACGATGCTCCGCTTGAGCTCGATCTTGCCCTGGGTAACCCGGCTGACTTCGAGGAGGTCGTCGAGAAGACGCGCCATCTGCTGCGATTGGCGGTCGAGAATTCCGAGCAGCCGGCTCGGCTGCAGGCGGGGTGAAGCGCTCTCCCCTTTGAGCAGCGAGGTGGCGGTCACCATCGCGCCCAGTGGATTGCGCAGCTCGTGCGAGAGCATGGCCAGGAACTGATCGCGACGGCGCATCGCATCCTCGATCTTCTTCTCGGCGCGCCTTTGCTCCGTCACATCGCGGAAAATCGCGGCGATGCCCACCACGCGGTTATTTCCGTCGCGAAGCAGCAGCCGGGTCACGAGGTCCCAAACCTCGTGACCGTCGGGCAGTACGCGCTGCTCCAGCTTGTAAAGCTGTGCCTGCCCGGACTTGAGCACGTCTTCGTCCTGCCGGTGGAGGGCGAGCGCCGTCTCGGTATCGGGCAGATCGAGGGCGGTTTTGCCGACCGCATCGCTCGGGTCCTTGAGTCCGAGCCGCGCCGCCATGGCGTGGTTGGCGCGGATGAATTTTCCTCGTGCATCCTTGAAGTAGATGGCGTCGGGGATGCTGGCGAGCAGACTATTGAGCAAATACCGCTCGTGGAAAAGAGCATCCTCGGCGGCCTTGAGACCGCTCACGTCGATGAGCGTGAGGACGACGCCCTCCACCGTCCCCCGCGCGCGATAGGGCAAAATGCGCAAGAAAAAGGCACGGCCGCGCACTTCGTCGAGCTCGCGCTCCACCCTTTCGCCGCCGGAGACCACGCGCCGGAGATCGTCGACGAGCTCCGGATGATCGAGCCGGTGGGCAAATGTGTCGATAGGGCGGCCGATGTCGTGTGGGACCAGGTCGAAGGTGTCGGCGATCTGCGGAGTAAACTTGCGAATCTTGAGCTCGCGATCGAGAAAGATGGTGCCCACCTCCGTGCTCGACAGGAGGTTATCCATGTCGTTGGCGAGCTCGGTCAGCTCGCTGATCTTGCGCTGGTATTCCGCGTTGACCGTATAGAGCTCCTCGTTGACGCTCTGCAGCTCTTCGTTGGTGCTCTGCAGCTCTTCGTTGGAGGCCTGCAGCTCCTCGTTGGAGGCTTGCAGCTCTTCGTTGCTGGCTCCGCGCTCCTCGATGGCCGCCTGCAGGCTCTCCTTGGTGCGACTGAGCTCGACCTCGAGGGACGTGAGTCGCTCGCGTGAGGTTTGATCGAGGTCGATCTCCGTCTCGGGCTTCACGCGTTCGCGCTCCGCCTCCTCCACGGGCTCGAAAGAGACGAGAAGGTGAGCGGACAGGGTGCGCCGGCCGATGCGGCGGATGGAAACTTTGTAGGCGCGTTCCTCGCCCTTCGCGCCGATGCGTACCCCCTTGAAAACGATGGCCGACGGTTCGTTGAGGGCGCGCTTCAATCCGCCGATGAGAACCATCTTGAGCTCGTCATCGACGAGCTCGAGGACGTCGAGCCCTTGCCGGCCGTCGCGCAGCCGCAAGAAGCTGCTCGCGCCGGCGAAAGCGTGAATCAGCTCGCCGCGCTCGCCGACGAGAAGGCTGGGCGGCATGACTTCATCGAGTACGGCGTCGTAGGTCCCGAGAAGCTGCGACAAAGAGTAGCGCCCGGCGGCCGACGGCAGAGGGGCAGCGGCGCCGCGGGCATCGGCGCGAGTCAGCGGTTGTAACCGCGCGTCGACCGGCGTCCGCACGTCGCTGTGCTTGCGATAGAGCTGCCACTGCTTGTCGATCATCTCGAAGCCACGCGGGAAGGGATTGGTGCTCTCGCTCGGCCCGAGGAGGAGAATGCCCTCGCGATTGAGCGCGAAATGGAAGAACGACAGGACCTTCTGCTGCGCCGGAGGCTGCAAGTAGATGAGCAGATTGCGGCAACTGACGAGATTGATGCGCGTGAAGGGCGCGTCTTTGATGACGTTGTGCTGCGCGAAGACCACCATCTGCCGCAGATCAGGCACGACCTGGTACGATTCCCCCGCGCGTAGAAAGTAACGATCGAGCCGCTCTTCCGAAACATTGGCCAGCGTCTGGTCGTCGTAGATGGCGCGCGCCGCGCGCTCGAGCGAGCCTCGGTGGACGTCGGTGGCAAAGATCTTGACCGGGCGCTCGCCGCGCTTGGCCATGAGATCAGAAAGGACGATGGCGAAGGAGTAGGCTTCTTCCCCGGTCGCGCAGCCGGCAACCCACAAGCGAACCGGCGAATTCTGGGGCGTCTTCTCCAAAAGCTCGGGGAGCACCTGCTTCTCGAGCATGTCGAACGCCTTTTCGTCGCGGAAGAAGCGCGTCACCCCGATGAGAAGGTCGCGGTAGAGCACGTCGAGCTCGTCGTGGTCGTGCTTGAGGCGCTCGATGTACTCCTCGATGTCCAGCGAGCGGGCCAGGGCGAGGCGCCGCTCGATGCGCCGGGTGACGGTGCTCGGCTTGTAGTGAGTGAAGTCGAGCCCGAACTCGTCTTGCAGCATCCGGTGAACGACGGCAAGACCGGTCAGCTGGGGGATGGCTCGGCGATTCGACTGTTGCCCGTCCGCTTCCGCGGCTGCCATGGCGGCATGTTTGAGCAGCGCCTGGGGCATCTCTTCGGGAGGCAGTACCAGGTCGACGACGCCGGCGTCGATCGCGGACCTCGGCATGCTGTCGAACTGCGCGGTCTGGATGCTCTGAACGAGGACGAGACCACCGGCCTCGTGGACGTCACGAATGCCGCGCGAGCCGTCGCTCCCGCCACCGGAAAGGACGATGGCCACGCCGCGCGCCCTGCAATCCTGAGCCAACGACCGGAAGAAAACGTCGATCGGCAGCGTGAGTTCCTGTTCGCGACTCCGCTCACTCAAGAGCAGTCGCCCGCCGGAGATGATCATCTCCTTTTTCGGCGGAATCAGATAGATGTGATCGGGCTCGACCGGCATCCCGTTTTCGACGAGAAGAATCGGAAGGTCGGTGCGACGGGCCAAGAGCTCGTCCATCAAGCTCTTGAAGTCGGGCGACAAGTGTTGAATGACGACGAACGCCATTCCGGTGCGGTTGGGAAGGTTCTCGAAGAAGCATTCCAGCGGTTCGAGCCCGCCGGCCGATGCACCCACGCCGACGACGTGCGTCGGCGCGGAGAGCTCACGCGATTCGTGGGACGTGTGGGTGGGAGTCGAGTTCCACTCGGACATGACGTTACAAATTATGCGTTGCTCTCCCGAGCCCATCGGGCTTTTGACGGAACAGCCGTGTCAAGAGGCCTTTCGGTCATTTCAGCGAGGTGCGGCTACACCGCCGTGATGCGAGTTAGCCGACTTTACAGGGCAGGGAGAAAGAGAAAGTGCTCCCTACGCCGAGGGTGCTCTCCGCGCCGATACGGCCGCCGTGCGCCTCGACGATGCCTTTGGCAATGGTGAGGCCGAGTCCGGTGCCGCGATAACCGGCTTGCCTTCCCCGCCAGTAGCGCTCGAAAATGTGCGGCAGCTCTTCCGCGCCGATGCCGGGGCCGGTGTCCTCGACGGCGAAGATCAACGCATTGGGGCGCGCACGCACGCCTACGCGGACGTGCCCACCACTTGCCGTTACCTTGACGGCGTTGGAAGTCAAGTTGGCGAGCGCCTGAATCAAGCGATCTTTGTCGGCGTGAATCAAGGGCAGATTGCCCTCGATGTCCGAGTCGAGGCCAATGTTTCGCTCGCCGGCCAGAGAGACGAACATTTCCAAGATAGCTTCCACCACCTCGGAGGGTTCGAAAAGCACGGGTTCGATGGCGAGCCTACCGCTCTGCACGGTGGCGAAGTCGACGAGGTCGGCCAAGAGCCGTGACATGCGCTCGGCGGATCGGTGAATGGTGGCGAGGTTCTTGCGCAGGCGAGGAGCTTTCTTGTCCGTCAGCTCCAGTCTCAGCGCGCTCGCCGCGCTGAGCAGAATGGCACCGAGCGGATTGCGCAAATCGTGCGAAACGACGGCCAGCACGTCCTCGCGGGACTGTTTGGCCTTTTCGGCTTGCTCGAAAAGACGGGCATTCGTAAGAGCGAGGGCCGCCCGATCGGCGAGCTCTTCGCACAAGGCGAGATCGTCGGGCGCGTACGGAAAGGCGGGCCGGATGCGGGCGGCCTGCAGAATGCCGATGATGCGGTTGCCGAACCGGAGAGGGACGCAGAGGAGGCTATGGACGGGAAACCGCTCCAAGAGAGCGTGGAAGTCGGGGGTCGTTCGACTCTTCAGCTCTGCCGGATCGATGGAGCGAATCAACAAGCTCTGCCCGGTCAGGGCGACTGCTCCCGAAATGCCTTCACCGATACGCAGCGGGCATTGGAGATTGACCTCGTGGAAGAGTCGGCGTGCCTCTTCATCGGGGTGATAAAATGCCATCGGCCGCAACATTTCGTCCCTCTCCGAGACGAGCGAAAGGCCGGCCGACCCATCGAAAGTTTTGCCGAGCTCGAGGACGATCGCGTCCACGAGACGCTGCATCTCGAGGCCCGCCTCGACGAAGCTTCGGGACACGCGCGCCAGGCTCTCGAGGCGTCGTGACGTCGCTCGCTCGGCCTCGAGCGCCTGCAGTCGCGAGACGGCCTGCGCGATGTGCGAGGCGATGGTCGTTGCCAAGTGCTCCTCGTGGAAGGAAAAAGCCCTCGGCGTGTTCGAGTAGATCATGAATTTGCCGAGCAGACGGCCGTCTCCGATGATGGGAATGAAGCCGACGGCCCGGATGCCCTCCGCGGCGAAGACGGGCCGGTACTTGGCCGTGCTCTCGTTCCGCTCGGCGTCGGCGACGAAGATCGGGCGCGCGTCGATGGCGTCTCTCGCCCATGGCGAATGACCGTCCACCGCCTGGCGGTACCCATCCGACAGACCGTGCCAAGCACGGAACCGCATGACCCCCGACTCATCGAACAGCAAAATGGAAGCGCGCTCGATGGCGAAAACGTCCCTGACCGCGAGCAAAGCCTCCCGACAACAGGCATCGAGCTCGCGCGCGTTGGCCGTCGTCTCGGCGAGGCGAAAGAGCATCTCCATCTCACGCCCGCGCTGTTCGGCCTCATGGCGAGCGGTGCGCTCCGCGTCGTAGAGACGGGCGCGCTCGAGCGCCAGCGCCGTCTGCTTGGCAAGATCCTCGGTGGTGGCCCGCTCTTCGGGATCGAAGGTGCGCGGCGCACTGAAGCCGAACGCAACCACGCCGAGCGTCTGACCTTTCACGAAGAGAGGAACGCAGGCCGTACTCTCGATCTCCACCGCTTCCTTGGTGGCCGGCAGCCCAGGGTGCAGGCGAAACAGTTCATCCTTGGAGTGAATCCACGAGGAGCACCCCGCGCGAAATGCCGCGGCCGCGGGAAAATCAGCGTCGATCGAAAACTCGCCGAATCGCTCGACCGCATCCGCGCTGAGTCCCGACGAGCTGAAGACGCGGAGATGCGTGCCGACGTCGTTCGGCAAGGCGACCAGCGCCTGAACGGCCCCCAGCATCGCTGCCATCTGGTTCGCTACGATGTCAGCAACATCGGCCGGCAGGAGGGCCTCGCTCAAGGCAGCCGTGATCGCTTGCAGCTCGACGATGCGCTCGCGAGCGACGCGCTCGTCCACCGCGCGCTTGGCTTCGTAAGGGTCGGGCGCGCGTCCGGAAGATTCGCCGGAGTGGGCTTGCTCTGCTTTCTGCAATGGGCTCATACGGTTGCGGAACTATGGGAGGGCGGCGGTCGCGCTCGAGAGGCTTCGGTCCGGTTCGCTGACACTACTTTTCGCTCGTAAGATGCGAGCACGTCTGTCGGCGATACTTCCGACCAAAGTCGGACCAACATCATTCTTCGCAGACGCCGGATGACCGAAGGGGGGCCAAGCGGCGCAGCAGTGTCGTGTTTGCCGCTTTTTGAACCCCGGACGAGCTAAGAATAGGGTGTTCATTCGATGGAGCCGCAAACGAATCTCTGGCGAGGCATTCCTTGAAACGGATCCTGGCCCTTGCCGCCGCTCTGACCGGCGCTCGAACGGCAGAGGAGGTCGCGGACGTCATGGTTCGCCAGGGCGTGGACGCGCTGCAAGCGTCCACGGGTGTCTTCGCTCGTCCGCGACCCGACGGGATGATCGAAGTCATCGCCCATTCGGGCATTGCCGATCGCGTCATGGACCGGTACCGGACTTTTCCACCCGACGCCGATCTGCCCACGGCCAAGGTCTTCCGATCAGGTCAACCGGAATGGATCGAGAGCGCAGCGGAGTACGAGCGGCGCTATCCACGCGTCGCGGAACGACTGGAGGGTGTCACCTCCGCAGCTGCCGCGCTGCCGCTCATCGTGGAGGGGAAAGTCATCGCGGTGGTGGCATTCCGTTTCAGCGAGCCCCGGACGTTCGATGCGGAGGAGCGCGCGGTCATGGGCACGCTCGCCAGCCAAGCCGCCCAGGCCTTTCAGCGCGCGCAATTCCAATTGCGCGAGGCTCTGACGCGGCATTGGTTGGTGGCGCTCGGAGAGTTGGCGACGGCCCTCTCCAAAGTGCTCACGCGCTCGGAGGTCGTCGCGGTCGTCTTGGAGCGCGGCATGAGGGCGGCGGGGGCCGACACCTGCACGATTTATTCGTTCGACGAAGGAACGAAGGTGCTGACGCTCATCGGCGATCGCGGTGCCAACGCTCAGATTGTCGATCGCATCCGCCGTATCGGCCCCGAATCCGGCAATCCCGTCTTGTCCACGGTCGTCAATGGCACGGCGCTGTGGGCTGAATCGGACGCCGACTACGTTGCTCTCTACCCGGCATTGGCCAACCAGAAGGCGGAGGGTCCGCGAGCGCGCGCTTTCTGGAGTGTCCCGCTGATCGCCGAGGGACGGCCCTTCGGCCTTCTCGGAATGGGCTTTTTCGCGCCGCGCGCGTTTTCGAACGAGGAACGCGAATTCGTACAAACGTTCTGTCACCATTGCGCAGAAGCGTTGCGCCGCGCGGAGCGGCTGGAGGCCGAACGCGCGGCACGGGCCACTGCCGAGCATTTGAAAGGCTCGCTGGAGACGACGCTGCGCAGCATCGGGGACGCCGTCATCGCGACCGACACGAAGGGTTGCGTGGTGCTCATGAATCCGGTTGCCGAAAGGTTGACCGGCTGGACCGAATCCGAAGCTCGCGGGAGGGCCCTCACGGAAATCTTCCCCATCGTCAACGAGCACACTCGCCAAGAGGTGGAGAGTCCGGTCGACAAGGTGCTGCGCGAGGGCGCCGTCGTCGGTCTGGCGAACCACACCGTGCTGCTCGCTCGCGATCGGAAGAGCGAAGTTCCCATCGAGGACAGCGGCGCACCGATTCGTGGACGAGACCAGAGCATCGACGGCGTGGTCCTCGTCTTCCGGGACGCCAGCGTAAGGCGGCGCGAAGAGATTCGCCGCACGTTCTTGGCACAAGCAGCAGCAGCGCTATCGGAGTCACTCGACTACGAGACGACGCTGGCACGAGTCGCCCAGCTCGCCGTTCCGGAAGTCGCCGACTGGTGCGCGGTCGACGTGCTGGAAGACGGTCAGCAGCGCACCAAACAGTTGGCGGTCGCCCACGCCGATCCCAACAAGGTTCAGTTCGCGCGCGAGCTGGGGCAAAAGTACCCCCCCGATCCCCAGGCCAGCACGGGCGTGGCCAACGTCATGCGAACGGGCCGCTCCGAGCTTTACGCGGAAGTAAGCGAGGAGCTCATCGACGCTGCCGCGCGCGACCAGGAGCATCTGCGCATCTTGCGCGAGCTTCGCCTGCGCTCGGCGATGATCGTTCCCCTGGTCGCCCGCGGAAGAGTGCTCGGTGCGATGACCTTCGTATACGCCGACGCCAACCGCCACTATTCGCAGGACGATCTCGAATTCGCCGAAGTGCTGGGGCAACGATGCGCCGTGGCCATCGACAACGCGCGTCTCTATGCCGCCGAAAAGCGAGCGCGCAAGAGCGCCGATCTGGCAAACCAGGCCAAAGACGAATTTCTCGCGACGGTGAGTCACGAGCTGCGTACGCCGCTCACCGCCATCATGGGCTGGGTCAAGCTCCTGGCGTCTCCCATGCTCGATCAAACGAGAAAAAGTCGTGCGCTCGAGACGATCGACAGAAATGCGGTCGCCATGGCGGAGCTCATCGACGACCTGCTCGACATGTCGCGGGTCGTGAGTGGAAGGCTGCGAGTCGACAGACAAACGGTGGACCTGACGACCGTGCTGCAATCGGCCATCGAGTCCATCAGGCCGGCGGCAGAAGCAAAGAACATCCGCATCACACCCTTGCTCGATATGAACGCGGCCGTTCTCGCCGGAGATCCCGTGCGCCTGCAGCAGGTCGTTTGGAACTTGCTGAGCAATGCGGTGAAGTTCACCCCTCGCGACGGCCGGGTGGAGGTGGTCTTGCAGCGCGTCGACTCTGCCGCCGAAATCCGCGTTACCGATTCGGGACGGGGGATCGCCCCCGCCTTCCTCCCTTACATTTTCGACCCGTTTCGACAGGAGGATGCGACATCCAGCCGCGCGCGCGGCGGCCTCGGTTTGGGTCTTGCCATCGCGCGCCGCCTCGTCGAGCTGCACGGCGGTCAGATCGCCGTGCGCAGCGAGGGGGAAGGGCGCGGGGCGACGTTCATGGTCACGCTGCCGCTCGGCGCGGTGGCGGCCACCGCCTCCTCGTCGGTCACGAATGACAATGCCCCTCGGCCAATGCCCAAGCAGCACAACCTCCAAGGCATCCATGTGCTCGTCGTGGACGATCACGAGGACGCCCGCGACTTGATCCGGACCGTGCTCGAAACCTGCGGGGCCGAAGTCGATACGGCCGGCGACGTGGACGCAGCCCTGGTCGCTTTCGACCGCCGCGTCCCCAACGTGCTCATCTCCGACATCGGGATGCCGGGGCAGGACGGGTACGATCTCATCCGCCAAATTCGCGCATTGCCCGCCGACCGTGGCGGCGGCGTGCCCGCCGCTGCATTGAGCGCGTATGCCCGCACCGAGGACAGGCGCCGCGCGCTCAATGCCGGCTATTCGATGCACCTGGCGAAGCCCATCGAACCAGGTGAGTTGATCGACGTCGTCGCCAGCTTGACGAGGTTCGCGACCGGATCATTGACGCCGAGTGCGTCCAAGAGCTGATTCGATCCCTCCCGCTGGCACCGTGGTGTGGCGTCGAACGAGGTGCGAGCGCGCTCGCTGGCTCAGCGGAAGGTCTGCGACCCCACGCCGTAGCTCGGGGGTGATTCCCGATAGGTGTGGGCCCGAGGATGTCGCTCGGAATGGTGCTCACACCAGAGGCGCCCGCGTTGCGTTTCACGCTGCACCTCGAGACAATCCGGGCACGGCGGGACGATCTGTTCCCAGGCCGGGACCGACTTGGGCCGATAGACCATGACCGGACAGGGGGCGAGATGAAGGAGGCTCTCCGCCACCGAACCGCCCACGAGACGGTCGAGGCCAGAGCGGCCGCGCGTGCCGACCACGACGAGATCGGCGCTGATGTCGCTGGCGAGCTGTGCGATCTCGATATCGGCATTGCCGGCGGCGAGATGCAGAAAGATGCGCATGACGGAAGGTGGGAGATCCGCCGCCAGTTTCTCGAGCCTCGACTGGGCAGCCGCGGCGAGATTGACCACTCCCATCGCGCGTTCTCCTTGCACGGCGTCGACGTCGTCGTTGGGAAGCACGTGGATCACGTGGAGTTCGCTATCTGCAGATACGGCGAGCTCCGCGGCATGCGCGAGAAGCTCTTTGGACAGAGCCAAGAAATCGATTCCGACGAGTACGACCGATTTTTTCTCGCTATTGGTGACGTTGTTCATGAGTCCTCTGGGGGGGGATTCGCCTGGCGCCGTCAGGTCTGTGCGTAGCGTGCACGAATGCACGCTGTCTCGGGTACTTGCAGCCGCCGTGCCGGCGGTCTTTCCGTCCCATCTCCGCTCCGCGTTCGGCAGGTCGGCCGAAGGGCGGAAGGTCGAACGTTCCGATGGCGATACGCGTTCACCGTTTGAAAGGGCGCGCCGGCAACGATGGCGAAGCGGGCGGAGCGGGGGCTTTGGCGTCGATGTGGAGACCATCGAACTTCCCAGCACGCTCGAGCGCTCCGATATCCTCGTCGGTCACGTAGTCGCGGTGCAGCATTTCGCGCGCCATCTTCACCTTGGCGAGCAGAACGGGATCGGAAATGGGGTCGTGCCGTTCTTTGCTCGGAAGGGGGGGTGGCTTCATGACCGAGAAACTGCCGCGCACTGGATGACCGTCGCGCGTGCGACCTTCCAGCATGTAGTCCCGCGAAAGGGTATCTGGCTCGACGCGTGAATCGAGGATGACGCGCACTTCGAGCCCTCGGCCCGGCGGAATCTCGGTCGCGCCGAGCACGGAGCTGACCGGCGGGTACGCGGGAGCGGATCGCGCTCCGTGGGCGGCATACCTCGTCATGACCGTCGCCTTGGTGATCGCGACGGAGTCGGGACGCGCGTGCCAGAGCCGAACGCGCTGATCGACGGTGCCCTCCGCGGAAAGCACGGGAAAACGCGGGTCGAGATCGGCAAACAGAAGAACGACCCCCTTGTAAGCAAAGGCTTCGAAAGCGGGGTTCAAGAGTTCGACCGCGTGGCGCCCTCGCAGCACGCGCGCGTCTTCGCCGAGCACCTCGACCGTCACGAGGAACTGCGCGTAGAGCGTGTCCTGTGCGCGATCCGCGAAACTGTGGGTCGCGTGGGGCAGAGGTCCGTCTTGGTGCGTGCCATCGCCGAAAGACCAGGCAAATCCGCGCGGCCGAAACGAAGCGTCCGCCGCGCCGTCGGCGCCCTGGGATCCCGCGCTCACGATGCGAACGTCGAAGTCGAACTCCGCGACCGTGTTCGCGCGCAGACGATGCTCCACCACGACGGCCGCGGAGGCGGCGCATGGCTTGACCCGAAAGGACGGGACCTCGACCGTGGTGACGGCATTGTTCTTTCCGAAGACGCTGACCCGGTGCGCCGTGGGACGGCCGCGGTCGTCCAAGTACGACCGCACCGCGACGGGTGAGCCGCTCGTGGGCCCCACCTGGCAATGAAGGAACGCGTCATTGCCGTCCGGCGTGTGGGCCTGCACCGTGACCAGGTTCTCCTCCCCTTCGCACACTTCCTCTTTCTCGACGGTGATGGAATCGATGATCGGCTTGGTGCCCGGGGGCGGTCGCGAGACAGGGTTTTCTTGCGTGGTTCGAGACGGCGCCGCGGCCATGTCGACTGGCGCCGGTGGGGAGGGAGCCATGGGCGATCCGGGTTGGCGCGATCGCAGCACCGCGCAGGTGCCGAGGCAAACGAGCGCGAGGAGCAGTGCCCCTTTGACGGCCCGGTCCTTCATCCTCCCTCAATACCAACAGCCGTAGACGTTTCCGGCCGAGTTCCACTGCAGGGCTTGCTGCGTATCGGCGGCCCAGACGCTCACACCGCTCCCGTCCGAATAGCCGTCCCAGGGGTGCCCGCTCCAACCTCCGAGGCGGTCGGGACTGATCGAGATCGCGGTCGAGCTCGGATCATCGCGGACACTCGCGAAGGTGTTGCTGGATCCATCGTCGTCGGTATCGCAGCGCCCGACGGCCATGCAGTTGGCGACCTGACGTGCCGCATCGTCACAGATGTTCTCGAGGCACGTGATGTTGACGGCGATGTTCTTCCAAAAGCCGATCCCGTCGCGGCAATCGCTCTCCACGGCGCCCATCAAGCCGTTCATTGCACTGAGAATCGCGTCGTGCGGGTACGTATACGCCGTCACCGGACGCTTGTCGGCCATGTATTGGGCATAGGCAAGGAACGTGGAGCAGACGGCGCCGTTGTTCCAAGCCACGCTGCCGAAGTTGAGATCTTCGATGGCGCGATATTGAAAAAGCGAATAGTTCGTGGCCCGAGGCGGCGTTCCCATGAGGAGCCGGTAAAGACCTTGGCCCGGGTCCTCGCGCGAAACGACCCATTCGTAGGGCGACGAATTCCACAGCCAGTTGGCAATGTCGCTGCCGTCGTCGTTGGGACATCGGTCGGAGTTGCAGCTTCGCTGGTAACCGATGTGCTCGACGGAGGAACCCCCGCCATAGAGAAACGCGTAGATCGCGCCGGGCTGGACGAGGGACGCGCCGGGGTACCCGTCACGGAGCTCGTTGGCATCGAGCGGCGAGCTGCAATAGGTCGGCCAGCTGGTCGTGGTGGGTGAAAACATCGTTGCGTGCGTCACCCAGCCATTTCCGTGAGCGAGCATGGAGTGGGTGCGGTACTCGCCGACGCCAGAGAGCGTGCCCCCGACGGGTCCTTGGGATCGCGAGAGTACGAGCGCGCCGTCGGGGGCGTTCCAAGCCGCGGAAGCGGAGCCGCACGCCGTGGAGGTGATAGCAGCGGCGCGTGCGCTGCTGGACATCGACATCAGCACGGCGACAGGCAGGGCGACCGAGCTCGTCCTAAGCAACGAATCGAGAAACATCGGCCACCTCCGGCGGTTGAAAATCGTGCACGCGAAGAAGCGACGCGCCTCGCCGCCGTTCGGTTACTTGCAAGCTATCATGACGACAGATCGCGCGTTCAGCTACCTTTTGCCCCAGACGCGCTGATCGCTCGCGCCGACGCGCGATCAGCGAGCATCGATACAGAAGGGCTCGTTCGGTGCGATCGTGATTTGCGACGCGCAGATGCCCTGGGCCGCCATCGCGCCGCGCAAGCAGATGTCGTGCAGACACTCGCCGGCGCTCGTGCACGCGGTACCGTCGTCGAATTTCTTCTCGCAGCGACCGGAAGCGGTACACCGCGCAGCTTCGTCGCAGGGGAGCGTATCGTTGCAAAGCTCTCCGACCTGACTGTTGATGTCGCAATGCTGGGTGAAGCCACAATGAAAGCCGTCGATGCAGAGCTGGCTCGGCGAATTACACGAGCCGCCTCCTTGCACGCGCTGGGGGATTTGGCACGTCCCGCTCGAGGAACCGCCGGCGGGCACGCAGCGAAGTCCCGCGCTTGCTTTGCAATCGATGTTTTTCTGGCACGTGCTGTTGGCCGCGCCCGGGCCGTCGAACACGGTCGCGCAAGCCTCGGCCATGTCTCGATTTTCCAGGGTCGAAATCACGGCGTCGCCGTACGCCGCACCCACGGCGCGCAGGCACGCCTCGGCGCCGTTCGGGTTGTACGAAGTGCCGACGGGCACGGCGGTCACGCACGCCGCTTGTCGTTGGGAGATGCATCGCGTCGCGTTCGGCGCGGCGCAGTGCATAATGACTTCGGTGCTGCATTCGGCTTGCCCGCGCGCGTTGCAGAAGGAGTTGGTGTCGGGATACTTCGGGGAATTGTCGGAGCTGCAGGCGGCTACCCAAACGAGCCACACGGCGAACGTTCGCACGGTCCAACGAGCCGAGAGCACGCCGAGAGTCGAGCACCTCGAGAAAGCAAGTGTCATGATCATCGTCCCAGGGTAGCAAAGCGTTCGCGAGGGCGTTTACCAATATCGTGCCCTTGGCTCCTCTCGCGCGTCCGGGTCGTCGCGCTCTGAGGATGCACCATGCCCATGAGGGTGCGAGCATCGAAGGGGGCACGCACCTTGGCGTCGTTGTCGAAGTACACGAACACCTCGTGGGCATTCCGTTCGCGCCAGCGGTCGATGCGCGCCGCCCACCGCTCGAGCGTTCGGCGCGCGTAGCCACTCTGGTACAGCTTCGTCGCGCCATGCAAACGCACGTAGACGAAGTCGGCCGTCACCTCGTCGAAGTCGGGGTACCGTTGGGCGGTGTCCGCAATGCAGAGCGCCACTTCGTGTCGCCTCAGCAACGCAAAGAACGCCGGATCCTGAAAGCTCGGGTGACGAACCTCCAGCGCATAGCGAAGCGGCAAATGGGAAGGTGCCGTCGTGTACGAGCGCCCCTTCAGGCGGTGATCGTGTCGGCGGGCCAACCGGGCAGCGTCGCTGGTGGTTCTCGGTAGAAGGTCGAAAAACGAAGACAAGCGGTCGGCATCGAAGTGAAAACTGGGCGGCAATTGCCAGAGAATCGGCCCCAGCTTTTCACCGAAGGCCAGGACGCCGGACGCATAGAAGTTGGCGAGCGGCGTCTCGACGTTGGAAAGGCGTTTCATGTGGGTGATAAAACGGCTCCCCTTGAGCGAAAAGACGAAGTCGCTCGGTGTTTGGTCGCGCCAGCGTTTCACGCTCTCCGGTCGAAGGAGCGAATAGAAAGAGCCGTTGATTTCGATCGTGTCGACGCTCTGGCTGGCAAAGGCGAGCTCTTGCTTGTGCGTAAGACCAGGAGGGTAAAAAACGCCGCGCCAGCCGGGGTAGCTCCAACCCGAGATTCCGATCTGCACGCCGTCGCCAACCACGTCGGCAACCATGCGAACGGCGTGCCCGGACCGATTGCGCGGCGCACCTCCGCAAGGGTGCCCGAAAGTTGCCCCGCCAGCGTTCCCATCGGGGCGAGCCCGCGTGGTGCTTTCTTCTTGACGAAAAATCCGAAGCTGCGATCGTGGGCAGAATTGACTCACCCTACAATTGACTCCCGACCTAGGAGACGCCCCATGCACGCTCTCGTCCGTCCCGTAGCTCTGGCTTTTGCCGGTGTGATGCTCTGGGCCGCTTGTGGTGGCGACGACGACAGCGAAGACCCGGTGGCCATCTGCAAGCAAGGGTGCAGCAAGTTCCAGGCATGCTTTGCGGACGCCGGTGGTCCGACGATCGACTGCGAGACCACGTGCAACCCGCGCGACGGTGGCGCGGGTGGCGGCGGCACATGCACCAACCAGACTGAAGTCAATGCCGCGACGAGGGCATGTTACGACAAGCCGTGCGGGGAGATCCTCTCCTGTCTCCTGAAGATTCCCTGCCAAGGGGGTACGGGCGGCACCGGCGGTTCAGGCGGCACCGGTGGTGGCGGCACGGGCGGCACCGGTGGTGGCGGAACCGGCGGCACGGGTGGTGCCGGCACGGGAGGCGGGGGCACCGGAGGCACCGGTGGCACGACGGGCGGCGGCACGTGCGCCGACCTTCTCGCGTGCTGCAACGTCGCCGCGACCGACGCGCTCAAGATGGAGTGCAGAACGATCTACGACCTCGCCCTTCCGTCGGGCGATATGTTCTGTGGCGCCGCCCTTTCCGCGGCCAAATCGAGGTACTGCCCCTAGGCGGAACAGCTCGGCGACGCGCGGTCGCCAAGGCCCTGCTCGTAAAAGGGCGACGCCGCGAGCTTCGCTTTCCACGCTTCGAGGAGCTCGCGGTTGTCGTGTTGCCACGGATGAAAGCTCGGCCGGTAATATTGGAAATAGGGCCGGATGAGGGTCGTGAACCGGCCCGGAGCGATGAACAGAAAACGGAAGAGCCCGAACCACTCCCGTGCAGAAAAAAGCACGCCGTCGGCCCACATGAGGCGGATCTGGTGCTCCATCACCTTGGCCCAGAAGATCACCGTGGCGATGACCATCGCCCCCGCCCGTTCCAGGTAGCCGCGCCCTGTCTGGCGATACACGTCGAAGGCAACGGCTTTGTGCTCGTTTTCCTCGGCCGCGTGCCAGCGCCACAGCGCGGCCATGACCGGATGAGCGCCGTCGAGGAGGCGGTCGTTGCTCAGCAGAAAATGCGCAAGGAGCGCGGTGAAGTGTTCGAGCGCGCTGGTCGCCGCGAGCCGGGCGCTCGGCGTTGTCCTTCGCGTGACCCGCGCCAGAAGACGCTCCACGCGCTGTTCCATCGCTTCCACCGGATAACCCTGACCCCGAAGCATGTCGTTGAAGCGGATGTGCTCGCGACCATGGATCCCCTCTTGCGCGCAGAAGGCGCGGACCTGCGCGAGGAGCTGCTCGTCGTGCACCTCTTTGGCCTGCGCCCTGACGGCCGCGATGAAAAACCGTTCGCCGGCCGGAAAAAAGATGGAGAGGTTGTCGAAGAAGAGGGTGACCGCGCGTCGTCCACCATGCCAGTAGCGCGGCACCTCGTCGCTGATGTCGAATCGCAGATTGCGTACTTCGATCTGGGGCGAGGGCATCATGACGAGAACTCTAGAGCTGCGTGTCCTGTCAGGGCAGGTTCCCCCGTGCCAACCTTTTGTCATTTTGGGCCAAAGGACGTCCCCTGCTGGGGGCTTCAGGGCAGCAAGCTCGTCCGCACCGGCCAGGGGGGCAGCGGCGGCAGCCCGAGGACCTCGCGCACGGGCGCAAACGACTGGCGGTGGATGGGACAGGCGCCGTGAAGGCGAAGGCTCTCCACGTGCGCGCGGACCGGGTACCCCTTGTGGCGCGCAAAGCCGTAAGCAGGGTAGCGCGTGTCGAACTCCAGCATGCGCGCATCGCGTGCCGTCTTGGCGAGGATCGAGGCTGCCGCGATGCTGAGACTTTTCTCGTCTCCTTTGTCGATGCGCTGCTGGGCGATCGTCAGATCGCGGAGCCGCCGGCCGTCGATCAAGAGATGCTGGGGCACGACGGTGAGCGCCTCCACGGCCCGTTGCATGGCCAGAAGGCCCGCCCAATAGATGTTGATGCGATCGATCTCGTCCGCTTCGACGAACGCGACTGCCCACGCCAGTGCATTTTCGCGGATGACCGGGGCCAGGCGGTCGCGCTCTTTTTCATCGAGCTTCTTGGAGTCGTCCACGCCGGGGAGACGGAGTCCGGGTGGAAAGACGACCGCAGCCGCGGCCACCGGACCCGCCAGAGGGCTCATTCCCGCTTCGTCGATGCCTGCCACGCGCACGATACCCGCCGCCCAGAGCTCGCGCTCGTAGCGGAGAATTCCGCGCAGCCTCTGGCCTTCCGCGCGACGCTCGCGCCGCCGCCGATCGACGGCGTGGAGAATCGCTTTCGCCG
Organism: Polyangiaceae bacterium; assembly: GCA_035318465.1. GTDB lineage: Bacteria > Myxococcota_A > Polyangia > Polyangiales > Polyangiaceae > DASWDH01. The sequence continues at coordinate 45,562 of DATHES010000023.1, forward strand.
AGGGTCGCGGATCGGATCGCAGCGCGCGCTCGATCGCTTCCGGCAAAGGGCGGGCGCGATTGACGTAGCGCTCGCGGATCTCCGCGTAGGAAAGGGGCAACCGGTTCATCGAAAAGCTTCTCCTGCCTCGACGGCGATTCTCTAGCGCCTCATCATGTGAGAGAGTAGGCCTTTCGTCGACGCGAGCAGGCTCCGCAGTGAAGAGGGCGCCGCGCTTGCGCTCTTTCGAGGGTTCGATAGCTTGCTCGTATGCTTTCCCACCTCCTGGTGGCTCAGCTCTCGGCGGCGATTGTCGTCTCGCGCGCCTCTGACGCGCGCGATTGTCCGGACACCGAACACCTTGCCGCCAGGGTCGAGCGCATCACCGGGAGCCCCCTCGTCGCGGTGGAGAGCGCGGCCACCACTCTTCGCGCGGATTTCTCGCGGGCGGGAAACGCCTACCAAGCGAAGTTGCAGCTGACGGGATCGCGGGAAGGTGAGCGCGTCCTGCGCGACGAGAGCCCCACTTGCGAACCGCTGGCCGATGCCGTTGCCGTCGCTACGGCGTTGCTTCTCGACCCCGCGTCGCGTCCGCCGGTCGCGCGCGAGGCGCCCGAGAAAGAGCCGCGATGGTTGGCGGTCTGGCTCTCGGGTCGCTTCGGAGCGGGCGCCGGCATCGTGGGAGGGCCCGGCTGGATGGCCGGCGGTGGGGTCGAGGCGTCCCTCGGTCCTCTCACCCTTCTCGAGATCGGAGCCGCGGTGATGGGTCCGCAAGAGAGTCCCCTCGGCATCGGCGCGGTCGAAGTGAGGTTGTGGTTTCTCGAGCTGGGCGTTTTTCGTTCACTGACAGGGGAAAGATTCAAGCTGGGCCCTTCGGTGCAGTTCATGGCGGGGGCGTTGCAGGGGGCAGGGGCGGAATACCCCGTGACGTCCTCGGCTTCCCTGACATGGCTGGCCATGGGCGCTGGGCTCCGGGCTGACTTCGCGGTCGGTCCGCGCCTGCGCCTCGGCGCGCGGTCGCTCGTGGTCGTACCGGCGCGCAAACAGTCATTTTCTGTCGGATATGTCGGCACGGCCTATGAATCGAGCCCGGTGGCGGGGGTGGCGGACCTCGTTCTCGATGTGCGGCTTTGGTAAGCTGTTCAATTGAAGTGATGGCCGACGGACCGCCGTCCCTCTAACCCAAGAGGGGCGCTCCACCAAACCATCGCGAGCATGACCGTCGAACGTATCTACGAGCTCTACGCGGACTTCGTCTTCCGCACTCTCCGCGCGCTCGGCATGCCCGCTCGCGACGTGGCCGATGCCATGCAAGAGGTCTTTCTCGCCGTTCATCGGACGTTGCCGGGGTTCGAAGCACGCTGCTCCATGAAGACCTGGCTTTTCACCATTTGTCGCAGCGTCGCGCGGGACCGGCGGCGCCGTGCGCACGAGCGGTACGAGGTGATCGATGCCGCCCTCGTGAGCCAGGAGCCGGACGAACGGGCCGACATGGGTGCTCGCCTGGAGCATCGACAGCGACTGGCGGAGCTCGACGCCATCCTCGCCAACATGGAAGAAGAGCAACGGCTCGTGTTCGTCTTGTTCGAAATCGAAAGCATGACCGGCAGCGAGATCAGCGAGGCGCTCGGGATACCGCTCGGCACCGCCTACAGCCGTCTGCGGCTCGCCCGCGCGGTGTTCCGCGCGGCGGTCGCGCGTCGTCGGGCCGCCGAGCAAACACCTTTTTTGCGCGTAGCGAGTAAGCCATGAACGATCCCAAACGATGGTTGGACGAAGGGGGAGGCGCCACGTTCGAGGAACGCGAGCTTCTCGATGCAGGGCGAAGGGCCGCCTTACCGAACGCACTGCGCAGACGGGTCTGGCTCGGTGTGGCGACGGGGGCCGTGGGCATCGGCGCGGCGAGCGAGGCAGCGGGAGCGCTGGGGAGCGCGGGCGCCACCAAGGGGGCATTTTCGGCACTGATAGGCTCGGTGACGGCGAAGGGCGTCCTCGCCGTCGCGCTCGTGGGGGGCGCCGGGCTCGGCGTGGCAACGCTTCGCTCCTCTTCCGAGCCCGCCGCCGTGGCGACGGTCGCACGCGTAGCGCCCGCACGCGACGTGCCGCCGGCGGTCGAATCCAGGGCTCCTCGCGAGGAGAATGCGGGCGCGCCGATCCGCGAAACGAAGGCCCCGGTTTCCGTGCCCCTGCCGAAACCGCGCACCGCCAGCCCGCGACCGTCGTCTGCCGCCGTTGGTCCGAGCGACGACGAGGCGCGCGCGCGGGAAGCTCCGGCAGAATCGCGCAGCGCGAGTCGGTTGCGCGAAGAAAGCGCCGCCGTTTTGGCCGTCCGAAAGACGTTGTTGGCCGGCGATGCCGCCCTCGCCTTGCGTATGCTCGATCGCGCGCGGGCCGAGTTTCCGAATGGTGCCCTCGCCGAGGAGCGCGAAGCCCTGGCCGTGCGAGCGCTCGTGACATCGGGTCAAAACGAGCTCGCCCGGAAGCGAGGAGAAGCTTTTCTGCACGCGTTTCCGAGGAGCCCTCATGCGTCCGAAGTACGAGCCGTCCTCGGCCCCTGAACCGAAGCCGCGGGCGGCGAGGCGCGCGTGAGGCGCTTCGCATCGTGGGTGCTGGTGCTCTCGGGCTGCGCGCCGATGGCGGCCGAAGTCGGATCCGATCCGCCACTCGACTCCGGATCGACCCTCGTCGACGGTACGTCGCGCCCAGCCGACGCTTCGGATGCCGGCGGCGGTGGAAGGTGCGAACCGCTTTCGCCGCTGCGGCTCTACTACTGGAACCTGCGTACAGCGGCCTCCAGCACCGACATCAACTACATCGTCAAGGTCGAGAACGCGACCGGTGCTGCGCTGGCGATGAGCTCCCTCGAGGTCCGTTATTACTTCACCAACGAGCTGCCTCCTGCCGCGGAGATTGAGGTCTTCTATACCGATACGTGTTGCTCGAACAAGAAGACGGACTTTAGCGACGGCATCCTGACCTCCCTGCGCGCCTGGCCGGCCAAACCCAACGCCGATACCTATCTCACGATGGCGTTTGCTCCCGCGCTCGGTTTGCTCGCGGCCGGCGACTTCGTGCAAGTCGAGGTAGGCTTTCACGACGTCGGCTACGCCCGCAGCCTGACGCAGACCAACGACTACTCGTACGCCGCGACCGCGGGCGGCACGCAATCGCAATGGAACGACTGCCCGGGGCCGCAATGTGAGAGCAAGTTCACGAGCTGCGCCTTGACGGTCCAAAAGGACGGCGTTCCCGTCTGGGGAACGCCACCCTAATCCTCCGGCGCGCGATGTATGAAGCAAGTTCAACCCAGTCAAACGGCGTCGGTGGTGGCGCTCCTGGCGCCTTTGGGGACGTAGGTCTTTCGCATGACCTGCACCAGCGATTGGGCAGCGCGCTTTCACGTCGAGCTGCCGCGATTCCGCGTCGGCGACGCGGCGCGCGTCGTGGTGGCGCGCCGCTGATCGGCGGGGCTAGGGTGCCGCGCGATCGGTTTCCGCTGCCAGCGCGGATAGACGCGCGGCGGATGCTTCGTCGGCGAGCAAGGCTTCGATATCCATGGCCATGCGATAGCTCCAGTTGTCCTCGCTGAGCGTGCCGGGCACGTTGATACGTTCGCGCGAGCCCATCGCGTCCTGGAACGGAACGACGACCAACGTGGAGGGGGCGCTGTAAATCAACTTGAGTAGCGCGTCGCGCACGCCATCATCGAAACCGCGTTCTGGCTCGATGCCGGCCAAGCCGGGCAAGCGGAGAAACGCGCGTCGCTTCTCGACCGAGAGCTCGTCGTACCATTGGGCGCTGGTCTCGGTGTCGTGGGTGGCATTGGTGCCGATGGAGAGGGTCGGCCAGCTCGCCGGGTCGTGGTAAGTTTCGCCCTCTTTTTCCCAGCGCAGCACGCGATACCCTGGCACCCCGAGCTTCTCGAGCGATGGTCGCAAGAAGGCGGGAACCGTTCCCAGGTCCTCCGCGACGACCTCGCCGAAGCGACACATGAGGCGCATGACCGTCTCGCCGAGCCGCACCTGCGCTCCCTCGTCTTGCGGCGTGAAGCCGGTGGTATGGCCATCGGAGGAACGAAAAAAGGTGCGATAGAAGCCGATGACGTGATCGACGCGATAGAGGCTGAAGAGCTCTCCGGCGCGCGCCACGCGGGAGCGCAGCCAGGCAAAGTCCGATCGCTGCAGTGCGACCCAGTCGTAGACGGGCATTCCCCAATCCTGACCCGTGGGGGAGAGCTCGTCCGGGGGGGCACCGACGCGCAGATCGGTGCGAAAGATGGATCGATTGGCCCACACGTCCGCCGAATCCATGGCCACGGTAAAAGGGAGATCTCCCATCAGATCGACGCCGGCTTCACTCGCCTGGTGACGCGCGGCCCGCCATTGCCGGTCGAGTTGCCATTGCTCCCAGGCTTTCCGCAGCAGCGTTTCTTCGTGGTTGCGGCGGACCTCGACCAGGGCATCGGGCGTGCGATCGCGCAGGCCGAGCGGCCAATCGAGCCACGACTTGAGCTGCTCGTCATGAAGCGTAGAGAAGAGCGCATAGTGATCGAGCCACGAACGATGCTCCTTCATGAAGCTCATGAGCTCGCGGGCGCGTGGGCTGAGAGAACGCCACTCGTCGCGCAAGAATCGATCGAACGCGAGGATGCTGGCCTCGCGCTTCAGCGCGCGCACCCGCCCCCAGAGGACACGCGGAGAGCCGGCCAGAGCATCGATCTCGCTGCGCGCCGCCGGAGACAAGGCGCCGCGCCCGCCCGCGGCGATGAAGTCTTCGCAATCGTCGAGCGCGAGGTAGATGGGGTCGATGGCGTAAGCGGAGATGGCCGCATAGGGGCTGGCGTCGAGCCCCGATACGGCGTTGATCGGAAGCACCTGCAGCACCGAGAACCCAGCGCGATGCGCCCACGCCGCAAAGCGGGCCACATCGCTGACATCGCCAATCCCCCAGTTTCCTTTGCTGCGCAAGGAGAAGAGGGGAACCAGCACCCCGGCTCTTCGCTTGCCGGATGCGACGGCCCGATCCAACGTTCCTCGCGTGCCCGCGGTCGACAGGGCGCGCCGCTCGCTCGTCGGCATCGACCGCTGTGCCTCGGCCGTAAGCGGCTGCCGCAGCACGACCATCGACCGATCGGCCACCACGTATTCGTTCAAACACTCTGCCCCCGGCTCTCTCGTGGCGGCGTTGGTGTCGCATTCGAGCAACCACTGGCCGGCGGGAAGCTTGAAACGAATGGCTTCCGCCGAAGCATTCATCAGCACGAGCAGGCCGTCGCCGACCATCCGGGCGCCCCGTTCGTCGAGCATGGGAATGGCGTCGCCGCCCATCGCGAAGGCGAGGGCCGAAAGCCAGGGCCTTTGCCAGTCGCGGGCGTTCATTTCGCCGCCGTCAGGGCGAAGCCAGAGCAGATCCTTGGAGCAGGAGTCCCACACGAAGTCGCCGGCGCAGAAGCGATGCCGCTGCAAAACAGCCAGTTTTTGGCGGAGCGCGATCAGGCGGTGAGTGAAATCGAGAAGAGCTTTCTGGCGGTCGTCGAGCTGCCAATCGAGCCATGAAATCTCGTTGTCCTGACAGTAGGCGTTGTTGTTGCCTCCTTGCGTGCGTCCCATTTCGTCGCCGGCGAGGAGCATGGGGACCCCTTGCGAAAAGAAGAGCGAAGTAAGCAGGTTTCGCTTCTGGCGCTCGCGCAAGGCGATGATGCCCTGGTCGTCGGTTTCCCCCTCCACGCCGTGGTTCCAGGAATGGTTGTCGTCGGCGCCGTCGCGGTTGTTCTCGCCGTTCGCTTCATTGTGTTTGCCGTTGTAGCTGACGAGATCGTGGAGCGTGAAGCCGTCGTGAACGGTGATGAAGTTGACGGCTTGCGTTTGCGAGCGTTCGCCCTGGTAGAGATCGGCCGAGCCCGAAAGACGATAGCCGAGCTCGGAAGCCTGGTTGTGATCGCCTTTCCAATAGCGCCGCAGGGCATCGCGATAGGGACCGTTCCACTCCCGCCACGGGGGCGGAAAATTGCCCACCTGGTACCCGCCGAGCCCGAGATCCCACGGTTCGGCGATGAGCTTGGTGCGCGACAGCACCGGGTCCTGCCCGATGATCTGAAAGAGGGCCGAGTGACGATCGAACTCGCCTTGGCCGGTCCGGCCCAGGGTAGTCGCCAAGTCGAAGCGAAAGCCGTCGACGTGCATCTGCGTCACCCAGTAGCGCACGGAATCCACGATGAGCCGAGCGGCCTCGATGTTGGAGGCGTTGATGCTATTGCCCGTGCCGGTAAAGTCGAGATTGTGCCGCGCGTCGGGCATGAGCCAGTAGTAGCTGGCATTGTCGATACCGCGCAGGCCGAGGGTGGGGCCGAGGTGGTTGCCCTCGCAGGTGTGGTTGTAGACCACGTCGAGGATCACCTCGATGCCGGCGGCATGGAGCGCCTTCACCATGGCCTTGAATTCGTTGACCTGCGCGCCCGGGCTCGGTCGGCTCGCGTAGCGTTGCTTCGGCGCGAAGAAGCCGAGGGTGTTGTACCCCCAGTAGTTACGAAGGAGACGATCCTCGAGAAAGCCATCATCCGGAAATTCGTGGACCGGCATGAGCTCGACGGCGGTAACGCCCAGCTCCTGGAGGTGACGGATGGCGGCAGGGTGAGCGAGCCCGGCGTAGGTCCCGCGCAACTCCTCGGGGATGTCGGGATGGAGCTTGGTGAAGCCCCGGACGTGAAGCTCGTAGATCACCGTGCGGCGCCAGGGCGTGTCGGGCGGAAGATCCCCCGTCCAGTCGAAAAAATCGCTGACGACGACACCTTTGGGAACGCTGGCCGCGCTGTCCTGATCGTCGAAAGAGAGATCCTTCTCGGGATCGGAAACCTTGTACCCGAGGACGGGCCCGCGCCAATCGACGTCGCCGTGGAGTGCCTTGGCGTAAGGGTCGACGAGAAGCTTGTTGGGGTTGCAGCGATGGCCCTGGGTGGGCGCATAGGGGCCGTGCACGCGAAAGCCGTAGAGCGCGCCGGGCTCGAGCCCGGGGACATAGCCGTGCCATACGAAGTCGGTCGTTTCCGGAAGGTCGAAACGTTGTGTCTCGCGACTTGGTTCGTTCGCGTCGAAGAGACAAACCTCGACCCGCGTCGCTACACGCGAGTAAATGGCGAAGTTTACCCCCATGCCGTCATACGACGCGCCGCGAGGAAAAGGTTTGCCGGGGTGAATCTCACGATCGGTCACGGAAGAACCTCGAGCATGGCTACGGGTAGATGGGCAAAGGCGTGGGCGACGTCGATGGAAGTGCCGTCGCTGCCGGTCAAGCGAAAGGTCTCCTGGGTGAAGGCGTCCCGGACCGATCGTCCGCGCCAATCGGCGGGCACGGTCACGACGGTATCGCCCCATGTTTTGCCGGTGGGAAGAGAGGCCGCCTCGCCGAGGCGCGTGAAGAAACGACCGGTCAAAATGATGGCGGCTTGATGGTCTCTCTTCCGCAGGAAAGCAACGATCTGCGCTGCGCGCTGCCCTGTGGCTTCGAGAGGTAGGTACGATCCGGCGTTCATCAAGTCGGCGCACCGGCGGCGGTGACGAAGCGCCAACGTCGTGACGAGCATCTTGATGCGCCCGTCGTGGGGATGGGCGAGGAGGGTGTCGATGGTGCCCGTCGGCGCGTGCTCGAAACTTCGCACGACTTCGGTCAAAATACGCTGCCTTTCGTCGAAATCGATGAGCCCCCGGTTGTCGGGATCGACGAGATGAAAAGCCCACGACTCGGATCCCTGGTAAAAATCGGGCACGCCGGGCGCGGCAATTTTCAGCACCGTCTGGCTGAGCGAGTTCCAAAGACCGGGAAGCTCGATGCGGCGTCGCAGCGCGCCCAGCGCGTCCAGGAACGGGCCGGACCGCTGGCGGTCGAGGGCTCCGGTCACGAAGGCCGCCACACCGTCGTCGTAGGGGCGGCTCGGGTTGATCCAGCTCGAATGTCGCTTGGCCTCGTGAATGGCCTTCATCATGTAGGACGATACGCGCTCCACGAGATCAGCGGGAGGGGAGTCGATGCCTGGTGGCCAGATGCTGAGCACGGACTGATAAAAGAGATATTCGTCGTGGTCGTCAGGGGCGAGGAAGCCGGGCATTTCGACGCGCATCCCGCGGTTCAGCTCGCGAAAACGGTCGACGGCCTTTTCCCACTCCTCGGAGATCTCGGAGAGAACCGACAGGCGCGCGCGGGCGTCTTCGCTGCGCTTGGCATCGTGGGTGTCGGTGGCCGAGAGCGCGCGGCGAGCGTGTTCGGCGCGTTCCACCATCTTGCGGTGGAACTGCGCGAGCGACGTTCCCATCGACTCCGGGTGCCCGCCCACTTCCTCGAGAGCAGCCAGCGGGAAATAGCGATAAAAGGCGGTGTCTTCCACGCCCTTGGCCATGACCGGCCCCGTCACCTGCTGGAACTTCATCACGAAGTGACGGCGATCGCGGCGCTGATTCTCTTGGAGACCGTCGGGCGCGTCGAGCAAGAGGACCTGGCCGATGAAGTCGAATACGCTTTCGTGGGTCACGGGATTGCGCCGTCGCGCGTCGCGCAGGGCGCGCTCGATGACATCGCGGTCGGTGCTATCGACGCTCGCTTGGTCGGGGCGCACGTAGGTGCGATAGACCGGAAAACAAGCGATGACTTCGGCCAGGGCGTCCTGCAAGCTGAGGCGCGTGAAGTCGCGCGTGAACATGTGCTGCTCGGAGATGCGATCGAGCTGGCGGGCCAAGACGCCGAGCTCGGCCACCAGCGTGGTCTGGAGGATCAGCTTTTTGCATTCGTAGATCACGTCGGCAAACGTCTGGTCCTCGCCGCCGAGTCGCTCCGACAAGCGATGCAAGCGCCAAACGCGCGGCACGTCCACCAGCACACCCGTGACCAGGTTCATGAACTCGTACCCCGTGGTCCCTGCCACCGGCCACTCGGCAGGAATTCGTTCGTCGCGGGCCAGGATCTTCTCGACGACGACGTACGCTTCGGTGGCGTCCGTCGTCGCAGCTTGCCAGCTTTGCTGCAGCTCACGCAGGTAGCGGAGCGGATCGTAGAGACCATCGACGTGATCGATGCGCAGCCCGGTGATGAGGCCCTCTTTGGCCAAACGAAGCGGAAGGATGTGCACGGCGGCGAAGACTTCGGGGTCCTCCACGCGAATGGCGGCCAGATCGTTGACGTCGAAGAAGCGGCGATAGTTGATCTCGTGCAGCGCGACGCGCCAGAAGCTGAGGCGGTAGGCCTGATCGGAGAGCAAGCCAGCGAGGTCCTCGAAGCTCGCCGGCTCCCCCTTGCGTCCGCGCACGCGCAGGAGGACCTCCTCGATCGTGCCACGAAAGTCGGCGTTGCGTTGGTAGAGGGCGAAGAGGCGATTTTTGATGATGGGAAGCTCGTGCTGCCGCTCTTGCAATCGATCGGGGCTCGTTTCGGTGCGCGCGGGGAGACGCTGGAGCGCGCGGACCACGCTCTCCAGCTCGAGCACGTCGGCGTGCACGTCGCCGAGCGTCTCGCGCAACCTTCCGAGGGCCGGCTCGAGAAGGCGCAGCCATGACTTGGGCGCCAGCGGAAGGCGACGATCGGCATACCGCAGGGCGAAGCCGCTCGCGCCGTAGACGGGCGTGAACTGTCCGTCGACGACCACGCTGCCGAACTGGTCGGGCAAGATCGGCAAAAGGACGCGCCCCGCGAGCTCGGGCTTGGGTGGCCGCCAATCGATATCGAAGAACCGCGCCGACGGCGCGCTCGGTCCATTCTCGAGTACGTCGCCCCAGCGCCAGTTGGCGTCGTCGGCGACGCACATATGGTTGGGCACGACGTCGAGGAGGATGCCCATGTTTCGCCGGCGCAGCTCGAGCCCCAAGGCTCGAAACGCGTCTTCGCCGCCGAGCTCGGGGCTCACGTCTTCGTGGGACACCACGTCGTACCCATGGTTGCTCCCTGCGCGCGCAGTGCAAATGGGGGAGCTATAGACGTCGCTGATGCCGAGCGTCGCGAGATAATCCACGGCCCGCTGCCCGGCATCGAAGCCGAACGCGGCGGTGAATTGAAGGCGATAGGTGGCGGTCGGAATGCGCATGCAGTGAGGTAGCCGGGGCCGAGGGTCCGGCCACGCCCCCGCCGTCGCCTCTCCGTTGAGTAGCATCGGAAGGGGGTGAAGCGGTGCAAGGCAGACCGGTCCTAGGTCCGAGCAGATCCCAGGAGAGGAAAGGAGTTGCACGGCGCGAAGGGGAATCGTTCTTGCACCGTCGCGTGCCGTGGACGCCGTCGAATCGACCGAGTCGCTCTGGAAAGCACACCCTCTTTCGACCCGCACCCGTCTCGTTCGAGACGCCCGCTGCGATGTGTGCGTGATCGGAGCCGGCATGGCCGGTCTCAGCGTCGCTTACAACCTGGCCCGTGAAGGGCGGCAGGTCATCGTCCTCGACGCACACGACCTCGCCGCCGGCGAAACCGCACAAACCACGGCGCACTTGGCGAGCGCGCTGGACGATCGTTTTTCGGAGCTCGAACGCGTGTTCGGCCAAGAGGGAGCACGTCTCGCTTACGAGAGCCACGCGCGCGCTATCGACGAGATCGAAGCGAATGTGCGAAGAGAGTCGATCGACTGTGGCTTCGCGCGGCTCGACGGCTACCTCTTCCTTGGACCTGGCCAGAAGGACACGCTCCTCGAGGAGGAGCTCGACGCAGCCAAGAGGGTCGGTTTTCGCGGCGTCGCCCGCGTCGCGCGCGCGCCGCTCGACGGCTTCGATACCGGTTCGTGTCTCGTCTTTCCGAACCAGGGCCGGATTCATCCGCTTCGCTACCTGACGGGGCTGGCTGCGGCCATGGAGCGTTCGGGCGCAGCGATCTATACGCAGACCCGTGTGACCGAGGTGACAGGGGGCAGCTCTCCGATGGTTCGCACGAGCGAAGGGATGGTGGTGCGTGCGAGCGCGGTGGTCGTCGCCACCAACAGCCCTTTTCATCTGCGCGTGGCCATCCATTCGAAACAGGCCCCCTATCGCACGTACGCCATCGCGCTCCGGATCCGGAGCGGCGCCGTTCCCGATGCGCTCTACTGGGACACGTTGGACCCTTATCACTACGTGAGGGTCGAGCCCGACGCTCATGGCCTCGCGTCGCTCATCGTGGGGGGCGAGGACCAGCGCACCGGAACGGCCGACGACGCGGTCCTGCGTTACCAGCGGCTGGAAGCCTGGGCGCGCGAGCGGTTTCCCACGGCGGGAGAAGTTCTCTTCCGATGGTCGGGCCAGGTCCTCGAACCGTTCGATCATCTGGCCTTGATTGGCCGCGATCCGACCGGTGAACGCAACGTTTACCTGTGCACGGGAGACTCGGGCCACGGAATGACGCACGGAGCCCTGGCCGGCGTGTTGATCGCCGATCTCGTCGCCGGCCGCGAAAATCCATGGGAGTCCATCTACGACCCAGCGCGCAAACGGATCCGCGCCGCACGTGAATACGTGCGCGACAACCTGGAAGTCGTGGAGGAGTACGCGCAATGGCTGGCACCCCACCCCGCTCGATCCGAGAAAGCGCTGGCGGCCGGCGAGGGCGCCGTCATCCAGCGGGGCGTGCGCAAGATCGCGCTCTATCGCGATGACGAGGGTGCGCTGCACGAACGCTCCGCCGTTTGCACCCATCTCGGATGCGTCGTGCACTGGAACAGCGACGCCAAGAGTTGGGATTGCCGCTGCCACGGCTCACGGTTCGCACCGACGGGCGAGGTCCTCAATGGACCCGCGCGAAGTGCGCTGCAGCGGCTGGACGCCGTAGAGAGCGGACGGGGAGGGCGGCTTCGTTCCACCGCGCTCGGTGCCGTGGGCGGCGCGGTGGCGACCTTGGCGATGAGCGCGGCGATGCTGGTCGAGAAGAAACTCGGCCTTCTGGGCGAACCTCCCCCCAAGAAAATCGTGCGCGCACTTCGGCGGAGGGGCGGCATCCTCGGGACGTCGCGCGAGGCGGAGAACGCGGCGACGCTCTTGGCTCATTGGGGATTCGGAATCGCCTCCGGCGCCCTCTTCGGCTTGCTGCACGGGGGCCGGCGCGGAACGGCGCGATCGTCGCTGCTCGGGGCCAGCTACGGTGCGGCCGTCTGGGCGGTCAACTATTCCGGCTGGATTCCAGCGCTCGGAATCATGCGAGCGCCGCACCGCGATCGACCGCTGCGCCCGACGTCGATGGTCCTGGCGCACCTTGTCTTCGGCAGCGTGCTCGGCGCTTTCGTGGAACGCCTTTCGCCGCCGAGGGCGGGATGACGTATCGATTGAAGGCAGCTTACTCCAACGCCGCGTAGCGCTTGGCGAGCACGTCTTTGAGTTTTCGGTAGCTGGGGGGAAGACGCAGCTGGTTCGCAAACGCCACTGCCTCCCCGATCGCGCGCCGAGCGCCGGGACGATCTTGCATCGCCTCGAGGATGTCCGCCTCGAGCATGAGGATGCGTAGCTTGCGCGGCCCGTTGGCGCGCTGGAGCGCGCGCGTCACTTCCAGGAGCGCCGGTTCGTACCGGTGCAGCTCGAAGTAGGCGCGCCCCAAGCGAAACGGAGGATTGTAGTCATCGGGAAAATCGCGCTCGCTTTGCTCGAGCATGGTGACGGCACTCTCCACTTCGCCGAGGGCGATGTACGCCTCCAGCCGGTGCGGGTCCCATACCGCGCGGCTCTCGGGGCTCCTGGCCATGGCGGCCGCGCCTTCCAGCAGCTTGGCCCAGGATCGAGCCAGCCTTTTCGCTTCGGCCGGACGATCCGCGAGCGCGGCGACCAGGGCTTTGAAAATGCCCGATCGATCGTCGATCAGCATCGCTTCCGACTTGTCTTCGACGATCCGTGTCGCTTCGCCGAGCAGCAATGGAACATGTTGCAGTGCCGGTGACCCGGCGGGAAGGCTCGCCGCCGCGCTCAGACCGTTCATGGCGAGGTTGGCGACGGGCGTCCCCATGGGAAGGCGCGGCATTTCCGTGGCCGCGAGCTCGACGCATTCGGCGTAGCGTTCGACGTCGAGCAGTTTCAGCGAGAGTGCCTCGATGACGCGCGGGCGGCGCGCCCAGACGAGGGGACCCTTGGCGAGGGCCTCGCGGTACGCGGTCACCGCTTCGTCGGACTTGCCGGCGGCCGCTGCCCGATCACCGCGCAGCGCAGCGGTCGCCGCGTCGCCGAGCGTGGTCTCGGTTCGCGCGCGGGACGCGTCGTCCAGCAAAGTAACCAACTCCGGGGCCGTGGCCGCCCCGACCCATTTGAGGAGAGGGCGCTCGCTCACCGGGTCGATGACCCACAGCGTCGGGATCGATGTGGTGGGGAACCGCTCGAGGAAGTCGGCGTTCTCGGCTTTCTCCGAGTCGATCGAGAGCCAGACAAAAGTATTGGCCAGCGCTTGCATCTCCGGTGCCGGCAGAACGAACTCCTTCATGCTCATGCAGCTGTGACACCAGATGGCCCAGGTGTCGGCGAAGAGCGGCTTACCGCTGGCCTTCGCTTGCTGGAGCGCGCGCGGGTAATCGTCGTCGATGAACGCCATCTTCGCGGAGCTCGCCGGCGTCTCTGCGTCGACGGACGTGGGAACGCTCACCGGACCGGCGCCGGTGGACCTTCCCGCGTCGCGGCATCCCCCGCCCAGCACGACGAGGAGAGGGACAGCGAAGGTGCACGTTGAAATGGATCGCCTGGTAGCCATGTTCGTCGACGCGCATCGTACCATTCGGCTCGAAAGCTCCGCGGAGCTCATTGGGGGGCCTCCGGCGGCTCGGCCGAGCTATGCTAGCGGCCGAACGCCGTGACCGACCAGAAAGGAAAAAAAGCCGACGATCTTTCGACCATCATGTCTCCGATGCGGCAGCTTCCGCCGGAGAAGCTCGCTTCGTTCGTCGTGCAGGTCGTGGAGGGGCCGGACACCGGAGCGTCGCTGACCATCGATGGCTCGCAGCCTTCACGGGCTCTGGTCGGCAAGAGTGCCATCTGCCAGCTCTGTCTCAAGGACCCCAAGGTTTCGCGCCGGCATCTCGCGCTCGACATCGCAGGCGACGCGCTCCGGTTGACCGATCTCGGCTCCACCAATGGCACGCTCGTGAGCGGGGTGCGTTTCGTCGAGGTCCTGGTGGACGGGCAGGCCGAGCTGATTCGTCTCGGCGACAGCGTTCTGCGGGTCACGCGGTTGGCGCCCTCCCTCGTGGCGGTGCCGGCGGTCGATTCGTTCGGTCGGGTCATCGGGGCCAGTCCCGAGATGCGGCGCCTCTATCCGCTCTGCGAGCGCCTCGCGGCTTCCGACGTGCCCCTCGTCATCGAGGGGGAGACGGGGACCGGCAAGGAGCTCCTGGCGGAATCACTCCACGAACGGAGCGCGCGCGCGAGCGGCCCCTTCGTCGTCTTCGATTGCACGGCGGTTCCCGCCAACCTGATCGAAGCGACCCTCTTCGGGCACGAGCGCGGCGCGTTCACCGGTGCCATCGCCGCCAACAAGGGGCTTTTCCAGGAAGCCAACGGCGGCACGCTCCTCATCGACGAGGTGGGGGACCTCGACGTCGCGCTGCAGCCCAAGTTGCTGCGGGCCATCGAGCGGGCCGAGGTGAGGCCGCTGGGAGGCAGTCGCTGGATCAGCGTCGACGTGCGGGTCATGGCGGCGACGCGCCGCGATCTCGACAAGGAGATTCAGGCGGGGCGCTTCCGTGACGACCTCTTTTACCGTCTCGCAGTGGCGCGGATCGAGCTCCCTCCGCTGCGGCAGCGTCGGGGCGACATCGCGCTCTTGGCGCGACACTTCTGGGAGCGGCTCGGTGGCGACGGTCCTCTGCCCTACGACTTGCTGGTTCGGCTCGAAAACCACGACTGGCCGGGCAACATCCGCGAGCTGCATAACGCCGTCGCTCGCCGGCTGGCGCTCGGCGATCTGGCTCACGCACCATTGGAAGTGCGGCAGGGAAGCGCCACCGCGGGTTCGCACCCTCCGCCGCCGAACGCGCTGCTACCCGGCGACGACGTCATCGCCCGCGTGATCAAGCTCGGCCTTCCGCTGTCGCGCTCGCGGGAGCTCGTGGTCGACGACTTCGAGCGTCGCTACGTGCAGGCCGTGCTCGACCGGCACCAGGGAGATGCCACACGAGCCGCGCAGGCATCGGGCATTGCGCGCCGTTATTTCCAGTTGCTCCGCGCGCGCCAAGCGGGGCGCACCGGCGGATAGCCGCTCATCGCTTGAGGCACTTGCTGATCTGACCGATGAAAGGCTCGGTGAAGTAGACCCACTGATCGTCGATGGCGATGTCGGTCACGGCGGCATTTCCCGCGTCGTCCGGACGCGCATCGACGCTGGCGTCGCTGATGGCCCCGGTCGCACGACACACTTCCCGAGGCGGCACAGCGACGGGATTGTTGAGCGCCAACGCACGAACGGCACCGTCGGACGCGATCCAGTAAATCTCCTGGTCGTCGGTGGCGATCCCCCCGACCTCGCCGGGCATGCCGGCTGTGTAGATCGGCTCGAGCGGCGGCGGACCCGTCTCGACGCCGCGAACGATGCCGGCGGTGACGCTCCAGAAAAGGTTCGTGCTGCCCACGGCGATCCCCGCCGCACCTGGTTGCTCCATGTACATGACGTAGCTGGTGCCAGCGTCGACCGAGGACCCAACGGTG
Source organism: Polyangiaceae bacterium (assembly GCA_035318465.1). Taxonomy (GTDB): domain Bacteria; phylum Myxococcota_A; class Polyangia; order Polyangiales; family Polyangiaceae; genus DASWDH01. Next base: position 61,146 of record DATHES010000023.1, read on the forward strand.
ACGGCGTCGCCGCCCGTCACGAAGATGCGCCCGGCAGTGCCGAGGGCCAGATAGAGCGTCTCACGGGCTCCGGGAAAAAGGACGACTTCGCTGCTCGGCACGGTCGACCGGAGAGGCTTGCGAAAGACCTCGTTGCCGAAGGCTCCTTTGCCCGTCGACCAGTAGACGTAGTCGGCGTCGACGGCGACGTCGAAGGCATAGGGGGTGACGTGGAAGAACATGGGCGTCCCGCCGGTCTTGGGCGCGTGAACGATGCCCGCACTGAGATCGCTCTGGACCCAATAGATGTCGGTGTCGTGCGTGGCAATTCCGCGTAACACGCCGCCGATTTTGGTGACCACCGGGAAGGGGCCCTTCGCGCCGTCGCCGGTATCGGCAGTGCCGTCGAGGAGGGTCCGATCATCGACAGCGCTGCCATCGTCGTTGGAGCCGCCTCCCGCCTCCGTGTCGGCGCCGCCCTCCGCGCTCGCATCAGGCCCCCCCTCCGACCCAGCCTCGCTGCCGCCGCCCTCGGGTGCGCCGCCCTCGGGCAAGAGGGGAGGGCCCTCGAGACCATCCAGCGACGTCGTCAGCAAGCAGCCGGCGGTCAAGGCGGCGGCGAGACCGGGCCACCATCGAGCGAAAGACGCCGAGGCGGCACGAGCTGCTCTCGTCATGGAGAGTTTGCCCATCCTACGAGGGCTCAAAAACGCTCGACCCAGAGGGCGGCCCAACCGCCGGCAACCGGCGAGACACTTACCTCGCGCACCGGCCCCGCTTTCGCTGACCGGGCGGCGCTCCAGAAAAAGTAGGTCGCGATGCCTGCTGACACGACGGCCACGCCGAGCGACAGATCGCCGACGAGAAGCTTCTCGTAGGCGGCGTCCACGCGGCTCGCGGGGCAGTGTCCCGCGCACTCGCTGCGCATGTCGCGGACCTCGGAGCTGCCGAGCGTGCCGAAATATCCGAAGCTCGCCGCTCCCGCGACGGCGACGCCGGCGAAGATCCACGCCGCGGCGCCGGGTCGAAAGCGATTTTCGGACGTCGATGCGCCCGACGCCGGGACGACATCGAGCGCGTCGACAGGTTCGACCCGCAGCGTCACGGTCCTGTTTTTCTCGGCGGTGTGGACCACGATTTCCTGACGCGCGACCTTGCCGGCGCTGCGCCAGGTGAGCACGTGGGGACCCGGGTCGACTTCGATCGGTAGCCCTTCCAACTTGTCGGCGATGCGCCGGCCATCGAGGTCGACCTGCACGTCGGAAAGATCCTCTCCGCGGGCGCTTTGCCCGCGGATGACGATGGTCGGCATGCTGATTTCCACCTCGGAGAGCCACTGGGTGCAATCGGCACGCACGAGCGGCGGACACACCTCGCGCGCGCAGACGTGGAGCGACGCGCGCGCTTCCCGCAGCTTGCCAGCGGTGCGCTGGTCCTGCGCGGCATCGGCGGCCCGCACGCAAGCCAGCTTGTCGTCGGCAAAGGCGCGGCGTGCGGCCGCCAAGCCGACCGCCAGCACCAGGTACCCAACGATTCTCGCGTGCATGCCTCGCCTATCGTAGAGGTGCGCGCTCGTGCATGGCTACCACGATCGTCGAAATGCTCCCTCGCCCGCGAGCCCGGTCGTGCCGACGTTGCGATCGCTCGGTCGCGAGATCGCGCCGGCAGGCTCAGAGGCAGTCGACCTTGTAGTGCTTGTGGCCTTGGTCATCGATGGTGAACGGTGGATCACATGCCGCCGCCTTGGCGGCGCGCGATTTGGACGCGGGCGCCCGTGCGGCCGGATTCGTGCGCCCCGCTGCCGATGTTTTCCCCGGCGACGGACTGGTGGGCAAAGGGTCGGCGGCTTCGGCGGGACGCGGCGTCGCGATGGCGGCTGGATCCGCGCCCGGCAACGCTGCCGGTGCGGACGTGCCTGCCGTGACGGTCGTGGGAACCTGGGTGAGCGGCGCAGCGACGTCCACGCTTCTTGCCGCTCGTCGTTGCAGGGCGACGACGCCACCCGCGCTGATCGAGAGTACGGCGGCCGCGACGATCCACAGCGCACGGCGCCTCGATCGCGGCGCAGCCGTCGCCTCGCCGACGGCCATGAGAATTCCCGCCGATGAATCCTGCACCTGCGCGCGCGCCGTCGCGACGGCGCCCGGTCGCCCGATGCCGGCCACGACGTTGGCCCGTTCCGCGAGCTCCTTTTCGCCCATCTGGGCGACCCACTCCGCGATCTCGGACGCGCGCGCCAGCGGCGCTCCGTTCTCGATCGCGGTTGCCATTTCCCGTGCTCGCGCAAAACGCCGGCTCGGCTCGCGCTCGAGCCCGGAGAGCACGGCCATGTCGACGGCCGCGGGGACCTCGGCGACCTTGGTGCTCGGCGCTGGTACCATTTTCTGCAGCACGCTGCCGAAAATGGCGCCGGCATCGTCGCCGTCGAAGAGGCGTTCGCCGGTGAGGACCTCCCAGAGAACCACGGAGGCGGCGTAGATATCGGTGCGTCGATCCACCGCGCGGGCGCTGAGCTGCTCGGGCGCCATGTAGCCGACCTTGCCTTTCAATTGACCGTCACGCGTGGTGTGCAGACGCCCGACCGCTTTGGCGATTCCGAAATCGAGCAGACGGGCGACACCGTCGGTGCCCACGAGAATGTTCTGCGGTGACACGTCGCGATGCACGACCTCGAGGGGGCGGGAGCTTTCGTCGCGCGCCTCGTGTGCCGCGTCGAGGCCACGCAGAACCCCGGCCATGATCGCACAGGCGATCGGCACTGGAACGCGCTCCCCTTCACGAGCGGCATTTTTCATGAGCGCCGCGAGCGTGAGCCCCGGTACGTACTCCATCACCAGAAAGAGCTCGCCCTGCGAGGCCACGATGTCGAGTGTCGGGACGATGTTGGGGTGGCCGATACGCGCCGCGACCCGTGCCTCGTCGGTCAGCATCGTCACGAACTCGGCTTCCTTGGCCAGGTGCGGGTGCAGCCGCTTGATGGCCACCGTCCTTCCGAAGCCGGCGGGCCCGAGGAGGCGTCCGAGGTGCACCGTGGCCATCCCCCCGGATGCGATGACGTCGTAGAGCTCGTACCGATCGATCCGCATCGGCAACGAGCCTTCGAGGGGGGCCATTTCTCGTTGATGATACCATAGCCCACAGCGTGGGCGACGCGGGGGCTGTCCTGGATCTCGCCGATCCAGGGGGGGACGTGTCTTCGCCTTCCCGTGGATCCCGCAGATCCAGCCGCTCACCGCACCGACGCGTGGCGGCGGTCGTTTGCCGGTGGGAGACCGGCATGGCGGTACTTCTTCTACGTTGGCGCGCATCTTGAACTCGTCCGCCCGAGACCCCCCATGCTCCTGCGTCCGCTCTGGCTTTTGACGATGCTTCCGATGTTGGCCTGCTCCGCGTCCAGCGACGAACCCATCGGAGGTTCCGGGCACGCGGGCGCCGGTGGAGGTTCTGGCGACGCCGCCGTCGACGTCGGCGGCGGTGGAAATGCCGGTCGCGCCGGTGCCGCAGCGGAGGCCGGTGGCAGCGGAGGTGCCGGAGCAACGAGCGATGGTTCGCCCGACGGCGTGAGCGTGGACGCCGGAGGATCGCGCGACGACGCCTCGCGCGCAGATGGCAGCGGTGGACAGCCTCCGATGGACGCAGCCGCCGATGGGCGCGGTGGCGCGGGCGGTCTCGGCGGTAGCGCCGGCGCAGGCGGTGCCGGAGGCGCAGCGGGGAGCGGAGGAAACAGCGCGGGTGCTGGAGGGAGCGGGGGCGGCGGCGCTGCTGGCGCAGGTGGCGCGGCGGGCACAGGTGGCGCGGGGGGAAGCGCCGGTAGCGGCGGAAGCGCGGGCACTGGCGGCGGCGGCGGCGCACGGCGTGTCATCGGTTATTTCGCGGCGTGGGGCGTGTATGCCCGGTCGTACTTCATCAAGAACATCGATTCGAGCGGCTCGGCCGCGCGCCTCACGCACATCAATTATGCGTTTGCCAACATCTCCAGCGATCTCAAGTGCGCCATTGGCGACAGCTACGCCGACTACGACCAGGCCTACGACGTCGGCAAGAGCGTGGACGGCGTGGCCGACACCTGGGACGCCGGCGTGCTGCGCGGCAGCTTCAATCAATTGAAAAAACTCAAGGCCAAGCATCCCGCGCTGAAAGTTCTGATTTCGGTTGGCGGATGGACCTGGTCGGACAAGTTCTCCGATGCTGCGCTCACGGCCGATTCCCGTCGCACGCTGGTGAAGTCCTGCGTGGACATGTACATCAAGGGGGCGTTCGCCGCAGGGCTCGCCCATCCCGGCATTTTCGACGGGATCGACATCGATTGGGAGTATCCGGCGGTGATGGGCAATAGCAGCAACTACCGCCCGGAGGACACCGCGAACTTCACCGCCCTCCTCGCCGAGTTCCGCACTCAGCTCGACGCGCAAGGAGCTGCCGACGGCAAGAGCTACCTGCTGACGATCGCGGCCCCCGCCGGTAAGGACAAATACACCAAGATCGAGATTGACAAGATCCACGCGTCGCTCGACTTCGTGAACATCATGACCTACGACATGCACGGAGCCTGGGAGACCGTCACCAACTTCCACGCGCCCCTTGCCGCGTCGGCCGCGGACCCCACGCGCGCGCTCGAATACGACACCGATCACGCCATGCAAGGGTGGCTCGCCGGAGGGACGCCACCGAGCAAACTGGTCATGGGTCTGCCGTTCTACGGACGGGGTTGGAAAGGAGTTGCGGCCGGCCCCGCCGCTGACGGGCTCTATCAAACGGCGACGGGTGGCGGTGCGCAGGGCACGTACGAAGCGGGCATCGAGGACTATCACGTGTTGAAATCACTGGGAGCTGGCTACAAATCCTACCGCCATCCCGAGACGCGCTCGTTCTGGGTCTTCAATCCGACCGACGGGATTTTCTGGAGCTACGACGATCCGACCGCGCTCGCAGAGAAAACCGGGTACATCCGCTCCAAGGGACTCGGTGGGGCGATGATCTGGGAGCTCAGCGGCGATGACGCGAACGGGACGTTGATCACGGCGGTTTCCGACGGACTGAAATAACGCCAGCGCGACGCTTCTGACGCGCTTCCGAGGTAGAGGGGGCACGCTTGGAGCGTGCCGGACACCCGAAACGAGACGAATTTGCTAGGCGAGCGTCACTTCCTGGACCAGTGTTGACGTCCATGAAGCGACGCTCATTCTCTCTCGGGTCATGCGCGGCGATCGTGTTCGCGCTCGGATGCAGCTCCTCGAACGACGCGGGGATTACCGGTCCCACGCCCATCGTGCCGTGCTCGCCCGACGAGAGCGCGCCGGTTCCCGTCGATCGGTGCACGACCGACCAAAGCGATCCCACGCGACCCGCGTGCGGCACCTGGGTCAAGATCGAGATCCCGGGCACGGTGTGCGGCGACGGCAGCCAATACAAGTTTTTCGTCAACTATTCCGGCGAGAGCAACAACCTTCTGGTCGCCTTCGAACCGGGAGGCGCATGCTGGGACTACGCGAGCTGCGCCGGTGTGGGGGGCATCCGCGGCGCGGCCAATCCGCACGGCATCCCCGACGACCACATGTCGAGGTACCAGTATCTCAATCTGCTGCGCCGCACCGATGTCAATCCAGCCAAGACCTACAACATGGTCTTCGTCCCCTACTGCACGGGGGATATTCACACCGGCAACAACGTCATTACCTACACGAGCAGCGACGCCGTGGATGGCGGCACCGGTCCGGGCGGGACGGGCGAGCTCACGTTCCATCACAACGGTCACAACAACAGCATCGCCGTGACCGAGTGGATGCGCACGACGTTCGCCGCGGTGCCGAAGATGCTGGTGACGGGGTGCAGCGCGGGCGGCGCCGGCGCCATTCTCAACTACCACTACATCCGCCAAGCCATGGGTGACCAGGCGCAATGCGGATATCTGCTCAACGATTCGGGCCCCATCTTCCACAGCGGGGGGCCGTCGCAGAAGTTGCACGACCAGATCCGCGCAGCGTGGAACACCGACACCGTGCTCGACGGTCTCGGAGGCTTGTCGGTTCCGGTCGCCGACATCAAGAAGGACTTCGGTCTCTTGAACACCGCGCTCGCGCGAAAGTACCCGCGCGACCGTCTCAGCCTCGTGGCGTACCGCATGGATCTCAACTACTCGCTCTATTCGTACCAGCGCTTTTTCCCCGGCTCGAGCGAAGCGGAGATCCATGCCCTCTGGGAAGAGGACATGGAGCACCTCATCCGCACCTTCAAAGTGGAGCCGAACCTCGCCTACTATTTTCCGTATTTTCGATCGGACAACTGCAGCCACTGCGTTTCGATCCCGCCCCTCGGCAATGCGCCCGTCGAGCCCACCGATCTCGACAAGGCGATCGGCCAGCCGTGGCTCGGTTCCGAGATCCAGGAAAAGGGTCTGGACCTCCGGCAGTTCTCGGCCGATCTCATCGACGATGCGAAGCCGCTGCAGAGCTACCTCGAAGCGCCGCGCAACGCGAGCTTCACTCCTGCGGTGTCGACGAAATGCATGCAGGGGGGATGATCAGGAGGGCTCGCCGCGCGTCCGCGCGAATCGGCGCACCAGCTGGCCCTGCGAATCGCGCACTTCGACCACGGTGCCCCCCGCGTCGTAGAGGCTCGAGGCGAAGGCTTCGGCTTCTTGCGGGTTGCCGCTCGAATACACGACGCCTTTCTCCGCGCTCACGTGGGAAAGGGTGCTCTCGATCATGTGGACCACGTAAGGCGGTTCGTATTTGACCATTGCGCGCCGAGAACCTCGGAAGGTCCCGTCATTATAGTCGAAAGCGCCGAGCGACTGCACCTGGCACGCTCGACGTGCCCACCCGGCCGAAGGGACCGATCGTGATCGGGTAGGCGAAGAACCGCCGCATTGGCGCTAGGATGCTCATCGTGCCGACTCCGCTCGAAGACGCCGTGCTCGCCGCGAATCGCGCTTTTTACAACGCGTTCCTGGAGCGAGACCCGCACGCCATGGAGCAGATTTGGGCGGTGGAACACCCTGCGTCGTGCATTCACCCGGGCTGGGCGCCGTTGCTCGGCCGCGAAAACGTGATGGCGAGCTGGCGCGCCATCTTGGGTTCGCCCGAAGCGCCGCGCGTCGAAGTGACCGATCCGAAGGTGGTCGTGCTGGGCGGCGCGGGGTTGGTGACGTGCGTGGAGCACATCACCGACGCGACGATCGCAGCGACGAACGTGTTCGTGCAGGAGAGCGGTGAGTGGCGCCTGGTCCACCATCACGGCAGTCCCATGCCGATGACGAGGTCTTCGCGCCGGCCGGTCTCCAGTCGGATGAATTGACCTGCGTCAACCCGACGTGAGTCTGCACATCGCGAGGTACGCCGCTTCGTGAATACCCGCCACGACGACCGCTTTGTCGAGAAGGGCATTTTGCTCTGCGCGCGTCCACGGCTGGGCAGGAATCTTCTTGGCGCCGCGGCGGTGCGCGCGGCCGAGCACCGAGCCGAGGTACGCGGCAATGGAGCCGAGCTCCGCGGGGGCGATGCGTGCCAGGTCGAGCTTGTCCTCTTGCGGCGCCAGGCGGCGGGCGAACATCGACAATCCGTCGAGCTTCGTGGTTCCCGCCATGCGCGGCGGGCGCGGCACGCACGCGTCGAGACCCGCGAGCACGCGACTCGCGGGGTCGAGGGAGGGCTCTCGCAGCAGCACGGCCGCGGCGGGGATGCCTTGCTCTTTCATGTCGAAAATCCAAGACCCGTCGCGCCCCCCTTTTCCGCGCGTCAGCACGGCCACACGCAGCTTGCCGAGGCTCCCCGTTCCCGCAATGCGAAAGGCGATGTCGATGATCTCGAGCGGTCGGGGCACTTTCTCACGGACGTCAATGGTGCGCGCGTACGCCTCGAATGCCCGGATGGCGGGAAGCTCGAGTCGCTTCGGCAACTGCGCGTACCGATCGCCGCGCACGAATACGCGCGACCCTTTGACGGGCTTGGTTCGACGGTTGAGCAGATCGACGTGCGATCGCTGCTTCACCTTCTCGATGAGGTGCCCCACCGAACGCGGGACCTCTGGCAGGTGTCCTTCGTGGAAGGCGGCATCGACGTACGTTTCGAGGAGAAGACGCGATCGTTCGATGCTTCCCTTGCCATCGGCGCCGAGCTCGCGCCCACCGAGAATGAGGCTGGTCACCAGGCGGAGGACGTCGTAACGCCACGGTCCGATGATCGCCTCGTCGAAGTCGTTGACGTCGAAGACGACGGGCGTGGGCTTGCTCGCTTTTGGGCGCGACCCCGGCGTGGTGCGGTACACGCCGAAGTTCTCGAGGTGCGCGTCCCCGCAGAGCCACCCCTCGCCCGGTGGGCCCTTTCTCAACGCCGGGTGGCTCTTCAAGAGACCGTAGAAGAGCGGTGCCGTGCCGCGCAAATAGGCGAGCGGCGAAGCCGTCATCCGGCCTACCTTGCGCTCGAAAAGGCCCACGAACCGCGATGTGTCGGATCGGTCACGAGCGAGTTGCCTTTGGGCCAGCTGGGTAGGGTCCGGGAAGAGCATCCGAACCCCACCTTATCGTAAACCCGTGTCATCCCGCTGCTCGGCCGGTCTCGGGGCGGAACGACGCACGGCGGGTGGAGAATGGGCGCTCGGTGAAGAGCGATGCGAGTCGCCGCGCGCCGTAGGCAACGGCGAACGCGTAGACGGCGCCGACGATGACGTCGATGACCCAGTGGTGATCGAGGTAGACGGCGGAGAACGACATCCACGCGAGAAAGAGCGCGAGAAGAGCCCGACCGAGCGGACCATGAACGCGCCACCCCACCGCCAGCATCAACGTCGGGTAAGCGACGTGCAGTGAAGGCATGGCCCCGAAGACGTCGCTCGCGCGCCCGTACAATCCGGCGAAATAGGGGACACCGAGCCACGCATCCACGCGCGTCAGGTTCGGTCCGGCGCTCGCGGCGGCGTGAAGATCGACGGTGCAGCCGTAGCGATGGAAGTACCACGGCGGGGCGGCCGGATAGAGATGGTAGGTAGCGAAGCCGAGCAGGTTCAACGCGAGGAACGCCCAACCAAAGCGCTGCTGGGCCCCGAAGTCGCGCGCAAAGAGATACAGACAGTAACCGAACACGACCGCGAGGAACGCTCCGTAGGGGATGGCCGCCACGACGTCGAGCCACGCTGCGGCTCGAGGCTGCAGCCAGTCATGCAGCGTGACGCGTTCGCCGCTGCTCGTCACGCCAAACCAACGCAGCTCGAAGGCACGCAGATCGCACACGTGAACCGTCGATTCACTGACGCCCACGTGTTCGACGAACCGCATCGCATCGTAGGCGAGCCCCACCAGACCGAGTGGCAGAAGGGCGCGCATGAGATGCTTTGCGGGGGGCGGGCTAAACGCCAGTACCGTTGCAAACACGGCGACGGCGACATGGTCCCAGCGCACGGTGCCGCGTGCGGTCATCGCCATCACCCAGCCCCAAAACAGGAGCACGGCGAGGACCGCCCACGTCGGCGGTCGCGTCGGCGGCGGACGCCCGCTCTTCGCCGAGCGACGCTCTTCCTGCTCGGGGGCGATCATGATTGGCGTGGTGTGCTCCGCCCGCGTAGCTCGGTGCGCGCCCGCGCGAGGAGTTTCACGGCCGATGCATTGGCCACAACGGCGATGAGACCGAGCGTAGCCAAGGTGAGGGGGTGATCGGGCTGGCGAGGCAGGATCCAGGCGGACAAGCTCGGCCCGAGCAGAAGCGCGCCCGACAAATAGGCGATGCGTTCCGGGCGCCGCATGAGCGTCGCTGGCAGCGTGATCCCGAACTTTTCGGTCTTGGCGCGAACGTAGCTCACCATCATCGAGCCGAGCAACGCCAGCAGCACGATGGCCAAGCTGGGCGCCGATTGACGATAGAAAAGACCGAGGCCCGCCAGCGCAAGCGCGTCGGAGTAGCGATCGACGACCGAATCGAGCACTTCGCCTGCATCGGACGTCTGTCCGAGCTCACGGGCAACGATGCCGTCGAGCGCATCGAAACTCGACCCGAGGATCAAGATGACACCGGCCGCTTCGAAGTGGCCCGTGGCCGCGAAGGGCACCGTGAAAAGCGTGAGTCCGAGCGAGAGCAAGGTGAGAAAGTCGGGCGAAATTCCGGTGCGGGACAGCACCCTGCCGAGTCCGCGGGTCGCCCAGTGATAGGCCTCGATGGGGTACCGACCGAGGAGCACGGTGCCGCGCACCGTCTCCAGTCTGGCCGCTGCAATGCGGCCCACGCGTGCAACGCGCACGGCGTACGCCGTCAAGAGACACGCCACGCCGGCCGACGTGAGCAGCGCGATCAGTTTGCCTTCGAAGAGCAGCGGGGCAGTCATGGCGGCGGCGGCAGTGCAAGAAACGAGCGCGTCATCGCACGCGACGAACGAGAAGCGATGAGGCGGGCGGTCGCTGAAACTAAGTCGCGATCCCGTGATGGCAATGCGATGCGTACCAGTCGTTGTGCGCAGGCGACGAACGGTTCCTTCTGGCGGACCAGAGGGCTTGAAACCGTCGTATCAACGTGTGCCGACCATCTCGAAGTCGGCGTAGTCGCCTTCCGCTATCGACTTGGCGCCGTCGGCATCCGTCAACACACCGATGTAAATGATTTGCGCATCCTCGCAAGGACCAAACGTGCGGCGGTAGAGCCCGCAGAGCTCGATCTCCTCGTTCTTCCACTGGGCGCTCGGTGGATCGCTCCGCAGAGGCACCTGAAGCAAACCGCGTTGGTAGGTCTGTGATGGTCCCGCTTGCGCGAGCCAACCGAACTTGAAGCCGCGCCCTTTGCGCAAGAGCGTGGGTGCCCTCGTCACGACGTAGACGCTTGCCGCCATGTCATCCCACGGATCGCCCTGGATGAGCGGCTGGATTCGCGCTCTCCATCGCCAGCGAAGAAGGCGCACCTGCTGCAGTGGAATCCCTTCGAAGGACTTGCCGAAATGGAGCGCCGGTGGAGCCCCCTTCGACGTTGCATCGTGACGTGCCCGCAGAAAGGAAGCGCCTGCTTCTTGCTGCATCGAGTAGACGCGGTCCAGCAGGAGAGAGGTGTGCTCCTGCGGATCGCGCCAATCGAGAGGGCCCCGGAAGAATTCGCTCCAGAGAAGACCGGTGGTGGCGCGCGTCGGCGTCGTGGCCGATGAGCTCGCGGACGGCGGCGTGGCTCTCGCGTCCGCCAAGTTGGGCGCCACCATCGATGTCGCGAACACGAAAAGAACCCCTCGTACGATCGACGACACCGCTAACTCCACTAGGTCAGTTCTTCGCCACACCCAATCACAAGAGGCCGCAGGCGCGCAGGGCGAGGAGAGCAGCTGCGCCCCACGCCCCGGCTGCCAGATCGTCGCAGACAATCCCGAGGCCGCCCGGCCATCGCTCGAGCGTACGCGCGGGAAAAGGTTTGAGCCAATCGAAGATGCGAAACAGCACGAAGCCAGCGAGCGTTCCCTTCCAACCGCTGGGAGCCGCCAGCCAGGTGACGAGCACGCCGGCGACCTCGTCCACGCAAACGAATTGCGGATCCTTCAAATCGGATGCTTTGGCCACTCGCGATGACGACCACACACCCGCCGCGGTGACCGCGCCCGCCGTCGCGGCCAAGGCAACGAGACCGTGCGGGCGCACCCACCAATAGAGGGGTAGCGCGCCCAGGGTGCCAGCGGTGCCCGGTGCATAGGGAACCAGCCCGCAACCAAACCAAAGGGATAGCACCCATGCCAATGCGTTGACGAGACGGGGACCCATCCTCGTTTCGGTCTCGCTCGTGGGTCCCGCCGAGCCACGCTGCACGATCGCGAGGCGGCGCGCGAACCAATCGAACGGCAAGGTCTTCACCCTCGGCGAAGGCCGGTCGCGGTCGCCAGCAGCATCTCGCGCAGCGACTGGGCGCGCTCGCGCGCCACGGGGACGTGCAGGCCGCGCTGGTCAGGGCCGAGGCCCGACCCCACGAAGACCCTGGTCTCGTTTCCCTCCCGGCCGAGCTCCTTGATGAAGGCCGAGTTTACGAGCCAGTTGCGGTGCACCCGCGTGAAGGCGCGCCCCAGGGAGAGCTCGATGGCCGAAAGGGAAAGGTCGAGGTCGAAGATGCCATGAAGGCTATGCACCGAAGCCATCCGCTCCGAGGCCTCGAAAGCCCATACTTCGTCCGGCTCCAGGAAAACCAGCGTCCTGCCGCGGCGAGCGACGATGCGGCTGGGGTTGGCCGGCGCGGGAGCGGGGCGTCGATCGAGCAGCCGCTGGAGGCACTGTTCCACACGCTCCTCGGTGAATGGCTTCAAGAGATAGTCGGCGACGCCGAGGTTGAAGGCCTCGATGGCGTGCTCTTTGAACGCGGTGGCGAGGACGAACAGCGGCGCCGACGATGTTCCAGCCAACGATCGCACCAGCGCGAGACCCCCCTGGTCGCCGTGGACGAGCTGAACGTCGACGAAAGCCGCGTCGATTTCGTGGCTCGCGCCTTGCAGCGCCTGTCGCGCGTCATCCAGGCCCCCTACGGCGCCCACGACGTCGGCGAGGCCGGAGCCCTGCAGCAACTCGACCAGGTAGTTGCGCGTGGGAAGCTCGTCCTCGACGACGAAGGCGCGTAGACGCGAAGAGGCGCCGCCGTTCTTCATGCGGGTCTCCCGCGATTCTCTTGCCGGGCGGTCTTCTCGGTCCGCACCGTCGGTGGAAGGTCCACCATCCAGCGCGTTCCTTGTGCCGACGAGGCGCAGCGAAGCTCGGCTTGCCCGTACTTGAGCTCCAGCCGGCGGCGAACCGCCTTGAGCCCGATGGCCCCGAGTCGAGGCGGCGTCGCCGTCATGCCCGGGCCGTTGTCCTCGACGACGCAGACCAGACGCGCGGGGCGCTGCCCATCGGTGGCGACGATGGATGCCCGCACCACCACCTTTCCTTCGCGGCTGCGCTGCAAGGCGCCGTGCTTGACGGCATTTTCGACCAGCGGCTGGAGGAGCAGGCGGGGGATCAAGAAGCTTCGCGCGCCTTCCTCGATCTCCCACTGGAAAGCGAGGTGTCCGTCGTGACGTGATTCGAGGATCTCGGCGTAGCGCCGCAGCCACGCGATTTCTTCGTCGAGCGTCTGCATCTCCTCGGCATCGGCCAGCACGTCGCGCAGGAGATCACCCAAGCAGGCCAGAAGGCGGCGCGCTTTGCGCGGTTCCTGGGTGACGAGACCGGCGATGGCATTGAGCGTATTGAGAATGAAATGGGGCTCGAGCTGCGAGCGCAGCCGCGTCAGCTCGGCGGCGGTGCGGAGCCTCTCCGCTTCGAGGGCGCGGTGTCGCGCGTCGTCCGCGGCGTAGGGATAAACGAAGGCGAGCGCCCAGACCCCGCAGTGGAAGAGCGCGAAGACGAGACCGAACATCGATGCGCGTACATACGAGATCGGATGACGCCAGCTCGCCGACAAGGAAGGGATGGCCATTCCGACGAAGCAAAAGAGCAGGCCAAAGAGCATGCCGATCGCCGCTGCAACGGACACGCTCATGAGGAGCATGCGGGTGGAACCCCATCGACGGCGCGTACCCCACTCGAAGGCGATGGAGAGCGCGGCCATGAGCGCGGGCATCTCCAGCGCCCAGAAGATGACCATGCTCAGGATCCGCGCGCCGTCGCGACCGGTCACGATGGCGGGGATCGTCTGGATGACGAGCGCCGCCGCCATGACGGCAAGGCCGACCGCCCATCGTCGCCGCTCCAGCAGGCGTGGGTAAGCGGTCGAGGTTTCGGGCGCGTCGAGACCCGGGTGCTCCGATCCATCTGTCTCTCCCGGAATCACGGCGGGATGGTAGCTCGCCGGCCAGCCGGGCGCCGCGTAGGGGCGCACGAATTCAATGTGCTCGCCCGCTCGTCTGCAAAGCGCGACGGCTCGTCGCCCCGAGAGGGCCGTCCGTCGCGGACCACGGACGAGCCCCGGTGCCTGGCGGATTACCCCGTCGTTTCGGGGGTGGCGCTCGACGCGGGGGGGCCGGCGACTCCGGCGCGCACCAGGAAATCCGCCGCCCACTGCGTCCAGAACCCGTCCTGCATCGCTTCCGAGAAACGCGCCGCGGCGGCAGAGAAGGGGCCGAGTCGTTCTGCGGTAAAGTGCGCGCCGCTCTTCAGTTGGGCCTCGAGCGCGGCCATCACCTGTCGCATCACGCGATCGGCCTCGGCAGGGCGGTTCGAGCTCATGGCCTTGTTGAAGAGCTCGAGCAGAAGGTCGACTGCCCAGCCTTCCTTGCCTTGGTCGCCGAATACGCCCGACCGCGTGTCGTCCTCGACCGATTCGCGCGACCCGCAACTCGGGCACATCCCTGTCTCGCCCGAGTAGACGGTGTCGCAGCTGGTGCAAAAGACGAGGGACCCGGTCTGCCGTTCACGCGGGACCGGCGACACCGTGGAAACCTCGCCGAATACCAGCTCGTGCTTGCCGATGCGAATACGGTCCCCGGCCACGAGCGGATGCGTCTCTTGAATGATGACGCCGTTGACGCGACAGCCGTTGCGGCTACCGAGGTCCTCGAGCACGGCCCGATCGCCGAACACGCGGATACGCGCGTGTCGCCGCGAGATGAGCGGATCGAAGATCGTGATCTGGCAGTCGTAACTGCGCCCGATGAAGGTATCGCCGTTGGGAAGAGCGAACTCTTGAAGCAGGAAGCGGAGCCGGAAGCCGGTTGCCCCCGGATGCTGGGCGGCGCTCACTTCTCCAGGTCCTCGCCCTGCTTCTCGGGATTGTGATCGCGCAATCCGTGCTTCCAGAGCAGCCGATAAAAATGGATGCGATCGACTTCGGCCGCACGCGCCGCGGCGCTGACGTTGTTGTTGTGCTTGCGCAGGAGCGCTTCCAGATAGCGACGCTCGAAGCTGCCGACGCAGCGTTCACGCGCGGACTTGAGCGGCTGGCTGATGTCGATGGTGTCGATCGCGTCGGGGGGCGCGACGCTGGGCGGGGGGGGCATCGTATCGAGATTGGTGGGCAGGTTCGCGTCGTCGAGCGCCACGCATCGCTCGATGTAGTTGCGCAGCTGGCGCACGTTGCCCGGCCATCGGTAGTGCATGGCCCGATCGAGGAAGGACTGTGAGCGAAGGGCCGCCGCGATGGGCTGCTGGTCCACGCCGAGGCCGCGGAGCATGTTCTCCACCAAGAGGGAGAGGTCGCTGAGCCGCTCGCGCAGCGGCGGAAGCTTCACCTGCACGACCGCGAGGCGGTAGTAGAGGTCGGAGCGGAAGCGCTGGGCATGGACCTCGGCGCGCAGGCTGCGGTTGGTGGCAGCGATGACCCGCGCGTCGAATTGTTCGTAGTGGGTCGCGCCGACCGGCTTGGCCTGGCGCCGCTCGAGCGCGCGCAGAATCTTGGGCTGCAGGTCGAGGGACAGCTCGCCGATCTCGTCGAGGAAGATGGTACCGCCGGCAGCCGTCTGAAAGGCGCCCTCGCGCGACGCTACGGCTCCGGTGAAGGCGCCGCGCTCGTGGCCAAAGAGCTCGCTCTCGAGGAGCTGACCGGGAATGGCGCCGCAGTCGATGACGACGAACGGGCCGTTGCGGCGATTACCTTCACGGTGGATCGCCTCGGCGGTGGCTTCCTTGCCGGTTCCCGTTTCGCCTTCGATGAGCACGGTGGCGTCGCTGACCGCCGCGCGGCCCAAGAGCTCGAACAGCGAGCGCATCGGCGCTGACCGCCCCACCAAGTTGCCGAAGCGCGTAGGTTCGGAGATGAACTGCTGGCGGATACGTGTAGGACCGTCGTCTTCATCGTCCGCGATGTCGTCCCCCGGCGCTGCGCCAGGAGGAACGATCTCGCGCAGGGGCGCTTTCTGCTGGGGAGGCACGGCTTATCGAACGGCGCCGGTCAGAAATTCTTTATGTAAGACGTGCGGTTCGCATTCGCCGAATCGCGTGGTTGGACCACTCAGTTGTCGAGAATGAGCTTCCACTCTTGGCTCGAGTCGTAGGTGCTGCCGCCGCCGTCCTGAATGGCCTGGTACCCGTTGGTGCCGTTGCGGTCGTCGATCCACTTCATGCTTCGCTGGTTCTCGATGACGTAGGACTGGTACTTGATTTCGCGCAGGTTCCAGCGCTGCTGGGTGAGCGAAGTGGACGACGTCTCCTGGATGATGCCCGCGCCGTCCGAGCTCGAGCCGCCGGCGACGGAGATGTACTTGCCGCTCAGCTTGGACTTGATGCGGTACGCGCCGTCGTGCGAGTTCGAGTTGTAACGCTCGAAGAAGAACTGCTGACGGCTGGAGCTGGTCGATTTCGCCCCGAGCCGGATCGTGGCTCCCGACGCCGTCGAGTTGTTGTACACTTCGAGACAGCTGTTCGTGTTGTACGTTCGGCAGATGTGGTACGAGATGCTCGGATCGAGGTCGCGGTAGACGGTGATGGGCTTCGTGTACTGCGAGCAGCTGGTGTAGCCGTCCGAGTTACTCTGGCAGTTGTCGTTGCAGAGGCCATCGCCGCTGTAGGGGTTGTGGAAGACCGAGGACGAGGTTTCCGCACCGATGCGGCCGCCCACGGGAGCGCGGTCATAGTCCGGACCGTTGCAGAAGTAGGCCTTCGGCGGACTCACGAAGATGTTGCCGAAGAACGCCGACTCGATCATCGGTTTGGAGTTGGTCTTACCCCAGCCGAGGGAGGGCTGCGGGCCGATGATCCAGAGCGGGATGTGGCGACCGCTGGTGTTGACGTGGGCCATCATGCAGGCCGAGAGGGACTCCTGGCAGGACGTGCTGCAGGAGCCGTTCTTCCATTCCGGCGCGAGACCCATCTCCCCCTTGTAGGTGTAGGAGCCTTTCACCAGCGTGTCGTTCTTCGCGAGCGCGCACTTGACGAGGTAGGACACCGTCGCGCGGCCCGCCGAGGTCGTCATGAGCCCGTTCATGGTGCTGAGACCATTCATGGTGCTGAGCCCGTTCATGGTGCTGAGACCATTCATGGTGCTGAGCCCGTTCATGGTGCTGAGCCCGTTGATGGTCGGAAGACCATTGACCGTGTCCAGGTCTTCGGTGGCCATATCGTGGGTCTCGCCCTCTGAAGCTTCCGGGCCCTGCATCTCCATGCACCCCATCGCAAAGGGGGCTGGAACGAAAGCCAACAACCACGCTGCTCGCTTCAGATCTCTCACGGTGGGAATTCCTCGCTGGCGACCGGAGCATTTTCGTCCGGGATGTTCTGGCTTCTCCTTTCGATGCACGATGTCTGCCAGCGAGTCGGCGAGATTGCCGCCGTGATAACGCGCGAGATTTCGACGGGTGGCGCGCCTGCCTGTTGCATTCAAGTCAGCAGGCGTTGCGTTGTCGGCAACATCCACTTTCGTCAGAGCGCTCTAGGACGCCTGCTCCGACGCACGAAGGGTGACCTGTAGGCCTTGCAGGCTGCGTCCCACGCGGCCCGCCACGGCGGTCGCCGAACGTTCGGATAGATGGAGCGCCTCGATGAGGAGCTGCTCGCCGTGCGCGTAGTCGCCGCGCTGCTCGGCGTTGCGTGCCCGCCCTTCGAGGAGTTCCACGATTTCGTAAGCCTGGAGGGGGACGCGTTTCGCTTCGTCGAGCAGCCTTGCCCAGCGATAGTCTTCGGTCGGCTCGAGCGACAACTCCACCATGCGCAGCAGGATGTCGTCCCCGCGGTTGATGACGGCGTTGGGGTCGTTGACCTTGGCCGACGCCAAGAGGCCCCGCAACTTCTCGACGATGGCCCGCGCCTCGGCCACGTTACGGCGGTAGATCTGGATCCGGCCGCGCAGGGTGTAGGTCATCGCCACCCAAGTGATCCCGGAGCCGATGCGCTCACCGATCTCGACTGCGCGCAGCGTGTGTTTTAGCGCGGAGTCGAACTCGCCTTTGAAGAAAAGGCACTCTGCCAAGTTGTTTTGGGTATGAAGCTCGATCTGGGGAAAGCCAATCTCGCGCGAGATTTCGAGCACGCGCTCGAGATCCTGAATCGCCTTGTCCATCTGCGTGCGCGACAGCCAAATGAAGATGCGGTTGTTGAGCGCCGCGGCCAGGTGGTGATAGTCGCCGTGCTGCTCGCAGGCGGCGACGACGCGGGTCATCATCTCTTCCGCTTCCTCGATGCGCCCGAGGCTCACGCAGTCAGGGCCGGCCAGGGCGAGGGCGATGACGAAGGTCTCGTAGCCGTCCTCGCCCATGCGCTCGGCCTGCTCCGCGGCTTGCTTGAGGACTTCGATGGACTCTTGCGCCTGGCCGCGCCGGTGATGAACGCGCCCGCGCGCCATGGTGAGGCGCGCCGCGAGCCAATCCGCTTGTACGCCGCCGGCGAGCCTGGCGGCCTCGTCGACGGTACTCGCCGAACGTCCCATGTCCCCCATCCAATCGAGGACCTCGGCCTGGTCGAGCAAGATATCGACCTCGGTTTCCACGGCTTGCTTCTTGTGCGCGTGCTCGCGCGCGGCCTCGAAGTCCCTGAGCGCGTCGTCCCAGCGGCCGACGCGGAAGCGCATGAGCGCGCGACCCTTGATGGCCTGGTTGACGCGCTCGTCGGTGCCGCCAGCCGCGTCCGGCTCATTCGGCAGATTGGAGAGGGCGGAATCGTAGAGCAGCTCGGCGTCGAGATAGGCGTGGGCTTGCTGCGCGCGCTCGGCGAGGTTCAGGTAGAGCGATGCCGCGCGGTCGGGAAAGCCGCCGCGGGCCGCGTGATAGGCGAGCCGCGGCAGGCGTTCGCGCGCCGGCATCTCGATGGCGTTCTCGTACATCTCGAAGGCGGCGTGGTGGATACGCGTGCGCTGCGCATCGGGGACCGACTGGTACACCGTGTCGCGCAAGAGGGAGTGGCGAAAGTCGATCTGGCCGGTGCGGTGGCGAACCAGGAGGCCCGCTTCGACGAGCCGCTGCACGCCGATGGCAGCGTCGAGATCGGTGTCGCCCGCGGCGCTGTCCCGCTCCAAGAGGCGGAGCACCCGCTCGACGTCGTCGGAATTGAACTTCGAGCCGAGCACCGACGCGAGGCGCGCGTGGGCGGCCAGGTTGGGGGCCAGCGCTTCGACCTCGCGCGACGCGGCCCATTGCACGATCGGCAGATCGGGCAGCTTTTCCAGCTCCTCGGTGGCAAGGTAGTAGCTCGTGCCGCGCTCCATCCGGCGCACGATGCCGTCGCGCTTCAGACCGCGGACGAGCTCCACCAAAAGGCGCGGCACCCCCTGGGTGCGATCATAGAGGCGCGCCAGTGCGGACTTGGAGACGTTTTCGGCCGGCGCCAGGAGCCGGCGCGCGAGCATGGCAGCGCTTTCGGGGTCGAGCGCCTCCAGCGGATAGCGCACGGCGCGCTTGGCGCGGCTTCCCCACGTAGGGCGGCCGCGTTCCAGTCCCGGCCGCGCCAACACGCAAATGACGAGTGGCGCGTTGCCCTCTTGCAGCGTGGCGTATTCCAGCCCATCGAGGGTGGCCGCGTCGGCGAGGTGCGCATCGTCGAGCACCAGCGCGAGCGGCGTTTGGCGCGCGCGAATCCGCAGGCCTTCACCGAGTGCGCGCGCTAGGGCGGCACGGAGCGCGCCGGGCGCGGCGGAGAGGCTGCGCACTTCGGGGTGCTCGGCCGTGACCCAGCCCATGACCAGTGCCACTGCGGCCCAGGATTGTGCTCCGACCGTCTGCCCGAGACGCTCGATGATCGTCTGCTGACCGGAATCGTCGGGCACGGCGTTGCCGATATCGAGCACGCGCTCCAGCATGTCGCGCAGCGTTTGGTACACGGCGCCGCCGATGGAATCCTGGGCGGCCATGGTCAACACCTGGTGGCTGCTCCGCAGTCCGCCCAGTTCCTGGGCGAAGGCGCTGGCCAGCTGGCTCTTGCCGTAACCGGCCTCGGAGACGACGGTGACGATGGTGGGTTCCGCGTGCTCGAGCGCTCGCCGCGCATCGGCGACGAGTGTTTGCAGCAGCAGATCGCGTCCCACCACGCCCGCCGCGTTGGGCGAGCCGATGGACGTCAGTTCGCGGGAATGGGGATCGAATCGGAAGAGTCCGTCGTGATCGGTGACGGCCACGGTCGGTAGATCGGGCACGACCTCGACGGCGGCCTTGGTCAGGATTGCCCCGGGCGGGTGCACCGAGCGAAGGAATCGATCCTTGCGCGCGAAAAGGGGGCTCATGAACCGCCGCGTGCCGTCCGGGCGTATCTGAATGGTGACGTTCGCCACGTCGACCAGCGCGCGGCTGCAGAGGCCGCGATCGATGAGACCCTGGGCGGCGCGCATCGCGCTGCGCGCGGGGTTGTCCCCCACTTCGTGTCCGAACACGGCGATGTATTGAGAACCGCTGGTCTGCGCCAGTTGACCACCCAGCGCGGTCAGCGCCGATTTGACCGCGGCCATGCCAGCGTTCGATTCGAAAAACGCCAGCCCGACCGTACGTTTTTCACGCGAGGGCGTGGCCACTTTCTCGGCGACCGCCAGCAGGACCTCCCGCGGCGCAACGGATTGGCCGTCACCTTCCGCGCGCGCAGCCAGCACCATGGCGAGGGTGGCTTGCAGAACCGGCACGGATTCGAAGCGCTTGCTCGGGTCTTTGGCCAAGCAACGGAGAATGGTGTCGTCGAGGGCGACAGCGATCGCCAGCTTGCTCGAGAGCCGAACCGGGCGCCGGCTTCGCTGCGACTCTTGGACGTCCCCCGAGCTGCCGAAGAAGGGAGGCGAACCACACA
Source organism: Polyangiaceae bacterium (assembly GCA_035318465.1). GTDB lineage: Bacteria > Myxococcota_A > Polyangia > Polyangiales > Polyangiaceae > DASWDH01. The sequence continues at coordinate 81,733 of DATHES010000023.1, forward strand.
GCATCTCGTAGAAGATCACTCCCAGCGCATAGATGTCGGCGCGCGTGTCGACGATTTCCGTCGCGTCCCAGAGCTCGGGCGCCATGTACTCCGGCGTTCCCACGCCGCGCTCGACGTCCATCGGCTCCGAGTCTTCGGCGCCTTGACCTATCTCGGTGGCAAGGCCAAAGTCGATCAGCTTGGCGCCGCTGTCCGTGACGAAGATGTTCTCGGGCTTCAGATCGCGATGAATGAGGCCCTTTTCGTGAACCGCTTGCACGGCGTCGAGAATCGCGAACGAAAGCGCGCGAAACCGCGTGAGGGGCATGGGACCCGCCTGCTCGACCAGCATGTCGGCCAGCGTTTCCAGCGGTAGGTATTCCATGGCGATGTAGAACTGCTCGCCGATCGTTCCACGCTGGTAGACGATGGGCGCAAAGGGCGGGCCGGTCCGTTCGAGCGCCGCGCACTCGCGCATGAGACGTTCGGTGGCGCGATACTGCTCGGGCGTGGCGACCTTGATGGCGACCAGCTGCGCCGACCTTTCGGCGACCGCCTGGTAAACGACGCCGAACCCGCCTTGGCCGAGAATGCCGGTAATCCGAAACCCGGGCAGTTCGAAACTGGCCGGTGTGGGCTCCGCTACCTGCTCTGGTGCAACGTGAAGTTTGCCGGAAGGCAGCGGGCCATGCGTGGCGCAATTGGGCGCAGAATCACGCAGGCGTAGCCCGCAACGTGGGCAGCGAACCATCTCGTTATCTCAGTGATGATCTCAGCGGCGTACGACGCGCCGCTTCAACTCAAAATATAGAGAGTCCGACTGGGCTGCCGATGTTTCTCGTCGGGCGACGCGTGGACCGGGTAGGGCAAAGTGGGGAGATGAGCGTCTCGGCGCTACCCGCGATCGTACCCCGCCGGGCGCGATGCCACCGCGGCGTTGGTTTAGGCCGTCGAGCCAGTCGCGGTACCGTGCGAGACGCCGACTTCGGTCGTGTTGTGTTCCGGAACCCATTGGTCGAAAGAGAGCAGGGGTCCGCCCGTGACCTCCGCTTCTCCTGACGCTCGCGAACGAATGACGGCGCCGTCGATGCGCACCGACACGTTGATATGCACGCGGGGATCGGCGGTGGCGCGACGGGCCAGCGCTTCGTGGAGGTCGTGCGCCAGCTTGATCGCAGCCTGCTCGTCGATGGCCTCGGCGTCCTCGCCGAGCCGTTTGACTCCCAGGAGGGCGTTGGACGTGTGCAGCGGAAGGAGAAACTGAGCGTCTTTCAACCTCGTCTCGGCTTCGTCGAGCACGGTGCCCATGTCGTCGAGCAAGGTGTCGTCGAGGTCCTCCCCCGCGTCTTCGGCGACGCGGACTTCGACGTAGATGCCGGCGGCCGGCACGGGGTGCTCCTCCTCGGCGAGCACGGGAGCCGCGCCGCAAGCTTCCTTCAGCGCTCCCAGAAACGCGACCACCGACGGGTAACGCTTCTCTCGATCCTTCTCCATTGCGCGCAGCACGACTTCGTCGAGAGCGGGCGGCACGGGTGCCGACTGGCTCACGCGCGGAACGGGCGCCGTGAGATGCATCCACGCAATTTCTTCGGTTTTTTCAGACTGAAATGGATACTGCGCGGTGAGAAGCTGGTAGAGGAGGACGCCGAGCGCGTACACGTCGACCCGCGTGTCCACCTGCTCGCCGCGAACCTGCTCGGGCGCCATGTAGTGCGACGTCCCGAGCATCGATCCGGCTTCGGTGAGACCGGCGCCGCCAGGTTCCGGATGGAGCAGCTTGGCGATGCCGAAGTCGAGCAGTTTGACCACCCGTTCGGTGCCCGTCTCGAGAACGGTGATGTTGCTGGCCTTGAGGTCGCGATGCACGACGCCGGCGCGATGCGCCGCCTCCAGTGCGCCGCACACGGGCTCCAGCATGCCCAAGGCATCGGCGGGAGAAAAGCGCCCCCGCAGCTGCACCAGCTTGCGCAGGTTGGTCCCCTCCAGCAGCTCCATCACGTAAAAGGGCCGGCCATCGCTGAGCTCCCCGAATTCGAAGATGTCGACGATGTTCGGATGGCGGATCATGTTGACGGCCATCGCTTCGCGCAAAAAGCGGGTGACCATGGACGCCATGGCGGCTTTCTCGCGCCGCAGGACTTTCACGGCGGCAGGGCGTTTGAGGAGGCGGTGCTCGGCCGCGTACACCATACCGCCGCCACCCGACCCGATGAGCCGTTGGAGCACGTACTGCCCTGCCATCGTCCCCGGTGGGAGGATGTCAGGCGCGCTCGAGGTCAGGACGGTGTCGCTCTGCTCGGGCTTCAGCTCGCGCGTACGATCGACGTCGAGGTGGGCAAGATTGGAAGGATCGGACGGGCGCATCCCCTACGTTGTACGGTCGATTCGAGAAAAAACCTTAACTCACCCGAGGAATCCCGCGGCGAGGAGCGCCGCGATGATGATGCCGGTGAGCGATTCCCCAGTGATCGCGCCCGCTGCCAGCGATGGAACGTATTGTTCGGTCCATTGCGGGCGCACGGCACGGAGGATGGCGAACGCCATGCCTCCCAGAAAGATGGCACCTCCCAGCGAGGCCGGCAGGAGAAAAGCCATCCCGAGGGGCACTGCCGAGGGAAGGTAACGCGCAGCGCGCGTATTCCGGAGCAGCGTCAAGACCACACCGACGGCAAAGGCGATCGCCGTGGCCAAGGCGGCGCCGGTCGGCATCGCTGTCGTACCGAGCTGCACCGCTTCGGCCGTCGCTTTCCATGAAACCGCGCCCGGCGCCGGCATCACCGTCGTACCGAGCCCGTAAACCCGCACGATGAGGCTGTAGACCGGCACCACCACGACGGCACCTACCACCAAACCGAGCAGCTGGCCCAGGGCCTGGAAGTGCGCATTGGCTTTCAGTCGATGACCTGCTTTGAAAGCCCACATCGTCTGCGCGGTTTGCGAGGCGCTGCCGAAGATGACGCCTCCGCAAAAAAGCGAGGTGACGATGTTCGGGGCACCAAAAAGGATTTGGCCGAGCGCGCCGCCGGTGCCGGTCGGCGCGAGATCGGTTTCGCCGGCGGCGCGGGCACATACGCCGGCCATGATGAAGGCGAAAGCGAGGGCGGCGAGGGTGACCAGTGGATTGACGCCAAAGACGCCCCACGCCATTCCTATGGTGACGACGACACTCGCCGCGGTGACCAGGGTCCAAAATCCGCGCTGTTTAGCGTCGCCGTCGCTCGGCATCGCTGCTCCCGATTTGCGCATCGTCGCCAGATCGCGCGCGCCCTGCACGATTCCGCGCCAATCCGTGAGCATGGCCGTCATGGCGCTGGAGACGAGCAGACCTACGCCGGGCCAGAGCAACCAACTGCTGAGGGCTCCGTAGTTGGCGTCCGTCACCCAGCCCAGCGCGAGAACGGCAGGAGCCAAGAGTCCCCACGCGCACAGGGTGCCTAGGAGCATGCTCACGCCGCCGCGCGGACCGATCAAAATACCGGCCGACAGCATGACCGGGCTCACGCTTACGCCCAGCCACAGCGAAGCCGCCGTCAAAGCCGCGGGTCCCCACGGTAGCGTGAGACCTTGCGGAAGAAACACCGGTTTGGCGTCGCGAAACCAGGTCACCAGGGCGGCGCCGATGGCGGCGAGGAGCAGCACCCGCACGCGGCCGAGGTCTTTCGAGGCAGCCGCGTGCATCGTCTCGATCACTTCACCGGTGGCTCTCCCGGTGGGAAAGGGAAGCGCCTCGACGACGATGAGCCGCTGACGCAGCGATCGCGCGATGGCGACTCCCAGAGCTCCCAAAGCGATGCCCCACACGGCGATGGCCCAGAACGGATAGACCTGGCCGTTCATGGAGAGCGCGGCGATCGGTGCAGTGACACCGGTCACGAACGACATCACTGCCGCGGACGAAGCAATGGTTTGGGTCAGATTGTTCTCGGCGATGGAGTAGGGGCGAGCCCGGCCGCTCCGTTTGCCCCCCAGGAGCGCAAAGGCGATCACGGCGGCGGTGATGCTGCCGCCATCGACATAGGCCGTCTTGAGCCCGCTATAGACATTGCCCGCCGCGAGAAGCGCGCCGATCGCACATCCGGTGAAAATGGCGCGCGCCGTGAACTCCGTTGCCGGCGAAGACGCGCTCGCGTGTGGCATTGCGCCGACGGAGGGCGCTAGAACTCGCTGGGACTCGGGATTCATGCTCATCGAGCTCGACGACGCCGCTGGCGGCCGTCGCGCCGACTCTCAGCGAGGTTCGCAGCTATCGATGTCAGGCACAAGACGGTGCTCGTGGCGAACGGAGGCGTCGGCGTCGCGAGATGTCCGTCGATCGTTCGAGATGTCCGGCGACGAAGGGCCGTGTGGGACGGTCGCGCGGCGCGTCGACCTACATCGGTGCCCCGGTGATCTCGAGCCGCGTGATCGGGTCACGCGAGCTTGCGCGAGCGCCTCGCGCGGTGCTCACGTCCGATTGATGAGCACGAGGACTTCCGAGGGAGGCAGATCGCGGATCTCCAGGAAGCGCGTACCGTCGCGCGTTCTGGTCGAGATGGTCGAGCCGACGGCGTGCGTTCCGCTGTAGCCCGCGTCGATCGTTTGGGCGGTATTCACGATGACGCGGAAGGAAGCGTCGGGGTCGTTCATGGACGCGTCCACCAGCACGTCGCCACCGCGAAACTGTTGGCCATGGGTATTGATCACGCACAGCGCTTCCTCGTCGTCGAGGATGCGCGACCAGGCGAGGATTTCGCCGGCGCCCGACGTCGCGAAGGGAGCACCCATGATGGAAAAGGGGCGTCGGTATTGCCGGCCGTGACGAAGCACGGGCAGCGCGGCGCGCGCGGCGAGCATCGCTTGGATGCGTTGGAAGACGGGGTGCCCCAAGTCGAAGCAATGCCGGCCAGCGGTGCCGAACGGTCCGAAACCGGGCAGCGCGGTGTCCATGCTGTCGGACCGGAGGCTCGCCCGTCCACTGGCCCGCGGATGGATCGGTCCGAACATGGCTTCGCGCAAGTAGCGATCGGCATGGCCCCACTCGGGGATCCATGGCCGCTCACTCGGCTCGGGGCCGGCCAGGGCCTGCTCGGTACCGTAGTAGATGCAGGGAACGCCGAGCGTGAAGAGCTGGAGCGCCACCGCGGCGACGACCTGGTGCTCGGACGCTGCGTCGCAGGAGAACCGGACCTTCGGTCCGAAGACGTGATCGTGATCGTCACAGATGGACACGTGGCGGGTGCCGAGGTGGCGATGCGAGCCCATGATCGCGTGCCCCGGGTCGAAGCCGTCGAAATAGGCGTCGGGGTGAGCCAGCCCCTTGGCCACGTTGCCGAGGGCAAGGCGCGCTTCACCGATGTCGAGCGCGGCGTTGAGCTCGGCCTGCAAGACGTCGAGGTAGCGGTCCTCGGTGAAGTCGCCGCCGGCGACTTCACCGACCAAGAAGAAGTTGTGCTTGCCGAGGTTGGCGGCAAATTCCTTGAGCGTGCTGCAGAAGGCGCGTGCTTGTTCGAGCGACACGTGCTTCAGCGTGTCGAGACGGAACCCGTCGACGTCGGTGAGAGCGATCCAGTATTTGAAACAGCGAGCCAAGTCGTCGAGCAGTCGCGGAGCGTCCAAGTTGAAGTCGCGCAGGGAATAGAAATCGCTGCGTTTGTGCTCGGCTCCGGGCTCGTTGATGTCTCCGGCAGCGAGATCACCAAAGCCGGCCCGGGTGTAGCGCTCCGGATCCTGTAGCTCGGCCGGCCAGACGCCGTCTTCGGGGGTACGGATCGCGTCGATGGGCAGGCCGTCCTCCCCCCGCCACGCGCCGAAAGGATGGCGGCCAGTGGTGTAGACGGGCTCGTAAGGGCCGCCCGGCGTTTCCGGAGGGTAGAGCCAGTTGGTCCCCGAGTGCTGGAAGACGACGTCGAGCAGCACGCGTATTCCTCGCTCGTGTGCCTGCCGGACCAACTCGACGAGGTCGGCGCGGTCCCCGAAGTGCGGGTCGATCTCGAGGAAGTCTTGGATGGCGTAGCCGTGATAGCTGTTCTCGTACCCGCGCTGTTTGAAGACTGGGCTAAGCCAGAGAGCAGTTACACCGAGGCGCCCGAGGTAATCGAGCTTGGAGATCACGCCGCGCAGGTTGCCCCCCTGCCACCGGTTGGCACCCGAGTCGGCCCATGCCGCCCAACTCCAGCCCTCGCCGCGCGCGGCGCGGATGCGCCGCCGATCGAGCAAGGGCCTTTGGTGCTCGGCGCCATCGCTGAAGCGGTCGACGAAAAGGAAATAGAGGACCTCGTCTTGCCAGTCCACCGGCGAGGCGAAAGAGTCGGCTCGGCGCGGAAGGGCGATCTCTCGAACCCGCTCCGGCCTCGGCTTCTTCAGCATCTGCTCGGCGAAAGGAGACATGCGCATCACCCGGGGCGGGCCCCGTCGTAGAGATCGAACTCCTCCGCGCGCGCAGAGAGGCAGCACTCGCTGGCGACGGGAAAAGTGCGGCACATGTCGGGCCGGATGGCGTAGATGCCGCAGCGTTTGTCGGCCCGGAGATGCAGGCAAGCCCGATCGGGTGCCAAGCGCAGCACGACCTGACCTCGGCTGCGCCGCACGTACGGCCTCCGGGCGAACTCTACGCGGCCCCCTTGGCGGAATCGCTCCACATCGGCGTCGTCGAGCACGACGCGGTTCGCGTAGCAGCACGCTGCGCAAGCGATGCAATCGAACGCCACCTTGCGCGTCGCCCCACGGTGTACCCGATCGCGCTCGATGCGGTGGCGCACGATCTCGTTGCAATCGCGAGGGACGAGCGTGATGGCGAGCCCTTTGGTCACGCCCCGCGTGGATACGCGATAACGCTGCTTACCCAGGTCGAGAATCGCGTGGTAGGCGAGATCCTTCGGGTCGTCGGGCTTGGGGCAGGGGACGAGCAGGCGCGCGCGCGTCCGGTGCTCCCACACCACCGCATGTCCCCCCCGGCGCGCATGGGTGGCGGCCACCTGCCATTGTCGGGAACTGAACGACCGGACGACGGGGCGAACGACTTCGGTAGCGGGCACGTCGGGTCCTATAGCGCAGACTCGGCCCCGCCGGCGAGTGCTGCAACTGTCCCCCAACCGGGCCTGCGTTCGACGCGACGGAAAGACATTCCTCACCGCGTGGGCGACCGCCGAGTGGTAACCTCGACAGGCGCGTCGCCCGCGGGGGGCATGCGTTGTCATTCGGTGAGGTGCCGAAGGAGACGTCCATGACAGGGCAGGAAGGTGGCGCAGATCGGGAGGAGCGACGTCCAGGACGCGTCGAGCCTCCACGTCCCGAGACCACTCTGTTCGAAGAGCTGTTGCAGGCGCAAAACGAGATGGGCATCGGTGTCGCCATCAGCGAAGGTTCGCGTTTCATTCTCGTCAATGACGCGCTGGCCAAGATGTATGGCTACACCGTGACGGAGATGTTGGCTTTGCCGTCCACCCTCGATGCCGTCGCCCCCGAATCGCGCACCGAGGTCGCCGAACGCATGCGCCGCCGCGTTGCCGACGAAGGGGCCATCACCGCGGCGGAGGAGGTGATCGCTCTGCGCAAAGACGGTGGTCGCATTCATGTCGAATATGGTTTGAAGGTTCTGCCTGGTCGCCGCCCGACGCAGATGATCTCCATCGTCCGCGACATCACCGAGCGAAAAAAAGCGGAGAGCGCCCTCGAGCTCCACAGCGTGATCGTGAACAAGATGGCGGAGGGAATCTGCCTCATCCGGGGGACGGATGGCACCATCGTCTATGCCAACCCCAAGTTCGAAAGAATGCTCGGGTACATGTGGGGAGCGCTGGAAAGCAAACCCCTCTCCACGGTCATCTACGAGGACCCGGCCGCCCCTCTAGAAAAGGGGGGGGACCCGATCAAGCAACTCGATGCACGAGGCGAAACGACCTACGAGATCCGGCTCAACACCAAGCAAGGTGAGCCCCTCTGGTGTCGCGCCAGCATGGCCAAGCTCGACCATCCCGAGCACGGGATGGTCTGGGTGGCTGTGTACGAAGACATCTCCGAGCGTAAACGCGCCGATGAGCTCATTCGCACCGCGCATCGCGATCTGCAGCGCCGCGTGCAGGAAAGGACGGCCGAGCTGTCCAAATCCAACGCCGCCCTCGTCTACCAGATGGCCGAGCGGGAGCGCGCCGAACGGGAGAAGTTCATCCACCAGGCGCGCTTTCGCGCCCTCATCGAGAAAAGCGCCGATCTCATCGTCGTGACATCGGCGGAGGGGAATATCGTCTACATGACGCCGGCGGTGGATCGTATCCTCGGACGCGAGGCATCCGAGTTCGTCGGCAAGACCGGTTTCGATCTCGTCCATCCGGAGGATCGAGAACACTTGCGGCAGGTGATGGCGGAGCTCTTGGCCGATCCGGCCAAGGTCACGAACTTCGAGTTCCGCGCCCTGCATCTGGACGGCTCCGTGCGCCGGCTGGAAGCGACCGGTACCAACATGCTCGGCGATCCGGCGGTCCGAGGTCTCGTCGCCAACCTCCGCGACATCACCGAACGCAAACACGCCGAGGAAGCGCTGCGGCGCACCGAGGAACAGCTCCGCGAGGCGCGCAAGATGGAAGCCATCGGCAGCTTGGCGAGCGGCGTCGCTCACGACTTCAACAACCTGCTTTCCGTGATCCTGAGTTACGCGACCATGCTGGCCGGCGATCTCAACGTCGGCGATCCCATGCGCGAAGATCTGGAAGAGATCCGAGCGGCGGGCGAACGCGCGGCCGTGCTCACCCGGCAGCTTCTCGCTTTCAGCCGCCAACAAATCCTCAATCCAAAGACGCTCAACTTGAACGAGGTCGTGACCGGCATGGAGCGGATGGTGCGCCGCCTGATCGGCGATCACATCGAGCTCGGCATCAACACCGCGCCCTCCCTCGACAAGGTGACCGTCGACCCCAGCCAGATCGAGCAAGTGATCATGAACCTGGCGGTGAATGCCCGGGATGCCATGCCGCGCGGCGGCAAGATCACCTTCGAGACCTCCAACGTCGATCTCGACGACCGAGCGCTGGCCGAAGAACTCGGCGTCACGCTCGGTCCTTACGTGGTGCTCACCATTGCCGATACCGGCGTAGGGATGGACGATGCCACCAAACTCCGTATGTTCGAGCCTTTTTTCACGACCAAGGAGCGGGGCAAGGGGACGGGGCTCGGCCTGGCGACCGTTTTCGGCATCGTCAAGCAGAGTGGCGGCGGCATCGCCGCCCAGAGCGAGCCGGGTGCCGGCACGATCTTCAAGGTGTATCTACCGCGCGTCGCCCTGGGCGTACCGGTGGAGTGGCGACCGTCACAAGTGCCTTCCAACGCCACGGCGCGCGGCACCGAAACCATTCTTCTGGTGGAAGACGAAGAGCGGGTGCGCAGCCTGGCGCGTACGATTTTGCGTCGCAACGGCTATCAAGTCTTGGAGGCGCAGAGCGGAGGCGATGCCCTTCTCATCTGCGAGCAGTACATCGCCACCATCGATCTGCTCCTGACCGACGTGGTGATGCCGCGCATGAGCGGACGACAACTGGCCGAGCGCCTGCGCACGGTGCGTCCGGCCATGAAGGTGCTCTTCATGTCCGGATACACCGACACCGCCATCGTCAATCGTGGCGTGCTCGATCCCGGCATCTCTTTCCTGCAGAAGCCGCTCACCCCGGAGATGATGACCCGAAAGATCCGCGAGGTGCTCGACTCGCAGGTGCCGATGGTCGAGGAGCAAGTGCAATCCTCGCGTCCGCCCGACGGGTGACACAGTGCGCGCGGAGGCTCGTGGTAGGGGCGCATACACGAAGCGCGGCGTCCCGACATGGGCCGACGTCGAGCACCATCGCGACTCTGTTGCTACGAATTCCGAAACTCGGACCGAGAACCTGGACGTTGAGCGGCAACCAACGGAAAATGGAGGGCAGGTTGCTCGCTCGTCCTGCGCCGGGGGGGCGAGACGAGGTTGCGCAATGTCGCGATTGCTCGGGATGACATCACTCGGAACGAAGCTCGCTCTCGCGACGGTGGGCGTACTCTCCGTCATTTCGGCGCTCCTCTATCTCCAGCTCACCAGCCGTGAGCAACAGCATCTGCTCTCCTCGAAGACGACCGCCGCCGGCATGGTGACCAACCTCTTCGCCACCTCGCTGGCTGCGCCACTCGATTTTGGAGACGCAGAGGCGCTGGAGACGGAGCTCGGCAACCTGCGCAGCAACCCCGACATCATCCAGGCCTGGATCTGGTCGGCCGGATCCGCCGACCCCGTCACGCGGCTCCATCGCAATCGATCACCGGCCGAAGAACCCCCTCCCGGTGGTCTCGACGTGGGAACGCGATTGCTCGCCGATCGGGTGGAGGTCGCGCGACCGGTGATGGGGCGCAACGGCCAGTCGGTGGGCAAGGTGGCAGTCGTCTTCTCCCTCGCTGCCGAGAACGCGGCTTTCGTCGCCAATCGGACGCGCATCTTCTGGTGGACGCTGGTGATGGACGTGGCCACCGCTTTCGGTCTCATCCTCATCGCGCGCCTGCAGATCATTCGCCCTCTTGCCAAGGTCGCCGACGGCGCGCGCCGTCTCGAGCGCGGCGAGCTCGGGGCTCGCGTCGACATCGACTCCGCCGACGAAGTCGGCCAGCTGGCGCGCGCTTTCAACACGATGGGGGCGGCCATCGCCGATCGCGAGCAGCGACTCGACGCCGCGCGCCAGAGCTTGCGTGATCTCTTCGACCACATGCGCCAGGCGATCGTCGCTTTCGGACCGAGCGGGACCATCGAGGGCGAGGTCTCCAAGCAGGCAGCGCGTTTGCTGGGAAATCAACTCACCGGCATGCGTTTGCGCGACGTGTTCTATCGGGGCGCCTCCGAAGGCGACATCGACGCGCAGGCGTTCGACGAATGGGCCAGCGTCGCCTTCCGCGTGCGCCCTTCGGAATGGGCGGAGTTCGCGACGTTGGCGCCCTCCGAAATCGTGCTCCGTTCGGAAGACCGAGAGCCGGTCCCGCTCGAGCTCGAGTTCCGACCGGTGACCAAGGATGGCAAGGTCGTGCGGGTCATGGTGCTGGCCACCGACATGAGCGAGCAAAGGGCCCTCGAGCGCACCGTGCAGTCGCAGGAAGAGGAACACGCGCGCCAGATGGCGGCCATGCGCCGCCTGGTCGCCGGTGGTCCCCAGGTGTTCGTGATGTTCGTGGAGAGCGCGCGGCGCCGGATCGCCCGCTGCCTCGAGATCGTCGGACCGGTGCCGCGCCTGGTCCTTTCCGGCGAGATCGACGAGCTCTTCCGTCACGTCCACACGCTGAAGGGAGAAGCCGCAGCTTTCGATCTGCGCGATCTACAAACGCAGTCGGCCCAGCTCGAGGAGGAGCTCGATGAGCTGCGCTCGGAAGCCCGCGGCGAGGGCTTCGCAACCACGGGATCGGTGCACGGACTGCTGTCGGGGCACTTTGCCCGCGCCACGGAAGCACTCGAGCGCGGATGCGAAATCTTCGTGGCGGCGTCCCCCACCGGACGCGTCGCTCTCGATCAGGTCACGGTGCAGCGCTCCGATCTGCTCGATCTGCTCACCCATCTCGGACATCGGACCGACGAGCTCGGTCAAATTGCAGCGCGGCTCGCGTCTCGCCCTTTCGGCGAAGCCACGGCCAACCTGGTGGACCTCGTCCCCACTTGGGCCGACAAGGAAGGCAAGCGCGCCCGTTTGCAGGTCGAAGGCAAGGAGACCCGCGTTCCCGCCCCGGTGGCGCGCATTCTGGGGGGCGCCCTCACCCACTTGATTCGCAACGCGATCGTGCACGGGATCGAGATTCCCGGCGCGCGAGAGAGCAAGGGAAAGTCGCCCATCGGTCTCATTCGCGCCGCGGCGACCGAGAGCGAGGGAGGGCCCATCATCACGGTGGACGACGACGGGCAAGGACTCGATCTTGCTTCGATTGCGCAGCAAGCCATTGCCATCGGCGAGACGGTCGGAACGAGGCCCATCGAGCAGCTCGCATTCTTGCCGGGGCTCTCGACGGCGCGCATGGGAGATCTGGCGGGGCGAGGTGTCGGTTTACACGCAGTGAAATCGGAAATGGAGACAGTGGGATACAAGGTGGATGTCTTCTCGAAGGCCGGTGAATACGCACGTTTCGTGCTTCGTCCAAAGGACGCGCCGTACGACGGGAATGCCTTCGCTAGCAAGGAAGCTCGGCAACATGCGTAAAGACCCTGCGGGACCGCGACACATCCTCGTCATCGATGACAGCGAAGTGCTGCTCTCGCGCATCAAGAAGGCACTCGTCGACGACGGTCACGTCGTCACCACCACCACACAGACGGTGGGCAACGCTCGCCACCTCGCCACCTGCGATCTGGTGATCATCGACTACCACATGCCGGGCATCAACGGGCTCGCCGTGCAGCAAGCGATGCGCGCCGCCGCCGCGCACCTCGATCACGAGCCACTCTTCTATCTCTACACGTCCGATCGCGCCATCGCCGCGACCTACGCCAGCCTCGGGTTCGACGGAGCCTTCCCCAAAGGCGACGAAGCGGTGCTGGTGCAGCAGGTGCGCGCCGTCTTCCGGCTGATCCAGATCCGGGCCATGGCGCAAAGAGAGCGGCCGCCCGTCGCCCCCAGCGAGGGCGTGCTTCCGATCCGGGATCGGCCGTCGAGCTCGATGAGCGATCGCCCCGCGGTCAAACCGCGCGAAAAAAAATAGCCGCCTCCGCGCGCGTCACTCGGGATGGCCGAATCGATAGCCGACGCCGCGCACGGTTTGGATGAGCGAGCCCGCGGTGCCGAGCTTCTCGCGCAATCGTTTGACATGGGTGTCGACGGTGCGCGTCTCGACGTTGAGGTGCAGCCCCCATACGTCGTTGAGCAGCGTCTCGCGCGTCTGCACGCGATCGGCGCGACTCATCAGCGTGTAGAGCAGGCGAAATTCGAGAGCCGTGATTTCGACGTCGTTGCCCTCGACCTGCACGCGGTGCCCCTCGACGTCGACGCGCAAAGGGCCGGCCTGCAACATGGGTGACTCGGCGGGAATGCCACGGCGAAGGACGGCCTTGGCGCGCAGCACCAGCTCCCGCAAGCTGAACGGTTTGGTCACGTAGTCGTCGACCCCCAGCTCGAATCCGACGATGCGGTCCACCTCTTCGCCGCGCGCGGTGAGCATGATGACCGGGGTGCGCTTCGTTTTCGGATCGGCCTTCAGCTGTCTGCACACGTCCCATCCGGGCACGTCCGGAAGCATGACATCGAGCAGGACGAGGCTCGGAGGGCGGGCAGCGGCGAGCGATATGGCGTCCCGCCCACGCGTGGTGGTCGAGACCGCGAACCCCGCGTTCTTGAAGTTGTATTCCAGGGTCCGCAACAGATCGACTTCGTCTTCGACGATCAGCACGCTCGGCGTGGGCTCGTTCATAGCGGGGCGATCGTAGCTCACGTCTTGTGTCATCGGGGTGACATGTCCTGCGGCGAAGGTTCGGGCTCGGTCGTTCGCACCGCAAAGACACGGATTTTTCGAGCGGGATTTGCATTCTGCCGGGCCACGCACAATGGTGCCGGGTTCTGCGATGGTCCTTCTCCCGCTCGCCCCTGCTGGTCCCCAGACGTCGGCCGACGAGCGTGCATCGCCGGACGGCCGCCCTGCGCTTCAAGCGCTGCTGCCGGAGGAGCTCGTTCAGGTCGCCGGCGGCATCGAGCTCGGCGAGGCGCGCAAGCTGATCGCACTGGTCCATCGGGGGGAGGCGCTGCCGCGGCGGTCGCCATCGGAGGTTCGTCGCGCGTCCCTCGATCGGGTGCGGGCGGCGACGCAGGTGCCCGAGCTGCGCCTGGTGGCGCGAACGCCGAGCGCCGCGGACGCCTTCGTCAAGTATGCGCTGGCGGGAGTCGACGGCGCGGTGTTCGAGGCCGTGAAGATTCCGCTCGAACAGCCGGACCGCGTGACGGTCTGCGTCAGCTCGCAGGTGGGATGCGCGCTCGGCTGCGTTTTCTGTGCGACCGGGCGCCTCGGGCTTCTACGAAACCTCGAGGCTTGGGAGATCATCGACCAGGTGCGAATGGTGCGACGGGACCTCCCCCGAGGCGTTCGCGTGCACGGGGTCGTCTTCCAGGGTATGGGCGAGCCGCTCGCCAACTGGCCACAGGTTCGCCAGGCCGCGCGGATCATGTCGGAGTCGTCGGCGCAGGCCGTGGACGCTCGCAACATTACCGTCTCGACGGCCGGATTGCCCGCCGGGATCCGAGCGCTCGGCGAAGCGCTCCCCAATGTACGCCTGGCGCTGTCCATCGGGAGCGCGCGGCCCTCGCTGCGTCGCGAGCTCATCCCGCTCGAAGCGCGGCATCCACTCGCAAGCGTGCTCGTCGCGGCCGGCGAGCACGCTCGCGCCACGAACCTCGCCCCCCTCTTTGCCTATACGCTGCTCGCCGGAAAGAACGACACGGCCGAGGACGCGATCGCGCTGGCGGCGATGGTGAAAGGGTTTGCCGAGCGCTACGGGAAAAGACCGCGCCTCACGCTCATTCCGTATAACTCCATCGGCGGAAGCGACCCGTTCATGCGCGCCGACGACGCTCGGCACGCGTGCTTTCGGGAAAAACTCGTCGCGGCGGGGGTGGTTCCGACCCGCAGGTACTCGGGCGGCAGCGACGTCGCCGCGGCGTGCGGACAGCTGGCGGCGATCGGCGTCGGCAGCTCGGGTGCGAGCTGAAATCGACGGACTAGCGATCGCCGCGGCCGCCCTCCGTCGCGTCGCGATTGCCGTCCGCTTGCCCACCGCTGCCGTCTCCCCTCGAGCCCCCGCCGTCACCCGTGCCGCCCGCGTCGCCGTCCGATGTCTCGCAAGCGAGCCACTCGCCCAGCTTGCGACGTTCTTCCTCGGTCGGCGCGGTACCGTCCGGGGGCATCGCCGTGTTGACCGCATCAGGTCCGGCCGCGGCGTGCTCGTCGATGTGATCCGCCATCGCCAAAATGTCTGCACGCGTGTCGAAGTTGTGATCGGCCGGCGCCCCATTGCGCAGGTCACCGGTCACCGAGCTCGCGTGACAGCGCGTGCAGTACTTCTGCATGAAATCGCGCCCGAAGCTGTCGTAGCTGAGCGTGTTGCCGGCGGGGCATACGGCGCCCGATGCTCCGCCTTCCGGGTGATGGTCGTCGTCGCTTCCGCAAGATGAAGCCCCCGTCACGGCAAGGAACGCAAAGGCCCAGAAACCCGGGTGGTTGCGGAAGGGAGCAGTTTTCATGGCGTCAGCAGAGCCGAACCAAACCTCAGGCGTCAATGCGGCGTTTTGTCGCAGGGATTACCCGGAGGCGCGCTGCCCGTGTGTCACTCCTCGACGCTCAGGGTTGGATGGCGGCGCCGATCGCCTCGCGTTGATGCGCGGCGCGCGACCTTGCGTAGAGGGCTTCGCGACGCGCCGCATACGAATGGGCAGGCCCGAGAGGCGCGTCACCGCAAAATGCGCTAAAAAGGGCTGCTTTGCCTCATTCCCAACGTTTCCTCGATCTCTTTGCGCGGCGGCCAGCCATTTTGGCGCCCATGGAGGACGTCACCGACGTCGTTTTTCGGCGTTTGTGCCGAAACGTCGGCGCGGAGCTCTGCCTGACGGAGTTCGTCAACGTGGAAGGGCTCTTGCGCGGCTGTCGCAACGCCCGCCGCAAGGCGACGCTCGGGGCGGGTGACGAACCGACCGCCATTCAGATCTACGGCTCCGATCCCGATCGGCTCATGGAGGCCGCGCGCGTCGCCGAAGCGGCAGAGCCGGCTTTCATCGACATCAACTGCGGATGTTGGGTCCCGAAGATCGCGAGCCGCGGAGCGGGAGCCGGGTGGCTGCGCGATCCAGCGGCGATGGTGGCCATGGCGGCGCGCGTCGTCCGCGCCGTCTCGCTACCGGTGACGGTCAAGACGCGCATCGGTTGGGGGCCGGAATCGCACATGCCCATCGTCGATCTTGCCCCTCGACTGGAAGAGGTCGGGGTCGCGGCCCTCACGGTCCACTGCCGTACCGCGGACATGGGCCACCGCGGACCGGCCGATTGGACATGGGCCGCGCAAGCCGCCGCGCGGGTGACGATTCCCGTCATCGTCAACGGCGACGTTCGCGGCGCCGCGGAAGCCAAGAAGGCCCTCGACGAAACGGCATGCGCAGGCGTCATGGTGGGGCGTCGCGCCATCGAGCACCCCTGGGTGTTTCGCGAGATTCGCGCCTGGCTCGATCACGGTGTCGCGCTCGCACCCCCGTCGCCCGCCGAGCGATTCGCCATGTGCAAAGCGCACCTCGAAGCGAATACGGGCGCGCGCGGAGAGTACTTCGGCGTGCGCGTCACCCGCCGGCACTTGGCCGGCTATTTGAAGGGCTTGCCCGGAGCGGCCGCGCTGCGCCAGCGCCTCCTGGTCGAAGACAGCTTGGCGCGCTGCCTCGAGATCCTCGAGGGGGCGGAGGAGTCGCTGCGCGGCTGGCGCCCCGAGATCGAAACCGGGTCGGCCACCTCGACGGGAGCGCCGTCGACGTTGCAAACATCGGCCATCTGCTGACGGGCGGGCCCCCGCGCTCCGGCGTCGACCTGTTTCGACGCGCTATCCTTCGTAGACGTCGTCCTGTTCGATACGACTGAGCACCCAGTCGAAATCACCGGAGGTGACCTTGGCGCGGCAG
This sequence comes from Polyangiaceae bacterium, assembly GCA_035318465.1. Lineage (GTDB taxonomy): Bacteria > Myxococcota_A > Polyangia > Polyangiales > Polyangiaceae > DASWDH01. The sequence goes on from DATHES010000023.1 coordinate 98,316, forward strand.
TACACGCAATTTCCGGCCATTTCGATCTGAAGGGGCGCGCCGCAGGAAGGGCAGCCGGCGTCGAGGCGCGTGGGCCCCTTCTTGGCCACGCTGCGGATGAGCGTCCAGTACTCGCTGTAGCGGCGCGGGGTGCGCCGGTTGCCGGCGACGACTTGTCCGCCGTCATCGGCCAGCGTGTAGTCGAGGCTACTGGCGAAGATGCGCACGGTGAGAGCGTCGAAGAACTTGTCGGACGTCGCGCGGGTAAGCTCGATCTGCTCGACCCGCGCCCCCTCGGTGATGTTGCGCAAGCGCGCCTTTTGATAAGCCTCGATCCAGTAGGCGAGCATCTGAAAGAGGTTGTCGCTCACGAAGGGGCGCGCGGCCGTCCAATTCCGGTTCGACCACGAGGACTGCATGGCCCCGTGGATCATGGCCACGCGGGATTGGAACATCGGCCAAGCAAACGCCGGATCGCGCTGGGTCAGCTCGGCGAAGCGCGCGGTGACATCGGGGTCGAAGACGGTGGGGAGGTTCGTCCCGCGCTCTTCGGTGGTACCGGTCAGCATCGGGCCGCGCGCTTCGCGGCTCGTGATGGCGATGGTCTCGACGACCCAGTCGAACTGGCCTGTATCGACGGTGGCTCGACAGTACTGGCAAAGGCCGCCCGACATTTTGTCGAGCGGCGCACCGCACGACGGGCACTCGAACACGCGGGCGCGCTCCGGCGTTCGCGAGGGAGCGGCCTTGGCGCGCGAGAGCATCCACTGCTCGCACGCGTAGAAGCTCTGCTCCGCCCCGGAGGCCAGGATCTCGGTGTAGTTCGCTTCGAATTCCACGCCGACCCACACCGTCGGTCCGTCGTTGTCCATGCCGTCGACGGAGCGGTAGCGCATGGCGCCGACGATGATCGAGCGAACCTCGCGCACTTCACCGAGACCCGTCAACGTGCCTCGCGCCGGTGGCTTCAGATAAGGCGACAAACGCTCGAGCGCGCTTGCCCCGCGCAGCGTATGTGCTTGCGCATAGAGCGCGTAGAGAAAGTCCTCGAAGAGAACGAGCGAAAAGTTTTGGTCCTGTGCGCGCAGCCGTTCCAGTCGTCGGCGCACGAGCATGCGCGGCGGCGCCTCTTGCGCAACCCCCGCCTGCCAGTTCAAAGCGATGCCGCGCCGCTTCAGCATTTGCGAGATCACGAAGAGGAAGATGAGCGCGCCGAAAAAGCCGAATCCTCCCACCCCGGTCGAGAGCAGGAACCCGATGAGTCCGAGGAAGTCGCCGGAACCGGAAGACCCTCCGGAGCTCCCGCTACTGCGCGAGCTCGAGCTCGAGCTCGACCGCGAGCTCGATGAGCTGCTGCCGCTCGATCGGGAGCCACTGCTGAAGGACTGGCCGCCTCCGGGCCGGGCCAGCAAGAAGGTGACGTTGGTGGACGTGGGTGCCCGCTGCCCGATTGCAGCCGCGTGCGCGGGAGCCGCGATCGCCAGAGCCGCCGACAGGGCGGCGGCGAAGAACGCGCGTGGACGCTGACGGCACGGCATTTTCATGCATGCGGCTCGTCGGGGAGCTCGTTGATGTCGTCGGCCAGCCGAGGCATTGCTTTACCGAGGATCGGTCCCATGGTCCGCAAGGCCTCGGCAAAACGAGGAAAGCTCGGGCCGCGCCGGAGAGCGGCATCGAGAGCGGCGATGGCGCCGGTGAACGGCGCACCCAGCACGGCCGCGTCGACGCCCACGTCGGCGAGACAATCCACGCCTCTCTCGAACATCGACACGTAAACGAGAATGCCCGTCCGCCCCGACGTCTTGCTGATGCCGAGGTCGAAAAACGTCGCGCGCGCGGCGGTCCGCACGTTGGCGCGCATGAGCCGCCGCGACGTCAGCGCGCGACGCAAGGGGGGGGCCGACGCGGAGAGGAACGTGCCGAGCGCGAAGGCGAAGGCCGTGTCCAGAGGCATCCAATCGATGCTGAACTCGTGGGAGTCGAAGAGAAAGAACAGCAGCGCAGCGAAGGACAGCGCGAAGCCGACGATGTAGTCGGTGTGGCGGTAGTGTCCGGACGAAGCGCGTACCGCGACGACGACTTCCGCCGAAGTGGCTCGCTCGATCTCACGGATGGCCTGCGCCACTTCGGCTTTGGCGGCCTTGTCGGTGAAGGCCGACGTTCCCATGGCTCCCCTTTTTGGTTCGACGCGACCGCTCTAGCCTTTGTTCACGCTGTCGAGGAGCGTGAAAAAGGTACTGCGCGCCGATTCGACCGTTCGCTCCGGACCGGTCAACTTGAAGAAGTAGCTACCGGCCGGTGTCTCTACCACCGCCGCGATCATGCGAAAGTTTGGCTTCTTTCCCACCTCGCGGATGGTCATGCCCGAGCCGTCGTACGTTCCTTGGATATCGACGATCGTCTGCTTCATCCCGTTCGCCTGGCGCTCGGCGCGCTTCACGTCGGCCGCAGGCACGTCGGGGAACTGGGAGGTCCAGCGCTGGATATTGGCGTCGGTGGACCCGCCGCTGGAAGGACCGAAGTAATACACCGTTGCTTCGGCATCCTCGGCGTCGTCTGCGACGGCCTTGATCTTGTAGGAGGCTTTGCGCATCGAGCTGCCCCCCTCCGTCCGCGGCCATTTGGGCGGGTCCCGCCAGACGATGGTGGGCACCTGGGGTTCGGGCGGCACCAAGACGACGGTATTGGCTGCCTGCGGGGACGGCGCGGGCTCGTCTCTTCGGGCGCAGCCCGCAAGGGCTGCAACCAAGAGGAACACAGGCCAGACGATCGAACAGGCAAGGCAGGGAGGGCGCACGGTCTCGACCCCGGGAGAATGCCACGATTTGGCGCCGAGAGGACGAGTTTCGAACGGGCCCTAGGCAGGCGCGAAATCGACCGGTTGGACCAAAGCAGTCGCGATCGCTTCCGGGATGCGCTCGGGGGCGAGCCCCTTCCAGAAGACGTACCAACCCTCGCTGCGCGCCATGCCGTCGCACTCTTGCAAATAAAAGGGGAGAATGGGGTTGTCGTTGCGCGTGCGCCAGAACAGCGTCGGATAGTCACCGACGACCAACTGCCACAGGTCGCGGCCGAGCCCTTCACCTTGCGCCTCGCGATCGACGGCGAGCTTGCTCAAGTAGCCGCCGAGCGGTGTTTCGCGCACCAGCGCGACGCCGCGGTAGCTCTCCTCGACGTAAGCGCGAGCAATTTCGCGGTCGAAGAACGTCGGCTCGAGCTCGCGCCCGAAGCTGGAGGCGAGCAGGGCGGACAGGCGCTCGGCGTCGAGTTCGGCGAGGCCGTACTTGAGGAGGATGGACGAACCACGTTTGATCAGGGTGCCGGCGCCGCGAATGGTAAAGAGTTCCCGCAGGAGAAGAAGAGACGACGTGACCGCCACGAACATGCGATGGGTCGTGCGCTCGAAGAGGAGCCTGCGGCTCTGCTGCAAAAACGAGAGGCGGCGCGGGCTGAGGAGCCGCTTGGCGACGAGTCCTTCGTAATCCGTCGCCAGGTTGACGATGGGAAGCTCCGCCTCCGATTGACGCAGCCGCAGGCCGCCGCGCCGCGAAACGAAGATGAGCTTGCGGGTCTTGAGGCCGTCGGAGAGGGCGCCGAGCGCGTCCCAGCGCGCGGCCTCGTCGTTGGCGTCGCCATTGGTGAATGCCACGATGGGGATCACGCCGCTGCGCGCCTGCTCGGTGATCGTCCCCACCAGCGCCGGCTCGTCGGCCGCGTTCACGGAGCAGGGGACGGCCGCGCGCTCGAGTCGGCGGACGAGTCTTTCTGCTTGCTCGGCTCCTGCTTTGCCCGCGCTGGTGAGACCGAGCGACACGACCGGCGTCAGACCGAGCCCCGCCAGGAAGCGAAGGTCGAGGACCACGGCTTCCGCCGCGTCGCGCAAGACGCTGGCCTCGATGACGAGGTTGGCGAAGCTCTCTTTTTTTTCGGCACGAAAGAGCGCCAGGTAAAACTCGGCTTCGGACCGATGTCCGATGCTTTCCATGAAGCGCAGGATGGCGTCCGACGTTTCGGCGCCCTCGAAGGGCGGCGGTCGATCGGTCGCCGTCGCTGGAGGTGGATCTGCGGGGCGTTTGGTCACGGTTCGCCTCCCTCGGCGGTCTGGGGTGCCCCTACCATGCCCTGCGGATGCGGTGGCGGAAACAAGGCGGAGACGGCCCCCAAAAGGCTCCAGATCAAGACGATGATCCGGGCCAGCACGCCGAGCATGAATCCCTCCGTGGCCGTGGCCACGCCGGCGTCGCGGAACAGCTTGAGAAAGGCGCCTTCCATCAGACCGACGCCGCCGAAGCTGATGGGGAGCGAATTGGCGAGGTACCCGATGGGGACGAAGGCAAGGTAGTGCGTGAACTTCGCGCGGTGCAGCCCGAGCGCGCCGCCCGCCAGGTAGAGCCCGAACACCTCCATGAGCTGCAAGGCCACCGTGACGCCGAGCGCGGCGCCGACGGCCCCCTTGTGATCGCGAAGGGAAAGGAGCGCCGCGTCTACTTTCTTGAGGACGGCGGCTCGTGGGAGGCGCGAGATGATGGCGTCGTAGCGGATCAGCCTGCGAAACCAAGCCGAGAAGAAAACGACGCTCCCGACTCCGAGCGCCAGCGATACCGCGCCGATCTCGTAGCCAACGCCCTCGATGCGCTCGCTGGCGAAGAGCACGACCGTCCCTCCGAGGAGGAGCAGTCCCACCATGCCGACGACGCGGTCGATGACGATCATCGTGGCGGCCATCTCTTTTTCTGCGCTGTGTCGGAGGAGATAGACGGCCTTGACGATGTCACCCCCCGCGCCCCCGGGCATGAACGAGTTGAAAAAGAACCCCAGGTAGTGGAGGCGCACCAGTGTGAAGAAAGGGACGCGAACTCCCGTCGCCACGAGGAGCAGCTGGAGGCGTACGGCCATGAGAAAGAGCGCTGGACCAAAAGCGAGCACCGCCAGACCGAGCTTCGCGGTGTCGACATTTTCGAACAGCGTGCGCCAGCTCGGTAAGAGCGTGAAGGGCGCGGTCGATGCCGCGCCTGGCGCGCCTTGGACATCCGCCGCCGGGATATCGATCAGCGAGCCGTCCGGTGACCGTGCACGGTAGGCCGCCTCGGCGCCCCGCGGCTTTTCCACGACCGATAGTCGTGCGCCCGGATCCATCCGGATCGCGTGCCCATCCACCCCCTGCAAGACGAACGCTCGATGCGGAGGGCTTCCCACCACCGCGTCGCGACCGGCCAGCACTGCCGCGCCGGGGCTGTCAGCCGTCGGCAGCGCGATCGCGTCCGTCGTTTGGCTCTGACGGCGCGCATATTCGAGGATCGCGGCCAGGACCGCGACCTTGACGATCACGATGACCGCCCTTTTGAGGCGAGGGTTCATCCGACGGTATGGGGAACCTTCTTAACATCGATCGCGCCGCGCGTGAGATGCGCGTCCGGCCGGCGGCCGGCGGTGCGCCTCAGAAACTGCCCGCCAGGCCGATTTGGCCGATACCGATGAACGCACGCGGCTCGAACGCGGCTAGCCCTCTTTCACCTGTGCGGGGGGCGACCCGCGGTGCCCCGCCGTTCGACCCGCTGGCGCTCGGGCTCGCCGTGAAGAACAGCACCGTTCCCAGCGCGACCCCCACGCCGCCGACGATGAAGCCCGCCGTGGAGATGTTCCCAGCCGTTTTTCCGTCCGAGAGTTTGTCGGCCTCGCTCGGGCTGCATGCGGTGCCGTGGCATTTTGCGTCGAGGTCGTTCTTGGCTTTCATCGCCACTGCGCCGAAACCGGCGCCGACGGCGAGTGCCACGCCGCCCACGGCCCAGGCGATGTAGGCCCCCGTCCGATTGGGTGCACCGCCGCTGGCCGGCCCGGTGTCGGCTGTCGCGGAAAGACGCGTGTCGCGCGCCGGGGCCGGTTGGGATGGCTCCCGCGCCGGCGAATGCTGCGATCCGGTCGCGGGTTCCGCCGGCCCTGGGGTGGTCGACGGAGCGACGGCGTTGGGGTCGACGTCGAGCCGAACGCTGACGGCCTTTCTCTCCGCTTCCTTCACGGACACGCGCGCGGACGCTTTCAGGTAGCCGGGCGCGCTGGCCTCGATGACGTGATCGCCGGGGTCGGTGGGTCGATCGGCGTCGAGAAGGGCAGGGGGCACGCTTTCGCCGTCAACGGTCACGATCGCGGTGCCGAGATCCTTCGGACCTTTCAGCGAGATCATCAAGAAGGCGATCCTCGGCTTGGCACCGTCGAGGGCATTTTGCGCCCGCTCTCGGGCTTTCACCAGGGCCGGCGATGGGTTGGGCGTCAGCGGCTCGCGCAGCACTTTGCGCAGGTTCTCCGTCCCGTCGACGAGCTTTCCGAGCGCGATTTGGCACTCGCCGAGGCGCCCCTGCACGATGGCCGAGTGGTGCAGCTTCTCGGCGCGCGCGAGCTTGTCGATTGCGTCGGAACACCGTCCAGCGTCGGCGAGCTTCAGCCCTTCGACGGCGAGACCGCGGGCGGCCGCAGTTTCGGCGGAAGATGGCTCCTCCTGCGCCAAGGCCGGCCGCAAGGCCACGCTCTGCGCGAGCAGGGTCGCCACCACCACGCTGCATATGCCTCGGTACGGGTGGGCCGCATGACGTGACGCCCAGGTCGTAGCGACCATCAGCCCCTCTCCTTCATGTAACTCTTTCCCGACGTTACCATCGCTTCCCTGGCGCCGACCATCTTTCATCGAACGCGCATCAAATACGGAGGTGGATGTAGGCATCGATGCGGTGATGTCTCGGCGAGAGCCCGATCCCCGGAGGTGCGCAAGGCGCCGCGATGACGAATAGCAATCGCTTTGGCGAAATCGCTTGGCCTCGCCGGACGGAGTCGGTCGCACGGTGAAGAGGGATGGTTCGATCGATGTGCGTCGGCCGCGCACCGAAGTAGACGAATTGCACAGGATGCTATAAAAATGCGAGGATCCGCTGTGTGGGTGAGACGTCTGGCGTCCGACGCAATCGCGTAGGACTTTTCCGTTTCTTGGCGGGGAATATTGGCATGCGAGCGAAGCGATCATATTCCTTGTTTCCAACGGGCCTCGTCGCCGCCTCGGTGCTCGCAGGTTGTAATGCGATCCTGGGCCTCAATCAGCTATCGATCAGCAGCGACGAGCTCGACAGCGGACCGCCGCCTCCCGACGCGCCCATCGGCCCCGTGGTCGACGCGGGACCCGACAACTACGTCGGCGAGTGCACCACCAACGTGGAGTGCACCGATCGGGCGACGGCCGCAGCCATGGACGCCGGCACGCTTCCCGACGACGCTGGCGACGGCGGGGCGCGCGTCATGCCCGCCATTTGCCTGAAACCCGAGGCGCGCTGCGTCGAGCTCTTCAGCGAAGATTGCCACGAAGTCACCGGCGATTACAAAAACGACGACGCCATCATCCTCGGCACGCTCTTTTCGGTCACCGGCGATCAAGCCGCGACGAACCTCCAACGACAGCACAGCGCCACGCTCGCCGCGGAGGAGATCAACAACGTTGGCGGAATCCCCGCCGCCGCCGGTTCGGCCAACCCGCGGCCGATGGTCATGGTTTCTTGCGACGAGGCGAGCAGCCCCCTTCGAGCGGCGGGTCACCTCGTGAACGACTTGCACGTTCCGGCCATCGTCGGACCGAACACGAGCCAAGACACCATCGATATTTCCAGCAGGCTCAGCGTAGCAGCCGGCACCGTCCTCATGACGCCCACCGGCGTGGCTTCGAGCATCGGCGCGTTGAACGATAGCGACCTCACCTGGCTCATGGTGCCGTCCGACGTTCAGCGCGCGCCGCTCATGATCAAACAGATCGGCGAGCTCGAGGCGCAGGTCCGCGTCGATCACCCCGAGAAGGCGACGGTGAAGCTCGGCATCGTCTTTCGCAACGACGCGCTCGGCAGCGGTACGCGCACCTCGCTCAACGATCTCTCGTTCAACGGCAAGCCGCTCTCTGACCCCATCAACACCGGGACGAACGGCAACGTCACCATCGACGGCTACGACTTCATGGCGGCCGATCAGAATGCGCTCGTCACTCGGTACGTGACGTTCGCGCCCGACGTCGTCGTTCTCGCGGGCACCGCGGAAGCCGTCACCAAGGTGATGGAGCCGCTGGAAATGAGGTGGACCGCCGCTTCGCGCCCCTACTACATGCTGATCGACTCGGTCAAAGTCCCCGACCTCATCCGCGTGGCCGCCAACGTCGAGCTTCGGAGTCGTATCCGGGGAACCGGCATCACGCCGGGGCCCGCGTCGGTGCCGGTCCTCAACGCCTTCAACCTCGATTACCGAGCGCGCTACGGCATGAACCCGACGGCGTCGGGGGTAGGTCCTTCTTACGACGCGACCTATGCGATCGCCTTCGCCCTCGCCGCGACGCACAACTTGCCGGTGAGCGGCCCCAACATCGCCAAAGGTCTGCGCAAGCTCGCGGGGGGCATGACCACCATCGAGGTGATGCCCTCCAAGGTGTTGCAGGGTTTTCAGAAACTCGTGGCAGGCGAGAACATCACCGGCATCGGCACTTTCGTGCCCATGGACTGGAATGCCGACGGAGCGGTCATGGGGGGCACCATCGAGATGTGGTGCATCGGTGCGCCGGCCGGACCACCTGCCTACCAGAGCTCGGGGCTCACCTACGACATCAAGAGCGGAAACTATTCCGGGATGTACGCCCAGTGCAGCCCGTGATGCCTGGCGGTCTCCAGTTTCTCGATCGCTCTGGCGAGGCCCATCGTGTGTCGCCTTGCGGAAGCATTTAAGCTCGCGCCCTGATTCGGACCTGCGGGCGCTCTCGGGCGTCTCACGATTTCGAGCGTGGGCTCTCACGATCCTGGCGATGCTGGCGCTGTCGGTGACCCTCATTCAACGGCAGGTCCTTTCTGCGCTGGCGGCGACCGTCACTGCGTCGCTCGGAATTTCCGATTTCAATTACGGCTGGCTCTCCTCGGCTTTCGCAACGGCCTACTTGCTCGGTTCGCTCCCCACCGCCCGTTTGATGCAGCGCATCGGTCCCCGCGTGGGGTTCGCCGGGACACTGGCCGTCTCGTCGGCCGTGATCGGGCTGCATGCGTTGGTGCCTAGCTACGCCGTGCTCCTCGGGCTGCGCGCTGCGTCGGGGCTGTCGGTCGCTCCTTCCTTTGCTTGCGCCACCCAGACGGTCCATCGCGTTCTGCCTTTCAAGGATCGTGCGCGCGGGATCGGCCTTCTCTACATGGGAAACTCGCTCGGCTCCGCGGTTTGCCCGCCTCTGGCCGTCGCGCTGGCCTCGGCATTCGGGTGGCGGCAAGCCTTCTTCTGGGCATCCGTCATTGGCTTGGCGTGGGTGCCGCTCTGGATCGTGGTGGCGTTCACGGGAGGAGCGCGCTCCACCTTGGATGCACCGGCCGTCATTCTTCCCTCCCAGCGCCTGCCGAGCTTCGACACCACCGGGGGTCATCAGAAGATGAACTGGCGTCGCGCGAGCTCGAGCTTTGCGCAAGTCGCGCGCAACCCGGGCGTGATGCGCGGAAGCCTCGTCGTGGCGTCAGCTGCGCCGGTCACGGCGATCATGCTCCTCTGGGGGACGAAGTACCTGGTGCGCGACCATGGGCTTACGCAGACACAGACCGGGCGCTACCTCTGGTTGCCGGCGCTTCTTTTCGGGGCTGGCTCCCTCATCTTCGGGGAACTGCGATCGCGCTCGGCGCGCAGCCGCTCCAAAACACGCCCACCGTACGCGCTCATGGCCACGGCGATGCTCATGAGCGCGCTCATCGCCGTCGTCCCGTCAGCCCGCGCTCCCCAGACTTGCATCCTCATCGCCAGCCTGGCGATGGCGGGCGCTGGCGGCCTCTATACGCTGGCCACGAACGATATGTTGTCGCAGGCTCCTACCGGGAAAGTCGCGCCGACATCGAGCTTCACGACCCTCACCCAGAGCCTCATCTACATCATCGTCAGCCCCATCATCGGCAGGGTCGTGGAGGTCTTTGGCGGCTACCGCTGGGTCATGATCGGAGCTGGGCTGTGGGCCTTTCCGGGATGCATGTACTGGTTCTTTCAGGCGTGGTGGAGCTCGCGTGCAACGGTCCCACCGACCCCCGCCATTCGCTGACACTTCGCGCGCCGGCCCAGCAGTGTTCCTCCTCCGCGGCGGTTCGGCGGGCGGGGCGTAGTTATACTGCCGCCAATGGCGGTGGACACGCTACCTTGTGCGACAATGTCGCGGCGGGCGCGTGACTGTCGGTCGCTCTGCTCGTTGCGATATCGCCATGCGCGCCGCTTGCCCACCGGCCTAAAGGAATCGCGCGGTTCGACGTAGGACCAAACTGGAGAACTCGTCAGTTTCCTGAACCATTTGATTCATGACGGTCGAATTGGCAGGATTGCGAGATAGAGGGCGATCGGTGAGCAAAGCGGAAGTTGCAAACGCGGCACCCGAGAGCGGATACCAGACCGTGTCTCAAGAAGCGATCAACATGCCTTTTCGGCCCGGCGATGTTGTCGCCGGGAAATACGAGATCAACGATCTCATTGGCACTGGTGGAATGGGCTTCGTCTTTTCCGCTACGCACGTAGAACTTGGGGAGAAGGTTGCCCTCAAGTTCCTGCGACCCGAGTGCATGAGCAACGAAGAGTTGGTTGGTCGTTTTGCGCGTGAGGCGCGAGCTTCCGTCAAGATCAAGAGCGAGTACGTTGCGCGCGTCTTCGATGTCGGAGCGCTGCCCGATGGCGCGCCCTTCATCGTCATGGAGTACCTCGAGGGCAAGGATCTTTTCGAGGTCGTTCGCGAGCAGGGCCCCCTGCCCATCAAACTCGCCGTCGAGTACGTGATGCAGGCCTGCGAAGCGCTCGCCGTCGCGCACGCGAGCGGCGTCGTTCACCGCGACATCAAGCCGGAGAACCTGTTCCTCACCCAACGGGCGCAGGGGATGGACATCGTCAAGGTGCTCGACTTCGGGATCTCCAAGGTCGCGCTCACTGGCTCTGCCTTCGAGCACAAGATGCCGCTGGTGCAGACGATGATGCCGATGGGCTCACCGGTGTACATGTCGCCGGAGCAGATCCGTGCCTCGAAGGACATCGATTCGCGCACCGACATCTGGTCGCTGGGCTGCGTTCTTTACGAGTTGCTCACCGGGACCGCCGCCTTCGATGCCCCGTCACTCACGCAGCTGAGCGCCACGATTCTCGAGCAGAGCGCGCCGCCGCTGCGGGCCCTCTGTCCCAACGCGCCGCTCGAACTCGAGGCGATTGTCCTGCGTTGCTTGGAGAAAGACGCCAATCGTCGTTTTCACGACGTCGGCGAGCTCGCCATCGCGCTCTATCCGTTTGCGCCGCGCCGCGCCCGTATCTCGGCAGAACGTTGTTGCTACGTTCTCAAGAACGCCGGCCTGTCCAACGCCGAGTTCGAGCTCCCCAGCGTCATGCCGCCGGGCAACGGCGGCCCGGAGAGCGACATGAACATCCCGCTCGCGCCCTCGGCGATGCGGTCGAGCCCCACCGCCCCCGCGCTCGCCGCCATGCCAAACCCTGCGCCCCCGCAGTCGAGCGGGTCGCGCTGGGCGTTCGTCGCCCTGGCGGCAGCACTCGCGGCCGGTGCCTACGCATTTTGGATTCATCGCAGCGTCGCCAATGTGACGGCCGGCGAAACGGCTCTCGTACCGGCCGCTGCAGCTGCCGCTCCGGCAGCGCCCGCCGCGGTCGCTCCGGTTCACGCTGCGCCCGCTGCCGCACCTGCTGCAGCGGATCCGCAGCCGGGAGCCACGGGCAGTTCCGCAGCAGCCGGACAAGCGGCGAGCGCCGGCGGCCCGACCAAGGGGACTCCCGCTGCGGCCAAGCCGCGCCCTGCGCCAGCGCCTCGAGCCAAGCCAGCGGCTCCCGCGCCGCCGCGTTCGACAACGGGCGGGCGCGACGAGCTCGACGTCGGATTCTAGCTGTCACACCGGTGGAAACGCACTGCCTACAGCGCGCGCGCTCTGGAATCCCACACGCGCTCGCTTCAATGTGTTGACGGCCCGAAGCAAAGGCTGGACGATCGCGACGTCGGGCCCAACCCTGTCATGAAGAGCTCGCCGTGCGCCTCGCTTCCCCTTCGTCGCGCGACGGCGCTCGCCTCATTGGCCACCCTTCTGGCTGTAGTGTGTTGTTCCAAGGGCGGTCCGCGTCCCGAGACGCTCGGCGACGCGGTGGGGCCTTCGGCCCGTGACGGCAATGCGGGCCAAGACGGCGGCATCGCGTCCACCGCGCCCAAGGGGCCACCGGCCAACCTCAATATTCTGCTCATCACCGTCGACAGCCTGCGCGCGGACATGCCTTGGGCCGGGTACGAGCGCCCCATCGCACCGAACTTGACGGAGTTCGAGAAGCGCGCCGTTTCCTACACCCATGCGTACGCGCTGTCTTCGTACACGTCGATGAGCGTGGGGGGCCTTCTCGGGGGGCGCTATCCCGGCGAGATGAAGCGAGACGGAAACTTCTTCGGTCGCTACCGCGACAACAAGATGTTCCCCGAGCGCCTCCAGGAGGCCGGTGTCCGCACGATCGCCGCCCACGCCCATCTCTATTTTCGCAAGGGGGCGGCGGGCTTCGATAAGGGCTTCGATGTCTACGAGATGGTCCCCGGGCTGAAGTGGAATCCCACCACCGACGAGAACATCACCGGCCCCGCCCACGAGAAGATCGCCGAGCGTATGCTCGGCGATCCCGCCAACACGTCGGGGCGTTTCTTCGCCTGGTTCCATTTTCTCGACCCCCACGACCAGTACATGCGGCATCCCGATATCAAGCCGCTCGGAAAAAAGGCGCGCGATCTCTACGACGGCGAGGTCACCTTCACCGACCGCTACATCGGCCAGTTGCTCGAATTCGTCGCCAAGCAGCCTTGGGGGGCCCACACCGCGGTCATCCTCAGCGCCGATCACGGCGAGGCTTTCGGCGAGCACGGTTGCTTTCGTCATGCGTTCGAGCTCTGGCAGCCGCTCATCCGCGTGCCGCTCATGCTCATGGTGCCCGGGGTGACCGCGCGGCGCATCGATCTTAACCGCAGCGCCATCGATCTCGCGCCGACCATCCTCGAGCTCATGGGGCTCGCGTCCGAAGGGCTGGGGGGCGTCAGTCTGGTGCCCGAGCTCTACCAGAAGCAGGAACCCGAACGGCGCGACGTGATCGTGGACTTGCCGCGCACGAGCAACAGCGACCGACGCCGCGCGCTCATCCACGATCACTACAAGCTCATCGCTTACGGCGACGACTCCTACTACCAAGTGTTCGACATCGACACCGATCCGGGCGAGAGCAAATCGCTCCAGAAATCGGACAAGCCGAAGTTCGACGAGATGGTCGCCCTCTACAAGCACAAGAAAAAAGAGATCAAAGACATCGGCCCCTACGCATGTCGTACGTTGAAGGGGGCGCCTGTGGGTCGTGGGTACTAATTTTCGGTAGATCCGGGCTTACGCCGGGACGTCCCATTCTGCGATGATGTGAAGATCGAGGAGACCAGTCATGCGTCACTGGAAAGTGCGTAGTGCGGTTCGGCTCGTCGCTCCGCTGTGGGCGGCGACCGTCGCGGTGGGTACGTTGGGTTGTGCGCGAGGGCCAGCGGTCTCGGCCGATGGTCTCGCGCTGCGACGCGTGGTGATCTATCGAAACGGCGTGGCTTACTTCGAGCGGTCCGGCCACATCGAGGCCGACAAGGTCGAGTTCAAAGTCAAAAGGGAAGAGGTGGGCGATTTTCTGGCCACCCTCGCCGTCATCGAAAAGGGAGGCAGCTCCGTGCGCTCGGCGTCCTTCCCGATCAAGGTGCCCGAGGACAAGGACAACGGAGGGGATGACTCCGCCGCCGAGCCGCCGCCGGTGCGACCGCTCGCCGACGAGACGTTGGGTTCGCGTCGCGGCTACCGTCCCCCGCCGCCGCCCCCGCCGCCGAAGAAAGACGATCGCCACAAGCTCGAAACGGTGGTGCTCGAGCTCGACGGCAAGGCGCACGATCTGCAGGTCGGGTACGTCGCCGAAACGCCGGTGTGGCGCCCATCGTATCGGCTCATCATCGAAAAAGGGGGGGCCAACCTGCAAGCGTGGGGCATCGTCCAGAATCTGTCGGGCGAGGATTGGAAGGGCGTGAAGCTTTCCCTCATTGCGGGTTCGCCGCTCGCCTTCGAAGCGACGCTCGGCACGCCCATCATTCCGCGGCGCCCGACGGTCACCGACATGGGCGAAGTCATTGCCAGCGTTCCGCGCAGCGAGACGAGCCTCAACCAAGAGCCGATGGCGCAGCCGGCGCCGGCTCCTCCTCCTCCGCCTCCCGCCGAAGCCGCCAGCGGGCAGTCGCTCGCAGAGCTCGAAGAGGAAGCGGATGACGACAGCAAAGAGGCTGCGGCCGACAAGCCGCGGCCGAAAGCGGCCACGAAAAAGCGCGACCTCGGCGCCGTCGGCGGGGGAAGAGCGGGAGCCCCGGCCAAAGCAACCGCGCAGAGGGCGGCTGCGCCACGACCCTCCGTAGCCGGCGCCATGGCGCCCGCTGCTCCCTCCCCGATGCCGCAGAACCCGTCCGCGCCGCGCAACCTTTCGGCGCTGGCAGCCGTGGCCGTCGAAGGCGGTTCGACGCGCTACGACATTCCCCTGCCGATCACGGTTCCCGACAAGAGCGCCACCATGGTCATGCTCCTGTCCAAAGCGGTGCCCGGCGAGTCGATCTTCCTTTTTGCCCCCGACGGCGGCGTCGCCGATTCGCAGGCCCACCCGTTTCGCGTGGCTCGCTTCACGAACAAGAGCGGCGGTCTGCTCGAGCGTGGGCCCATCGCCATCTTCGAAGCGGGCGCCTTCCTCGGGCAAGGCATGGTCGACTCCTTGCCGGAAGGGGCCACGACGACGGTGCCCTTCGCGCTCGAGCGCAGCCTCGCCGTGGAGACCAAACGCGACTACACCGAGGAAGGGGCACGGCTTTCCAAGATCGAATCGGGGGCGATCTACGTCGAGCGCGACGCGGTGGCCCGCACGCACTACCGCGTGAAAAATGGCGGCGACAAGGGGGCCAAGCTCCTCCTCAAGCATCCGCGCAACGTGCAAGCGCGCCTCTTCAACCCCCCCAAGGGGACCGAAGACAACGTCGGCACCGGCAGCGCGCTCGTGCCGATCGAAGCGACTGCCCATGCCGTGAGCGAGCTCACGGTCGACGAGCGCCAATCGAACGAGCGATCGGTCGACTGGCTCTCGCAACAAGCCGACGATGCGGTGCGCCTTTACATCTCCGATCGCCGCGCCGAACCGAGCGTCGCCAACGCCCTGCGCGCGGCGTGGGACGTGCGCCTGTCGCTGACCCGCGCACTCGAAGAGCGCGGCAAGCTGAGCGCCGAGCAGAACGAGCTCTCGCGATCGACCGAGGAGACGCGGCGCAACCTGAAAGCACTCGAAAAGAACAAGACCGCGGCCGATCTGCGCGACAAGCTCACCGAACGGCTGGCCAAGAACTCCCTGCGCCTCGACGAGATCACCAAGCGGCTCGTGGAGGTGGACATGCGAGTCAACGAGCAGAGGGTCCGCTTTTCGGACATGATCCGCACCATCAAGGTCCTCGCGCCTCCCAAACCGGACAGCGCTTAGCACGACGGTGTCAGTTCTTCGCCACGGTGTTAGCCGCTTCGCGGTCCGTCGAGCGCCGAAGCAGAGCAGGGCTAGCCCGCGCGCTTGACAAAGCCCGGCCACCTCATCATGAATGCGTGGGAGCCACCATGCGCGACGACGTCCGAAAGAAGATCGAAGAAACCCTTTCCGGGAGCAAAGTCGTCCTCTTCATGAAGGGGACCAAGAACTTCCCGCAGTGCGGTTTCTCGGCACGCGTGGTGCAGGCCTTGAAGAAGGCGGGGGAGCCCTTCGTCGACGTGAACGTTCTCGCCGACCCCGAGGTGCGCGAGGGGATCAAGGAATTTTCCTCCTGGCCCACGATCCCCCAGCTTTACATCAATGGGAAGTTCGTCGGCGGGTGCGACATCATCACCGAGCTCGATCAAACCGGCGAGCTCGAGCCGATGCTGAAGACCTGACGGCGGTCGCCCGCTGCTTGAGCTCGGCTCGATTTCCGCCTATCCAAGACAGACGATGGCGGCATCACCCGCTGGCGCGCCCGGCAGCGCAACCGACCTAGCGTCCCCGCACCCTCGACGCGCATGGCAACGGGTGCGCGTTGGTCACGCTTGGATGGACGCTCTGACGTTCGACCAAGCCGTCGACGCCATCGACGACCTCGTGGTTGCCGGCGAAGGGGGGATGATCGTCACGCCCAACATCGACCACCTCGTTCAACTCGAGCATAACCCCGTCTTTCGGGCTGCCTACCAAGAGGCAAGTCTCTCCGTCGTCGATGGGCAGATGCTCTTGTGGGCGTCCCATGTCCTCGGAACGCCGCTCCCCGAGAAAATCTCGGGGTCGGATCTCATGCTGCCCCTCGCGCGACGGGCGGCAGAGCGCAAATGGCGGGTCTACCTCCTTGGCGGCGGTCCAGGGGTGGCCGACCTTGCGGCTGCCGAGTTAAAGAAGCAGTTCGATATCGACATCGTCGGCACGGACGCGCCATTCGTGACGCCCCAGGGAACGCCGGTCGAGGGTCCTGCTGTCCTCGAGCGCATCGCGAAAGCACGGCCCCAGCTGCTCTTTGTGGCATTTGGCGCGCCCAAGCAGGAGCTCTTCCTCCAGCATGCGGCATCCACCATTCGTCCCGCGGTCGGCATCGGGGTCGGCGCGGGTTTCGATTTCGTCGCCGGGCGAGTCAAACGCGCGCCTCGGTGGATCGCGAAGAGCGGCTTGGAATGGCTCTATCGCCTAGCGCAAGAACCGCGACGCCTGGCCAAGCGTTACCTCGTCGACGACCCCGAGTTTCTCGTGATCCTCGCGCGCACGCTGGCCGAGCCGAAGAGTGCGCGCGTCAAGACGAGGCAGAGCGTGCGCTGAGACGGGATCCGCCGTCAGCTCGCGCCCTTGCCCGTGAGCACGACCGGGACCGTCTTCAAGATGAGGTTGAAATCGCGGCCGAGGCTCCAGTGGTCGATGTACTGCATATCGAGGTACATCCACTCCTGAAAGCCGACGCTGTTGCGACCCATCGGGCTCACTTGCCAGAGGCACGTGAGACCGGGGCGCACCGAAAGGCGGCGGCGTTGCCACGGCTCGTACTGCGCTACTTCACTCGGAATGGGCGGGCGCGGCCCGACCACGCTCATCTCACCGCGCAGCACGTTGATGAGCTGCGGCAGCTCGTCGATGCTGAACTTGCGGATGAAGCGACCGAACGACGTGATGCGCGGATCTTTCTGAATCTTGAACACGGGGCCGGTGGCCTCGTTTTGCGCCATGAGCTTCAGCTTGAGCTCCTCGGCGTTGATCACCATCGAGCGGAACTTGAGCATCGAAAAGGTGCGCCCGTGCATCCCGACCCGCTGCTGCTTGAAGAAGATAGGACCGCGCGAGGTGAGCTTGACGAGCGCCGCCGCCACCAAGAGGACCGGCGAGAGGAGCCACAGGGCGAACGCCGAGGAGGCGATGTCGAAGAGCCGCTTGCAAACCATCTGGAAGGGCTTGTGCTCGACGTTGAGGAAGTGCATGTACCCGTCGCGGAATCCGCTGCCGTTCACGGGGCGCGCGCGGCTCAGACGAAAGCCGTACGCCGGCAGAGCAAAGGGGACGCCGAAGCGCTCGCAGGTGCGAATGGCAGCCTGCATGGCCTCGCCGTTGCGGGCCGGGTTACCGGCGATGTAGACCTCGGCGATCGCCTGTTGCTTGAGGGTGTTTTCGAGCTCGTCCCAACGACCGAGGACAGGGGCCGGAAGCCGGCGCTGCTTGCCGTCGTCTTTCCAGCTGAGGTAGGCGAAAACGTGGCGACGCTTGTTGGTGTCGCGCAGGTCTTCCCCGGTCACGCGACCGAGGGGGCCCGTCCCGATGATGAGGACGTGTTCGGGGGGCGAATGGCGCCAGGCCCGGAACGCGACGACGGAGGCCCGCACGAACCAGAGCGCCGGCCAGGTGATGAGCAAGAACATCCCCACCCCGGAGTGCTCGTGACCAGCGACTTGGTGCGTCACCTTGAGGGCGACCGCGACGCTGCCGACGAGCACGAGCGTCACCGCGAGCTCACCAAACAGTCCTTCCGAGAGCGCGTCGTAGTGACGGAGGGCCCGTGCTCCCAGCATCCACACGCCGAGCGCGATGCAGACGACGAGCGGAATTTGGTCCCAGCCCGTGCGGTAAACCGTGGAGATGGCCGAAGCGGCGATGACGAGCGCGCAATCGAGCGCCAGGTTGAGCTTGGAGGTGACCCCTGGGGCAAGCTTGCTGATTCCTTGTAAAACTTCGCGGCTGGCGGTGATGGCCGCTTCGCTTCGGCTCGGAGGACCCGAGTCTCCGCGGCTCGACGCGGGAGCGACTTCCATCGTCGACGAAGAGTTGCGTAAGGCGCTGGGCATTTCCCGCACGGAGGGGGGCCCCGCATCACGCACAGGTGCGGAGACTTCGCGCACCGACGTAGGAGCCGCATCACGCACAGGTGCGGAGACCTCGCGCACCGGCGGCGGGACCTCGACCAGAGAAACGGGAGCCGACTGAATGGCGAGCGCACCGGTGGAACGGGGCGCAACGTCGCGGCTCGAGCTTCGACTCGATGGGGGAGTGGGTTCGCACGGTGAATTCGCGGTCATTGTGTTTCTCGAATCGGGGGGTCGTTCGCAGCAGCGAGAACGTTCGCGACGCTACGAGGAGTGAGGGGGACGTCTCAGGTTAGGAAGTTCAATGAAAGCAAACATGTTGAAAGCAAAGATCGGGCCCTCCCATGAACCGCGTTCGATGGAAGGCGCCTCAAAACGCGGCGCTGGTCGCGTCGGGAAAAAGAAGCGGCCCGGTCGCCAGCCAGAGACGATCCGCAGAAGAGTGCCGTCCGAAACGGCGCTCTGCCTGCTGCTGGTAGACCGGTGCCGCGCTGCCGAGGAATGCCTTGACTCGTTCATCGACGTCGCCGCTGAGTCGTGTGCTAGGTGACCCAACCGATCCACACACCATAGCGAACCTACATTGTACTTCGCAATGAATTTCGACCAAGACGCTTTGTCTTTTCGTGTCGGCCTTGGGGAAAACATTCGGCAGCTTGAAGTGACGGTGATGCTACCTTCGTATTGCTGCTTGATATCGCGTGCTTGCATGCCGGCAAGGACCGGCTCTGGGGCTCTTATCCCAGTTCACCAACGTATCACGGCTTCCGCCACGAATTAAGGAATACTTCATTATTCCTCTAAACGGGTTTGCTGAGCAGGCCCGTCTCGCCACCGGATGTGTTCCGGTCGCTAGTTCTCCCCCGCCTCCGGCTCCCGCCGCCGGCACCCCCTCACGAAGTGGAGGGGGCTGGGGGGAGAAACGGCAGCAACAACCCTACGGAGGCCTTTTTCGGCACGTCGGCTAGGATGCGCGAACTTCCATGGCCCCTGTGACCCGCCCCTTGATCCTGCTCTCGAACGACGATGGTTATCGAGCGCGCGGGCTTCGCACACTCGCCGCTGCGCTCGCTGAGCTTGGCGACGTCATCGTGTGCGCGCCCGAGTCCGAGCAAAGCACGACCAGCCATTCGCTCACGCTGACGCGGCCTCTTCGTCTTCGTCAGGTCGAGAAGACCATCTTCGCCGTCGACGGAACACCGGCCGACTGCGTGTACATCGCACTCAACGGTGGGACGCGCGTCCTACCGCGCATGCCGGATGTCGTCGTTTCGGGCCTGAATCACGGGCTGAACCTGGCGACCGACGTGTTTTATTCGGGCACGGTCGCCGCCGCGCGGGAAGGAGCGTTACGTGGCATCCCTGCCATGGCAACTTCGGCGGATGCCGCGGCGAACATGGAGCGCGCCGCGGCGGTGTGCGCGAAGCTCGTGCGATCGCTCATCGAGCTTGCACCTATTGCGCCGGCGGCACGTGAAGTTCCTCCCGTTGCTCCGCCATCCGGCCCTCTCTTTCGTCGCAGGCTGCCGGCGCCGCTCATCAACGTCAACGTGCCTCCGGGCGAAGATTGGGCTGTGGTCTCGACGCGCCTCGGGCTGCGGCTCTACGAGGATTTGGTGGAATTTCGCACCGATCCGCGCGGGCGTGAATACCTGTGGATTGGCGGCGGTGGCGTGCGCCACGAAGAGCTCTCGGCCTCGGACACCGAGGCTCATGACCGCGGCATGGTCAGCGTCAGCGCGCTTCTGCTCGACCTCACCGCGGCAGAAGGCGCGCTCCTCACGGAGCAGATGGCACAAGCGCTATCGCGCTAGCACCCATCGGTGCGATGCTGGGGCGCGCACGCGGCTCTCTGGGCTCTCGACGATCGATCGGAGAGCGCGGCCCTAGGAGTGGTAGAGGGATCCACCATGGCGAAAGCAAAGGGTTCGGTAGCCAAATCGGGAAGAAAGCGCGTGCCGGCTCGGGCGGCTCCCACACCGCGGGGCGTTTCGGGTCGACCACTGCCCGCACCGCTGCGGGTGGTCGTACCGGCGACGAGCGTCGACACGCTGGCCTACGTGCGCGCGCTCATCCGCACCGTCCCCGATTTTCCGAAGCCGGGCGTCCTGTTCAAGGACATCACGCCGCTCTTGGCCGATCCCAAGGGGTTTCACATCGTCATCGACTCGCTGGCCGAGCGATTCATCGGCGAGCACATCGACGCCATCGTCGGCATCGAATCGCGCGGTTTCATCTTCGGTGCCGCCCTGGCGGCGCGCCTCAACGCGAGCTTCGTCCCGGTGCGCAAGACGGGCAAGCTGCCCGCCGCGGTCGACCGCATCTCGTACGATCTCGAATACGGCACTGCCGAGCTCGAAATGCATCGTCACAGCATTCACGAGGGGGCCAAAGTGCTCGTCGTCGACGACTTGCTGGCCACGGGGGGGACGTCGTCGGCGACGGCGCAACTGGTCCGTCGTCAGGGTGGATATGTGGCGTCGTTCGCGTTCGTGCTCGAGCTCGACTACCTGGCCGGGCGCGAACGCCTCATGCCGGTGCCGGTGGTTTCGCTCCTGCATTACGCGCTCGGCGAGTAGCGCCCTACGCGGACCGCGCGGGGTCCTTCACAGGACGTTGCGCTCATACGACGCCCGCCGGAAACGGCATGACGCCTGCGATCTCGGGCTCGCCGAGACAGAGGGCGACGATGCGGTCGATGCCGAGGGCATTCCCCGCCGAAGGTGGCATGCCCTCGGCGAGGGCCGCGAGGAACCGTTCGTCGATCGGGTAGACCGGCTTGCCAGCTGCAGCGCGGGCGCCCTGATCGCGGAGAAACCTCCGCCGCTGCTCGTCAGGGTCGGTGAGCTCGCCGAACCCGTTGCAGAGCTCGAGACCGCCCAGATAGAGCTCGAACCGTTCGCAAACGCGCCGGTCGCTCGGCTTGGCGCGGGCCAGCGAGGCGTGCTCGATGGGGTAGTCGACGAGGAAGACCGGCGTGGTAGCGGCGGCGAGCGCGGGCTCCACGCGTTCGACGAGAAGACGGAAGAAAGCGTCGGCGTCATCGCGCGCCAGCCGGAACACCTCCGCTTCGCGGACGCCGGCGAAGCGCGCGAAAGCTTCCGCCACCGTCATGCGCGCAAAGGGAGGTGCGACGGTGATGGGCGCGTGCTCGCCCGGCAGCCTGCCGTCGGCGTTGAAGGCGGACACGAGCTCGGTCACGAGATCCTCGGTGTCGCGCATCACCTGCTCGACGCCGGCGAAGGCCCGGTACCATTCGAGCATGGTGAACTCGGGGTTGTGGTGGGCCCCCGTTTCCCCGCGGCGAAAGACGTGGGCGATCTGGAATTGTCGCGGCACGCCCGCCACGAGCAGCCTTTTCATCTGGTACTCGGGTGACGTAATCAAGTAGCCGCCCACCGCCTCCACGGCGTCGAGATGCAGGTCGAGTCCCGGAGAGGGGACCAGCAAGGGTGTGTCCACCTCGAGGAACGCCCGCGCCGTGAAGAACGAGCGCACGATGGCGTGCGCGCGCGCGCGCTCGCGCAAGTGGAGCCCGATACCGTCTTCGATGAAGCGTTGCACCTCCGCGCAGGGTGGGGGTGAGCTAGGATCGGGCGCCGCGGGCGCGACGGCGCTCGCATGACGCTCGACGATGCGAACGAGCGCGAGCCCCTGCTCCTCGCGCCGCACCTCGAGGACGACGAGATCGCCAACGGTGACAGGTCCGACGCCAGCGACGGGCACCGCGGCAAAAGCGTCGGCCACGACGATGACGCCGTCACCGGCGCGCGTCACCCGTCCGGCCAGCGCGAACGCTTCTCTCGATGGCAGCGGGAGATCGCTCGGAAAAAGCGGCAGATCGGGCGGGTAGAGGGGATGCTTTTCGCGTGCGGACACTGGAGGGATCGGTAGAGTAACGTTAGAGAATGGCTTACCCCGAGGGCGAGGGCGAGAGAAGTCGAGCGCGCGCGGGATGGGCCAAGGCGCTGACCTGGTGGCTCGCCGTGGTCAGCCTGGGGCTGGGGGGCTACGTCGCCATGACCAGCTTCTCGCCCGGGCCGGGGGTGGGTCCCGTCGTCCGGCCGACGGGGACCATCTTGATGGCGGTGAAGGACTTGGCCCGTCTCGAGACCAACGAGCTTCATCTGGAAAAGGTGATCGATCTCACCGACAAGCAGAGCCGTTTCTTCGGGCTCATCGATACCGCCGACGCCATCCTCCTCATCGCCGCGGGCGACGTCACGGTGGGGATCGATCTCACCAAGCTCGGAGCGAACGACGTGGCGATCGATCGCGAGGCGGGAACGGCGCGCCTCACGCTGCCGCCGCCGGAAATCCTCTCCGTCCGCCTCGATGAGCAACACACCTACGTCTACAGGCGCACGACGGGGGTGCTCGCCGAACGCAACGAGCAGCTCGAATCGAAGGCGCGAAAGGAGGCGATCCGGGCCATCGAAGAGGCTGCGCGCCATGGCGACATCATGGAGAAAGCGCGACGACAAGCAGAGAAGCAGCTGCAGCAGTTATTCGAGAAGTTCGGCGTGAGCCGCACCACCATCGGCTGGCGCCCCGCTTGACCAGATGTCGTTGACGAACCGAAACCAGATCAGCGGATCGATGGCAGGATCCCCCATGGTGTTGCGGTAGGTGGGGGGCTCGCGGAAAAAGCGCGCTGCGAGATCGGCGGCGAGCACCTCCGCTTCCTCGAGGTAGCGCGCGCGCTCGCGGTCGAGATCGAGATCGGGCGCGGTCCAGCTGCGCGGCGCGCCGTTGAAGCGTTCCGCCGCCTGACACAGGGCTTCGGCCGTAAGCTCGATCGGCTCGACGTCGCGCATGGGGCGTTCGAGGTGCTGCCACAGCCCTTCGCGCCAACACAAACGGTAAAGGGGCAGGAAGAGATCTCCGCGCTCGGCGACGAATTCGATGGCACGCAAGACGAATTCGATCTCGGCGTCGCTGCCGTAGTAGGGGAGCGAGACGCGCACCCAGCCCGGCTTGATGCCCACCACGCCGCGCGCGATCTGAGCGCGATAAAGGGAGCTCTTTTTCACATCGATGCCGAGCAAACGGTGACCGTAGGGTCCCGCGCAGGAACACCCGGCGCGATTCTGGATGCCAAAGAGGTGGTCGAGCAGCGTCGACACGAAGTCGTGGTGCAGCCCTTTGACATTGAAGGAAAGAATGGCGAGGCGGGGCAGATCGGTGGGCCCGTACACGTCGATGCGGGGGTGACGCGTGAGCCGCGCGAGCGCGCGCCGCGAGAGCGCCACCTCGTGCTCGAGGATTTGGGCGGGACCGACCATTTCCTTGAGGAGGAAAGCGACGCCCGCGCGAAGATCGCCGATGATGGAGGGCGTGCCGCCCTCCTCGCGGTCGTCGAGTCGTTTCACGTAGTCAATCTGATCGCGCTCGCTGCCGGAGACGTAGTCGACCGTTCCGCCCCCGGGACGTTCGGGCCGGGTCGTGCGGAACATGTCGCGGTGCGCGACCAAGAGTCCCGAGGCGTTGGGCCCGCCCATGAACTTGTGCGGGGAAATGACGAGGGCGTCGATCCGCTCGTCGGCGTCGGCGGGGTGCATGTCGATGGGCACGTAGGGGCCCGACGCGGCGTAGTCGAAGACGGCCAGCGCACCTTCGCGATGCAAGGTGGCCGCCACGCGTCGCACGTCGGTGAGGAGGCCGGTGACGTTGGAGGCCGCGGAAAAAGCGCCGATCTTGAGGGGGCGGTGGCGGTACGCCTGGAGCTTGGCCTGCAAGTCGGTGAGCGAGACGCAACCATGTTCGTCGAGCGCTATCTCGGCGATGGTGGCGATCGAACAGCACCAGGGGAGCTGGTTGGAATGGTGTTCGTAAGGTCCGACGAACACGACGGGCCGGCTGTCCTCGGGGATGTGCGCCGTGAGGTGGTGCTCGCGTTCGAGCGGCTCGGGGATGGTGATGCCGAGCAACCCCACCAGCTTGTTGACGGCGGCGGTCGCACCCGAGCCGACGAAGACGACCACGTCGTCGGGACCGGCATTGATGGCACGGCGAATGACGTCGCGCGATTGCTCGCGCAGCCGTGTCATCACGCGACCGGTCGACGAGACTGCCGTGTGCGTGTTGGCGTAGTAGGGACGCACCTGCGAAAGCCACGCTTCGACGAAATGCACGAACCGGCCGGTGGCGGTGAGATCGGCATAGAAGAGGAGGCGGCGCCCGAACGGCGTGAGAATCGACGCGGTCTTGCCCACTTCTTGGAGCCGGAGAATCTCGGTCGCCTCGTGAAACGTCGGCATGCGCGTTTCTTACACTACTCCCCTCGTTTCTCGCTTCCACCCGTTTCTCGCCGCCAGCGCGTCCATGCCTTGACGCACTGCAACCAAAATCGAGCTCTTGGCACCGCGTCGCGGTCAGCGACCGCCGAAGACCCGCGCGGCGAAGATCGCGATCTGCCCCGCCATCCAGGGTCCGAGCAGCGCCAGCGCGCCGGCCACCGCCAAGAAGCGCGGCAAGTGGGAGATGGTGACGTCCTGAATCTGCGTGGCGGCCTGGAGCACCGCCACGATGAGCCCTACGACCGCCGCGACGGCCACGACCGGGAGCGAGACCGCCACCGCGAGGAGCAGCGCTTCTTGCGCGCTTGCGGCGAGGTCAGCCGGCGCCATCGCGTTATCCGGGCCCGTCGGCCGACGGCGCATCGGCAGCATCATCGACGTCGATGGGCGTCATGACGTCGATGGGAATCACGACGTCGATGGGTGTCATGACGTCGACGTCGAGTGCAGGCGCATCGAAAGCGGCGTCGCCGGCGGTGTCGGGCGACGCGTCGGGAGTGGGGGCATCGGTCGACGACCTGTCGTCGATGCCGTCGGCCGGCGTTTGGTCGATGGACGCGTCGCTTCGGGCATCTGGTGCGTCCCCTGCTGCGCCTTCGGACGGGACGTCCCGTGTGGACGCGTCGACGCCGAGGTCGGCGGGGATGTCAGCCCGCGTGTCGATGGTGGAGCGATCGCCAGTCGTTTCGTTGACCGCGTCGTTGGTGGCCGCGTCCGGCGCGTCCGAATCAGCGCCGCTCTCCACGCCCGCTTCCGCACCGGGCACCGCGGCGTCGACGGGAGGCACACCGCTCGCATTGCAGGCAGCTGCGCTCACCGGCGCCGGCGGTACGGGGCAGCAGATAGAGTGGAACCCCGCGACGTACACCTGCTTGCAAGTAAGGCCCTCCTCACAATCAGCGTTCAGATTGTCTTGGTCGCACCGATCGCCCTCGCCTTGATTGGCGCAACCCGTCGTCATCCACAGGAGTGGACACCAGGCCAAGAAAACGAGCGTGCCCCGGGCAAGAAACTTCATTGGCTCGTCTGCTAGCAGGTTCTCCGTCCACCGCCAACGTCATTCGCGCCGCTCGGGCTACGGGTGGTGCTCCCGGCGCCGGCGTGCCTCGACGGTGGTCGCGAAGAGGCCGACGTACTGGGCGGCGCTCGCCAGCGAATAGACGAGCGAGATGTAGATGAGCCCACGGCCGACGTGGATCAAGTCGACGACACCGAGGTCGAACAACAAGAAATTCATCCGATACGGATACCCGATCATCAACATGAGAATTCCGACCATCTGGAGGGCCGTTTTGGACTTGCCGCCTTCGCCCGCTGCAATGACGACCCCTTCGCTGGCCGCGATCGAACGCAGCCCGGTGATGGCGATGTCGCGGGCCAGGAGCAAGACCACGACCCATGGCGCGATGCGCCCCATCGGGACCATCCATACCAGCGAGGCCATCACGATGAGCTTGTCGGCGAGTGGATCGAGGAATTTGCCGAGGACGCTGACGAGACCGCGCTTGCGCGCCAGGTAGCCGTCGAGAAAATCGGTGACGGCGGCGCCGGCAAACAGCCACGCCGCCCAGTAGCAGTCGCGTGGGCCACCGCGGTCGAGCAGCACGAGGACCAGGGGGATGGCGAGGATTCGCGCCATCGTCAGGAGGTTGGGCAGGTTCAGCGCATCCTCGCGGAGCGTGCGCCGGCGCCTGCGCCGCACCGATTTCGCCGACGTACCCGGAGGGAGGCTCGATGGCGAGCTTTTCACCGACCGACCATGCGCGCGCTGACGGCCGCGAACACGGTGCCTTCGCCCGCGAAGGAGATGAGCCGCTCCGAGCCGCCCGGCGCTTCTTCAGGCGAGAGCTCGCGAGGCAAGAGCCGTCCCGCCCAACCGAGGACGGTCTCGCGCGCGAGGATCGCCGATCGGTCGGCCTTCACTTCGATGGTGACGACCGCTCCCTGGCTGCGCAAGACGACACCGCCCTTGCCGCGCAGCTGCACGAGCGCGACGGCTTCCCCTTCGAACGCCGCGAGACGCCCGTTCTCGTAGGACACCGTATCTTCGAAACCGGCCAGGACATCTTCACGCACGAACAGGAAATCGCCGTCCATGCGAAAAGGCCAGAGGCGCCCACCATCGCCCGGCGCGAGCGCGAGACACCCCGCGCCGGCGAGGGTGACGAGCGGCGTCTCGACGCCGCCGAGCGGCTCCTCGAGGGTGCGGTTGCGCATGCGACGTTGGAGCGTCGATGTCTTGAAGGGCGGACCCTCGGCCGCCAGAAGCTGAATCTGGGAAAGACGCGTGACGAACCCTTTCTCCACCCGCACGAGGACGAGCCCGTTTTGATGGAGGACCAGTCCAGGCGTGCTCGGGAAGGGAAGAAGAAGCTCCCGCGCGAGACGCGCCAGGGGCAGCGCGTCGCCCGCCGTGGATCGCGGTGGGGGGGTGCGCGCGACGGGCGATCCGACGCTGATGGACGGGAGGGGGACGATGGGAAACGATTCCACCGCGAGCTCGACACCCGGACCGACCGGCAGACCGTTGCGCGATGGCGGCACGCGTGAAGGAAATGGCGAGAGGGGCATATCGGGTGGGGCGTCGAACGGCGCGGGCGCGTTGGTCGTGCGCGCGACCGGCTGAATGCCGACCAGCGTCACCTCGCGCTCGAGGTCGGAAAAGGATTCAGCATGGGGGCGGGAATCGGGGGAAGGCTCGGAGAAGCGCGCCACCGGCTCGGGCGGTGGAACCGACAGCGATCGCGCCGGCACGGCGGAGTTCAGGAGATCATCCATGCGGCGGGCCATGCCCGGTTGCTCCCCGCGCTCGAAAGCGGCGCGCGCCTTTTGGTAGTTGCCGAGGCGTTCGTGCACGAGCCCGAGGTAGGCCCAGGCGCGCAGGTGCTGGGACTGGGAGAGAACGAGGGTCTCGAGCAACGTGCGCGCTTTCTCGGGCTGACCGGTCTTCAAGTAACAGAGCGAGAGGTTCTGCGTGAGCGCAGCTTCGCGCGGGTATTCCAGGATGAGCTCTTCGTAGATCTCGATGGCGCGCGGATAGAGCCCCAGCCGAAAGTACACCACCGCCAGAAGGTCTTGGCTCTTGGCGTCGCGAGGCTGAAGTTTGAGCGCCTGCTCGAGCTCGTCTTTGGCTTCGTGAACGCGGTTGTCTTGAAGCAGCTCGCTGCCGCGGTAGAGATGAAAAAGGAAGTCTTCCGTCGTCTCGACTGTCGCCATCCGATGGCGTGAATCCGACGCCCGCCCTCTGTCGCCCGGTCCGCCTTGCATGGCTGGGATCGAGGTTAGCACGACCGGCTTAGCCCCACGCGCGGAGTCGTGCCGGGGCGCGGGGGTAGGGATTTCGTGCTATGGCTCGCCCGTGAGCCGCACCGCGAAAGTGACGCGAAAGACCCGCGAAACCGAGATCATCGTCGAGCTCGACCTCGACGGGTCGGGCAAGGCCGACATCGTCACGCCGCTCCCGTTTCTGTCGCACATGGTCGAGCAGATTGCTCGTCACGGTCTCATCGATCTCACCGTGCGCGCCACTGGGGACGTCGAGATCGACGGGCACCATACGACCGAGGATCTCGGGATCGTGCTCGGCCAAGCGGTCCGCGAGGCGCTCGGCGACAAGGCGGGGCTCGTGCGCTACGGCTCGGCAACCTTGCCGATGGACGAAGCGCTGGTC
>DATHES010000024.1:0-44204 GCA_035318465.1 Polyangiaceae bacterium
GCTTTCGCGGGAGGGGGGGCCGCGGGAGGGGGGGGCGCGGGAGGGGGGGACGCGGCCGGGGGCGGCTTGGGGATCGCCGTCTTCGGCGTCGTCGCCGCGGATGGGTCGCTCGGCTTGGCGGGCTCAGCGGCGCTGCTCTTCGGCGCGGGCGGCACGACATGGGGGGTGGATTGCGTTGCCGTCGGGGCCGGCACCGAGTTCACCAGCGTCGGTGCACCTCCCTCGCCCTTCGATGCTTGGGACGGCCCCGCGGGCTCACGAAGGACGACGAAAGCTCCGACACCGCCCAGCAGGAGTGCAGCCAATCCAATGAGCACGGCGGGCATGGCCATCGAACGCGTGGGAATGTCGGCGCCGCTCACCGACACCGCCGCCGTCGTGTGCTGATCCGAGAAGCCGGCCGACGACCGCTGATCGGAAAGGCCAGCTGGCGCGCGCTGATCGGACAACCCCGCCGACGACCGCTCATCGGCCAAGCCCCCCGACGCCTGCGTCATGATGTGCGTTGCCGGAACGCCCGTCCCCGAGCTGCCGCTGCGCTCGTTCGGCGCGCGAATCTGACTGGGCTGGTTCGGCGCGTGCCTATCCGCCCCTTGTAGCTTCGGCCGCGCCATCCCTGCCGCCGCGTGGAGGGCCTCGATCATCGGCTCGACCGCCGCGAACCTGTCCCCCGGCTCTTTGGCGCAAGCGCGCTGCATCCAAGCGTCGAGCGACGGCGGCAAGAGGGCCGCATACGTACGCAGCGAGGGGAGCGGCTGGGTGCAGATGGCGACCAGAATATCGCCGAAGGATTCGCCCGAGTACGCGTTGCGGCCGGTCAGCATGGTGAACGCCACCATGCCGAGCGAATAGAGGTCGGTGCGATGGTCGACCGATTTCAACCCGCGCGCCTGCTCCGGACTCATGAACAACGGCGTGCCGAGCACCGTGCCGGTGCGCGTCGCGGAGCTGGAAGTATCCGCGGTTTTGATCTTGGCGATGCCGAAGTCGAGCACCTTGGCGATCTCGCCGGCATCGTCTTCGTCATTGCGGGTGAGGAAGATGTTCTCCGGCTTGAGATCGCGGTGCACGATGCCGAGCCCGTGGGCACGCATGAGAGCGCGCCCTACCTGCCCGATGATGCGCACCGCCTGGTCGAGCGGGACCGGTCCGCGACGCTCGATGCGATGGTCGAGCGACTCGCCGTCGAGCAGCTCCATGACGATGTACGGCGTGCCGTCCTCGGTCTCCCCGTTGTCGAAGATTTGCACCACGTAGCGCGAACGGAGCTGGGCGACGGCCTTGGCCTCGAGATCGAACCTCTGCCTTGCCTCGCGCGACCCCGCGTAGCGCTTGGCGATCAGCTTGACGGCCACGCGCTGCCCGAGCCCAAGGTGCATGGTGGACCACACGCTCCCCATGCCCCCCCGACCGATCATCCCGTCGAGGCGGTACTTGCCAGCAATGATGGTGCCAGGAAGCGTCGAGGGGAAATCCTGCTCGTCGTCCCCCGTTCCCTGGTCCACCATCGCCGATCACCCTGCGGCCTTCTGGCCGGCCATCTTCAGCTTCGCAACTAGGCGCTACACCCGTCAAGCTTCGACGGCGAGGGGAACCGCGCCGCCGACCATCGTCGCGCGCCCTATTTGATGATGGGAACGGTCGAAACGGGCTTCGGCTTGAGCGGAGCCTTCGGCACCTTGTAGGGAAACTCGATATCGAGCTTCGTCGTCTCGCCGTCCTTGATCTCGACCTCGCGTTCGAGGCTCGACGCCTGCACCCCGGTGTCCGGGTGCAGCTCCGCGTCGATCGAAGGCAGGTACACCGATAGTTTGACCTTGCCGGCGGGGATCCCCGCGATCCGATACCGCCCGTCGAGTCCAGTGACGGCGTGGGTCGAGTACTGCAGGACGAAGACATCCGCGTACATCCAGCCGCTCCCCTTCGTTCCTTCGGTCAGCGCATAGTGACCGACTTCCAAGGCGTAAAGCTTGACCGCGTCCCCTTTCGGCATGGCGACGAGCTGCGCCGGTGAGCGGCTCCCCTCGAGCGTGGGGAGAAAGCTCTTGCTATCGCGGTTGGTCACCTCGATGCGCTGACCGTACGTCAAGACGAGCGTGCGCCGGTCGTAGGCGCAGCCGTGGATCGAGACCGGATAGGCGTCACCCGCGGCGGGGATGTACCCCTCGTAGCCGGTGACGGCCACCATCGCGTCGGCGAGCGTACGATCATTTCCCTCCCGGAAGGCCTTGCCGTAGGTGGCGTACGCTTCTCCGCACTCGAAGGGGATGGTGATGGTCCGTTTGAAAGGCGCATCGCCCGTCACGCGAATGGTGCCTTCCACCGTTCCCTTGGGACCGGCGTAAGGGGGAAGGTGCCTCGGGTTGATCACGCCTTCGATCTTGGAGATGGCCACCGGGATGGCGGTTGAAATCGGGCCGGCATCCGACGGAATCTCGACGACGGGGAGCATGATCAAGCCGGAGTCGGTCACATAGCCCATCGAAGCGTGCGGGGCGGCGGCCTCACGGTTCGAAGCGGGCTCGGCCGGATGCGATTTACAAGCGCCGAAGAGGCTACCCAGGATGGCGCACGTGACAACGGAGGTGGCAGCGAGCCAGGTGCGTGCAGGCATGGAGGAGATCCGAAAAAAGGCAGGTCAGCCGTGCACCGGCGCGTGCAACGCGATGTCGAGCATCGAGCCGGGGAACAAGCCGAGTCCCAGAACAAGCAGCGCGCATGCCAAGAGCGCAAAGGCGACGTACCCGGAGCGCATGGGCACGGCAATGGGAGCGCCGGGCGCTGGTTCTCGCATGTACATGTAGACGATGACGCGCAGATAGTAGTAAGCGCCGACCACGCTGTTCAAGAGACCGATGACGGCGAGCCAATAAAAGCCCCCGCCGCCGTAGATGGCGGCCCGGAAGATGTAGAACTTGCCGAAGAACCCGGCCGCCGGGGGAACGCCGGCGAGCGAAAGCAAGAACAGCGCGAAGGGCAGCGCTGCGCCCGGATGTCTGCGCCCGATGCCGGCGAGATCCTCGTAGCTCGTCGCTTCGGCCCCTTGGCGACCGCACAGGATGAGGGCGCCGAACGCGCCGGCCGTCGAGACGGTATAGGCGAGCAGGTAGAAAAGGATCGCCCCTTCCGCTTCGTGTTCGTTCTGGCGGATGGTGGCCGCGACGCCGATGAGCACGTAGCCGGCGTGCGCAATGGACGAGTAGGCGAGCATGCGCTTGACCGACTCTTGTCGTCCAGCGATGACGTTGGCGACGGTCATGGTAAGCACGGCCAGACCGGCGATCACCGGCGGCCACCCCGCGCCCCACGACGCCGAGCCCGGATCGTTGAAGGCGATGAGCAGCACGCGCAGCATCATGGCGAAAGCGGCGCTCTTCACGGCGACCGCCATGAACGTCGTGGCCGGGGTGGGCGCCCCCTCGTAAGCGTCGGGGGTCCACATGTGGAAAGGGACAGCGCTCACCTTGAAGACGAGTCCGACCAAGACGAGCATCAGCCCCACGATGACGAGCGGCAGGGAAACCCCGCCCCCGCCTTTGGCCGTGGCCGCCGAGGCAATGCGCTGCCCGATGCCGACGAGGTCGGTGTGCCCGGTGGCGCCATAGAGCAGCGCGCCTCCATAGAGCAGGACCGCAGCCGCGAAAGAGCCGAGCAAGAAGTACTTCATGGCCGCTTCCACGGAACGGCGCGAACCGCGGCGGAAGCCGGTCATGGCGTAGACGCCGATCGACATCGTCTCCAGGCCGATGAACAGCGACAGGAGATCGCCGGAGCCGGCCAAGATCATGGCTCCCACGGAGGAGAACATGATGAGCGGGTAGAACTCGCCGCGCTCGAGGCCGTGCTCGGGCAAATATCCACCGGCCAAGAGCGCGGTCATGGCGCCGCCGAGGCAGATGACGAAGTCGAAGAACATCGCGAAACGGTCGGTGAGCAAATAGGGCTTCAAGGCGGCCGCCCCTTCGATGCTCTCCGGGCCGACCATCCACACCGCGATCGCCGTCGCAGCGCCGGCCAGCAGCGTGACCGCCGTGCCGAGCGCCAGATCCCCTTCGTTCGATTTCTTCGAAAAAGCTTCGGCGAGCATCAAGAGCAGCGCGCCGAGCGAGACGATGAGCAGCGGAGAGGTGGCGAAGAGCAGACCCATGGCTCAGTGTCCTTGTGCCGATGCGGTCGGCGATTCACCGGGCACGGGGGGCGCGCCTCGTTCCATGGCGCGGTCGGAGCTCGGCCGGATCAAGCGCGAGGCCGGCTCCTCGTTGCGTCCCTCCGCCCACACCGCCTGGTAGCGGTCGAAGAATCCTTGTACGGCGTCACGCGTCCGATCGAGGAAGATGGAGGGAAAGAATCCGATCACGAAGACGAAGAGAACGAGCGGCGCGAGCGACAGGGTCTCGCGCACGGTGAGATCGCTGAGTCGCTTGTTCTTCGGATTGCTGAGCGGACCGAAGAACGTTTTCTGCGTCAACGAGAGCATGTACACCGCCCCCAGAATGACGCCGGCAGCCGCCAAGGTGGCGTCCGCGCCGGCGAAGTTACGCAGGCGCGGCGAGATCATGGTTCCGGTGATGACCATGAACTCGCCGATGAACCCGTTGGTCCCGGGGACGCCGATGCTGGCCAACGTGATGATGACCCACACCGCCGTGTAGATCGGCATCACCTTGGCGAGTCCGCCGAATTCGGCAATGGCGCGCGTGTGACGGCGATCGTAGATGACGCCGACCAAGAGAAAGAGCGCACCTGTCGAGATGCCGTGGTTGACCATTTGCAGGATGGCGCCCGAAATCGAGCTCGGCGTCACCGCGAAGAGCCCGAGCATGACGTAACCCAGGTGCGCGACCGAAGAATAGGCGATGACGCGCTTCAAGTCGTCTTGCTTGTAGGCAACGAGGGCACCGTAAAGGATGCCGCCCATCACGGCGAGGCCGGCCAAGTTGGCGGCGTTGAGACCGCTCGCCCCCGGAAAGAGACCCATGGCAAAGCGCAGATAGCCGTAGGTCCCGAGCTTCAACATGATCGCCGCCAGGATGACGGATCCCCCGGTGGGCGCCTGCACGTGCGCGTCGGGCAGCCACGTGTGCACCGGAAACATCGGCACTTTGATGAAAAAGGCGATGGCGAAAGCCCAGAAGCAGAGCATCTGGGCCCCCGGAGGGAGCATCACCCGCTGCAGCGCCAAAAGATCGAAGCTCGGCGTGCCGGTGAGCTTGGTGTATTGCACCACCAAGTAGAGCATCGCGGCCAGCATCAAGACCGAGCCGGTCATCGTGTAGATGAAGAACTTGAACGCCGCCTTGATCTTCTCGACCCCGCCCCAGATCCCGATCATGAGGTACATCGGGACCAGCATCAGCTCCCAGAAGACGTAGAAGAGAAAGAGGTCGAGGGAGACGAAGGCACCCAGCATCCCCGCCTGCAAAAAGAGGTACGAGAAGCAAAGCTCTTTCAGCCGGGTCTTGATGCTTCCAAAGGACGCGTACACCGCGATGGGCGTGACGAACGTCGTGAGCAGCACCAGCCAGAGACTGATGCCGTCGACGGCGACGTGGTAGCGGATGCCGAGGCTCGGGATCCACTCGCGCACATAGAGAAAGTGCCACCCCCGCGTCATGGGAACGCCGAGGAGCAAGAGCGACACGGCGAGGTTCAGGAGCAAGAGCCCGAGCGTGAAGCCGGTCAAGAGCTTCGGCGACTGGCGCGGCATGAACAGGATGGCCACCGAACCGAAGAGCGGCAGCCCGATGAGCATGTTGAGCAGGTTGGGCCACTCGTCGGGGGGCGTCTCTGCGACCGCGGCCGTCCCCGGCCACACGGCCATGGTGAAGAGGACCACCAGGGCCCCCATGAGACCGAGCAGCGCGCGCTCGAGCCGCGAGTCGCGGCGCGGAATGAGCACACCGACGAAGCCAGCCAGCGCCGCGGGCCAAAGGCCGAACAAGCTACCGAACACCGGGTTCATCGGATCGACCCCTTCATCGTCGGCGCCGCCGCTTTCTCGCTGCCGACGGGCGCGGCCGTAGGCCGCGTCACCATCACCGCGCCGGTCGTGGTGCGATCGAATGCGTTTTTCACGTCCACCTTGACGAGCTTGGTCTCGCCGGGCGAAAGCTCGACTTCCACCGATCTTCGTCCGCTGAACGCGTCACTGTCCGGTTGATCGGGCGTCTTGGAATGCCAGCGGAACGTGTAGCCGAGTCCGGGCGCGGCTTCGACGACGTATTTCCCGTTGGGCTGCTCGCGCACGGTGGCGTGGGCCTGCGGCTGCCACACGAAGAACCACCCGAACAGCGCCATACCGAGCACCATCGCCGCCGCATAGACGTGCACGACACCCGTTTGAAAGGCGCGAAGAATCGTTCCGAACGCCGCCACCACCAGCGAGGTGAGCCGAGCGATGATGCCGTCCACGAACCATTTGTCGAACTGGGCCGCCGTCTCGGCCAGTGACTCGACCGCGCCGATGATGGTGTTGTCGTAGAGCTCGTCGATGCGCCATTTGTCGAGGACGAGACGGTAGAGTCCCGGAGCCTTCTCGGTGAGCTGGCGCGCGGGGGCTCCCTTTTTCATCACGTAGACGAAGTAGGCCCCTCCGGCGCCCACGAGACATGCCAGGACGCCCGGCGCCGCCAAGAGCAACGCCGAAGGAGCGCCGTCCTTCACCCGCACGTACTTCTCGCTCAGCTCGAAAACCGGTGCCAGCCAGTGCTCGAGCCCGGGCTCCTTGGAGAAGAGACTCGGATTGAAAATGCCGCCCACCAGCGCGAACGCGCCGAGAATCAGCAAGGGCAATGTCATCGCCCACGGCGATTCGTGCGGGGCCGGCGAGGGGCCGTGGTGCTCGGCGCCGTGTGCGGCCGCACCGTGATGGGCAGCAGCGTGCTCGGCGCTCCCTTTGGCCGCGGCTCCGGGCTTGGCGATTTCCCACCCCCTAAAATCTCCCCAGAAAGTGAGGAAGAGGGCGCGGAACATGTAGAACGCCGTCATCGTGGCGGTGAGAATGCCGACCCAATAGAGCATCGGTCCGAACCAGGCCGACGCTTCCCAGCGCACCATTCCTTTTTCTGCCGGCGCGGCCGAGATGTGCGTCACGTAGGCGCGGTAGAGAATCTCGTCTTTGGAGAAGAACCCCGACGTCAACGGAAACCCGGCGATGGCGAGGCAGGATGCGAAGAACGTGAGGTACGTGGTGGGGAGCCATTTGCGTAAGCCCCCCATGTTGCGCATGTCCTGGGAAGCCGCTGGATCGTGGATGCCAGCGTGCATGGCGTGAATCACCGAGCCGGCACCGAGGAAGAGACAGGCCTTGAA
Source organism: Polyangiaceae bacterium (assembly GCA_035318465.1). Taxonomy (GTDB): domain Bacteria; phylum Myxococcota_A; class Polyangia; order Polyangiales; family Polyangiaceae; genus DASWDH01. Next base: position 7,312 of record DATHES010000024.1, read on the forward strand.
GAAGGCGTGGGTGAAGACGTGGAAAAAGCCGGCCGAGAATGCGCCCACCCCGACGCCGAGGAACATGAACCCCAGCTGGCTCACGGTGGAATAGGCGAGCACTTTCTTGATGTCGTTTTGCGCGAGCCCGATCGTCGCCGCGAAGAATGCCGTCAAAACGCCGATGGTCGCGATCGTCGCCATGACGAACGGCGAAAGAAGAAAGACGTACCACAGGCGACACACGAGGTAGACGCCCGCGGTCACCATGGTGGCGGCGTGGATGAGGGCGCTCACCGGCGTGGGGCCGGCCATGGCGTCGGGCAGCCAGACGTAGAGCGGGATCTGCGCGCTCTTGCCGGCGCACCCGAGAAACAGGCAAAGCCCCACCACCGTGGCCACGGTCGGATTCACCGGATTGAAGAACCACGGTGCCACGCGCAGGATGAGGCGCGCGAGGATGCCGCCCCATCCCGAAGTGGGCACGTGACCGATGGGCCAAACTTGCACGCGCTGCAGGAGCGAGCCCGAGCCGGAAGCGATCGCATCCCAGTCGAGCGCGCCGGCGTACGAAACCAAGAGCCCCATCGCCACCAAGAGCCCGAAATCGCCGATGCGATTGGCGATGAACGCCTTTTTGCCCGCCGCTGCGTTGGTTTCGTCGGAGTACCAGAACCCGATGAGCAAGTAGCTGCAGAGACCGACCCCTTCCCACCCCACGAAGAGGATCGGCAAGCTCGATCCCATGACCAGGACCAGCATCGCGAAGCAAAACAAATTCAGATAGGCGAAAAACCGATGAAAGCCACCGTCGGCTCGCCGGTCGTCCCACATGTACGCGCTGGCGTAGAGGTGGATGAGAAAGCCGACGCCGGTGATGATCAGCATCATCACCGAGCTCAGATGGTCGATGGTGAAGGCGACCTCGATCGGCACCGAGCCGAACCCGCCGTTGGTCGATACGTCGAACCAGTGCCAGGCGGTGAACTTCAGCTGCTCGATGCCTTCGCCCGAGCTGGCGCCGTGCCCGGCATGAGCCTGCCTTCCGAAGCCGACGAGCATGGCAAAGGCGATGAGCGACGCCAGGAACGCGCCGCCGATGGCGGTGAGCGCCATGAGACGAACGCCGTCTTTGCCGAGGCGTTTGCCGAAGACGCCGTTGACGAACGCCCCCAGCGCCGGCAGCCCCAGGATGACGGCGACCAGCGTGAAGTTCTGCGGGGGGAAGATGTTGGAGAGGAGTTCCATCGCGCGGCGCTCAGTTCTTGAGCAAGTCGGCCTCGTCGCTGCGAACGGAGCGACTGAGGCGGTAAATGGCGAGCCCGATGGCGAGGCCCACCGCTGCCTCCGCGGCTGCCACGGCGATGACGAAGAAGGCGAACATCTGCCCGCCGTGGTCGTCGGGGCGCATGCGGTTGAAAGCCACCAAGGTGAGGTTCACGGAGTTGAGCAAGAGCTCGACGCACATCAGCTGTACGAGGAGGTTGCGGCGCAGCAAAAAGCCGATCGATCCGATGCCGAACATCACGCCGGCCGTCACCAGGTAGTACTCGACCGGGATCAAGGCGTGGGCTCCTTGGGCGATTCGCCGGTCGCGTCGCTGCGGTGCCGCCCTCGCGCCACCGCGAGCGCACCGACCACGGCCACCACGAAGAGGGCGGTGGTGAGCTCGAAGGGGACGAGGCCCCGGGTGAAGAGCTCGCGTCCGAACGTGTCGATGGTCCCGTATTCGTGCCGGAAGGGGGGCAGCGGGTGCAAACCGCCATTGGCTCGCAACATGAAAAATCCGGTCACCAGCGCGAAAACGCCGAAGACGACGGCGGCGAGCGTGCGGGAGAACACCGCCTTCGAGTCGTGTGGCGGCGTCGCGTCGGGCCCGATCAGCATGATGACGAAGACGAAGAGAATGACGACGGCGCCGGCATAGACGATGAGCTCGATGGCCGCCAAGAAGTGCGCGTCGAGACCGATGAAGAGCGCGGTCACCCCCGCGATGGCAAGGAGCAAACCCATTGCGCTGCGGATGGGGTTGTGCGCGAGCACGACGAAGAGAGCGCCGAGAAGCGCAGCCAATGCCGAGACACCGAAGAAAGCGAAGGAGAGCCAATTCATGCGACGAGGCGCCCCCCCGCGGAGCACGGCTTACCGTGGGCGTGCTCTTCGAAGTGACGCCGGAACTTGCGCACCAGGCCGAGCGCCGGCATGGCCGACCCTTCGCCGAAGGCACAGATGGTGTTGCCCATGATGCCGTTGCCGACCTCGTGGATGTGGTCGACGTCTTCGATCGAGGCTTCGCCCTTCAAGAGCTTGGTCACGATGCGGTCGATCCAGCCCACCCCTTCGCGGCACGGCGTGCATTGCCCGCACGACTCGTGACGGTAGAACGCCATCAAGTTCTGCATCACGGCCACGGGGCAGCTTTCGTCGGAAAACACGATGGCGCAGCACGTGCCCAGCATGGTGCCGAGGTTGCGCATGGTGTCCACGCCGAGCGGCACGTCGAGCACGCTCTGCCCGTGCCAGGGGTGCAGCACCGATTTCTCGTCGGGCGCGTTCACCTTCTCGGAGGGCAGGAGCACGGGGCACGACGAGCCCCCGGGGATGACGCCGAGCATCTCGCCGCGCGACATCCCGCCGCCGAGATCGTAGATGAGCTCACGCAGGGTGAGTCCCACGCAGGCCTCGAAAATGCCCGGGTTCTTCACGTGCCCGCTGACGCCGAAGAGACGGCACCCGCCGTCATTCAAGTGGTGTAGCGCCGACAGCTTGGAGAAAGCCTCACCCCCCATTTCGATGACGGTGGGTACGGCGGCGATGGTTTCGAGGTTGTTGACGGTGGTCGGGCAACCGAAGACGCCGCGCTGCGCGGGAAAGGGCGGCTTCAGACGCGGCTCGCCGCGCTTGCCCTCCAGCGACTCGAGCAGCGCCGTTTCTTCGCCGCAGATGTACGCGCCGGCGCCGGTGTGCACGTACACTTCGAGCGCGTAGTTTCCGCCGAAGGGGTGCGCGCCGAGGAACCCGCGCTCTTTGGCTTCCTTGATCGCGTTCCAGAGCCGCTCTTTGGAAAGGTGCAGCTCGTCGCGCACGTAGATGTAACAGACGTGCGCGCCCATGGCGTACGACCCGATGATGCACCCCTCGATGCACCGGTGGGGATCCTTCTCCATCAGCGTGCGGTCTTTGAACGTCCCCGGCTCCCCCTCGTCGGCGTTGATGACGAGGTAGGCGGGCTTGACCGGATCCGGCTTCATGAAGCCCCATTTCACGCCGGCCGGGAAACCCGCGCCGCCGCGGCCGCGCACGTTGCCCTTCTTCATCTCGTCGATGACGGCCGCCGGCGTCATGGCGAGCGCTTTCTTCGCGGCCTGGTACCCGCCGGCCCGCTCGTAGGCGCGCATTGTCCACCCCTCGGGGACGTCGTACATCTTGGTGAGGATCTTGACGGTTTTGAGCATCGGGGTGGTGGAACTGCCTCGCTAGACCTGGAGCAGACGATCGAGGATCCGATCGACTTCGGCGGGGGTGAGGTTCTCGTAGTACTTCTTGTCGACCTGCATCATCGGCGCAGTACCGCACGAAGCCAAGCACTCCGCGGTGCGCAACGTGACTTTGCCGTCTTTCGTCGTTTCACCGACGTGCACGCCGAGCCGCTTCTCGCAATGGCCGATGATGTCTTTCGCGCCACGGAGCGCGCACGACAGCGTCCTGCACACCCAGACTTGATGCTTTCCGACCGGCGCCGTGTTGAAGAGCGAGTAAAACGTGACGACGCCTTTGACCTGAGCGGACGACACTCCGAGCTTCTCGGCGACGTAGCTCATGGCCTCCTCGCTGACGTACCCCTCTTGATCCTGGCAGAGATGGAGGACCGGGATGCACGCCGCTCGGCGTGTCGGATAGCGCGTGAGGATTTCGCTCATCTCGCGTTCCCGTTCGGCGGAGAGGACGAAGGCCATGGAGAGTCCTTGAAGGCGGGGGATGAGGGCGGAAGGAACGGAGGTGACCGGAGCCACGAACCGCGAGGCCCGAGGGAGATTCCCCTTCACAACTCGCGCGAAACCTAGTGGGCGCTCGGTCGCGGTGTCAAGGCAGTAATCCGGCGGCACCGTTCGGGGATTTGGCAGCGGCCGAGCGCACCCGACACCGCATAGTCGGCGGCAATGGTTGGGTGCAGGTCCTCGAGCACCGAAACAGGCAAACCGTGCCGAAGGCACGGTGGCTCATCCGTCACAGTCCTGGGAGGGAGAACCGCCAGGGCGCCAGTGCCGCCGAGACGCACGGCCCCCGATCCCTCAATCTCCTGGCGGCCCCCTGGCGACGACTCTGGCGCCCTGGCGGTTTTCTCTCACCATCCATTCCCAGGTACGCGAAGCTTGAGAACCAAGCAGGCTTGCGTGTAGCGTAAGAGGGGGGCGTCAGTTGGCGTCGCCAGCGGGGGTAAAAGCCCCAGCCCTCGGAGGCACACTTGTTCTGTCCGAACTGCGGCACGAAAAACCCGGAAACTGCCACCACCTGTACGAAGTGCGGATTCAACATTCGAGGAGCGGCGGCCCCCAAATTCAAGGGGACGATGCTCATGATGAACCAACCGGCAAAAACTTCGGCGCCGCCACCTGCGCCCGTTCAGCCACCGCCTGCAGCCGCGCCGCCACCGGGTCCGGGCTCGCCAGCTCCACCCCCGAAACAACAGGCTTTCAAGGGCACCATGGTCGGCGTTGCGCCTCCAGGTGGATTTGGTCCATTTTCGCCGCCAGGTTCTCCTCCCGCCAACCCAGGCGCAGGGCACGCGCCCACCGCCGCCTCACAGCAAGTGCAGTCTCCCTATACGCCCGGACCTCCCGCGGCGGCACCGTACACGCCTGGACCGGCGGGACCTTCCCCCTACACGCCGGGACCGCCCGGCGCCGGCGGAGGTCCCGGCCACGCGTCCATGGCGCCGCCCCCGCAAGGCTTTCCGCCTCCCGGCGGCGGTCAAGGTGGGTACGCGCAGCCACCCGGTGCGGGCGGGTTCGGCGCACAGCCACCCGGTCAGCGGGTGAACCCGTTGGGCGGCACCGTAGCGCTCGATCAAATGGGAGGCGGATACGGAGCGCCGGGCGCAGCGCCCCCCTACGGCGCGGCACCTCAAGGTTTCGGGGCGAGCGGCGGCGCGAGCCCGCCGGGGGCGCAACCCTGGTCGCCTCAAGGACAGCAAGGTGCACCTGGCGACTACGGCGGAGCGCCGCCCCCGCACGGCGCGCCCCCTGAGTACGGCCAACCGCCCCAAGGTTACGGCGGGCAGCCGCCCCAAGGTTACGGCGCGCCTCCCGCCGGTTACGGCGGCGGACCTCCGGCCGCTGGGTACGGCGCGCCTGGCCCCGCAGGGTACGGGCAAGCCCCCGCAGGTTATGGGCAGGCCCCCGCAGGTTACGGGCAGCCCCCCGCAGGTTACGGCGGACCGCCCGCCTATGGCGCGCCTCAGGGCGGGTACGACCCCGGCGGTTATGCGCCGTCCGCCGCTGGCATGGTGCAGGCAGGTGGCTCCGGGCTCGCGCCCATGCCGCATTCCGTCAGCAAACCCGGCGTGCGAAACCCCATGATGGTGACGGTCCTCACCTTCGTCACGTGCGGCCTCTACGGCATGATCACGCTCTACATGATGCTGTCCGAGCTGAAGGCGTACCTGAACAAGGAGGAGATCGTCCCCTGGCACCTCTTCGTGCCGATCCTCGGCCTCATCGTCATGGTCGGCAAGCTCCCCGACTGGGTGACGGAAGCCAAACAACGCGCCGGATCGCGTAACCAGCAGTCCGCGGGACCCATCATGTATTTTCTCCTGGCCCCCTACTTCGTCACCAAGGACTTGAACGAGGTGTGGGATCCGATGGGGGCTTCCGACTGAGCTCAGCGATCCGAACTTCGCCCGCCCGGGGCCCGCTGCGTCGCGCGGGCCTCATGGCGCTCGCCGGTGGCCTCGGTGTCGCGTTGCTCTTCTCGCCGGTGAAGCTCTGTCTCATGGCGCTCGCGCTGCGCATCCCGTGCCCCGGGTGCGGCATGACGCGCGCCACCCTCGCCCTTTTGCACGGCGATTTCGCACGCGCCTTCTCCATCCATCCCCTTTCGCCCGTGATCGCACCGCTGGCGATGGGAACGCTCCTCGCGTATGCCGTCGGCTACGTGCGGACGGGCGGTACCTTCGGCACCGGCCGCGTTCCGCGCTCGATCGAGCTGCTCACCGCCGCGCTGGTGGTCCTCCTTTTCGCGGTCTGGGTGGCGCGGTTCTTCGGCCTAGGGGGCGGACCAGTCAGCTTGCGTTAGATCCCCTAATCTTGGCGGATTGGCGGCGACGTCAGACGTTGAAGCGGAAGTGCATGACGTCGCCGTCTTGCACGACGTACTCCTTGCCCTCGACGGCGATCTTGCCTGCTTCGCGGCACTTCGCTTCGCTGGCCAGCTTGACCAGGTCGTCCCACCGGATGACCTCGGCGCGGATGAACCCCTTCTCGAAATCGGTGTGGATCTTCCCGGCCGCCCCTGGAGCAAGCGTCCCCTGCGTGATGGTCCACGCGTGGACCTCGGGATCGCCCGCGGTAAAGAAGGTGATGAGCCCGAGCATCTCGTAGCCGGCGCGGATCACCGCGAAGAGTCCCGGCTCCTTGAGCCCCGCGCTCGTCAAAAACTCCGGGCGATCGGCCGGCTCGAGCTCGGCAATCTGGGCCTCGAGCGCCGCACAGATGGGAAGCACCCGCGCCCCCTCCTTCTCGGCAAACGCGAGGAGCCTGGAAAAATGCGGGTTGCGCGCTACGTCGGCGAGAGAGCGTTCGTCGACGTTGGCGACGTAGAGGCTCGGCTTGGCGGTGAGGAGCTGCATCTCGCGCACGATCGTCTGCCCGTCGGGCGTCGCCAGCGGACCTTGCTTCGCCCCCGCCCCGGCCAGGAGCGCGCGCACCGGTTGCATCTTGTCGAGATGCGCGACCAGCAAATCGCACACTTCCACCGCCAGCCGGTCCTCCGGCTTGTTCGCCTTCAGCATCTTGCGCGATTTCTCGCGCCGCCTTTCGACGGCATCGAGATCGGTGAGGCAGAGCTCGGCGCCGATGGTCTCCACGTCGGCGACCGGGTCGACCCGGTTTTCGACGTGCACCACGTTGGGGTCCTCGAAGCAGCGCACGACGTGGAGGATCGCCTCCACCTCCCGGATGTGCGAAAGAAACTGGTTGCCGAGCCCCTCCCCTTTGGAGGCGCCGCGCACGAGCCCCGCGATGTCGACGAAGCGGATGGCGGCCGGAACGACCTTGGGCGGGTGGAAGAGCTCGACCAACTTGTCGAGCCGCGGGTCGGGCACCGTCACGACGCCAACGTTCGGCTCGATGGTGCAAAATGGGTAATTTTGGGCTTCCGCCTTGGCGCTGGAGAGCGCATTGAACAAGGTGCTCTTACCGACGTTGGGCAGACCGACGATACCGCATGCAAAGCTCATGGCCCGCCGGCCCTACCATGCACAGCGGTCGCGGGCCAGGGCCGCACCCCCATTACTTCTCGAGCAGCGATTTCAGCTTGGCGACGAGCGCGAGCGCATCGAGCGGCGTCAAGCGGTCGACGTCCACGACCTTGAGCGTCTCGAGCACCCCGTGGTCGTCGGTGGCGCGGCGCGCGAAGAGGTCGAGCTGCGCGGTGCGTTTCTCCTCGCGGCCCCGTAGCGTTGCGTGTTTGCCCGAGGGGAGCGCGTCCCCCCCTTCCAGAGACAGGAGGATGGCCTTGGCGCGCGCCAGGACGACCTCCGGTACGCCTGCCAACTTGGCCACCGCGACGCCGTAGCTCCGGCTGGCGGGCCCGCGCGCGAGCTTGTGCAAAAAAACGATGTCGTCGCCGAGCTCGCGCGCGGAAACCGAGTAGTTGACGGCGTAGGGGCAGGTCGAGGAGAGCTCGGTGAGCTCGTGGTAATGCGTGGCGAACATCGCCCGGCACGCCACGACGTCATGGAGATACTCGGCCACGGCCCAGGCAATGGAAAGGCCGTCGTAGGTGCTCGTTCCGCGCCCGATCTCGTCGAGCACGACCAGTGAGCGCCGCGTCGCGCGCCGCAAGATGTGGGACGTCTCGCGCATCTCCACCATGAACGTGCTTTCGCCGCGGGCGACGTTGTCGCTGGCGCCGACGCGCGAGAGCACGCGGTCGGCGACGCCGATGCGCGCTCGCCGCGCCGGCACGTAGCTTCCCATCTGAGCAAGGATGACGATGAGGGCCACCTGGCGCATGAGCGTCGATTTTCCGGCCATGTTGGGCCCGGTGATGATGTGTAGCCGCTCGCTCGTCGCGTCGAGATGCACGTCGTTGGGGACGAATTGGCCCGCGGCGGCGAGCTGTTCGACGACGGGGTGACGGCCGTCCTCGATGTCGATGGCCACGCTCGCGTCGACGTCGGGCCGCGCATAGTCGTGGCGGTGCGCCACCTCGGCCAACGCGGCGAACACGTCCCATGTCGCGAACCGCGCGGCGAGCTTGCGAATGGCGTCCCCGTGCTTGCCCGTTTCGCGCACCAGCTTGCCGTAAAGCTCGCTCTCGCGCTCCTGATGTCGGCCTTCCGCGTGCAAGATGCGATCTTGCAAATCGTCGAGCTCGTCGCTCGTGTATCGCTCTCCGCCGGCCACCGTCTGCTTGCGGCGGAACGAGGTCGGCACCTTGGCGGCGTGGGTGCGGGTGACCTCGATGTACCAACCGAAAACCCGCGTGTAGCGAATCTTGAGGGTCGGGATGTTCGAGGTCTGGCGGAGCTTGGCCTCGAGGGCGAGGATGAGCTCCGTCCCCTCTTCCTTCAAACGCCGCGTCTCATCGAGCTCGGCGTCGTACCCCACGCGGAAAATCCCACCCTCGCGTGCGAGGGCCGGCGGGCGATCGACCAGTGCCGCTGCGAGGTCCGAGGCGAGACCAGGCAGGGTGTCGGGCGGATCGCCCTCCACGGCAAAGGCGTCGCGCGCTGCCGCGTCGGGAATCGTGCGCACCGCTTCGACGACCGACGGCGCGGCCAAGAGGCCATCGCGCAGGGCGCCCAGGTCTTTGGGCGTCGCTTCTCCGAGCGCGGCGCGAACGCCGAGCCTCTCCAGGTCGCCCAGATCGGCGAGACGGGTGCGCAAGTCGGCGCGCGCGAGTGGGTTTTGCACGAACACCTCGACGGCATCGAGTCGGCGCCGAATCGCAGCCACATCGACGAGCGGTGCGAGCAGCCAGCGCCTCAGCATGCGCGCACCGGGCGGCGTACGCGTCTCGTCCACGACGGCGAGCAGCGAACCCACCCGGCCCCCATCGCCGGCGCGGACGAGCTCGAAATGCGCCTGCGCCATATCGTCGATCTCGAGCGTCGCGCGCGGGTCCCACGCGCCGAGTCGACGCACCGGCAGCGCCACGCCCGGATGACAAACCTTGGCGAAGCGGAGCGCGCGCGCCGCCGCCAGCCGCGCCACCGCGGGAACGTCCTTTTCCGCATCCCCTTTCGCTGCGGCGCCGAGCACCTCTTCGAGCACCTGGTCGGCTTCTGCGGTGTCGATGGGTTCGTCGCTGCGCACGACGCCGCGCGGGGCCGCTCTCTTGGCCGGTTCTTGCAACGACGCGAGCCCTTCGGGAAAAAGGATCTCGCGCGGATCGAGCCGCGCAATCTCGCCCACCAGCGCCGCTCCATCCTCGAGAGATGCCGCGGAGAGCTCGCCCGTCGAAAGATCGAGGCGCGCCAAACCGATGGCAGTGCCCGCTTCGAGGGTGCCATGCACCGCGCAGAGAAAATGGTTGAGCCGGCCGTCGAGCTGCTCGCCGTCGGTCACGAGCCCCGGGGTGAGAACGCGCACCACCGAACGGGGCACGATCCCGCGCGTCTTGGCGGGGTCCCCCATCTGCTCGCAGAGCGCCACCTTGTGTCCGAGGGCCAGGAGTCGCGCCACGTAGCCCGCTGCCGCGTGGTACGGCACGCCGGCCATGGGCACCTCGTCCACTGCGCCCTTGTTGCGGCTCGTCAGCGTGAGATCGAGCACGCGCGACGCCGCCACCGCGTCGTCGTAGAACATCTCGTAGAAGTCACCCAGCCGGAAGAAGAGAATGGCGTCCGGGTACGCCGACTTGGCGGCGTGGTACTGCCGCATGACGGGGGAGAGCGCCTTTTTGGCTTGGTCTTCGCCGTACACCGCGCGACTCTAGCATCGGCCAGGCATCCGAGCGCCAGGCCTCTCAGTAGAGCGCCAGCGTCGTCGTCAGCCGATCCAAGTCGAAGAGCATGAGGCCTTGGCCAACGGGGTCCGGAATCGCCAGCATTTGCAGCCCGCGCACATAGCGCACGGACTGGGGCATGACCGGCGTCGCGGCCAGGCCGAACCGCATGGGAACGAATCCGCCCACCTCTTGAAAGGAAAAGAAGCGATCGCGCACGCGCCCGGAACAAGGAGGCTTCGCACAGGTCGTCCCTTCCATGTCCCAGACGACGAAACGCAGCTGCGCGTTTTGGAAAAGCGTGTTGCGGTCCTTTTGGTCCTGGGGGTTCTCGACGTCGTCGTACGTCCGCACCGGGTCGGAGGGCGAACGCGCCAAAAGCCGTCCGTTGCGCAGGGCCAGATTGGGGTCACACGACTCGATGCAAGCCTGGCCTTCCGGCACCGCCGACGCGGGGTCCGGAATGAGCCGGTGCGCAAAGCCGGTCGCCTGCCCCGTCACGATCCACTGGTGACCGGCCCGAATGTTGTAGGCAACGGGGTACGGAAAGCAGCACGCGAGCGGCACGATTTTGGTCCCCGCCGTGCCGTCGGGGTTCAACGTGCCGTCGAGCTTCGACGCGACGGTCTTCCGGAGCGACAGGCGGGCTTGGTACGACTTCTCGATCACGATGTCGCGCCCGATGGGTTCCCCCCGGTCGTCGAGGACGCGCGGCGCGGCCAGCGTGCCGAACACCTCTTCACAGTCGGCTCGACTGCAGACGCCGGTGACGGCGGCGGTGTTCCAGTAGGGATCGGCCGGGTCCGGCATGTCGTCGATGATCTCGAGGATGTCGCCCGCGGGAGCCATGTCGGCCCCTTGCGCGCCTCCGTCGCAGAAACCGACGCTCGAGTCGTAGAGATCGAGATGCGAGGGATCGTCCCCCAGCTCGCACTCGACGGCGCTCTTCGTCTCCGCGGCGCACTGGAGCCGTCCGCGGCGCCCCGTGAACCAAGGCAGAGCCCCTTCGTAGATCACGTTCCACGCCTGGGTGCTGTGGGCTCGCGGCGCACGCAGATCGAAGGCGACCCAGTTGAGCTCTGCACCTTCGTTGGGGTCCGACGAAAGCCCGTTATTGGGGCTCGCCGTGCTCGACAAAACGGTGGCGAGCAGCGGGAACGCGTCCTCCTGGTGCGGTGCCGCGAGCAAGGGACCGAGCAGCTTCGGCAAATTGAGCGTGGTCGGTCGGCTGGGATCGCGGGTCAAGGCGGTCCCATCCTTGTCGTAAAGGACGGGGAACGTCAGCATGGCCGGACCGTGACGGCCGGCTTTGTCGGCGTTGGTGAAATAGTTCGCCGATCGGACGCGATGGGGTTCGATGACCTTGCAGCTGACCTCCTGGCTTGCCGAAAGCAGGCCGCTCGAGGGCAGCAGTTTTCCAGAGCATCCGAGCGCCGTGTCGTCGGTGTAGCGCGGCCGGCGGCAATTCGCGTCGAAATCGTCGAGATCGATGACGGTCATTTCGCCATTCGCCAGCGCGACAAACCCGAAGGTCCCGCGCAAGCGGCGCGGCGACGCTCCCGCCGACACGAAATCGTCGGCCGGGCGATTCGGATCGTCGACATTGCTCGGGTCGCACGGAACGCCGCGCGGAATGACGCCGGTCACCGGATCCGGTAGGCTGCGCGGCACTTCGTGGGTGATGAAGGTCATGCTCTCCACCGGAGCGGCCAAGGCAATGCGATCGGGCGGCTCGAACGGGTTGAAGCGACGGTCCTCACGCAAGAGCGGCGTACGCACGGTCGACGTGGAGCTCACGTCGAACACCATGAGGCTGCCGTTGTTCTTCACATCAGCGGCATAGACGAAACGCTTACCCTCACTCGTCAGCGGACTCACGGCAATCGCCCCCGAAATCACCGCACGCAACGGGTCGGCCACCGAGAACGGCAAGAGCGGCGCTTTCTCCTCGGCGCTGCACGGGTCCTGCATGTCCACGACATGGATGACGGACGCGCTATCGTCCGACACGAACAAGCGTCCATCGTCGGCGAGCGCGAGGGCGTAGGGATGAGGCTTGAGGATGGGGGGAACGGGACGAGGGACGCGCCCGCTGCAGATCCGGCCATCCGACCCGGCATCGGGCCCTCCGCCGTCCGCCTCGACGTCTGCGCTCGCGTCGTCGGACTGGCCCGCGTCGGGTGACGATGCATCGCCGCCGTCCGAAACAGCGGCATCCCCGGGGGTCGAGACGTCCGCGGCGGTGGCGTCGCCCACCCCTGCCTCTGCCGTCGGCGTGGAGGGCGTCTCCTCAGCCGTCAAAAAGACGCGGCGCTCGACGGTGCACGGGTCGAAGCTCCCCGGCGGGCGCGACAGCAAGTCCTGCGCGTCGATGATGTCGACCTCACCGAGCTCGGGAAGCATCACCACCAACTTCAATCGTCCGAACATCTCGATCTCGGCCGACAGATCGGTGGCCGGACTCGGGTCGGTCGCTGGCGGCGGCGGGGGCGACGCCGGCGATCCATCGCAGTGCGCACGCCTGCCACCCCGGTCCGATGTCGAGGCGGTGGTGTCCGGCGCGATCAAGATTTCGGTCGGCACGCCCCCCGGAGGAAGCGCACATGCCGGCCAGCTCGCGAAAGTCGGGGGCTTGGAGTCGACCCAGAGCGGCAGACTCGACGACGGAATCGCGAAGATGCCTGGGCGCGTCGGGTCACCAATGCCGACGAACGAGGCATTTCCCCCGGGCGTGGCGACGATATCGGTCGGCATCGCGCCGACCGGCAAGAAGTTGTAGCCGGGGATCGAACGGTCGGTGTCGACGACGTTCTGCGCCGTCACGTCGACGACGGCGATTTCCCCGCGCGCAGTCTGCGTCACCAGAGCGATCACGTGCGGCACGGTGTAGTCGAATAGGCCTGGCCGCACCCCAGGCGTAAAGCAGGCGTCGAGCTGCTGGCCCGGATTGGGCGCCGTCGGGCTTTCGATACAGAGGAAAGCGGCCCGCCCCGATCGTTCGAGCGACTTCACGAGCACCGCGGACGTGTTCTGCGAGCAGCCCGCGAAAGCGAGCCCCGATCCCGTCAAGACGGCCAGCGCGACGATGACCTTCTTCACTTGGTCCCTTGCGGAGACACCGGAATGCCGATGGTGGCAACGATGGTCTCGAACGTCGCCGCGTGCGTTTGATCGAGGTCGATGAGCCCGATGTACGAATCGGTGAAGTGCCCGACGTAGGCAAGGGGCTGCACGGGATCCATGACGAGCGCGTGCGGACCGCGGCCAGTGCGAATCAGTCCGTCGATGCGACGCTCGACGGGATCGTAGACGACGATGGCACGGGCATCGAAGCACACCACGAACACACGCGGACGAAACTGACCGGGCGGATCGCGGCGATCGTGAATGCGTCCCAATACGGTGCGCGATGGTCCCGTCGACACCGGAACCGAATCGTAGAAGCTGAGGCTCTCGTTCGACCCTGTCCCGTTGGCGATCCGCACCTCGCCGATGAGCAGGGCGCCCGCGCCACCCGACACCGGAAGGCGGCTGGAAACGTAGACGCCGATCGGAATCGCGGTGCAATTCAGGAGACAGTCCGACACCGCATTGCTAGGACACCGGTCTTCGCACTCCGTCCGCTTGTCACCCGGGCCGAGCGCGCAGGCGGCCAGACATCGATCCACCGCATCGACATGGCACGTTCTCTCGCACACGGCGCGGTCGCTCGACGGCGACGTATCGATGACGACATCGCGTGAGTCGAAGCCGTTCGGCGTCGGCGGAAGAGCGTGCTGCGAGGTCCTCTGGAGGAACGGGCGCAGGGGCGCTGCGAAAGCGTCGTCGAAGAAGCGAAACAGGTCGATCTGAGCCGCGCCACGGTAGGCGACGGCAAAGCCGGGCTGATAGTTCGTCTCTGCGAAACGGCGGTAGGCGTTCACGCCCGGCGTGGGCAGCGCCGCGATACCGGTGGCCGATCCGGGTAGGCCGGAGAGGACGAACTCGAGCCGTGGCTTGGCGCCGAGAACGGTCCCCTTGCGATCCCTGCCGCTGAAGAGACTCACCGAACCGGAACCCGAGCTCTGGTGCGTCACCACGATCGATTCACCGCGATCGGAGACCGCAACGCCGAACGGTTCGGCCGGCATCGTGATCCCGCGGGTGTTCTCACGCGGGTCGATGCCGGTGCGGAACGCGTCCGAGCAGCGGCCGTTGTTGGAGGTCTGCCCGCATTCGAGCTTGAAGGTCTGCTGTCCCCCCTCGCGGTCGTCGTCGACGTCGAAAAACGTGAGGGAGCGGTCTCCGCGCACCGGCACGAACAGCCGAGCTCCTTCGTCATTCGCTTCGCCGCCCCGCATGCAGTCGGCCGACCCACCGCGCGTGAGATCATCGGGGGGGCGACAAGCCATGATCAGATCGGTGGCAAAGGCTCCGATTTTCGCAGCGGACCTGAAGATGGGACCGTAGGGTTCCGCACGCGGCGGAGGGCGGTTGAGGTCGAGCGGGCCACAGGGACCCGGGTACAGAATCACGTTCGGGTTGGGCCCGAGCCCAAAGCAGGGGGGGTCCGGCGTGGCGGCGGCCGCATCCGGATTCCAAAAGGGAAGCAAGGCAGCGTCGCGGATGTCTCGGAGGCTGTACGCCTCCACCGTTCCCCCGTTGAACTGCAAGTCGAAGTCAGAATTGACGACGTAGAGTGCGTTGCCGCCGGGCGACGCCAAGATCCCGACGGGGAAATAGAGCGCGTTCGGCGAGGGCTCCGGCCCTTCGCCTGTCGAGTAGCAACCGGCACCGACCGAGAGGATCGCGGCACCGAGCCATCCCACGCACCGCCGCCAATCGCTCACGTAGGGACCGCCAAGACGAAAGGAAGGCGCCGACTCATTTTCGAGGCGCGGACAGTAGTCACACGACCAACCCCTGTAAAGCGCAACAAAAGGAAGCGCCGGCGCGCGCCTAGCGAGCGGTCAGCCTAAGTCGACGATGACGACGCCGCGCTCGACTTCCTCCTCCTTCGGAGGTTCGGACCATCGGCGCCGCTCGAGAGGAAGCTCCAGCCGTGGTTGCTCGGCCTGGTGCTCACGCTCTTCTTTCTCACGCTTTCGAATCTGCTCGATGATGAACGGAGGTAGCATCGGTGGGCCTCCCTCCACCCCTGGTGAAGACCGTCGACCCTTTCACGTTTGGAAGCACAGCGCCGTGAAAGTGGAAGACCAACAACTTATCGGCTCGGGTGAGCTATTCTCGCGTACGAGGTACCTCTCACTTGCCAGCTTAGCAATGGCGTCGACCCGGTCAAGGTTCTCGGAGCCATGCTAGCCTGCCGGTCTCGAAAAATGACGCGCCCTGGCATAATTCTGTGCGTCATCGCGGCCTTGCTCGGGCTTCCGCGCCGGGCACGTGCTGGCCCATTCGAGGTCCGCGACACGGGGTGGGAGGGGTGCTCCGAACTATTCGAAATCGCGCGCGCGGAGCTCGGTGAGGGGCACGTCATCGTGCTGTCCGAGCTCGACTGGAGACTCGTGCGACCCGAAGATGCCCTCCTCGTTCTTCATCCGACCCGGGCGATATCGAGCGACCGGCTGAGTCGGTTTCTCCGGGGCGGAGGCCGAGTCGCCATCATCGACGACTTCGGTGCGGGATCACGAATCCTCGAGCGCTTCGAGATCGAGCGCGTACCCATCCCCAGCCGGCCTCTCGCCACGCTCCGCCACAATCCCGATCTCGCCATCGCCGAACCGGTGCGTGAGCCGCTGCAAGGGCGCGGCGAGCAGGTGCACCCCACGGTGGAGAACGTGGAGCGGTTGGTCACCAACCATCCGACGGGGCTCCGCCATCCCAAAATGGGCCCCGTCCTCAAGATCCGCGGCATCGACGAGCCCGACGTGGTGCTGGCGCTGGCCGGAGAGCTCGACAACGCCCCGCTCGGCAAGCTCTTTGCGATGGGTGACCCCTCCGCGCTCATCAACCAAATGCTGCGCTATCCCGGCAATCGCGCGTTCGCGACCGGCTTGATTCACTATCTCGCGCCCGAGCTCGCGGCGACCGCGCGGGTAGGAAATCCGCGCGGCCGCCTCTTGGTGCTGGCCAACGACTTTACCGAAACCGGCGTTTCCGAAGGGGTCCTCGGTGATCTGAAGAGTGAAATCGACGGACGCTTCGAGACGGCCACGCGCGAGCTCGGGCGTCTGTTCCAGGGCGGATTGACGGGGCTCGTCGGCGTCGTGGCCGCGGCGCTCGTCGCGCTCGGCGTGGGTCTCTGGACGACGTCGGTCGCGTCGCGCACGTACCAGCGTAAGGTGCCCTCCTTTGCAAGATCGATCGGCACGCTCGCCCACGGGGGCGCGGCTGGTCGCGCCGCGGTGCTGTCGGCGCCCAGCACGCCGCGCGCCCTGGCCGTGCTCGAGCTGAAGAGCGCGCTCGAGGAGAGCATCGCGCACGAGCTCGGCTTTCCGTCGAATCTCGCTCCGCCCCAGTTGCTCGCGGAGATTACGCGCCAAGGCGCCCTCGACGCGCAGCGCCAGCGCACCTTGAAGACCATTCTGCTGGAGATGGCCAACGTCGAGACGCTGGTTACGGCGGGTCAGGCGCAGATCGTGCGAAAGTCGGACGTGACGCGACTCGCCGGGATCGTGTTCGATCTCATGCTAGCGGTTCGCACCGCTGTTCGAGAAAGGTCGGCGGCATAAGTCATGGCTCAGCCCGCCGAGGTCAACGAGGTCGCCGCTGCGCGCGAGCGGCTGGAAGCCGTTCGGCGCGAGGTGTCACGCGTCTACATGGGCCCGGCGCGGGTGCTCGACGCGATGCTAGTCGCGCTTCTCGCTCATGGGCACGTTCTCTTGGAAGGCGTGCCGGGCGTGGCCAAGACGACGTTGGTCAAGAGTTTCGCCACCGCGCTCGGTTGCACGGTGCGCCGCATCCAGTTCACGGCCGATCTTTTGCCGGCCGACATCACGGGGACCTACGTGCTCTCGCCGCGCGACGGGACGTTCGCCATGCGCCCGGGGCCGGTGTTTGCCAACGTCGTTCTCGCCGACGAGATCAACCGCGCGCCTGCCAAGACACAGGCGGCCCTGCTCGAAGCCATGCAAGAGCGGCAGGTGACCATCGAGGGTGACCGTTTTCAGCTCCCACAGCCGTTCCTGGTGCTCGCCACGCAGAATCCCATCGACCTCGAGGGCACCTACCCTTTGCCCGAGGCGCAGATCGACCGTTTCCTCCTGCTCATTCCCATGGGCTACCCCACGCACCAGGAGGAGGTCGCCATGCTCGAGACGCACAACGCGGAGGCGCCTGTCGCGCGGCCGCAGCTCGACGTGAACGATCTCCTTCGACTGCAGTCCATCACGGCTCGTGTCCACGTGGAACACGACCTCTACGAGTATGCCGTAGGGCTCACGACGTTCACGCGCACGCACGCGAGAGTCACCCTCGGGGCTTCTCCGCGCGCGACGCTCAGCTTGATCCAGGCTGCCAAAGGTGCCGCTGTTCTGGCGGGGCGTCCCTTCGCGACGCCCGACGACATCCGCGAGCTCGCCCCCTCGGTGCTCGCGCATCGGCTGGTGATGACGCCCGAGGCCGAAGGGGACGCGCACGCGCGCGCTGCGGTCATCACCGAGGCCATCGCGCGCGTGGGCTACCGTCGCTCGGTGCGGCCGGTTTAAGCCGTGCAGCTTTTTCCGACGCGCCCGGCCGTTCACGTGGCCGTCGCCGCCCTGGGCACCATCGCGGTGGGCATGGCGGCACGCCTTCCCGCCGCGGTGGCGTGGGGCGGAGCCATGATCGCCGGACTCGCCTGGGCCCACGTGCTGACACGTTTGTCGGTGTTGCATCTTCGCGCGGCGGGGCTGGAGATGATCTGGCAGGCGTCGCGACGGGTTCGTCACGTTGCGCGGGGCGCCGTTTTCGAGATCACGGCGGAGCTGAAGAACCGCGACGTCACGCCGGTGCGCTACGTGGCGCTGCGCGCCGTGGCGTCGAGCGAGCTCGAGGCCACGCCGGATACGGCGGACGGCACGCTCTACCCCGGCGTCACGCAGACCGTGCGACTTTCGATCCGCGCGCCGCGCATCGGCCGTCTCTGCATCCACGGGCTGGCGCTCGAGGTGCGCGGGCCGTTCGGCCTCTTCGAAGTGCCGTTGGCTTTCGCCAACCCCATCGGAATTCACGTCACCTCGCGCCCCTTCGCGGCGATGGCCTCTTCGGCGCGCGGTGGGCGATCGCGCGTCACCGCTGCGGCCGGCGCGCCCGATCCCCATCCCGGACCGGGGACCGAGCTCTACGAATTGCGCGATCACGTCAGCGGCGACCCTTTCAAGCGCATCGCTTGGAAGGCGTCGGCGCGTCGGGGGCGCCTGATGGTGCGGGAGCTCGAACGTGAAGACCGCGATGTCGTGTGGATCGTGCTGGACGCGGCGGTCGAGCTTTGGGGAGGGCCGCTCGGACGCGCACCGCTCGACTTCGGGATCGACGAAGTGGCCGCTATCGCGCATCGTCATCTGTCGCGGGGCGATCGGGTCGGCCTGGCGGTGGTGGGCGCCTCGCCGCGCTCGTGGCTCTCTCCGGCCCGGGGCCCCGCCCACGGCATGCGCATCGCCGATCTGCTCCTCACCGGCACCTCGACGCTCGACGCCGATCGCAGTGACTACGACGAGACCGAGGTGGCGCGACGGGTCCTCGACCACCTGCGTTTTCTCGACGCCGGCGCAGTGGCTGCGCTTCGCCTGGAGCAGCTGGAATCGCTGCAGACTTACGCCGAAATACAGCGCGCCCGCGCGCCCTACGACGTCGCCGCGCCCTGGGCGCCGACGCCGCGCGAGCAGTCGCTGCGCCGTTACCTGGCGTGCAGCGGCATTTCATCGCCTCCGCGCCTGGGGAGCGATCGCGCCCGAGCGATGGCGCTCCTCATCCAAGCGCTGGAGCGCGCCTTGACCGGCAAGCCGCGGCCGAGCCTCGTCTATGTGTGGTCGACCCCGCCCGAAGGTCCAGTGCCGGCCCTGTCGACTTCGATTCGAAAGCTCTTGCGCCGCGGCATCGGCGTCCGGTGGATCCCGGCCCCCATCGAACGCGGAGTCGAGCCCGGGCCCGCCGAAATGGAGCGCATCGTGGCAGAGGCGGTCGTCACGCGCGCGCGCGTGGCGCGCGAGCGGGGCGAACGGCTGCTCTTGGCGATGGGCGTGCGGCTCGCGCGCAAAGAGCGCCGCCATCCCGAATGAGCCGTTCCCAAAGCCCCCACCGAACCGCGTCATGAGCGCCGAGCTTCGTCCTTTCACCACCGCGGCGACGCGCGCTTTTCGCGAACGCGGGCTCACCGCCAAGAAGAGCTTTGGTCAAAACTTCTTGGTCGACCCGGGCATGGCGCGCCAAATTGCCATTCTTGCGGCGTTTCAGGAAGGCGGCACGGTGGTCGAGGTGGGCGCAGGTCTCGGCGCGCTCACCGAGCCCCTGCTCGAGCGCGCCGCCCGCGTCGTCGCCATCGAACGCGACCGCGATCTTTGTCCGATTCTGCGCGACGCCTTCGCGGGCCCGATCGCGGAGGGCAAGCTCGTCGTCCTGGAGGCCGATGCCAAGCAGATCGACCTCGGCCTAGAGCTCGCCCGAGGCCCCGCCCCTCGCGTCGTGGCCGGCAATTTGCCTTACCAGCTCACCGGCCCGCTGCTCGAGCGCACGACCTCCATCGCGCGCGCCCTCGATCGCGCCGTCTTCATGGTGCAGGCCGAGGTCGCTGATCGCTTGGTAGCGTCTCCGGCCTCGGAATCCTACG
Organism: Polyangiaceae bacterium; assembly: GCA_035318465.1. GTDB lineage: Bacteria > Myxococcota_A > Polyangia > Polyangiales > Polyangiaceae > DASWDH01. The sequence continues at coordinate 27,209 of DATHES010000024.1, forward strand.
GTGCGCTCACCATTTTCGTCAGCGCCGCGTTCCGCGTGAGCCGTGCGCTCGTCGTGGGGCGAGGCGCGTTTCACCCCCGTCCGGGGGTCGATTCGGCCGTGGTGGTGCTGACCCCGGTGGTGCCGCCACGGGCGGAGGAGACCGCGACCTTTCGCTCTGCCGTGCGCGCGGCGTTCGCGCAGCGCAGAAAGACGCTGCGCAACGCTTGGCGGGCCCTCGGCCTCGCGCCGGCCATTGCAGCGTGCGCCGAAAGCGCAGGCATCGATCTCGATCGGCGCGGCGAAACGCTGAGCGTCGAGGAGTTCGCGCGGTTCGCCGAGGCGCTCGCGGGCCACCCCGATCGCACGCCGTGACCGGCGGTGTTCGCGAACGCTCGATCGTGCCGTACGGCAGAATCAGCGATCGGCGGATGTCTCGTCGTCTTCGTCCGCCGCGTCGCGCGGCAACGACACTTCGTCCTCTTCCGGCGGGGCGGGCGGACCGAATTCTTCGAAGGGACGCTGCGTGGCGGGCGGCGGGTCGCCGTAGAGCTCGAGCTGCGCTGCCGCCCACAGCTCGCGTCCCACGAGCCCTTGCCACTCCGGGGAGCCGGGCTGCCCGGTGTAGTGGTCGAGCTGGTCGTCGACCTCTTTGAGCTCGAGGCGAACCCTCACCGGATCGACGGCTTCGGGGGTCGCCACCTTGTCGGTCAAGAGAAGGGCGCGATCGTCCTTGATCTCGACGAAGCCTTCCGCGACGGCGAGCTTCTTTTCGACGCCACCCTTGTGGTAGGTGACGATGCCCGTCCGCAGCGCGGCCAGGAGGGGCAAGTGCCCGGGAAGGACGCCGAACTCGCCGCTCACGCTGGGCGCGGTGACATCGTCGACTTCCTCGCGCAACGCCAATCCCTGCGGCGTCACGATTTCGAGCGTGACTTTCCCCTCGGCCATCAGCTTTGCGCCTTCATCCTTTCGCCGGCCGCCTTCGCCTCGTCGATGTTGCCGCGCATGTAGAAGGCCTGCTCGGGCAGGTGGTCGAGCTTGCCGTCCAGGATCTCTTCGAAGCCGGCGATGGTGTCCTTCAGCGATACGAGCCTGCCCTCGGTGCCGGTGAACTGCGCGGCCACGAAGAAGGGCTGCGACAGGAAGCGCTGAATCTTGCGCGCGCGCGCCACGGTGAGCTTGTCCTCCTCGGAGAGCTCGTCCATGCCGAGGATGGCGATGATGTCCTGCAGATCGCGGTATTTCTGCAAGGTCGCCTGCACGCGGCGGGCGATCTTGTAGTGGTGCGCGCCGACGATGGCCGGATCGAGCATGGTCGAGGTGGAGTCGAGGGGGTCGACGGCCGGATAGATGCCGAGCTCGGAGATGGCGCGCGAAAGGACGGTGGTCGCGTCGAGGTGGGCGAACGCGGTGGCCGGAGCTGGGTCGGTCAAGTCGTCGGCGGGCACGTAGATGGCCTGCACGCTGGTGATCGAACCTTTGGTCGTGGAGGTGATGCGCTCTTGCAGGACGCCCATTTCCGTGGCGAGGGTCGGCTGATAACCGACGGCGCTCGGGATACGCCCGAGGAGAGCCGACACTTCCGACCCCGCCTGGGTGAAACGGAAGATGTTGTCGATGAAGAGCAGCACGTCCTGCCCTTCCGCGTCACGGAAGTACTCCGCCACCGTGAGCGCGGAGAGCGCGACGCGCGCGCGTGCGCCGGGAGGTTCGTTCATCTGGCCGTACACGAGGGCCGTCTTGGAGAGCACGGTGGCACCCGTATCGAGCTTCGACTCGGCCATCTCCACGAAAAGGTCGTTGCCTTCGCGCGTTCGTTCGCCGACGCCCGCGAACACGGAGACGCCACCGTGCGCCTTGGCGACGTTGTTGATGAGCTCCATGATGAGCACGGTCTTGCCGACGCCGGCGCCCCCGAAGAGCCCGATCTTGCCGCCGCGTCGGTAGGGCGCGAGCAGGTCGATGACCTTGATGCCGGTCTCGAACACCTCGACCTTCGTGCTCTGCTCGGTGAACTTGGGCGGGTCGCGATGGATCGGGAGAAAGTGCGTCGTTTTGATGGGGCCCGCTTCGTCGACGGGCCGGCCGACGACGTTGGCAATGCGTCCGAGCGTCGCCGGGCCCACCGGCATCATGATGGGGCGGCCGGTGTCGGCGACGGACATGCCGCGCACCAAACCGTCGGTCGAATCCATGGCGACGGCGCGGACGGTCGATTCGCCGAGGTGCTGCGCCACTTCGAGCACCAGGTTGTTCTTGTCGCTGTTGATGCTGGGGTTGGTGACGAGGAGGGCGTTCAGGATCCTGGGAAGGGTGCCGGCCGGGAAATCGACGTCGACGACCGGGCCGATCACCTGGGTGATCTTGCCCACCGGCAAAGCGGTCGGAGGGGTGGACATGGACGGCGGTCGGTTGGAGGTAAGAGGAGACGGCGGCTGGGTCATTCTGGCTGGCTTTCCGCTTCGAGCCCGAAGCGCTCGCCGCGCGAACTAGCACGGCGTCTCGGGGAGGACAACGTGCTATCGACGCCGTTTGGACGGGGGACGATCGGCTTCCACTGCCTTCGCGGCATGCTCGTGAATCTTGCGCGCGGCGACATTGAGGAGCGCGGCCACGCCGGTCTGCACCGCGGCTTCGAACTCGCGTGCGCCCGCGTTCACCAGCGCCTCCGCATCCTGGCGCGCGCGCGTCCTCGCTTCGAACTCGGCGCGGTTCGTCTCCGCATGGAGACGGTGCGAATCGGTGTACCCATCGAGGCCGAACGCTTCCCGCAGCTGCCTGTGCCGTGCGTGTCGCAGCGACCGCCGCTCCTGTTTGCGTATCCGCTTGAGCTCGCGCTGCTTGCGTCGCAGAAGGCTCTGCTGCGGAAACAGCACGGCGCGCAGACGGAAGAGAAGGCCGAGGCCCCACCCGAAAACCACCCAGTAGTACCAGGTGCCCCCGGTGAACCGGTGGTCGATGAAGTAGAGACCGCCGCAGATGACGACGTAGAAAAAGAGCGAGGACACGAAGCCGTTGAAGAGCCGGGTTCGCTCCGCGGCGAGCTCGTCGGCCGCCGCTCGACGAGCCAGCTCGTCGGCGCGCGTCTCCACCAGCTCTGTCGTCGCGGATTCCACTGCCGCGCGATCGATGCCCACTTCGTTGGCCACTTCCACGAGCTCCTCGTGCGAGAGGTCCTGCTTCTGCAGGCTCTGCTGCTTCATGGCCCGTTTCAGGATCTCGTTCACTTCCTCCTGGCTGTAGGTTCGCTTGGACGGGGGCTCCGACATGACCCGGATTCTTACCTCTCCGACGCCCCTCGGAAAGGGGCCCGGGGCGTTTTCGGACGCCTTGACCGCCTCAGATGGCCGCCCCAGCCGAATCGGTCGATGGCGATCGGGTAGGCCGAGGGGCTGGCAGGGTAGTGCTGGAAAGGGTCCACCGAGCCGCTATAACCTCAGCCTGATCGTCCGGGGTGTCAGGGCGGGCGAGAGTTCACGACTCAGCGGCGCCGAAGGAAGGTTACCGACAATGGCACAAGGATTCTTTTCGCGGATGGGCAACCTGTGGCGAGGTTTCTTGAGCCTGTGGGTCTCCGACGTCGAGCGCAACAACCCCGAGATAGCCTACGAGAATGCCATCAATTCCATGGTGGAGAAGTACACGGGGCTCAAACGAGCGACGGCATCCATCATCCGCCGGCGGGAGGATCTGGAAGCGCGTCACGCCGCGCAGGCCAAGGAGCTGGCGCAGACGGCGCTGGATTTGACCGTCGCGGTCGAGACCAACCAGGACGACCTCGCCGTGGTCCTCATTCAGAAGAAGAACCAGCTCGATTCCCAGGTGGCCGAGCTCGAGGGCGAGATGCAGGCGGCCATCAAAGACGCCGACAGCGCCAAGGCGTCCCTCATGCAGGTCCAGACCGAGATCAAGAAGCTTCGCTCCGAGAAGGACGCCATGCTGGCGAGGTTGCAATCGGCGCAGGCACGCATCCGCATCCAGGAGCAGCTGGAGGGTCTCTCCGTCGAAAGCGAGGTCAAAGCCCTGGAAAATGTGCGCGAGCACATCAAGACCACCGTGGCTCAAGCGAACCTCGACAAAGAACTCTCCGAAACATCGCTCGAGAAGCGTTTGGCTGGCCTGCGCGCACAAAGCGGCGAAGTCGCCGCGCGCCAACAGCTCGAGCAACTGAAGGCCGCGGCCGCCACCAAGGCGCTCGGCCAAAAGAAGACGATGTAGCCCGTCCCCATGAGCACAGCGGAAGATCGAGAGCGCGTGCTTCCGCGGTGGACCGAGGAGCTTCGACGCCGCTACCTGCGCGGCGAAGCTTCCCAGTTCATCCTGCATGGCAACGTCAACGACCTCACGCTCTCGGATGGGAAATTCATCCGCTTCGGGGATTTCCTGTCCGAGGTGCTCCTCGCCCCCTCCAAGGACGTGGTGATCAAGTATGACCTCGCGACGGGCGTACGCTTCGCCAAGAAAAAGGGGGACGTGCCGGATCTCGATCTTCTGCTGGCGCTGCGCGACGCCGACAAGATCCTTCCGTTGCTCGAGAAGCTGCTCCACGCCGTCGATCGGGTGGCCGTCATTCTCGACTACGCGGAAATGATCGCGCCGGCGGGCGACCCCAACTTCTTCTCGTCGACCGATCGCCAGAGCGTCGTGACCCTCCACCGCTGGTCGTTCTCGCCTGCCCTCGAACGCGCCGACAGCGTGGTTTTGATCGTGACCGAGAACCTGTCGGAGCTCAGCCCCAAGCTCGTCGCCAACCCAACGACCGCCATCCTCAAGGTTCCCATGCCCGAGCTCGGCGAACGCCGGGAGGCGATCCGCGCCACCTCACCCAAGCTCGATCCCACCTGGGTCGATCGCTTGGCCGAGCTCACCGCAGGGCTCAAAGTCGTTCAGATCAAGGGGCTCTTGGCCCGGGATTCGAGCGACGACGACACCGAGCCGACCCTCGAAAAGCTCCTTCCTCTCGTGCGTGAGCGAAAGCGCGAGATCATCCAGCGCGAATGCTTCGATCTCATCGAGTTCCTCGAGCCGAAGCATGATTTTTCGGTGGTAGGCGGTCTCGACGAGGTGAAAAAAGAGCTGCTCGTCGTCGCCGAGAACTTGCGCGAGCAGCGCACCAGCCGCTGTCCGATGGGCATTCTTTTCACGGGTCCCATGGGAACGGGCAAGACCTTCGTCGCCGAAGCGTTCGTCAAAGAGACCGGCCTGACCGCCATCAAGCTCAAGAACTTCCGCAGCAAGTGGGTGGGCGCCACCGAGGGCAACCTCGAAAAGATCCTCTCCGTGGTGCAGGCGCTCGGCCCTCTCGTCGTCATCGTCGACGAGGGAGACCGCGCGTTCGGCAATCAAGAAGGTGACGGCGACGGCGGCACTTCGTCCCGCGTGATGGCCCGCCTCAAGGAGTTCATGTCGGATACGTCGAACCGGGGACGCGTTCTGTTTCTCATCATGACCAATCGCCCCGACAAGCTCGACATCGACATCAAGCGCGCCGGGCGCCTCGATCGAAAGATCCCGTTTCTCTATCCGCAAGAGCCGAGCGAGGTCGAAGCCGTCTTGCAGGCTCAGATCCGAAAGCACCACGTCGTCACCAGCGTCGAGTTTCCTCGCGACAACGAAGCGCTCTCGGCGAGGCTCCTCGGCTATTCCAACGCCGACATCGAGGCTGTCGTCCTGCTCGCCAACGACTACGCCAAAGATGCCACGGTGACGCTTTCGCACTTCGCCGACGCCACGCGCGACTATTTGCCGAGTCGCGACACCGAAATGCTCGAGTACATGGAGCTCATCGCCGTTTTCGAAGCGAGCAACCGCCGCATGCTGCCCAAAAAATACGCCGACCTTCCCGTGGAAGAGCTGGAGCGCAAGCTCGCCGAACTGCGCGTGCGGGTAGGAGCAAGGCGGTGAAAGTGGTTACCAGGCAACGAAATGTTTTTCCGCTGGCGAAAGTGAAGGACGGACGCATCACGACGCCTGCGCGGAGCGCGATCGACGCGCCGTTTCAACGGATTCGTGACGAACTATTTGACGTAGACCGCTCCAAGCTGCAAAAAAGGCTGGGCTGGCTCTCGAGCGCGTGATGAGAAAATGCGGCAACGAGGGGAGCTCGATCGAAAGCAGGAATGCGCTGGTGAGGGGTTTCGAGCCGCATGATTTCACCTAAGACGATCTCCGCCATACGCGAGCGCGTCGAGATCGTGAGTATCATTTCCGAAACCGTGAAGCTTACGCGCAAAGGGCGGAGCTACCTCGGCCTTTGCCCTTTCCATCGCGAAAAAACGCCCAGCTTCAGCGTCAATCCGGAGAAGGGTTTTTTCTATTGCTTCGGTTGCAAAGAGAAGGGCACCGCCTTCGACTTCTTGATGAAGGTGGAGGGGCTCTCCTTCCCGGAAGCCGCGCGGCGCCTGGCCGATCACGCCGGCATCGAGATCGAGGAAACGGCCACCGACACCGAACGCCGCGAGGCGGACGCGGCGCGGCGCGCCATCGACGACCTTTACGCCACCAACCAGCTGGCGGCGCACTGGTTCGAACGCCAGCTGCGCGAGCACCCCACCGCCCACCTCGCCTGGGACGAGCTTCGGCGCCGCGCCCTCGCCCCGAGCCCGGAAGGGGCCACTGGCCCGACGGGACCGGTCGCCGACGAGGCGCTCGAGCCGGGCATCCGTGACGCTCTACAGGCTTTCCGCGTCGGCTACGCGCCCGCCTCCTGGGACGGCCTGACCCAGTTCTTTGCGCAGCAAGGGGTATCCCCGGTGGTGGCGACCAAAGTGGGCCTCATCGCGCCGCGGAAGAATGGCGCGGGGCATTATGATTGGTTTCGCCATCGGCTGATGTTCGCCATCCTCGACGTTCGCGGTCGGGTGGTCGGCTTCAGCGGCCGCGTGCTGCCCGATCCGGAAACGGGCACCGTCGACAAGCAGAGCCCGAAGTACATCAACTCACCCGAGTCTCCGGTCTACCAAAAGGGGCAAACGCTGTTTGGCCTCTACCAGGCGCGACAGGCCATCCGTCAAGAGGAGGAAGCGATTTTGGTCGAGGGAAACTTCGACGTCGTGTCCCTCCACGCACGCGGCGTCTGCAACGTGGTGGCGCCGCTCGGCACCGCGTTCACCCCGGCCCAAGCGCGGCTTTTGCGTCGTTATGCGCCCGTCGTGACCCTCCTCTTCGACGGCGATGCCGCCGGAAAAAAGGCCACGCACGAGGCCCGCGAGACCTGCCGCGAGGGGACGCTCGTCGCCAAGGTGGCCGTCCTTCCGAACGCCAAGGACCCCGACGATTTCGTGCGCGAGGAGGGGGTGGATGCGCTCAAGCGCAAAGTGCACGCCGCGTGGAACATTCAGAAGCATTTGATCGCGGAAGCGTTCGACGAGAAGTTTCGAACCGCAGACGCCCACGAACGCGCCGCCCGCGTTCGCGAGGTCATCGCACTCATCAACAGCGAAGAGGAGCCGACTGCGCGGCAAATGGTCGAGGCCTACGCGGACGAAATCACGCAGCGACTGGGCACGAGCTCCTTCGCCCTGCTAAAAGCGACCGTTTCGCGCGCCCTCGACGCGCGTGGGGCCCAAGGTCCGGGGCGCTCCGATCGAAGCCCCCCAGGGGCCAACGGCGCAGAGCCCGGAGCGGGCCAATCCCGTATGTCCACGAACGTGTCAGGCGCTTTCCATCCCAGCGCCGAAAATCAGGCCGGTGCACCCCGCGGGGGGGCGTCGGGCAGCGGCACGCCCGCGCGGAGCCCTGCAGAACTTGCGCCGTGGCGCGTTCGCTCGTCCGCCGAGCCGGTGGAAGTCGATTTGGAGATCCTCGGCTGCTTTCTCGACTTCCCCGATTTGCTCGAGGATCCCGCCGGCGAAGAGGCCATGAGGGATCTTTCGGGCCCCCCTGCGCTGGCCGCGTCCGCGCTGCTCCAAGCGCAAAAATCGGGCCAACAAATAAGTCAAGATGTTCTCGAAATTCTTGCGCAGGTGCCTGCCGCGCTTCATACATTCGCCGCGGAAAGGCTGGCCTCACCCATCCATGAGCACCGTGAGATTGCCAGAGCCGTGCTTGTTCAAAATGCTCAAAAGCTCAAGTGGCGAGAGCTCTCCCGGCGCAAAGCGCAAGTGGTCGAAGCCCTGCACCGCATCGAACGAACCGGAGAGACAGCCGCAGAAGACGCCCTTTTGCGCGAGATAAATCGCCGTGCGCGCGAGAAGCACGGCCTTAAAGAGGGATGAGGTAAGCCTGTGCGACAGAACAAGTCCGAACGGAACGAGAGCGCCGACCAAATGCAGAACGGGACGCATGGCCGTGACCGTAAGGAAGTGCAGCAGCTTATCGATCTCGGAAAATCGAAGGGGTTTCTGACCTACGAAGAGGTCAACGATGCGCTGCCAGCCGACGTGGTCGCCGCCGACCAAGTCGAGGACGTGATGAGTGCGCTGGGGGACGAGGACATCGAGATCGTCGATGCCGCCACGCAGGTGAAGATCGCGCCCAAGCGCATCGCCGAGGAAGAGGCGCTCGAGACCAAGAAGGTGCCGGGACGCGGGGAGGAACAGGAAGAATCCGACCCGTACTACTCCAAGTCGAATGATCCCGTTCGGATGTACCTGCGCAAGATGGGAAGCGTTTCGCTTCTCACGCGCGAGGGGGAAGTCGAGATCGCCAAGCGCATCGAGCAGGGCGAGCACGCCGTTCTCCAGGCCATTCTGAACAGCCCCATCGCCGTGCGCGAGATCGTCGACATCGGCGACAAGCTCCGCAAGCACAAGATCCGCGTCAAGGACATCATCCGCGACGCCGAGGACGACGATCAGGAGTTCGACGAGGAGGAGGCCGACCGCCGCATCATCCGCCTCATCGACAAGGTCAAGCGCCTCGACAAAAAGCATCAGGATCTACAGGAAGAGCGCAAGGCCAAGACCGACGGCAGCAAGCGCAAGGGCGTCGATTCCGAGATCGAGAGCACCAAGGAAGAGCTCGTCGAGACGCTGGAAGAAATGCGTCTCAACCGAAAGACGATCGACAAGATCGTCGTCAAGCTGAAGTCGCTCATCCAAAAGGTCGAGCGCGCCGAGGCGGGGGCCACCGAGCTCGAGAAGCGTACCGGAGCGACCAAGGAGCAGCTGAAGCGGCACCTGCGTGACGTCAAAGACAATCCGCAGGCCGAGCGCCGCCTGGCCAAAAAACTCGGCGTCAGCCGTTCCGAGCTGCTCGAGTTCGACGCCGCGTTGAAGGGCGCCCAGAAGGGCCTCAAAAAAGTCGAAGAAGAGCTGCAGATCGACGTCGGGGAGATCCGCTACACGTACGGCTCGATCCGCGAGGGGGAACGCACGGCGGAGAAGGCGAAAGCCGAGCTCGTCGAGGCGAATCTGCGGCTCGTCGTATCGATCGCCAAGAAGTACACGAACCGCGGTCTCCAGTTTCTCGACCTGATCCAGGAAGGGAACATCGGCCTCATGAAGGCCGTCGACAAGTTCGAATACAAGCGCGGTTACAAGTTCTCGACCTACGCCACCTGGTGGATCCGCCAGGCCATCACCCGCGCCATCGCCGATCAGGCGCGCACGATCCGTATCCCCGTGCACATGATCGAGACCATCAACAAATTGATCCGCACCTCGCGTTACCTCGTTCAAGAGTACGGACGCGAGCCGACTCCGGAAGAGATCGCCGAGAAGATGGAGCTTCCGCTCGACAAGGTGCGCAAGGTCCTGAAGATCGCGAAAGAGCCCATCTCCCTCGAAACGCCCATCGGCGAAGAGGAAGATTCGCATCTCGGCGATTTCATCGAGGACAAGAGCGTGGTTTCTCCGGCCGAAGCGGTCATCAACATGAACCTCGCCGAGCAGACCCGTAAGGTGCTGAAGACGCTCACGCCGCGCGAGGAAAAGGTGCTGCGCATGCGCTTCGGCATCGGCGAAAAGAGCGACCACACGCTGGAAGAGGTGGGGCAAGACTTCGAAGTGACGCGCGAGCGCATCCGCCAAATCGAAGCCAAGGCGCTGCGCAAGCTCCGCCACCCGAGCCGATCCAAGCAACTGAAGTCGTTCATCGATTCGTAATACGGCGCCGGCTAGCCAAGGCCAGCGCCTGCGCTGGCCGGACTATCCTTGGCGAGGAACGCGCCGAGTAGTGTTAGCGTGCGCGTGTGCTGCCGCGCTTCGTTCGTGAAGTCCTCGTCGCCGTTTCCTCGTCCTTTCTCTTGGCCGGGACGGCGCAGGCCGATTCGAGCAGTGTTCGCTGGAACCCGGATTGGCCGCGGTTTCGCCCGAGCGAGTACGCGCTGACCGCCGGCCTCGCGCTGAACGTCGCGCAGGCAGTGTTCCTCTATCCCGCTCCACAGACCAACTGGGATGGCGGAATCCTCTTCGACGACGCGGTGCGCGACGCGCTCTTGCTCAAGAGTCGCGACGGCCGCCAAACCGCCGCCACCGTGAGCGACGACATCTACTACGCGCTCGCGGTGTATCCGCTTCTCGTCGACAACGCGGTCGTGACGTGGGGCGTGCACGGGGCGAGCGACGTTGCCTTTCAGATGATGCTCATGAACTTCGAGTCGTACGCGCTGACGGGCGTGGTCTCCCTCTCCGCCGAAAAGCTCGGCCGGGTACGTCCCATGGGACGCGAATGCACCAAGGACGCGAGCTACGACGGCAAATGCGGCAACCAGGCCAACTTGAACGCGAGCTTTCTCAGCGGCCACACGGCCATCGGGTTCGCCGGGGCCGGCCTCATGTGCGCCCATCACACCCACCTGCCGCTCTATGGCAGCCGCGTAGCCGACGTGCTGGCGTGCGTGACGGCGTTGGCGGCGGCGACGACAGGAGGCGTCCTGCGCGTGATGTCGGACAACCACTACGCGAGCGACGTCCTCCTCGGCACGGGGGTCGGCTTGTTCGGCGGCTATGTGTGGCCCATGCTCTGGCACTACGGCTTCGGCTCGAAAGAGGGTCGCGCCGCGAGCTTTTTGCCCCAAGTCCACACCAAGCACGGCGGGCTCGCCATTTCCGGCGCTCTCTTGCCACAAATTGGACCGACGGCGATCGGCATCACGCTCGCGCTCGACGTGTCGTCCACACCCGCGCCTTCGCCTCGCTGAATTGGCCGATCGCGATCGGGTATGGCGAAGAACTGACGGAGTAGTGCTAGCCGCGTCCGCCTTCACGGCTGCAATAGCGCTGTACGATCGCTCGAAGATTGGCGGGGTCGAACGGCTTCTCGATGTGCTCTTTCGGCGTCTCCGAGAGGAAACGCCGCGCCTTGGGCGTGAAGGCGCCCCCCGTCAGGAAGATCATCCTTTTGGCCTGCTCTGGAACGAGGCGCATGAGCTCGCGGTGGAGGTCCATGCCGCTCATTTCCGGCATCATCAGGTCGCAGATGATGAGATCGAACTTCTCACCGCTCGCGCAGAGGGCCAGCGCTTCGCCTGCAGCAAGTGCGGCCACGACATCATGATTTTTGGAGAGAACTCGCTGTACACCGCGAACCACGAAGACCTCGTCGTCCACCACCAAGATTCGCCCGCGGCGACCGGCGACCGCAACCTCCTTCACCGGCGCAGCAACGGCCTTCGCTTCCTTTCCGGCGACCGGGACGGCCACTCGAAAGATGGTTCCTTTTCCCACTTCGCTCTCTACCGTCAGCTCTCCATCCATGTCGGCGATGATGCGCTGGCAGATAGCGAGGCCGAGCCCCGTTCCGATGCCCACCTCCTTGGTCGTGAAAAATGCGTCGAAGATCCGACCGATATTCTCGGGCGCGATCCCCGCGCCAGTGTCCCTCACCTCGACGACGACATGCTCGCCATCGAGGCGGGTGCTCACGCAGATCTCATTTCGTTCTGCTAGGCCCTCCGGCATCGCCTGCGCGGCATTGACCAGCAGATTGAGGAACACCTGACCCAGGCGCGCCTCGTTGGCCTCGACACTCGGCACGACGCCATAGCGCTTGACCAGGCGCGCGCGGTGGCGAATCTCGTTCCAGGCCATGCGCAGGGACGATTCCATGGTCGCCTCGACGTCGACTGGCTCGCTCGGTTCGCCGACGGGCGACCGAGAAAATATTTTGAGATCGCGTACGATGAATCGCACCCGTTGAGCCGCGGCACGCGCGTCGTCGAGTGGTGCTTTGATCTCTTCCAGAAACAAGGTGTCGCGCCCTGCGAAGTACATCGAGGGCCCGTTGCCCCCGGCCATGCGGTCGAGATTTTCGGCGATGTATTCGAGATTTGCGACCACGCATGCCAGCGGGTTGTTGATCTCGTGCGCTACGCCCGCCGCCAGCGTTCCCATCGAAGCCATGCGGTCGCTGACCATCAGCTGGGACTGCAGCTTCCTTCGTTCGGTTACATCTCGAACCACCGCCAAATTGCCAACGTGTTGCCCTTTGCCGTCGACGAGGGGAGAGTCTGCGATGTTGACGGAGACATCGGTCCCGTCCTTGTGACGAAAAGTGGCATCGAAGGCATCCTTTTCCCCTTGCCGACGCTGGAATGCGTGAGCCGCGGTCACCTTGGCGGTGGCGCTCATGAAGGCGAAAACGCTCTTCCCGATCATCTCGCGCGATTTGCAGCCGAGCATCTCGGCGAACCGTTGGTTCACGAAGACGATCAGCTGAGCACTGTCGATCTTCAGGATGCCATCGGTCGTGGCCTCGACGATTTGCCGGTACTGCTCCTCGCTCTTGCGCAGCGCCTCTTCGGCCTGCCGGTAGCGCGTCCGATCGGTCATCATGGCGAGCGTGCCGGCGTGGTTGCCGCTGGCGTCTCGAATCGGGCTGGTCTTGAGTAGCGCCCACAATTCGGACCCATCTTTTCGTACGAACCCGACTTCGTTCTCCTCCGAGATCGCGTCGGGAGAACGTTTGCCTCGCAGCGCCTCGCTCCCTTTCGCCGTCTCAGGCACAAATTGGACCAGTGGTTTTCCGAGCATCTCCTCGGGCACGTAGCCGAGCATTTCGGCGAGCGGGCGATTCACGAAGCTGATTTTGGACTCGGTATCGATGGTCCAGATTCCTTCGTTCGCAGTCTCGACGATGCGGCGGTAGCGCGCCTCGCTCTCGCGCAGCGCTTCTTGGGCTTTGGAAAGAAGAACTGGCGTCTTGCTCTTGGAATCCACCACCGCATCGATCTGACCGGCCAAAAGCGCCTCGATGGTCGCTTCTGCCTCGAAGAGCCGTTGGCTCAGATCCCGCTTGGGCAGCATTTGAGTGGAGCTCATTTGGGGGTCAGTGCGAGGAGCAGTCGGTTCGTGTCGCTGAGGTTGCCGATCATTCTCTGAACCGGTAGCGGCAACAGCTTGATGAGCGTCGGCGTCACGACAATCCCGTCGGCCAGCGCCCGCTGCGGGTGCTCGAGCATGTCGACGATTTCGAGCTTGTGCTGGGAGGCAAAATGCGCGTCGCAGATCGCCTTGGCATTGGCGATCGCGGCGACCGAGTTCGGAGCATTGCCCGCGACATAGAGACGCAATTGAAGCCCCACCTTCTTCTTTCGGCCCCGGGACATGTCAGTGGGCTCCGCTGTTGCCGTTTTTTGCAACGATAGGCCTCGCGTCCGTTGGCTGTGGGACGCGGACCTCCTTGTCGGCGTGACGCATCTTGCGCAGCACCTCTCGGTCGGTCACGAGAAGCTTGGAGGCCGTTCCGGTAGCGAGAGCCAGCACCGCGATCTCGGCGCTGCGGGCCTCCATCTCCGTTTGAATGACCTGAAGCCGCGCGGCCGCTTCCGCCTGGGCGAGTTGCAACTGCAAGTGTTTCAGCTCCGTAGCAGCCTTGGTGCGCGTTTTCGTCGCCCGCTCCTCCTGCTCCCACTCCCAGCGCGCCACGCCCATGAGCACTTTTCCCTGCGCGACGAAAACGTCGGTAAGGCTGACCCCCTCGCTGGAGAGCGTCAGTTCTCGAACCTGGTTCGAGTGCCCGGTGCCGCGCGATTTGACGATCGTCAGGGCACGGTTGCGCTCGCCATCCTGGACGACGTAGGAGACGTGGATCCAAGTATCGGCGATGGTGGAGATGCCGGTTGCCGTTGTTTCGTCGGTGGTGAGTCCGTCCATCAAGGAGGTATTCACGACCGTGATCCCTTCCCCCCTGAGATAGTCCAAGAACTGCTGGGCCGCATCGACGGAGGGGAGGTGCGCAACCTTCGCCGAGAGCGCTGAGAGCGGATCGATCACCAAGCAACGACATTGGTGCGCGTGCACCTTCGCTCGCAAATCACCAAACTGGTCCTCCACGTTGGGTCCCCGCGTGCGGGTCGAATAGATCTTGAGGAGGCCGGACTTCTGATGGGTGGCGAGTCGAATGCCCACCGATCGCAGATCTCGAACGATCTGAGCCGCGCCTTCGTCGAAGCTCACATACAATGTCCGTTCACCACGTTGGCAGGCAGCGGCAGCGAAGAGCCCGGCCAGCGTCGACTTGGCGGTTCCTGGCGCGCCGGAGATGAGGACGTTGCTACCGCGGTGATAGCCACCACGCAGCATATTGTCGAGACGCGGAAGTCCCGACGAGATCCGTTCATCGGTGACGTCATAACGGAGCTCGGTAGGACCACGATTGCTGAGCTTCAGGCCCTCTGTCGTGAGGGCAATCGGAAATTCGTCGCCCGAGAAACCCGAGCCGCGGTATTTCACGACGCGAAGATTGCGGAAGGCCGACCCGTCGAGCACCTGATGCCTAAGAACGACCACGCAATCGACCATGAACTGCAGGAAGCCGTAGCGTTGATCTGCGTCGCTCCCACCGACTTTTTGGGTGATGACGGCGGTCAGTCCCGTCCGCGATAGCCAATCGCGAATGCGGTAGATCTCTCGACGCTCGGCGACGGGGTCGTCGAGGAGGCTCAGCAGCACGTCGATCCCGTCGAAGACGATGCGCTTCGCATGAATCGCTTCGGCCTTGGCTTGAAGGAGACTCAGCATGCCGACCAGGTCGAATTCCCCTGCCTTTACGACGTCGGGGGAGAGGCGTGCATCCAAGAAAAAGAGCTTCTTCTTTTCGAGCGCCGGAAGATCCCATCCGAACGTGGCTGCGTTGGCGACGATTTGGCGGGTACTCTCCTCGAACGCTACGAAGATGCCGGCTTCCTTCGCGCGATGCGCGCCGCTGACCAGCGATTGAAGCGCAAAGACCGTCTTCCCGCAGCCCGGTCCGCCCATCACCAAGGTCGTTCGGCCGCGCGGCAACCCACCGTCGGTGATTTCGTCGAATCCTCGGATGCCGGTGAGCGTCTTCGTCACCGCAAGGCGCGGAGATTGAGTCTTCATTGGGCGTCTCGTCCCCCCCCCGCAAGTTCGGGGCAGCGCAGCGAGCGCACCACCGAACAAGCACTAGCGAGCATTGTAGCACCCGTGCAGCACGCTCGGCTTCCACCCCACCCTATTTGCTATTCGAATCCTCGATGGCCAGCGAACGCCGTGACGTCGTAGAGCCTTCCTCTACCGGCAATCGATGCCCTGCCAATCGAGTGTCGCACGCACTCCCACATGGCGTGTCCGGCGTTTTCCACGTCCGTGCGGCGACTGTGCAAGCAGCGGCGAGCTCGTTGGCCCGATTCAATCCCAAGCCGAAGTGCAGAACTCAACCGTGGCAAATTGGTAATATAAAACGGGACATCCACCGGCACGTGCGACGCGGCGCACGCTCGCGCAGGCTCCCATCGAGCGAGCTGGACGCGCGCAGGTATGCGGCGGTACGCCGCACCACCGTCAACGCCCTGCCGCAAGCCCGTTTTTCGACAGCCTACGGATGCGTGCACTGCGTGACGTCGATGTCGTTACCGGTGGTCGCGCCGCCGCTCGAGACAGCCAGCCCGAGATCGCGGTTGCTGCCGCAGCTCGCGTTGTTGAAAGTGAGCGACGCTGCCGTGGTCGCGCAGTTCTTGCCGCCCGAGAACAGATTTCCTCGTGCCGACAGGGTGCCCGTGCTCGGGTCCACTTGGAGGCAGATGCCGGCGCCTTGGTTGGCGTTCGACCCGATCGTCGCTTGGAACTGGTTATTGCCTGGATCGGAGGGTCTGCCGAGATCGATGTCGGTCAGCGCGTTGTAGCGGTTGGCGCCGATCACCGTGGTCAGCACGATGACGCCGTTGTTGAAGTTGCCGAGGGTGTGGCTGTTGCGAACCTTCACGTTCGATCCGCCCCCGATACGGATGCCATGGCCGGCCGGCGTGCCCACTGACAAGAGGCCGGTCACGGTGTTGATGGGCAAGCCAACGGCGGGCGTCTGGGCGATGGTGAGACCGGCCTGGGCGTTGCCGCGCGTCTCAATGGTTCCCGCTCCGCCCGACTGCGACCCGGTGATGGTCACCGAGCCGGCGCCGTCGACGAGAATGCCGTACTGGGTATTGTCGTTGAACGCCGTTGTCGCCTGCCCCGCCGGCACCGTCACGTCGACGTGCCCCGTACCGGTAGCGTGGAGCCCCGGGCGCCGCGCCGCGGTCGTGCCGCTTCCGGTCACGAGCACGCCCTGTCGGATGGTGAGCGTACCGGCGATGACGACGATCCCATCGCGCAAGAAGTTTCGAATCGTCAGATTCTGCAGCGTCGTGGTGGCGGTCGCACCGGTCGTCGCCGTGACGGCACTGAACGCGGTGTTGGCCGCGCCGTCGATGACCATCGATCCGCCACCGAGCGTTCCGTTGATGCCCGAGCCGGCCGACGCAAATGCAAACGCAACTTGTCCGGCGGGCGGCGTGACCGTAACCACTCCCCCCGAAGCGGTGATGGTGACGTTGGCCGTCACGTCGATGGGAAACGTCTCGCCGTTACCCGCGACCGAGACCGGCCCTGTATTGCGCACTTGAACGACGGTCCCCGCCCCAGGCGTTACTCCAATGGCCTGGAGCGCACGGGTGATGGTCTTGAAGGCGCAGCCGGTGTTGGATTGCCCCCCCGCCGTGCCGCTTCCCGTCGCGCCGACGTCGGCGCCGGAGAGCGGATCGACGAGAAACGTCAAGCCGGTCACCGCGTCGCAGAGGGTGCAGAGGTGACCCGCCGAGCAAACTGCGCTGTTATTGGCGAGCTTGGTTTTGC
>DATHES010000025.1:0-15323 GCA_035318465.1 Polyangiaceae bacterium
AAAATCGGCGCTCGCCACCTTGACTCGTTCGGCAAAGTGAATATGCATTAACCTCCGCCGGTCGCCCCGCGGTCGAGCTCTTTTTTCATGACGCGTCCCCGGCAGGTCACCAGCGAAGCGATCCTCGAAGCGGCTCGCGCCTGCGCCGTCGAGCGCGGACCCAATGTTTCGTTGGAGGTCATCGCCGAACGGCTGGGGGTGACGCCGCCCGCGCTGCTCAAGCGTTTCGGCTCCCGCGAAGCGATGATGATCGCCGCCTTGCGAACGTCCGAGGAGCCCCCCTGGGTGAAAGGCCTCGCTGCCGGACCGGACGAAAGCCCGCTCGAGAAGCAGCTGGAGACGCTGTTTTCACGGATCCTCGACTTCTTTTCCAGCGAGGCAGCACGGATGTCGACCCTCTGCGAGAGTCGCCTTCCCTTGAGCCGCATCTTCGACGCATCGCGCCCTCCCCCGCCCGTGCAGCACACATGGGCGCTCGCCAGCTGGCTCGACGAGGCCCGCGCGCGAGGCCTCGTCCGACGAGACGACTTCGAGATAGCTGCCCTCGGCATGCTCGGCGCGCTGCACGCGCGGGCGTTCCTCAAGCACTTCTTTCGTCGCTCTTTTTGGCGCGGCTCGCGCCAGGATTATGTCGCAGGCCTTGCCAATCTCTATGCACGCGCCCTAGCTCCCGTCGCGACGGCCGGCGTCGCACGTGTTCGAATCGCCGCGAGGACGGCATCCCGCCGGTCGCTCCATCGACGTCAGTCAGGAAAAGCATGAACCACCACGCAACCGTGGCCCTTTTTGCTCTCGCGCTCTGCGCATGCCGCAAGCCGAACGAGGCGGCCCCGCCCGACAAACCGCAAGCCGTGACGCTGCCCCCCGTGGTCGTCGAGGACGCGCCCATCGAAGTGCGCCTCATGCCTCACCTCCTCACCCTCACCGGGACCGTCACTGCCGACCGTCAGTCGGAAGTGGCGGCCAACGTGTCAGGGCGCGTGATCGCCACGCCCATCGAGCGGGGGCGTCTCGTCAAGGCGGGAGAAGCGCTCGCCATCGTCGATTCCAAGGCCGCCGGGTTCTCGATGGCAGCCACTGCCGCGCAAGCCGAGCTCGCGGCGACGCAGGTCAAGCAAGCGGAGGAAGACTGCGGGCGCGCCGAGCGTCTCTATAAGGAGGGGGCCGTCGCCGAAGCCGAGTACAGGCGGCAGCAGACGCAGTGCAAAACGCAGCTGCTCCAAGCGACGGCAGCGCGCGCCCAGGCCGAGCTCTCCGCCAAGCTGGCCGGCGACACGATCATCCGCGCGCCGTTCAGCGGCGCCATCGGCGAGCGCTACGTCAACTCGGGCGAATACGTGCAGCCGTCGAGCAAGGTCGCCTCCATCTACGCCTTCGATCCCGTGCGGGTGACGGTGAGCGTCCCCGAACCGGCCGTCGGCAAGGTCAAGCAAGGGCAGACGCTCGACTTGCACGTCGCCGCAGAGCCCGATCGCACCTACCCGGCGACGGTCGTGTACTTGAGCCCCGCCCTGCGGACCAACACCCGCGATTTGCTCATCGAGGCCAAGGCTTCCAACGCCGACGGCAGTCTGCGGCCAGGGATGTTCGCCACGGTCGAGCTCACCGTCGGGGAAGAACGGGTCCCCACCGTGCCCGAGGACGCCGTGGCCACGGAAGGCACCGTCAAGAAGATCTATTTGGCCCGGGAGGGCAAAGCGTTCGAGGTGGTGGTCCGCACCGGCGTCAAGAAAGACGGGCGCGTGGCCGTGCTGGAGACGCTCGACGGCAAGGACCGCGTGATCCGCCGTCCGCCTCCTGGCTTGCGCGACGGCGCGCTCATCACCATCGGCACCCCGAAGCCCAACGAAGGCGCGGCCGGGGCGCGCGCACCGCACTAGGAGCAACGTATGCAGTGGCTCGCCCAAATCTGTGTCAGGCGTCCCGTCTTCGCGACCGTCCTCAGCCTCATCATCCTCGTCGTCGGCGGCGCCTTCTACAAGCAGCTCGGCGTCGATCAGTTCCCCAAGATCGATTTTCCCGCGGTCATCGTCATCACCAGGCTCCCCGGCGCCTCGCCGGAGGACGTGGAGACCGAGATCACCGACAAGATCGAAGGCGCCGTCAACACCATCAGCGGCATCGACGAGCTCCGGTCCAATTCGTCGGAAGGCGTCTCGCAGGTGATGATCCAGTTCCTCCTCGAGAAGTCGGTGGCCGTCGCCGCCCAAGAGGTCCAGGAGAAAGTGAGCGGCGTTCTGGCCGATCTGCCGCGCGGCATCGATCCGCCCAGCGTGGTTCGCTTCGACCCCGATTCCGCGCCGATCCTTTTCATCGCCTTGAATGCGCCGGGGCGAGAAGCCAAGGAGATCACCGACCACGCCGATCGCGTCGTGCGGCGGCGCATCGAGAGCATCAGCGGCGTCGGCCAGGTGCGCCTCCTCGGCGGACGCAAGCGCCAGATCAACGTATCGGTCGACCCCACCAGGCTCCGCGCTCTCGGACTCTCCGCCGGAGACGTGGCGCGGGCCATCGACGCCCAGAACCTGACCATGCCCGGCGGGCGCGTCGACACCAGCCGCGATTTTTTGACCGTGCGCGTGCACGGCCGGGTGGAGAACGTCGAAGATCTCAGCAAGATCGTCATCAAGCAGGAGGCCGGCCGGGTCGTCCGCCTGGAGGACGTGGCCGAGGTGGAGGATGGGACCGAAGAGGCGGAGACCTCTGCCTTCTGGAACGGCGAACGCACCGTCATTCTCGCCTTGCGCAAGCAGTCGGGGACCAACACCGTCGCTGTCGTCGACGCCGTCAAGGCGCGCCTCGCCGAGGTGCGCAAGGAGCTGCCCCCGGGCTATTCCCTCGAGATCCAGCGCGATGGCTCGGCCGCCATTCGCACCGGCATCGACGCCGTCACCGAGCACTTGATCTTGGGCGCGCTCTTCGCTGCCGTCATCGTGCTGCTCTTCCTCGGCAACTTCCGCAGCACGATCATCGCCGCCATCGCCATTCCCACATCGATCGTGGGCACCTTCGCGCTCATGAAGATGCAGGGGTACACGCTCAACACCATCACCCTCTTGGCCCTCGCCCTGGCCGTCGGCATCGTCATCGACGACGCCATCGTCGTGCTCGAGAACATCTTCAAGCACGTCGAGGAGAAGGGCGAAGACCCGATGCAGGCCGCGGTTTCCGGGACCAAGGAGATCGGCCTCGCGGTGCTGGCGACGACGCTCTCCCTCATCGCCGTGTTCTTGCCCATCGCATTCATCGCCGGCATCCCCGGGCGCTTCTTGGGGAGCTTCGGCGTCACCATGGCCTTCGCCATCGCCGTCTCGCTCTTCGTGAGTTTCACGCTCACCCCCATGCTCGCCTCGCGCTGGCTCAAGGCCAAGGTGCCCGGCCAAAAGCGGGGACGGATGGAGCGCATCGTCGACGTCGCCTATCGGCCCTTGGAGCGCGGGTACGTCGGCCTTCTCGCGTGGTGCATGCGCCGGCGCTGGGTCGTGGTCCTGGCCTGCTTGGGCGTGTTCGCATCGACCGTTCCTCTGGCCGGCATGGCGAAGAAGGGGTTTCTGCCCGTCGACGACCGTGCGCAGTTCGAAGTGCAGGTCCGCCTCCCGGAAGGTCGCAGCTTGGCCGCTACCGAAGTGATCGGCGAGCGCGTGGCGCGTCTCATCCGCGAGATGCCCGAAGTGGTGGCAACCATGCTCACCATCGGCGACGACGATCAGCGCACGCCGAACCTGGCGCGCATCTACATCAAGCTGATTCCCCCCGACAAGCGGAAAGTCTCGCAGGATCTTCTCAAGGCGCGCGTTCGCGACCGCATTTTGCCCAATCTCTCGCCCGAGCTCCGGGTCTCCATCGCCGACGTCAACGAGTTCGGCGGCGGCCAGGCGACGGCGCGCATTCAATATTTGCTGGCTGGACCGGACCTCAAGGTCCTGGAGCAAGTCAACGGACGCATCATCGAGAAGATGAAGAAGGTGCCCGGCGCGGTCGACGTCGACTCGTCGCTCATCGTCGGCAAGCCCGAGCTCGGCATCTACGTCGACCGCGACCGCGCCGCCGATCTCGGCGTGCAAGTCGCCGACGTCGCGCAAGCGCTACAGCTCTTCGTAGGGGGGCAGAAAGTCTCCAACTATGAGGAGGCGGGCGAGCAATATGACGTACGACTGCGCGCCGCCCCTGCCTATCGGACCGACGAAGATGCGCTGCAACTGCTGACCGTTCCTTCCAAGAAGGTGGGACAGGTCTCGCTGGCCGACGTGGTGTCCGTACGTCACGGCACTGGGCCGAGCATCATCGCCCGCTACCAGCGCGAGCGCCAGGTGACGTTCCTCGCCAACGCCGCGCCAGGCGTGAGCGAGGCCAACATCGGGGAAGCGTTGGCCAAGATTCTCAACGCCGAAACGTTGCCGCCGGGATTCCGTGTGCGTCCCTCGGGCCAGACCAAGTTGATGGCGGAGACGGGGATCAGCTTCGTGCTCGGTCTCTTGGCATCGATGGTTTTCATGTACCTCATCCTGGCGGCGCAGTTCGAATCGTGGCTGCACCCCGTCACCATTCTGCTGTCGCTCCCCCTCACCCTGCCGTTTGCCATTCTCTCGGTCGTCCTTTTCGACCAGGCGCTCGACATCTATTCGTTCCTCGGCATCTTCGTGCTCTTCGGTGTGGTGAAGAAGAACGCCATCCTGCAGATCGACCACACGAACCAGCTGCGCGTGCGCGGCATGCCTCGACTGGAAGCCATCCTCCTTGCCAACAAGGACCGGTTGCGTCCGATCTTGATGACGACGTTCGCCTTCGTGGCCGGCATGATCCCGCTCGTCACCTCCAAGGGCATCGGTGCCGGCTACAACCGCGCGACGGCCGGCGTGGTCGTCGGAGGTCAGGTGATGTCGCTCCTGCTCACCTTGGTGGCAGTGCCCGTCGCCTATTCCCTTTTCGACGACGCTTCGGCGTGGGTCGGACGACGCATCCTGTCGCGGCCCATCACGCCGAGAATGTCGGTGCCAGGAGCCATCGAACCGCGAGACAGCGATACCAACGGCAGCGGATACGCTCCGCGCGCGGTGAGCGATTCGCACGGCTGATCCCGTTCATGCTGGTCGGCGGGCCGGCGCGACGCTTCGGCCAGACCTCCAAATAGGACATCGATTCAGGTGCTTACGAGACATTTCTCGGACCGAGCGCCCGTGCTGCGACCGGCCACCGATTTTTTCTGAAATAATCCGGTCGCCCGCGGCGAACACTAGCATGCCCGAACCCGGAGCTTGCTTGGTTCGCCTCGAACGCGCGACGCGGACCTACGACGCCGGAGACCTGCGCGTGGCGGCCCTGGCCGAGATCGATCTGTCGATTCAATCCGGCGAGCTCGTCGCCATCGCCGGCGCGTCAGGCTCGGGCAAGTCGACGGCGCTGAACATCCTGGGAACGTTGGACCGCCCCACCTCGGGCCGCTACTTCCTCGATGGCGAGCCCGTGGAGGGGCTGGACGACAGCGAGCTCGCGCGCATTCGCAACCGGAAAATCGGATTCGTCTTCCAAGGTTTCCACCTTCTCGAGCGGAGCTCGGCGCTCGAGAACGTGGAGCTGCCGATGATCTACGCCGGTGTCGCTCCGCGCGAGCGACGCCACCGGGCGGAGGCAGCGCTCGAGCGGGTGGGACTCGCGGGTCGCATGCACCATCGACCGGGACAGCTCTCGGGCGGCCAACAACAGCGCGTCGCCATCGCGCGCGCGGTCGTCAACGCGCCGCTTCTCCTGCTCGCCGACGAGCCGACCGGCGCACTCGATTCGGCCACGACGCAGGAGGTGCTCGCGCTTTTCTCCGAGCTCAACCAGCAAGGGACGACCATCATCATCGTGACGCACGACCCCAACGTCGCCGCTCACACGCGCCGCGTGATCACGTTTCGCGACGGCCACATCGTTTCCGACAGCGCGCATCCGCCTACGGTTTTGCTGCTCACCGCGGAGCCGCCCGCGCCCGGTGTCTCCTCCGCCATTCTCGTCCACCACGATCGGAGCCTCTCTTGAGCACGCCCCAAGAAGCGCATCGTCCGACTTCCCATCTACGCCGTCGCCGCAAATGGCCCTACGTGACGGTGGCCTTCCTTCTCTTGGGCGCGGGTTCCGCCTACGCGCTCCGGGCCCCCAAGCAGGAAATCATCGACCAGAACCTGGTGGTGATGGCCAAGCGTGCGCCACTCGCCATCGAAGTCATCGACGTTGGTCGCGTGGAAGCCTTCGAAGAGGTGGAGATTCTCTCCAAGGTGGCCGGCCGCGTGGCGGCGGTGCTCGTCAAGGACGGCGACGCAATCAAAAAAGGAGATCCGCTCATCCAGCTCGACACGCGTGACTTCGGGCGCGTCGTCGCCCGCGAACGAGCGATGCTGGCCACCGCGCAAGCGAAAGTGGCGTACGCGCTGCGCAACCTTGCTCGTAAGCGCGATCTCGCCAAGGAAGGTCTGCTCTCGGCGCTCGATCTCGAGGTGGCGGAACGCGAGCTCGAGCTGATGGAGCTCGACGTCCGCACCGCCCGCCTCACGTTGATCCAGGCCGAGGACCGACTGCGCGATTCGCGCATCGTTGCCCCCACTTCCGGCACCGCCATCCGCCGCAAGATCGAGCCGGGAGAGATGGTCATCCCCGGCGTCGAGTCGACCTTCGAGAAGCGCGCGCTGCTCATGATCGCCGATCTCTCCCGTCTCGTCATCAAGGTGGAGCTCAACCAGATCGACGTCTCCAAGGTGCGCCTCGGACAGCGCGTGACCGCCACGTTCGACGGTCTCGCCGACGAACACTTCGCTGCACAGGTGACGGAAATCTCACCGGCCTCCACCAAAGCCAAGGATCTCGACGTTTTCCCGATCAAAGCGGAGCTCGACCGACCCGACCCGCGCATCAAACCCGGCATGACCGCCGATGTGCGCATCCACATCGAGGAAAAACCGAATGCGGTCACCGTTCCCATCGAGTCGGTGCGCCGGGAGGCGGGCAAAGCGTTCGTCAAGCGCGTCATCGCGCAGGAGAAGACGCGGCACACCGAGCGGGTCGAGGTCGTCATCGGCACGCAGAACGATCGCTTCGCCGAAGTGCTCTCCGGCCTGGACGAGGGTGAACAGGTGCTCCTCGATCCTCCCTCGGCGAGCAAAGCCGAGAAGGCGATGTAGGGCGCGGGCAGGACGGTGTCGCCGCCATGCTGATGGAAGGCCTCAAGATCGCCTGGAGCTCGCTCTCCAGCCGCAAAGCGCGTTCGTTTCTCACGCTGAGTACCGTCGCCATCGGATGCTTCGCCATCGTACTGGCCGCCTCGCTCGCCGCGAGCGGGCTGGAGAGCCTGAAGCAAAGCATCGAAGAGCTGGGCGGGGCTCGACTCATTCTCGTCGAGCCCAAGCTGGCCGAGAGCGCGGAGAAGAAGCAGGCCCAGAGCGACGCCGAGATCGACGAGAACGATCGGGCCGCGCTCGCCACCGACATGCCGCACCTGGAAAGCCTCACCCACTACGCCGGGCTCGAGGAGCAGGACGTGATCTCCGATGTCGGTAGGTCGGCGCGCGCCGACTTCGTCGCCTCCGACGAAAGCTTCTTCGAACTCTTTCGCATGCGGGTCGCCGAGGGGCGCCCTCTCGACGCCGAGGATACGCGCGGCGCTACGCAGAACTGCGTGGTGGGACCCAAGGTCGCGGAAGCCGTCTGGTCCGATTCGGCCGTCGGCCACAAGCTCGCCATCGGCAAGCTGCATTGCCGCGTCGTGGGACGCTTTGCCGACAACAATCGATGGGGAACCAACTTCGGCTTCGACTGGAACAACGTGGTGGTGGTGCCCTTTCGCACGGCGGCGTTGCGCCTGCCCAACGTGCGGTCCAGCGCCGGCATCGCGCTGCGCACGGACACCCGCTCCGCCAACGACGTCGTCAAGCGCATGATCAACGCTCGCCTCGAGCGCAGCCACGCCGGGGTGGACGACTTTGCCATCTACGACCTCGCACAGGTGATGGATCGCTTCGAAACGACCTTCGCCCTGCTCGAGCTCTTGGTGGCGCTCTTCTCCGGCATTGCGCTCGTCATCGGCGGCGTTGGCATCATGAACATGATGCTGGTCAGCGTCTCCGAGCGTGTGCGCGAGATCGGCATTCGCAAAGCGCTCGGCGCGACACCGGCCAATCTTTCCCAGCAGTTTCTGCTGGAGTCGAGTCTCCTCTCCACGGCGGGGGGGGTGTTCGGAGTCGTGCTGGGAGTCGCCGCCGTTTTTGGGGCGGGGATCCTCATCCGGTCCTCGCTTTCCGGCTGGCTGTCGGTGTATTCGATTCCGGCAGTGGTGCTCGCGCTCGGCGCCTCCACGCTCACCGGCGCAGCATTCGGCTGGCTACCGGCGCGGCAAGCGGCGCGCCTCGATCCGGTGGAGGCCATCCGGCGATGATCTGGCGCGACCGGATACACGCCTTGCGGGCGCTCACGGGGCAGCGGCTTCGCACGCTCTTGACGCTGCTCGGGATCATCATCGGCAGCGGCGCCATCGTCCTCGTGGCGGGGCTCGTGCACGGCGCGGAAGCGGCGCTCGTGGCCGCCAACCAATCAGTGACGGGGTCGGACCTGGTACAGATTCGGGCCAAGGACCTGCCGCCGCGCGAACGCCTGCGCGGCCGGCCCGAGTTGTCGCGCGACGACAGCGCCGCCCTCGCCAATTCGCCGATGGGTCAAAACCGCCTGGCGCACAGCGAGAGCACCCAAGAAGTACGGGCCCAGCACGGCGCCAAGAGGAAAGCGGCGCGAATCGTGAGCGGTACGCCGGGGTCGATCGAGCTCTTTCGTCTGGAGATTTCGCAAGGGCGCTACCTCGACGAAGTCGACATGCGCGAAACGAAGCGGGTGTGCGTGATCGGCGAAGAGGTCTGGCAGGACCTCTTCGCCAGCGCGCCCATCGGAACGGCGAGTACCATCCGCACCGACAGCATCGTCTGGAGCGTGGTGGGCGTGCTCAAACACAAGCCGCTCATCGGCTCTACCACCGGGACCAACATCTGGGCGCGCAAGATCATCGTCCCCGAGACGACCTTCGACGCCGTCTACCCGCGCGAGCACAGGGTCCAGCGGGTCGTTCTGCTCGGCGAACGCGCGGGGGTCGATCGGGTCCCAGTCGACACCATCCGGCCCGCCATCACCGAGCTCTTGCTACGACGTCATCAGAACGCTCGAAACTTCAAGCTCGACGACTCCAAGGTACGCGACATGGAGCGGATGATCGTCCGGGTCGTGGGCCTGCTCTTGATCGCGAGCGGCATTCTCACGCTGGGGACCGGTGCCATCAACGTCGCCAACGTCATGTTCGTGTCAGTGGCGGAGCGAACCCGCGAGATTGGCCTGCGCCGCGCCCTCGGCGAGACGCGGCGCTCGATCCTCGCTCAGTTTCTGCTCGAGGCAGCCACCCTCGGCCTCATCGGCGGAACGATCGGCGTCGTCGCGGGGAGCGCCGCGGTCGGGCTCGGAGGTTTCGGTCTGATGAAGGTCTTTCCCGCTTTTGCCGCGCGCGTCGTGCCGTGGTCAATCGTCGCGGGGTTCGGGCTGTCGGTGACGGCGGGGCTCGTGGCGGGCCTCTTGCCGGCCCTGCGCGCAGCCCGCCTCGATCCCGTCGTCGCCCTGCGCTCGGAATAATCCTACGTTCCCTTGGCCTTCTTGGGCGGCAGAGGTTTGGCGAATCCGCGTTTTCGCATGAGGGCCGCGATGTCGGGGTCGCGACCGCGGAAAGCACGGTAACCGTCCGCCGGATCCACGGTGTCACCGGCCGAGAAGACGTTCTTGCGCAGCCGCTCGGCGACGTCTTTGTCGTAAGGCCCCTTCGCCTCGGTGAACGCTTCGTAGGCATCGGAGCTGAGCGTGTCCGACCAGAGGTAGCTGTAATATCCGGCCGAGTAGCCGTCTCCCGCGAAGACATGCGTAAACTGCGGGGTCCGGTGGCGCATCACGAGCTCGCTCGGCATTCCCTGCGCCTTCAGCGTGTCGCGCTCGAAGGCGTCGGGGTCGATCTCCTGCGCGCCCGCCAGATGCAGCTTCATGTCGACGATGGCGCTGCCCAGGTATTCGACGGTGCTGAAGCCCTGATTGAAAGTGGCTGTCTTCTCGATCTTGGCGACGAGCTCGCGCGGAATGGGTGCCCCGGTTTGGTAGTGCAGTGCGAATCGATTCAAGACTTCGGGCGTGAACATCCAGAACTCGAGCAACTGTGACGGGAACTCCACGTAATCGCGGGCGACGTTGGTGCCGGAGAGCGTCGGATAGGTGACGTCCGAAGAGAGGCCGTGGAGGGCGTGTCCGAACTCGTGGAACAACGTGCGCGAATCGGTCCAGCTGATGAGCACCGCTTCGCCCTCTTTTCCTTTGACGAAGTTGGAGTTGTTGCTGACGATCGTGGTGATCGGCGTCTTGAATCGCTCCTGGGTGCGGTACGCCTCCATCCACGCGCCCGAGCGTTTGCCGGCTCGCGCGTAGGGATCGAAGTACCAGAGTCCGATGTGCTTGCCGCTGGTCTTGTCCTTGACTTCCCAGACCTTGACGTCGGGGTGGTAGACCTCCACGCCTTCGACGGGCGTAAAGCTGAAATTGAGGAGCTCGCCGGCGACCCAGAACATGCCCTCCCGCAGCTTGTCGAGCTGGAGGTACGGTTTTACCTCGTTCTCGTCGAGATCGTACTTCGCCTTGCGCACCTTCTCCGCGTAAAAGCGGTAGTCCCAGGGGGCGATTTTGCGTTTCAGGCCTTCCTTGTTGGCAATGGCCTGCATGTCGGCGACTTCTTCCTTCACGCGCTTCACCGCGGACGGCCACACCGCTTCCATGAGCTTGGTGGCGCGCTCGGGCGTCTTGGCCATGGAGTTCTCGAGACGCCAATGGGCGTGGGTCGGGTAGCCGAGCAGCTTGGCCCGCTCGGCGCGCAGCTTCAGGACCTCGGTGATGATTTTGTTGTTGTCGTGCGCGTCGGCGTTGTCGCCGCGGTTGACGAAGTTTTTCCAGACCTTCTCGCGCAGATCGTCGCGTGTGGAATAGGCAAGAAACGGGTCCGCAGCCGAGCGCGTATTGTTGATGGCCCATTTCCCTTTGGCGCCGCGCGCTTCGGCCGCCGCTGCCGCACCGGCGCGCAGCGAATCGGGCAGGCCCGCCAAATCGGCTTCTTTGTCGAGAAGGAGACCGTTGTTCTCCTCGTCGGCGAGCACGTTCTGACTGAAGGTCGTATAGAGCGTCGCCAGGCGCTGGTTGATCTCGGAAAGACGTTTCTTGGAGGGCCCATCCAGCTTCGCGCCGGCGCGCACGAACGTCGTGTAGATCCGCCACACGAGTCGCTGCTGCTCGGGCGTCATCTTGCTCTTTTCGGGCGAGTTGTAGACCGCCTCGATGCGCTTGAAGAGCTTCTCGTTTTGCGTGATCTCGTCGGAGAATGCCGCAAGCTTGGGGGCCATCTCGCGTTCGACCGCCTGGAAGGCGGCGTCGTTCATGGTCGACGACCAGATGGCGAAGATGGTCTGCACGTTGTTGAAGGTGCGGCCGCCGTCTTCCATGGCACCGATGGTGTTGTCGAAGGTCGGCGCCGCGGCGTCACCGGCGATGGCGGCGATCTCGGTGCGATTTTCGTCCATCGCGGCCAAGAGAGCCGGTTTGAACTGATCGACCTTCACCTTGGCAAAGGGGGGCACGCCCCCATGCGGACCGACCCATTTTTCCAGCAACGGATTCTCGGCCTTCGCCGCGGGAGTCGCCGCGGGCGCAGGCGCAGCGGTGGGTGCAGGCGCGGCCACCGCCGTCGTCGGGCAGCGCGCGTCGTGCGACGAGGCGCACGCCAAAGGCAACAGAACGGCGGCAGTGGCTCCGAGAATGAACGCGGTTCGCATCGGAAAGAGCTCCTTGCAAGAGGCGAAAAAGAGACGATCGACGGTGTGAGCGGGCGTAGCTTAGCGGCTCGTCGCGGCGCCGCACAGGCAACACGCTGCACGGAACGTCCTTTTCGCTGCAGGACCCCGCTTGCTCGAAAGCTCAATCACCGAAAGGCAACCCGCCTGACACCGACGTTGACGGCGGGTCCGGGTGTCGACGACACTCCGCGCATGAGCGAACGGGTGACGGTCGAACGCGACGACAAGGTGCTTCTCATCGGCGTCAATCGCCCGGAGAAGCGAAATGCTTTCGACCTCGCGACGATTGACGCACTCGGTGCCGCCTACGAAAAACTGGGCAACGATCCAGAAATCCGCGCCGGCGTCGTCTTCGGACACGGGGATCACTTTTCGGCTGGGCTCGACTTGGCCGAGGTCGGCCCGGTGGTCGCCGCCAAGGGACCAGCCGCGCTGGGGGGCAACTCCGCTTACGATCCCTTTGGACTTTGGGGCCCGCCGGTACCGAAACCGGTCGTCATGGCGGTGAGCGGCATTGCCTTCACGCTTTCGATCGAGCTCGCGCTGGCCAGCGACATCGTCGTGGCGGCCGAGGGCGTTCGGTTCCGACAGCTCGAGATCGCGCGCGGCATCCTCCCCTTCGGAGGTGCAACCATTCGTGGCCCCGAGAAACTCGGCTGGGGCAATGCCATGCGTTTCCTTCTGACCGCCGAGGAGTTCGGCGCGGCGGAAGCGCTGCGCATCGGTCTCGTGCAGGAGGTCGTGCCGCACGGCAAGCATGTGGAGCGCGCTCGTGCTCTGGCCAAGCTCATCGCCGAGCAAGCTCCGCTCGGCGTGCAAGGGACGCTCGCCAATGCGCGGATCGCCGCCGCGCAGGGGAGCGCCGCCGCGGCCGCGCATTTGAAGGACCTTCTGGCACGCATCATCGCCAGCGAAGACGCGGCGGAAGGGGTCAAAAGCTTCGTCGAGCGCCGTACCGCGACCTTTCGGGGCCGCTGACGCTAGCTCTTGATGACGCGAATCGACGCCTCGCTGGATTCCAGCGAGGTCCCGAGCTCCTTCACCAGGGTCTTGGCCAAGCTAGCCACCGTCGCGCTGGCTGCGGCGGCTAGCACCTTGCGGGCGATGCTGGGTTGCGGTTGGGCCACGAGCTCCGGATGCTCGATCATGCGTGACAACGCCTGGCGCAGGCGTCGCATCTTGGCCAGAGGGCGATTGCGCCGTCGTCTTCTGGCGGCGCCGACCGCGATCGTCACGCCGAAGGCGAGCACCCACCCCGCCGTGACGGCCGCCAGCACCGGTCCGTGCTTGCGCAGCTGCAATCGCCAGTCGAAAAGGTCATGCCGGCGTCGATCGAGCTCACCGACGATACCGGTGATGTTCTCCCGAATGTCTTCGACCTCGCGTTCGAGCTCTTGCGGCTCTTCTTCGCCCGTCGACTCCACCTTACCCGTACCCGTCAGCTCAACCGTTCCTGCGCCCATTGCGCGTCCTCCTTGAGTGTTTTCTGTGTTCGAGGCAGAAGTCTTCGCACGCGGGAAGCCCAACCGATCGCTCCCGCGACGCCGACGACGAGGAGTGTACCCGCCGCGACGATGAGCGCGGCGGCCCAGCCGGGAAGCGTCTCCGCCAGGGCAAGCGCCAGCGCGACGAAAAGAAGATTGAGCGTCACGAGCGCAGCGATCGCGGCCGCGGCCAAACCAGCGGCCGCCTTGATCTCGCTCTTCCATTCATCGCGCAGCTCTGCCTTGGCCAGTTCGACTTCCTTCGTGACGAGCTCTTTGGCCTCCTTGGCCAGCCGTCCTACGAGCTCGGCCGTGGACGCCGTCGCCAAGGGACCTTGGCGGTCCGCTGATCCTTCATCCTGCGTCATGGCGCCGTTGTTCCTCCTTCGGTCGCGATTGTTCGTTTTCGTCTTCCCGCGGTTCGGCGCGCGCGCGTGCTGGCGCATCGCCACCGCCGTCCGCTTGTTGAAGATCGGCGGCCGTCGGCGCGGGGTCCCCCTCGGGGTCCACGATGGAACCCGTCCTGGAAGGGCTCACACCCAGGAACTCCGGGGCCGGGATCTCGTCTCCTTTGGCGTTGCGCCATGCCCCCGGCGCGGCAAACAACTTGCCGTCGTTGCGGCGGACGAGGACGAGCTTCGCGTACGCTGCTCCCTGTGGGGTGACGACCCACCCTCCCGGTTTCCACGCCCAGCGCCGCCCGGACCACAGCCACTCGCCGTTCACCCACACCGCGTTGCCGGCGGGCTGTTCGGGTACGAGCTCGACGCGCGCCGGCGGCGGCGGATAGTCGACCTCGACGAGAGCGCTGGCTGGCTGCGATCCGTAGGGGGGATGGGGCAGGCCACCGCCGCAAGCGGCCATCGCGCATCCGAGAATCGCCTCGCGCCAGGTCATCGAAACCATCGGTGGACCGTGCGGCCGGTTCGCGCAATGGGGCTTGCGTCCGTAAGTTTTCGCGCACCTCAGGCGCACCTTTCGGCTGGTCCGCCCCTTGCTTAATGTCGGACTTTGTGGCCACGCCGCGCGCTTCCTTCTTCATTGTGCCGCATTTCTGCGCATGGGGGTTGGTCATGACTTCCGGTTGCGCGTCGATTCCGCAGCGACGCTCCGCTATCGATAAAGTCACGGTCCGTGGCGCCAAGGAGCTGTCGGCTTCCGACGTGGAAGAAAAGCTCGCCACCATGCCGAGTCCGAAGTTTCTCGGCCTGTTTCCCGGAGTCGTCTACGACTACGAGCTTTTCAGCCGCGGCACGCTGCAGCGCGATCTCGCGCGGGTCGAGCGGTTTTACCGTGCGCGCGGCTATTACGACGCGCGCGCAGTCGCCGGGCTCGTCACCAAGCCCAAAGAAAAGCACGTCCGCGTGCACGTCGAAGTCGAAGAGGGGCCTCCCGTCGTCAACTTGCCGTGCAAGTTGGAGGGCACCAACGGTCTGCCCAAGGAAATCATCGATGCCATCACCCAGGCGGCCCAGGACCAGCT
Organism: Polyangiaceae bacterium; assembly: GCA_035318465.1. Taxonomy (GTDB): domain Bacteria; phylum Myxococcota_A; class Polyangia; order Polyangiales; family Polyangiaceae; genus DASWDH01. Next base: position 14,853 of record DATHES010000025.1, read on the forward strand.
CCCCCCCGGCGAGCCCTTCGACGAAGACAAGTTCGAGGAGGCGCAAAATGCGGTCCGCAAGGCACTCACCGATCGCGGCTACGCCTATGCCACGGTAGAACGGGATGCGCTCGTCGATCTGGTGAAGCACACCGCCTCGGCGGTCTTCACGGTCGCCCCCGATCAGCCAGCCAAGTTCGGGAAAGTCGTCATCCAGGGACGAACGTCCGATTCTGCCGTGGTCGACGTGGAGATCCCCGAATATGCGATGCGACGCGCCATCGATATCGAGGAGGGCAGGCCGTATTCGACGCAAGCGATCGAGGACGCGACGCGTGCCCTGCTCGACCTCGAAGTCTTCAGCGCCGTTGAAATCCAGCCCGAGCTCCCCGACCCTCCCCCTGCTTCGCACGTCGTTCCCCTCAAGGTGCACGTGGAGCCGAACCGGCTGCGACACCTGCGCCTGGGAGGCGGATTCGAGTTCGACCAACT
>DATHES010000026.1:0-42855 GCA_035318465.1 Polyangiaceae bacterium
GAGAAGTCACCCCAGTCGGACGCGATCATGCTCACCGGCAGCGGTTCGCTGGAAGTCGCGATGGAGGCCATCCGGAGCGGCGCCTTCGACTTCATCACCAAGCCGTTCGTGCTCGAACAGCTGGAGCGTTCGCTGAGCAGAGTCATCGAGCGGCGCAAATTGCAGGACGTCACGGCACTCTATCGCGCCAGCCACGCCATCTTCGCCAACGGCGAGGTCGAGAAGCTCCCCGAGGTCATCGTCGAAGTCGCGATGCGGGTCATGGCCGCCGACAGTGTTTCACTCCTGCTGCCCGGCGTGGAGGATCAGCTGTATCTAGCGCACTCGTACGGGCTCGACCCGGCGGTCGCCAAGGCGGTGCGCGTCACGATCGGCGAGGGCGTGGCCGGCCGCGTCGCCGCATCGCGCAAGCCGGTGATCATCCAGGGCGACGCCCGCCATCAAGCCGGATTCGAAGGCGTCACCAAAACCAACGGTGCCAAGTCGAGCATCGTTTACCCTCTCGTCTCCGACCAGCGGCTCATGGGGATGCTGACTTTCAATCGCGCCAGCGCGGCGCGCCCTTTTCGCCAACACGATCTCGAGAAGGCGGGCGTCCTCGCTTCTCAGGTGCTCCTTTCGCTGGAAACGACGCGCCTCATGCGGCAGAACCTCACCAACGAGAAGCTGGCGGCCGTCGGCCAGCTGGCGGCCGGCATCACCCACGAGATCAACACGCCGATTCAATTCATCGGCGACAGCGTCACCTTTCTCAAGCGCGCCATCGCCAACGTCTCGGCGCTCCTCGGCAAACACAAGGAGCTCGTCGACGCGGCGTCAGCCTACCCCGCACTCGCTCTCCTGGCCGATCAGATCAAAGCCATGGAGACCGAGCTCGACATTGCCTACGATCTCGAGGAGATGCCCCACGCCGTGTCGCGTACGCTGGAAGGCGTGGGGCGCGTGGCAGAAATCGTGCGCGCGATGAAAGCCTTCGCGCACCCCGATCGCAAAGACAAGGCCCCCGCCAGCATCAACGAAGTTCTCCTCAATGCCCTCACCGTCGCTCGCAACGAGTACAAATACGTCGCGGAAATCGTGACCGAGCTCGGTGAAGTTTCGGCGGTGACGTGCCACGCCGGGGAGATCGGCCAGGTATTCCTCGTTCTCATCGTCAACGCCTCTCATGCCATCGCCGATACGGCGGCGGTCAAACAGGGGGGCAAGGGGACGATCTCCATCAAGACCGAGGCCGATGGTGACGATGGCGTTCTCATCACCATTGCCGATACCGGCGGCGGCATTCCAGCGGAGATCCGCGAGCGCATCTTCGAGCCGTTCTTCACCACCAAAGAGGTCGGCAAAGGGACCGGGCTGGGTCTCCCCATTGCGCGCACCATCGTCACCGAGAAGCACGCCGGCTCGCTCACCTTCTCCACCGAGATCGGCCGCGGAACGACGTTCTCGGTCCGCTTGCCGATCGAGGCGGCCCAAGCGGACGACGAAACGAATTGAGACGTCACACCCGCGCCAGCGTGCGCCGGGTGATGGCGAAGAAGCGATAGCTGAGCGCCAGCGCAACGCCGGTGAGCCCGGCCGATAGCCCCCACCACAGTCCGATCACGCCGCCGCCCCGCACCACGCCCCAGTAGTACGCCACGGGCAGGCCCAGCAAGTAGTACCCGATGAGATTGGCGATGAGCCCGACGCGGGTGTCACCGGCGCCGCGCAGCGCGCCCAGGGCGGCCGCCTGAATGCCGTCCGAAACCTGAAAGAGGGCGGCCACCGAGAGAAGCGCCATACCGAGCGGGACGACGTTGCGATCGGAGGTGAGCAGCCGTGTGAAGAAGCCAGGGACGAGCAAGAACGCCGTTCCGAAGGTGCCCATGATCATCGCCGCCAGGCCAATGCCCAGGAAACCCGCGCCCCGCGCCCCCGTCCTGCTTCCCGCTCCCACCTGGTGACCGACGCGCACGCTGGTGGCGGCGGCGATCCCGGCGGCCACGCAGAACGTGAACGAGGCCAAGGCGATGGCAATTTGATGCGCGGCCGCCGCTTCGGCACTGATGCGACCGGCCAGCACCGCAACCAGGGCGAAGAGTCCGACCTCGGCCAGGTTCTGAAATCCGATGGGCAATCCGAGCTTCAACACTTTGGCGACCAGCTCGCGCGAAGGCGGCGCGTGGTGCACGCGCTCCGAAGGGTGCATGAGGCGCCGGACAGCGCCACCGACGATGGCCACCGAAAGAAGCGAGGAAAGGGCCGTCGACAATCCGCAGCCGAAGACGCCGAGCGGCGGCAGTCCCACTGACGGAAGGCCGACGGAGACAAGACCGGCGTCGCCGTAGATGAAGAGAAAATTGCCGATCACGTTGGTCAGATTCGATATCACCATGGCGACCACCACCGGGCGCGTCACCCCTTTGACTTGCAAGAAGCTGCGGTACGCGCCAAAGAGCGCGAAGCTCATCGGATTGGTCAGGCGGGCCAGCAAAAACAACATGGCATCGTGCGCCGTCTGGGGGTCGACTCCCGCGGGAGCGAGCAGGAACGACGTGCCGATCACCAGGAGGGTGATCGGAATGCCCACCAGCCACGCTACGCGCAGCCCCGCGCGCAGCGCCTGGCGCGCGCCTGCTTCGTCACCCGCGCCGATCGCCTGCGCGGCAATGGGATCGACCCCCAGCACCGCGCCGAGCCCCACCAGGGCGAGCGCATTGAAGATACCGTTGCCGATCCCCACTCCACCGAGGGCCGCTGCATTGAGCCGCCCCACGATGACCGTGTCCACCAGCCCCATCACGTTGTACCCCGCGTAAACCAGGATCAGCGGCAGCGCGAGCTTGCAGAGAGCCGCCGCTTCACGGCGCAGATCGACGAGCTGGGTAGGCGTGGTCCCCCTCGGCCAAGAGAAGGTCGAGCTCATGGGCCGAGGAGTCGTACCAGAGGAAGCGGGGGTGCGCGAGGTCTACCGTCGCTTGCGCGACAAGGTACACTCGGGCAAAAAGGCATGGAGGCGAAGATGGCGCGACGATTGATCAGCTCGGGTTCCACGTTCGAGCAGCAGATCGGCTACTCCCGGGCGGTCGTCGACGGGGAGTGGGTCTTCGTCTCGGGCACGACCGGTTTCGACTACAAGTCGATGACCATCTCCAACGACATCGCGGAGCAGACGGAGCAATGCTTTCGCAATATCGAGGCCGCACTGACCGACGCTGGCGCGAGCTTGCGCGACGTCGTCCGCGCCAACTACGTGGTGCCCAACGCCTCCGAATTTTCCGAGTGCTGGCCCGTTCTGCGCAAATACTTCGGCACGATCCGGCCAGCAGCGATGATGATTTCCGCAGGGCTGGCCGACCCGAGAATGCGCATCGAGATCGAAGTGACGGCCCGCCGCAGGTCGAAAGTGTGAGCTGACGGGATCCCGAGCGTATCGCTCGTACGAACGCAGACCCAGCTTTGGATGGGACCCGCTCCCGCTCCCGCTCCCGCTCCCGCTCCCGATTCCCATGCCTTTCGATCGCGAACGTTGAAGTCGGGGCTTACGCCATACCGCCGGCAGTTCTCGATGTCGCCACCGACGGAAGCTCTCGGCGACGATGCGCATCGCCGCGGCAGGCAGACCCTTGATCGCGTTGTCGCCGTGCTCGTCAAGTTCGTCGGGGCGTCCAGGATGGACGAAAATCGGGTGGCGGGACCGGGAGCGGGAGCGGGAGCGGGCCGGACGCAGGGGGGAGTAGGCCTGGTCACGGGCATACACGCGCTGGCTCTGCCGCTTCTCTCTATAGAGGATAAAATACGTCCAAAAGGGAACGTAGATGCCTAGCGTCACGTTCGCCCCAGCCAGAAGGGGGCCTATTGACAGGCGCTTGCCTTGCTGGGTAGCGTGGTTCGTGGGATAAAGTGGCAAATAGTGCCTCAAACGCCCGCGACCTGGCGCACCGAGCGGATACATGTTCCGAGGACATTTCGAACACGCTATCGACGCCAAGGGCCGCACGAGCCTGCCGGCCCGGTTTCGTGACGTCCTCGTCGCCACGGGTGACGCGAGGATCATCCTCACCAAGTCACCTTTCGACCCGTGTCTTCACCTCGTTCCGATGAAGGGCTGGGAAGAAATCGAGGCCAAAATCGCCGCCCAGCCGCAGTTCGACGCCAACGTGATCCGCCTTCGTCGACTCTATATCTCCGCCGCCGTCGAGTGCGAGATCGATAAGCAGGGCAGGGTGCTCGTCCCCAACGCCCTGCGCGACTATGCCGCCCTGTCCAAGGACGTGCTTTGGGCGGGCATGGTGAACCTGGTCGAGCTCTGGTCGCGGGAGAAATGGGATGAAGTCCAAAAGATGACGCCGCAGGAGCTGGTGGAATTTCGGCGGGTCGTCTCGGAGCAGTTGAGGATATGAACGTGACGCCGGACGACTTCATGCCCCCGCCGGAGGCGGTGCCCTTCGGACACACCACCGTCCTCGGGGCGGAGGTGATCGCGGCGCTCGCTCCGCGAAGCGGCGGGGTGTACATCGACGCCACGCTCGGCGGAGGCGGGCACGCCGAGTCCATCTTGGAAGCGGCTCCGGGCGCCATGGTGATCGGCATCGATCAGGATTGGCGCGCGATCGAGGCGGCGCGGGAACGTCTGGCGCGCTTCGGCGATGCGGCGCGGCTCGTGCTCGGGCGGTTTTCCGCCATCGAGGAGCACCTGGCGGCCTTCGGGGCCCCCAAAGTGGACGGCATCATCGCCGATCTCGGCGTCAGCTCGCCGCAGCTCACCGATCCGGGGCGCGGCATGAGCTTTCGCAGCGAGGGTCCGCTCGACATGCGCATGGGGGAAACCGAGGAGACGGCCCTCGAGCTCATCGAACGTCTGTCGACCGACGAACTCGCCGATCTCATTTTTCAATACGGCGAAGAGCGCCGCTCGCGCCGTATCGCGCGCTGCATCCAGCAGGCCGTGCGCCACGGCGAGCTGCGCACGACGCTCGACCTCCGGCGTGCCGTGGTCCGTGCCGTGGGACCGGCGCGGGTGGGCGGCGTCGATCCTGCCACGCGCACGTTCCAGGCCCTGCGCATCGCCGTCAACCACGAGATGGAGGAGCTCACCGCGCTGCTCGAGGTTTCGCCGCGCGTGCTCGGGCCGGGGGCGGTCATGGTGGTGATCTCGTTTCACTCCCTCGAGGATCGGCTGGTGAAGCGCGCCTTCTTGCAGCCTCTGGTGTGGCAGCGGCTCACCACCAAGCCGGTCGTGCCTTCACGCGCCGAGACCGAGCAAAATCCGCGCTCGCGCAGCGCCAAGCTGCGCGCGGCGAGGAAGGTGGCGTCGTGAGAGCGCAGCGCCCCTTTCTCATCCTGTGGACGCTGGCCGTGTCGGCCACGGTGACGGCGTTCGTCCTGCATCTTGCCCTGCGCGGCAAGAACGTGCAGCTCGGCTACGCCCTCGGCAAAGCGCGCGGAGAGCAGGCGCAGCTGCGCGAGGTGAAGCGCGTGCTCGAGCTCGAAGCGGCGAGCTACGAGACACCGCAGCGGGTGGAGGTCGTGGCGCGCACGCTGCTCGGCATGCAGGCTCCCGAGGCTGATCGCATCATCCCCATCTCCGGCGTGGCGGTGGGTCCAGAGCGAACGGCGCCGCCGGCGCCGACCAACAACGGAAGCAAGTCCACCTCCTCGGGTGCGCGGGCCGAGCGCTGATGCAGAACCTCGACCCGCGCCGCGCCCGCTGGATCAAGGTGCGCATGGGTCTGCTCTGCGGCCTCATGGGCGTCGGCCTCGGGCTCATCGTCTCGAGCGCCTACAGCGTGCAGCTCGAGGACGGCGACGAGTGGCGCGAGATGGCGGAAAAGCAGCGCCAGCGGCGGCTGCACGTCGTACCCAAGCGGGGCAGCGTCTACGATCGCAACGGCACCGCGCTCGCCGTCAGCATCGAAGTGCCGAGCGTGTCCATGGACGCCGTCGAGCTCTTGCGAGGGGCCGACGACCGGCGCGCTCTCATCATCGCCAAGGACGCGGCCATGCGCGTGGCCAAGGTGCTCGACGTCGACCCGACCGAGCTCGAACGGAGGATCCTCCTGCGTCGCCGATTTGCGTGGGTGAAGCGCCGCATCAACAAAGAGGAGGTGGAAGGCGTCCGCGCCCTCGCCGACCCCAAGGCGCCGCTTCCGATCCGCGGTCTGGTCATCGAAGGAGAAGGGAAGCGCTTCTATCCCAATCGCGAGCTCGGCGGCCCCTTGCTCGGCTTCGTCTCGCCCGACGGCGAGGGCAAAGACGGGGTCGAGCTCGAGCTCGACGAGGAGCTGAAAGGGCGCGTCGATCAGGTGCGCGGTCTACGCGATCGCTCGGGGCGCCTCCTCTTCAGCGAAGGGATTCAAGACGAGCAGGCACTGGCCGGCCACAACGTCTACCTGACCATCGATCAAGGCATTCAGTACACCGCCGATCAAGAGATCGCTGCCGCGGTGCGGACCTACGAGGCCAACTGGGGGGCGGTCGTCGTCGTCGAGCCGAACACGGGGGAGATCCTCGCGCTTTCCAACTCGCCCGGGTACAACCCCAACGACTACGGCACGAGTGAAGTGGAGAAGCGCCGTAACCGCGCCATCAGCGACCGTTTCGAGCCGGGCAGCACCATGAAGATTTTCACGCTGGCCGCTGCGCTCGCCGCCAAGACCCTCTCTCCCACGCAGAGCATCTTTTGCGAAGAGGGGACGATGGTCATCGACAACTTCGTCCTCCACGACAGCCACGTCAGCGGGTGGCTGACGCCCACGCAGATCCTGGCGCTGTCGTCGAACATCGGAGCGGCCAAGATCGGCATGACGCTGGGAGAAACGCCGCTCTACGAGGCGCTGCGCCGCTTCGGGTTTGGCGAGCCGACCGAGATCCCGATTCCGGGCGAAGCCTCGGGCGTGCTGCGTCCGAGAGGGCGACCGTGGGTGCAGGTGGAAACGGCCGCCGCGTCGCGCGGCTACGGGATCGGGGTGACGGTCCTCCAGCTGGCGATGGGCGTCGCAGCGGTGGCCAACGGAGGTCGGCTACTCGAGCCGGTCTTGATCAAACGCGTTACCGACGGCACCGGAGCGGTGGTGCGCGAAGGCGTGCCGCACGTGCGCCGCGAGGCCATGCCGGCGGCCGTCGCGCGCACGCTTTCGGAAATGATGGTCGCGGTCACCGAAGGGCAGGGGACCGGCGTGGAGGCAGCCATTGCCGGATTTCGTGTAGCCGGAAAAACGGCGACGGCGCACAAGGCCGATCCTGCCACGGGAAAATACTCGGAAGACCGACTGACGTCGTCGTTCATCGGTTTCGTGCCGGCCGAGCGGCCGCGCATCGCCGTGGCCATCGTCCTCGACGAGCCGGCGCTGGTTCACGCGGGAGGATTTGTGGCCGCTCCGGCGTTTCGAAGAATTGGAGAGATGAGTCTGCGCTACTTGGGGGTGATACCGCGCGGGACTCCGCCGGTGGTCATTTCCAAAGTCGCCGCCGCTCCCGATCCGGCGGCCGCGATGTACGAGTCGATGCGCCAGGCGCAGATGGCCGAGCCGCCGATGAAAGAAATCACGACCACCAACGCGCCGCCGCCGAAAGGGACGGTACGCGTCCCCGATCTCAAGGGGATGTCGTTGCGCGAAGCGACGAAGGCGGCCCTCGATCTCGGGCTCTTGCCGGCGCTCGATGGTACGGGAACGCTGTCGCGTCAAGAACCGGGGGTGGGGGCGGTCCTGCCCAAGGGGTCGCGGGTCACACTCTTCTTCGAGCCCCCCACATGACGCCGACTTCCGTGACGGCATCGCGCGGCACCACGCTCGGGGAGCTCGCCCGCGTTCTGGGCGCCGTGGGCCTCAGCGGCGATCCGGGCGTCGTCGTGACCGGCGTCCGACAGGACTCGCGCCGCGTGGAGGCCGGGGAGCTCTTTGCCGTGCGCGGCGGGGCGCGGACGAGCGGTTGGAACTACGTGGCGGACGCCATCGCGCGCGGCGCGGTGGCGGTCATGGCCGAGCCGGCCGCGCAGGCGCCGCTCGGCGTGCCGATCCTCACCGTCGCCGATGTGCGTGCTGGGATTGCGCGCGCGGCGCACCATGTGTACGGCGATCCGACGCGATCGCTCGACGTGGTGGGGATCACCGGGACCAATGGCAAGACCACGACGAGCATGCTCGTTTGCCGTGCGCTGGAAGCGAACGGCAAGCGGCCGGGGATCATGGGAACCCTCGCCTACCGTTTCGAAGAGCTCGAGCTCGCTGCGCCGCATACCACGCCGGAGGCGGACGAGATCGCGCGCACGGCCAAGGCCATGGTGGAGCGCGGGGCATCGCACCTGGTGATGGAGATTTCGTCGCACGCGCTCGCGCAAAAGCGCGCCGACGGGCTGCACGTCCGAGTGGCGGCGTTCACGAACCTGACCCAGGACCATCTCGACTTCCACGGCTCCATGGAAGCGTACGGCGCGGCGAAGGAGCGGCTCTTTTTCGACTTCGCGCCAGCAGCGTCGGTCGTCGACATCGACGACTCTTTCGGGCGTGGTCTGGCCGAGCGCATCGCCAAAGCGCGCGGCGCGGCGTCGCTCTGCACCGTGTCGAGCCAGATAGGCGCGCGGGCGGACGTCGTTCCCTTCGAGGTCGAGCTGGGGCCCAAGGTGACGCGGGCCATGGTGCGCACGCCCGCCGGCGACATCGCGGTGCAGACGAACTTGATCGGGGCGCACAACCTCGCCAACGTCCTTTTGTGTCTCGGCGTGTCATCCGCACTGGGATTGGATTTGCAACGCGTTGCAGCGGCGCTCGAGAATATCGTCGTTCCCGGTCGACTCGAACGTTGCGACGGTCCGGACGACGACATCGTGGTGCTCGTCGACTATGCGCACACGCCGGACGCTCTCGATCGCGTGCTCGGACTGCTGGACTCGCTCCGGTCGACAGGGCGGCTGATTTGCATCTTCGGCTGCGGCGGCGATCGCGATCCGAACAAACGCGAGCCCATGGGTCGGGCGGTGGCGAAGTGGGCCGACGTCGCCGTCGTCACCACCGACAACGCGCGGAGCGAAGATCCGGCCGCGATTGCGCGCGCGATCGTGCCCGGGCTCGCGGGTGCGGGCAGCGTCGTCGTCGAACTCGACCGGGCGCGGGCGATCGCCGATGCCGTCGTCCAGGCCAAATCGGGGGACGTGCTGCTGATCGCCGGCAAAGGGCACGAGACGTACCAGATCGTCGGCGATGTGACGCGCCACTTCGACGATCGCGAAGAGGCGAAGCGAGCCCTCGGTGCGCGGCGAAAGCGCGCGGGGAGGGATGCCTGATGGCGACCGCCATTCCGCCGAACCGCGCCTCCTTCACCGTCGACGAGATTGCGCGCGCGACCGGCGGCCGCGTCGTCTGCAGCGGCGAACCGTCGGTCGGCGTTTGCACCGACTCGCGCGCGATCCGTGACGGTGCTGCGTTCGTGGCGCTCACGGGAGACAAGTTCGACGGACACGCGTTCTTGGCGAGCGCGGTGGCACTTGGCGCGCGCACGCTGGTCGTGTCGAAGGACGACGTCGGGCCGTGGGCGGGCGGCGCGCAGCCAGCCGTGGTTCGCGTCGATGACACCCGTCGCGCGCTCGGCGCCCTTTCGCACGCGCATCGCGCGCGATGGGGCGGTGCGGCTCCCCCGCGCATCGTGGTGGCGATCACCGGGTCCGCCGGCAAGACGACGACCAAATCGGTACTGGCGCGCGTGCTCGACGCGATGGCGCCGGGGACGGTGCATGCCACGGTCGGGAATCTGAACAACGACATCGGCGTGCCGATGACGCTCCTCGGGCTCGACGAGGCGCATCACTATGCCGTCGTCGAAGTGGGGACCAACGCCCGCGGCGAGATCGCGAGTCTGGCCGGCATCACGATGCCCGACGCCGGCGTGCTCACCTTGGTGGCGGCAGCGCACACCGCGGGGCTCGGCTCGATCGAGGAGGTCGCGGTCGAAAAAGGAGCGCTCTTGGCGGCGCTTCCGAGCGGAGGGCTCGCCGTGGCCAATGCCGACGACGCCCGTGCCGTGGCGCAGCTGGCGCGGTCATCAGCGAATACGACATTCACTTTTGGATTTGCGGAAAAGTCGGACTACCGCGTCGCGATCGTCGAGTCGCGAGGAGCGCGGGGCAGCCGTCTCTCCATCGTGCGGCGCTCCGGTACGCTCGAGGTAGACTCTCCCTTGCTGGGGGAGGCGGGCGCGCTTGCCATCGCGGCATCGCTTGCCGTCGCGGAGTGGGCCATCGGGCGTGCCGCCAGTGTCGAGGAGGTGCAGGCCGCGCTCTCTCCTTTGGCTGAAGAGGATGACGGGCGCCTCTCTCTCTTGCCACTCGCCGACGGTACGCTCGTCATCGACGACAGTTACAACGCCAATCCGGCATCGATGGGCGCATCGCTGCGCGCTGCGTGCGACGTGGCAAAGCGAGAGAACCGGCGGCTCGTCGTCGTTCTCGGCGAAATGCGCGAGCTTGGCGCGATGTCGACCGCCGAGCACGAGAAGCTGGGACAAATCGTGGCGCGCGCCATCGTCGCCGAGGTGATCAGCGTGGGGGGCGAGGCCGAGCGGGTGACGCGCGAAGCCGCGCGCGCCGGAAAAACGGCGTGGTTCGCGCTCGACGCGGAGCAGGCCATCGGCACCGTGCTCTCGCGCGTTTTGCCCGGTGATGTCGTCCTCGTCAAAGGGTCACGCGGCGTGGCGACCGAGAAGATCGTGCGCGCGCTGGTAGAGGCTCGCGGTCGCGTCCCTCGCGGCGGAGGTGCGGCGTGATCTACGAGCTGCTCTACCCGCTGCGCCACACCGCCGACTGGCTGAGCTTTCTCAACGTGCTCCGCTACATCCCGTTTCGCGCCATCGCCGCGACGATCACGGCGATGCTCATGTCGTTCGTCTTGGCCCCGTGGTTCATCCGCGAGCTCCGGCGCAAGCAAATCGGGCAAGTGGTGCGCAGCGATGGCCCGGAGAGCCACTTGAGCAAGGCGGGCACGCCGACCATGGGGGGAGCGCTCATCCTCCTTTCGCTCCTCGTTCCGACGGTCCTGTGGGCCGAACCGACCAACCCTTTCATCCTGGCCACCATGGCCATCACGGCCGGCTACGGCGTCATCGGCTACGTCGACGACTACCTCAAGCTCAAGCACCGCAAATCGGGGGGACTCAAAGGGCGCTGGAAGATCTTTTGGCAGGTGACCATCGCCAGTGTCGTCATGGGCTTCATCTTCGCGTCGAAGACCAACTTGCCCGACGACTGGCTCGAGACCCGCGACAACCTCTCCGTTCCATTCTTGGCCTTTTCCAAGCACCCCATCGAGCTTCCCGCCTTCGTCTACATCCCGTTCGCCGTGCTCGTCATCGTGGCTTGGTCCAACGCGGTCAACCTCACCGATGGTCTCGACGGGCTCGCCATCGGCCCCGTCATGATCAGCTCGGGCACGTTCCTCATCTGGTCGTACATCGCCGGCACCACCTTCCTCTTCAAGGTGGGGCAAAAGATGGTGACCTTGCCGGCTTACCTCGACATCGCCCCCAACGCATCGGGGGGGGAACTGTCCGTCTATTGCGGAGCCGTGGTCGGTGCCGGCATCGGTTTCCTTTGGTACAACACCTATCCAGCACAGGTCTTCATGGGCGACGTGGGATCGCTGTCGCTCGGCGGGGGCCTCGGCGTGCTGTCCGTCTTCACCAAGAACGAGCTGCTCTCCATCCTGCTGGGGGGCGTTTTCTTCGTGGAGACGCTGAGCGTCATCACCCAGGTCGCCTCTTTCAAGCTGACCGGTAAGCGCGTCTTTTTGATGGCGCCCATCCACCACCACTTCGAAAAGAAAGGCTGGGCCGAACCGAAGATCATCGTCCGCTTTTGGATCATTTCCTTTCTGCTCGCGCTGGTGAGCCTTTCTTCGATGAAGCTTCGCTGATCCCGTCAGGGCGAATCTAGGTAGAGAATGATGACCAAGCTATCCGGCAAAACCGTGGTGATCGTGGGGCTCGGTGAAAGCGGCGTCGCTGCCGCGGAGCTGGCCCTTACGCACGGTGCGGAAGTGGTGGCCAGCGATGCCGCGCCGCCTGACAAGCTCTCCGCCGAGGCGCGCGCCCTCGCCGACAAGGGAGTCCGCCTCGCAGCGGGAGGTCACCCCCCGGCGAGCCTTCTCACCGGTGCACACATGGTGGTCGTTTCGCCCGGCGTCCCGTCCCTGCCCGTGCTCGAGCAGGCGCGGGCCGCCGGGGTGCAGGTGATCGGCGAGCTCGAGTTCGCATCGCGCTTCGTGGATGCACCCGTCGTCGCCATCGGCGGCACCAACGGCAAGAGCACCACGACCGCGCTGGTGCACGCCATGTTGATCGAGGCCGGCAAGCATGCCTTCGTGGGGGCAAACTTCGGCGTTCCGCTGTCCCGGGCCGCGGGGGAGCCGTTCGACGTGCTCGTGCTCGAAGTGTCGAGCTTCCAGATGGAGCGCGCCCCGACGTTTCGTCCTCGCGTGGCCGCGCTGCTCAACGTGACCGACGATCACCTCGATCGGTACGCGAATTTTCTGGCGTACGCCGCGGCGAAGGGGAACATGTTCGTCAACCAGGGGGTCGAGGACGTCGCTATCGTCCCCAAGGGGGACTCGGTGGCGTCGCGCGAAGCGCGGCGCGGGGACGCGCGCCTCGTTACTTTCGGACCCGGCGCCGACATCGGGATCGCCGAGGAGGGTCGAGCCATCGTCGATCGGTTGCGCGAGCGCCGTTACCCGGTGGCGGACATCCGTCTCACCGGCGCGCACAACCTGCTCAACGCCGCGGCCGCCGTGGCCTGCGCCTCCGAGGCGGGAGCGACGCAGGACGCGATCGCGCGCGCGCTTTCCAAGTTCGAAGGGCTCGCTCATCGCACTGCGCTCGTCGGCGACGTGGCCGGCGTTCGCTATTACGACGATTCCAAGGGGACCAACGTGGGCGCCGCGGTGGCGGCATTAAAAGGACTCGCCGAAGCGCGCGTGGTTCTCATCGCCGGCGGGCGCGACAAGCACGGCGCCTATGCGCCGCTCGCCCAAGAGCTGGCCCAAAAGGGCCGCGCTTTGGTGCTCATCGGAGAAGCCGCCGATCGCATCGCCGCCGAAACCAAAGGGTGCGTACCCCAAGCGCGCGCGGCGTCGATGGCCGAAGCGGTCGCGCTGGCGGCATCCCTTGCGCAGGCGGGCGACGCCGTGCTCCTCAGCCCAGCCTGCTCGAGCTTCGACATGTTCCGCGACTACAAGGACCGGGGGGACTCCTTCGCCCGCGAGGTACACGCGCTCGGAAAAGGCGCGTCTCCCCCGGGGGGAAAGGAGCGCGCATGACCATCCCCTGGGTCGCCTACCAGCCGCGTCTGCGCAAGCTCGAGGACGGGCCGATCGATCCCGTGCTCGCCGCGGTCGTCATTGCTCTCATCGGCTTCGGCGTGGTGATGGTCTACAGCGCGAGCGCCATCGAAGCCGCGGTGCAGCTGAAGGACCCGCAGTACTATTTGAAGAAGCAAGGTCTCTACGCCGTGCTCGCGCTCGGCCTCATGTGGGTCACGAGCCACGTCGACTACCACCGCTACCGGCGGCACACGTACACCATCTTCGCCCTCGTCACCGTGCTCATGCTCCTCTGCGTGCTCGGCTTGGGGCACATGGGAGGCGGGGCGCGCCGCTGGCTCGCCCTCGGCCCCATCCACGTGCAACCGGCCGAGATGGCCAAGCTCGGTCTGGTCTTGTGGCTGTCGTATTCGCTCTCCAAGAAGGCGGACAAGATCCGAACCTTCCTCATCGGGTTCGTGCCGCACCTCATCATGGCCGGATTTTTGATGTTTCTCTGCCTGAAGCAGCCCGACTTCGGCAGCGCCGTCGTGCTCCTCTTTCTCACCTTCACCATGCTCTTCGTGGCAGGCGCCAAGATCGGCTACCTCCTCGGCGGGTCGATCGTGGGGGCCGTGGCCGGCATCGGGCTCATCTTCACCCGTTCCTATCGCTTGGCGCGCTACCTCGCCTGGCTCGACATGGACAAGCATCGCCAGGACGTCGCCTACCAACCCTTCCAGTCGGTGATGAGCTTCGGTTCGGGCGGAGCGCTCGGTCTCGGGCTCGGTCGCGGCTTGCAGGTGCTCTACTTGCCTGAGGCGCACACCGATTTCATTGCTGCCATCGTCGGCGAAGAACTCGGCTTCCTGGGCGTGCTCGGGCTGTGCGCGGCGTACCTGGTCCTCGTGTCCCGCGGCGTGCGCATCGCACTCCTCGCCGAGGACGACTACGGCAGTTACATCGCCTTCGGCATTTCGACGATGTTCGGCGTGCAGGCGCTCGTGAACCTCGCCGTGGCGATGGCCATTTTGCCCACCAAAGGATTGACGCTGCCCTTCGTCAGCTACGGCGGGTCGTCGCTCTTGGTGAACGCCGTGGCGACGGGGATCCTGCTCAACGTTTCGCGTCGGCGCCCCCGGGCGCACGGCATCGTGCCCGAAGGGGTCGACGCGCCCGAAGCCAGCGCGATCGTGGTGACGTCGGCGGGGGAGGGTGCCACATGAGCGCGCCGCTGGTGCTCTTGGCAGGGGGAGGGACGGGGGGTCATGTGTTCCCGATGATCGCAGTAGCCGACGCCATGCGCGCCGAGGCTGACGTGCGTGTCGTGTACGTCGGCACCGAGCGAGGCATCGAAGCCCGTGTCCTGCCCGCCCGCGGAGACGATCTCGAGCTCCTGCCCGTGCTCCCCATCAAAGGACAAGGTGCCATCGGAGCGGCGCGCGGTCTTCTGCGCGCGGCTCGGACCTTGCCTCGCGCGCGGAAGATTCTGACGCGCCTCGCACCGCGCGCCGTGCTCGCGGTAGGTGGGTATGCCTCGGGACCGGTGGGGCTCATGGCCGGCCTTTCGCGCGTGCCACTGGCGATTCTCGAACCGAACAGCGTGCTCGGCCTCTCCAACCGCTGGCTTTTGCCCTTGGCGCGGCGCGCTTACCTCGCATTTCCCGAGACTGGAGCAAAAATACGGCGCGGCGTGGTGCTTCACACCGGTGTACCGCTGCGAGGCAAATTCGTTCCGAGCGCGTATCGACCGGCGGGGGGCGTGGTGCGGCTGCTGGTACTCGGTGGAAGTCAAGGAGCACGCGTGCTCAACGAAGCGGTGCCGGCGGCGCTCGCGCTCGCGGCGCGTGAAATTCCCGGACTTACGATCTTGCACCAAGCGGGGCGAGGACACGACGACGAGGTGCGGCGCGCCTACCAGGGTGCGAGCCGAGAGGCGCGCGTCGTGCCTTTCCTCGACGACGTTGCGCAAGAGCTAGTGCAAGCGGATCTCGTCATCGCGCGATCGGGCGCGGGTTCGGTGGCGGAGCTTTGTGCGGTGGGACGCGCGGCCATCCTCGTGCCCTTTGCGCAGGCGGCCGACGATCACCAGCGGCACAACGCAGAGGCGGTGGCTCGCGCGGGGGGCGCGGTGGTCGTGCCGCAGGGCGACGCCTCGTCCGAGCGGCTGGCGCGCGAGGTGATTGCGCTGGCGAAAGATGCGGCGGCGCGCGTGCGCATGGCGGACGCGGCGCGCGCGCTGGGGCGGCCGCACGCGGCGCGCGAGGTGGCGCGGGATCTGTTGCAGCTCGCAGGGATCGGAGCGCGCCAGGGAAATGGCGACGTAGGGGCGAAGTGGAGCGAGGTGGCCAATGTTTAGAGGTCGCGTACGCCACGTCCACTTCGTCGGCATCGGCGGGATCGGGATGAGCGGGCTCGCGGAGATTCTGCGGTCGCTCGAGTTCGATGTATCGGGGTCCGACCTCAAGGAGAGCGACGTCACCAAGAGGCTGGGGGAGCTCGGGGTGCGCATCGACGTGGGGCATCGCGCGGGCAACGTGCACGCAGCCGACGTGGTCGTTTTCTCGAGCGCGATCGCGCAGGACAATCCCGAGATCCTCGAAGCGAGGGCCAGTGGAACGCCGGTCATCGGGCGGGCGGAGATGCTCGCCGAGCTGATGCGCGTCAAGTACGGCGTTGCCATTGCCGGTTCGCACGGCAAGACGACGACGACATCGCTCATCGCCACCGTTCTGCGCGCGGCGGGGCTCGATCCCACCGTCGTCGTGGGGGGCAAGATGGCGGCCCTGGGATCCAACGCCCGACTCGGCGCCGGAGATTTGCTGGTGGCCGAGGCCGATGAGAGCGACGGATCGTTCTTGCGCCTGACGCCCACGGTGGCAGTCGTCACCAACATCGACCCCGAGCACCTCGATCACTACGGGACGCACGACAAGATCAAGGAAGCGTTCGTCGAATTCGCGAGCCGCGTCCCCTTCTACGGCCTGGCCGTCATGTGCCTGGACCATCCCCACGTGCAGGACATCCTGCCGCGCGTCTCGCGCCGTCACGTGACGTACGGTGTTTCCGCGCAGGCCGACTATTCTGCCAAAGGCATTCGCTACAACGGGCCGCGCACTTCGTTTCAGGCATTCAAGCGCGGCGAGCCCCTCGGCGAATTTTCGGTGAGCATGCCGGGGACGCACAACGTCCTCAATTGTTTGGCCACCATCGCCGTCGCCGATGAGCTCGAGGTCCCGCTCGACGTCACCAAACAGGCGCTGGCAACCTTCGGCGGCGTGGGACGTCGATTTTCGATCGTGGGAGAACCGGCCGGCATCACCCTGGTCGACGACTATGGCCATCACCCGGCCGAGATCGAGGCCACCCTCGACGCGGCCCAGCGCGCTTACAACCGCCGCGTGGTCGTCGCCTTCCAGCCGCACCGCTACACGCGCACGCGCGATCTTTTCGACGGGTTCTCGCGCGCCTTCAACAAGGCCGACGTCGTGGTGGTGACCGAGGTGTACGCCGCCGGGGAAACGCCCATCCCCGGCGTCACCGCAGCGCGCCTGGCGCAGTCGATTCGGGAGCATGGCCATCACGACGTGACGTACGTGGCCGACAAGCGCGACGTGGCGGCGGCGCTGCAGCAGCGCGTCAAGCGCGGCGACATCGTCATCGCCCTCGGCGCGGGGGACATCAACGCCTCGATTCGTGAGCTCATGGTGAGGCTCGAAGCGCGGGAGGGCACGCCGTGACGGTGACGTCGCTTTTTCCGCCGGGTCAGCCGCTTCCCCCGAACCGCAGGGTGAAACGGCGCAAGGCGCCGCCCGGGAACATCGAAGCGCCCGAGGAGCGCGTTCTGCTCGGTTCGGAGCTTCCGGAAGAAGACGATGACAGGGACGAGGCTCGTCCCGGGATTTCCCGCGCCCGCGTCTGGGAAGCGCTGCGGGTGACGGCCGGCGTGCTGGTCACCGTGGCCGCCGCGCTGCTATGCGTGTGGGGTCTTGTGCGCTACACGCGGACGAGCCCGCGGTTCGCCATCAAAGCGGTGAATGTCCAAGGGAGCTCGCATCGATCACCAGAAGACATTGCCCGCACTGGTGGAATCGCGCCCGAACACAACATTTTCACCATCGATCTCCAGGCCGCCCAGTCTCGGCTCCTGGGAGATCCCTGGATCGAGCGGGTCAGCCTGCGCCGCAAACTCCCCACCACCGTCCTCGTCGACGTCGTCGAACGGGAAGCCCACGCTCTCATCTCCATCGGAGCCGACCTTTACCTGGCGACGCGACAAGGGGAGCTCTTCAAGAAGTACGAGCCGGGCGATCCCTATGATTTGCCGGTCGTCAGCGGGATCCGGGCCGAGGAGGTGGCCGAGGATCGCGGCGCGGCGGTGAGCCTGATTCGGCGTGCACTCGACTTGATCACCGATTACGAGCACACCGCGCCCGCCAAGTCGCACCCTGTCCAGGAGGCGCACCTCGAGGACGACGGAGGCATCGTTCTCGTCGTCGGCAAGGACGCCACCGCGCTGCACCTCGGGCGGGGGCCCTACCGACAAAGTCTCGACCAGGCAAGTCGGGTGCTCGCCGAACTTCAGACCCGCCGCGGTCAAGCGTCGGTCGTCTTCCTCGACAACGACGCCCACCCCGAACGGGTGGTGGTGAGGATGCGATGACCTGCAGAAACTTGGCCAGTCTCGAACGCGCATGGCAGCGTCGGACCCACTGGCGAGAGGTAGCATTTTTGCCCGAACGGAGCGCTTTGGTGAAGTCATGAAGGGTCGGTTGGAAACCTCCGAGATTGTCGTCGGCCTCGACATCGGCACCACCAAGGTGGCCGCCGTGGTCGGCGAGGTCGATGCCGACGGCATCACCGTGCTCGGTGTGGGCAACGTGCCGTGCCGAGGTCTGCGCAAGGGGGTCGTCTCCAACATCGACTGGACCGTCCGCTCGATCCGCGAGGCAGTCGACGCCGCGCAGACCATGGCCGGCGTCGAAATCCGCACCGTGTACGCCGGCGTCGCGGGGAGCCACATTCGCTCGCAGGGGTCGGACGGCGTGGCCGCCATCGCCGGCGACGAGGTCACGCGTGTCGATCTCGACCGTGTGCTGGAAGGGGCGCGCGCCATCCCCGTCGACGCCGATCGCCAGATCCTCCACGTCTTGCCGCGCGAGTACATCGTCGACAACCAAGACGGTATTCGCGACCCCATCGGGATGAGCGGCGTGCGTCTGCAGGTGCGTGTCAATTTGGTGACGGCCGCCACGAGCTGCGTGCAGAACGTCATCCGCTGCGTCGAGCGCTGCAACCTCAACGTCGCCGACGTCGTCCTCGAGCCTTTGGCGAGCGCCGAGGCCGTGCTCTCCGAAGACGAGAAAGAGATCGGCGTCGCCGTCATCGACATCGGCGGGGGCACGACGGATCTGCTGCTCTACGTGGAAGGTGGGATCGCGCACACCAGCGTCATTCCCGTGGGCGGCAACAACGTCACCAACGACGTCGCCGCCGGACTGCGGACACCCATGGGGGAAGCCGAGCGCCTCAAGCGCAACTTCGGCTGCGCCCTCGGGCGGATGGTGGCCGACGAAGAAGAAGTGGAAGTTCCGGGCGTCGGGGGACACGCGCCGCGGCGCGCCGCGCGCCGCGTTCTGTCGGACATCATCGAGCCGCGCGTGGAAGAGATCTTTGCCCTGGTGCGCAAGCGCATCGAGGACACCGGCATGCTCGAACAGCTCTCGGCGGGTGTAGTTCTCACCGGAGGCGCCGTTCTCCTGGAGGGGATGAGCGAGTTCGCCGAAGAGATCCTGGGTATGCCGGTGCGCATCGGCTATCCGGTGGGGATCAAGGGGATCACCCAGCTCGTGCAGGGGCCCCAGTTTGCGACGGGCGTCGGGCTCGTCAAATTCGGCGCGCAAGCGCTGGCCCACGCGCGCGAAGTCGGCGTCGCGCACACGCGCGTGACCGCGCTGCGCCGCACCGCCGAGGCGCCGGAGCAGGTCCAGGCGCCGCCCAAGAAAGCCAAGTTCCTTCAGTGGCTGAAGGCAGCCTTTTAGCAATCGGAAAGAGCAAAGCGAACCCCAGAAAGAAGCACCGACATAGCCAGTTTTCATGAACCCGCCAAAGAATGAGGGAAGAGGCGCCCTCGGCAGGTTCTCCTTTTTCACCGAACACCCACGACTTCTAAGTATCCGGGAGGCACCACCATGAGTTTCTCGATCGAGTTTGCCGACGAGACCCAAGAGTACCAAGCACGCATCAAGGTGATCGGTTGCGGCGGCTCGGGCGGTAACGCTGTGAACGCCATGATGGCCTTCGGGCTCGAAGGCGTCGAGTTCTGCGCGATCAACACCGACGCTCAGGCTTTGAACGCCAACTCGGCGCCGATCAAGATCGGCATCGGCGCGGCGGTCACCAAGGGCCTCGGCGCGGGCGCGGACCCGGAGAAGGGGCGCAAAGCCGCCCTGGAAGACGTCACCCGTATCAAGGAGGCCATCTCCGGAGCGGACATGGTCTTCATCACCGCCGGCATGGGGGGCGGCACGGGCACCGGAGCGGCGCCCATCATCGCCCAGCTCGCCAAGGAAGAAGGCGCGCTGACCGTCGGCGTCGTTACCAAGCCTTTCCTCTTCGAGGGCCGGAAGCGGGCGCGTCAGGCTGAGCACGGGATTGCCCTCCTGACCGAGCACGTCGACACGCTCATCACCATACCGAATGAAAAGCTTCTGGCCCTCGAAGGGGAGGATCTCTCGTTCATCGACGCCTTTCGCAAAGCGGACGAGGTCCTCTATCAAGCCGTCAAAGGCATCAGCGATCTCATTACCCAGAGCGGTATCGTCAATGTCGACTTTGCCGACGTGAAGACGGTCATGTCCAACATGGGTCGATCCATGATGGGAACGGGCTGCGCCAAGGGGCAGGGGCGGGCGCGACTCGCCGCGGAAATGGCCATTCAATCGCCGCTCCTCGACAACATCTCCGTCGAAGGCGCGACCGGTGTGCTCATCAACATCGTGGGCGGCCCCGATCTCAAGCTCAAGGAAATGGAAGAAGCGGCGAGCCTCATCCAACAGCAAGCGCACGAAGACGCCAATATCATCTGGGGCGCGAGCATCGACGAGACGGCGGGAGAAATGGTCAAAGTCACGGTCATCGCCACCGGCTTCGATCGCGACATCCAGGCCGACATGCGCGCGCAAGCCGCCACGCGCCCCGTTTCGGCGCCCGGCCAGCACAGCTTTGCTGCCGTTCCTTCCGCGGGCCGAGGCGCCCCGGCATCGGCGCAGTCCGGCGTGAACCGTGTCCCCTCGCGCGAGGAGGCCTCGGTTTTCTCGCGCCGCCCCGGTACGCCGGGGTTGCAAACGACGTCACAGTCGTCCCTGCCGATCCGTGAGCGATTGACGCTCCCCGTCGGCATGGATAGCGAGTGGGACACGCCGACCTTCCAGCGCAAGGGGCAGTAAGCACGCCACACTCCTCGCGAACTGTCGGGCGCCCCGTCTTGCTCGTGGGTCAATTGCGCTGTATTTGATCTGGGTGCTGGACGGGTTGAGCGGGTGCAGCCGACGTGACGGATCCTCGTGCTACACTCGCCTCCCGCATGAATGACCGCTTCCTCCGCGCCTGCCGGCGTGAATCGACTGACGTCACCCCGGTGTGGTTCATGCGGCAAGCGGGCCGGTACATGCCGGAGTACCGCGCCCTTCGCGAAAAGCATACCTTGCTCGAAATCTGCAAGACGCCCGAGCTCTCGCTGGCCGTCACGCTGCAGCCGCTGAAGTTCGGTGTCGACGCCGCCATCCTTTTCGCCGACATCCTGCTTCCGCTCGAGCCCATGGGGGCCCCTTTCGAGTTCGCCAAGGGCGAGGGTCCCGTCATTCACGAGCCGATCCGCGACGCCCGCGGCATTGCCCGGCTGCGCGTCATCGAGCCGGCCGAAGGGCTCGGCTACGTGCTCGCCGCGCTCCGTCTCATCCGCCGGGAGCTCGACGGCAAGACGCCTCTCATCGGTTTCGCGGGCGGACCGTTCACCTTGGCGAGCTACCTCATCGAAGGAGGAAAGTCGTCGCACTTCGAGAAAACGAAGCGCCTCATGTACGGCGAGCCCGCCGCCTGGAACGACCTCATGGGAAAGCTCGCCGAAGTGGTGCGCCGCTACTTGCGTGCCCAGGTCGAGGCAGGAGCGCAAGCCATCCAGCTCTTCGATTCGTGGGTCGGCTCTCTTTCGCCCGACGACTATCGTCAATACGTCATGCCCCACGTCAAGCACATCCTCGGCGACCTGGCGAGCCTCCAAGTGCCGGTCATTCATTTCGGCACCGACACCGGCTCGCTACTGGCCCTGCAGCGCGAAGCCGGGGGCACTGTCATCGGTGTCGATTGGCGCACCCCGCTCGACGAGGCATGGGCAAAAATCGGCCCCGGCGTCGCGGTGCAAGGAAACCTCGATCCGACGGTGCTTTTCGCCCCGTGGGAGATCGTCGCTCAGGCAGCGGAGAGGGTGCTCGCCCGCGCGGGGGGCCAGAAGGGCCACGTTTTCAACTTGGGGCACGGCATTTTGCCGGAGACGCCCGTCGACAACGTGGCGCGGCTCGTCGACTTCGTCCACGAATCCACCGCGAAAAATCGCCTGCAGCGAGATTAGGAGCACCATGTCCGGCGGCACGATGCGGGTAGTCGTGATCGGCGGGGGACTTTCGGGGCTCGCCACTGCGCACGCGGTGATCCGCGAAGCGAACCGCGAAGGGAGGGCCATGCGCCTCACGCTTCTCGAAGCAGCGGCGCGCCTCGGCGGCAACATCGCCACCGAGCGAAGCGATGGCTTCGTGATCGAGTCCGGCCCCGATGCTTTCGTGGTGACCCGGCCCCAGGCCCTTCACCTCTGCGAAGAGCTCGGCCTCGGACCGCACCTCATCGAGACCATCCCCGAAAACCGCCGGGTCTACGTCCTTCGGCGGGGCAAGCTCACCTCGATGCCGGATGGGCTCGTGCTCGGTATCCCTTCGCGCATCCGTCCTTTCTTGCGCTCGCCGCTTCTCTCTCTGTCTGGCAAGCTGCGCGCGCTGCGCGAGGTCGTGGAGAGGACCGTCGATGCCGGCGGCGACATCTCGGTGGGCGAATTCCTCGAGCGCCGTTTCGGCCGGGAGATGGTCGACGTCGTGCTCGAGCCGCTCCTCGGCGGGATCTACGCCGGCGACGCTTACCGTCTCAGCTTGCGCTCGACATTCCCCGACTGGTTCAAGGAGCGCGGGCGCGGCGGGAGCCTGCTCCGCTCCGCGCGCGCCGAACAGAAAGGCAAGGCCGGCAAAGGGCCGCCGCGATCGCCGTTTCGATCGCTCAGCGGGGGCATGGGAGAGCTCATCGACGCGCTCGCGCGAAGCATCGGCAGCGGCGTGGTGCGCCTCCAGACGTCGGTCAAGGCCGTGCAACGCGACGGGCGCGGTTATCGCGTCCTCCTCGCCGACGGCGAGCTCGGGGCCGACCAGGTGGTCGTCGCGCTTCCCTCGCGCGTCGCTGCCAGCGTGCTCGCTCCCTGCGACGCCGAGCTTGCGCGCGAGCTCGGCGCCATCGAGTACGTGTCCACGGCGACGGTGTGCTTCGCTTACCAGCGGTCGCAGATCGCGCATCCTCTCGACGCGGTCGGATTCCTGGTGCCCAAGGGCGAAGGGCGACAAATCACCGGGGGGACCTTCATCTCCAGCAAATGGCCGGGGCGCGCGGCACCGGATGCTGCGCTCCTTCGCGCATTCGTGGGGGGCGCGCACGACGAAACGACCCCCGCCCTCGAGGACGCGGAGCTCGTCGCCCTGGTGCGAGGCGAATTGGAAGCGCTGCTCGGCATCCAGGGCCTGCCCCGCTTCAGCAAAGTGTTCCGTTATCCCAAAGGGAGCCCGCAGCCTCATGTCGGCCATGCCGATCGCGTGACGCGCATCCGCGCCCGGCTCGAAGCTTTGCCGGGCCTTCACATCATCGGCAACGCTTACGACGGCGTGGGTATCCCGGATTGCGTGCGGCTCGCCGAGCAGACGGCGGCGCAGATTCGCGCCGTGCGCGGGTCCGGAGGGCGTCCCTCCACGCCCCCTTCGCGCTCATCGACACCGCCGTCGCCACCGCCCGTTCCCGTCGACGCGCGCCGCGGCGCGTGATCGTATCGACGCGTGAGCCGCACCGGCGAGCGACGGCAGCGACGCGGCATGGCGCAGGCGCAACGCGTGCGCGCGCGCCACCGGTGCGCTCGCTTCGGGAAAAACCGAGTATTTGGCGAGCGTCGCCCGGGGTTTCCACATGGCGCGATCGCGCCAAGCGTGTCTAATATCTCGTAAAGATGGTCTCACTGCCGTCTTCCAAGAAGACCTACATCGACCCGCGCGAGCTGCCGGACGTCGAACGAGCCACGCTGCGACGCATTTTCTCGTACCTGCGTCCCTACCGCGGGTACGCCTTCCTCGTCCTTCTTTCCATCACTTGCGCAGCGCTGCTCGGCGCGCTGCCCCCTCTTTTCATCAAACGCATCGTCGATCACGCCATCCCCGAGCGGAACATGAAGATGCTCCTTCTGCTCTGCGGAGGGATGGTGGTGGGGCCTCTTCTCGGCGGGCTGCTCGGCGTCGCCCAGAAGTATCTCTCGGCCTACATCGCCGAGCGCGTCATGTACGACCTGCGCGTGCAGCTGTTCCGGCACGTGCAGCGCCAATCGCTCGGTTACTTCGCCACCGCCAAGCCCGGCGAAGTCGTGTCACGCGTCTTGAACGACGTGCAGGGCGTCGGCCAGATGATGCAGGACAACCTGGTCAAGCTGCTGCAGAACGCCATCGTCCTGGCCACGACCGTCAGCATCATCTTCACGCTCGATTGGCGGCTTGCTCTGGTCGCGTTCGGCCTCTTGCCGGCGTTCATCGTCCCCACCCGCAGAGTCGGCCAGACGCGCAAGGCGCTGAAGCGGCGCGCCCAGGCACGCATGGCGGAGATGACCGGCATCCTGATGGAGACCTTGTCCGTCTCCGGCGCGCTCTTGCTCAAGGTGTTCGGCACCGAGAAGCTCGAGACGCGGCGCCTCAAAGCCAAGGCCAGCGAGCTGATGGCGCTCTCGCTCCGCCACAACCTGGTGGGCCGCTGGTTCAACATGTTGATGAAGCTCTTCGAGGATCTCGGCCCCGCCCTCGTCTACGGCTTCGGCGGATGGCTGATCATCCAAGGCGAGATGCCGCTCGGCACCGTGATCGCCTTCGTCGCCCTGCAAAAGAAGCTCTACTCGCCGGCATCGGACCTGGCGGGCGTACACGTGGACGTCGTCACCTCCTATGCCTATTTCGATAGAATCTTCGCGGTCCTCGATCTGACGCCGGCCATTCGCAACGACCCCGACGCGGTTCGGCTCGACGAGACCAATGGCGCCATCACCTTCGACCACGTCTCGTTCTCGTATGGCCCGGAAGACCTCACGCTCCAGGACATTCGACTCGACATCGCCCCCGGCGAATGCATCGCCATCGTGGGGCCGTCGGGTGCCGGCAAGAGCACGCTGGCGGCGCTGGTTCCGCGTCTTTACGACCCCACCGAGGGAGCTCTTCTCATCGACGGCCACGACGTTCGCAAGCTCAAGTTGAAATCGCTGCGCTCGCATATCGGCATCGTCACGCAAGAGACGTATCTCTTTCACGCGTCGATCCTCGAGAACCTGCGCTACGCGCGCCCCGACGCGACGCCGGAAGAGGTCGAAGAGGCGGCGTGCGCGGCGCAGATTCACGACTTCATCGACGCCCTCCCCGATAAGTACGCGACCATCGTCGGGGAGCGCGGCTATCGTCTTTCGGGCGGGGAGCGACAGCGGCTCGCCATCGCGCGCGCGATCTTGAAAGACCCCAAGATCCTCATCCTCGACGAGGCAACGAGCTCGCTCGATTCGTCGAACGAGACCCTCATTCAGGCGGCGCTCGAGCCTCTCCTCAGCGGACGCACGAGCCTCGTCATCGCCCATCGCCTTTCCACCATTCGCAAAGCGAATCGCATCGTCGTGCTGGAGCGCGGCCGCATTGTCGAGCTCGGTACCCACGAGGAGCTCCTTGCGATAGGTGGGCTTTACGCCAAGCTCCATCGCGAGCAATTCGGGTATCAAGAGCCACCGCATGTGGCGCTGACGACGTAGCGCGTGTGCAACAGCGCGCAGTGGGGCGGCGAAAACTGAAACTGCAACGGATGTCACGAGCGCCCACGTCTCGCCACGTTGCAAGCATTGCGTAGCGTGAGGTTTGCTATCGACTGAGGCGCGCAAGCTACGGATTGAAATGACGAAACTCGACTGGCAGCCTATGGAAAAAATGGGAAAGGGCAGTATAAGAAGGATCACTCCGCGACGATGTCACCCACCTGATCGCGACGTGACACTTCGGCTCCCGGCGGACGTTCGCTCGGTGCCGAGAATGCCCGGGGTTCCCCCATCCGTAGAAAAGTAAAGCGATGACGGATTCGACTTTGATGGCACCCTCTTCGAACTCCATGCTGCGACGCGTTTGTCTTCATTTCGTGGGTTTCGAGAAACGGTGGCCTTCGAGGAGCTTCTTCTCATGATGCCGTCCTTCTGCTCCACGTCCGTTTTTTCTGGCCTTCACCTCCTACCTGCCTCGACACGTCGCCCGTCCGCCATGACGCGCCTTGGATCCGCGCTCTGCGCGTTGGCCGTCGTATGGGTTCTAGGAGGTTGCGGGTCGTCGGGTGGAGAGGACACCCCGCCCACGCCGAAGCTCACCGAGTGGCCGTGCGAGATCCCCGCGGGGACCACCAAGCCGCCCGATTTCTTGGCGAAGACCGGCTGCAAAGCCGATTTTCTGGCCGTCGCTTCGCTGCCGCTCGACGCCAGCATCCCCGGCGCGCGGTCGGGCAAGGTCATCCTGGACCTGCGGATGATGGACACACTCTATTTTCAGAACAGCAACCTATTCGCTATCCACTACGAATTCGCCAAAGAGCACTTGAACGGCATGGGTGACCTGAGCATCGGCACCAAGAACGACTTCAATCCGCAATATATTCTGCCCGTCGCGCAGCGCCGCTTCTTGCTCGGCGCGGTGACGTATTACGAAGCGCCGGACATCTGGGCGCTCGAGATCGCTCCTTATGACACCTCGACGCCGGAGATGATCACGAAGCTCTTCAACGCCGTCAAGAAGTCGGCGTATTACGGACCGGCGCTGACTTTTCATCCGACGTCGGAATCGGTCGAAGCGCAAGCCAAGCAGCTCTCACCCGACATCAAGATCAAGACGACCAACGACATCTTCGCTGGCACCGAGTACCAGCCGCTCAACATCGGGGAAGCGGTAGGGACGCTCAAGTTCGTC
The DNA here is from genome assembly GCA_035318465.1 of Polyangiaceae bacterium. Taxonomy (GTDB): domain Bacteria; phylum Myxococcota_A; class Polyangia; order Polyangiales; family Polyangiaceae; genus DASWDH01. Next base: position 26,588 of record DATHES010000026.1, read on the forward strand.
AACGCGTCCGACTTGGGCAACGTCTATGTCAACGCCCGCGACGTCGTCGTTCTCGATGCCGTGCCGAACGACATCAGCCCCACCGCCGCGCTCATCACGGCCGAGTTCCAGACGCCGCTCTCACACATCAACGTGCTCGCGCGCAACCGCCATACGCCGAACATGGGACTGCGCAAAGCGGTCACCAACCCCAAGCTCACCGCCCTCCGGGGCAAGCAAGTGCGCATCAAGGTCGACTCGTTCGAGTGGTCGATTGTCGAAGTGACGCAGGCCGAGTCGGACGCCTGGTGGGAGAAGAACAAGCCCGCCCCGGTCACGCTCCCCATCCTGAATCTCGACGTGAGAGATCTACGCGACATCGCCACCGTGACGGAGCACACCGATTCGCCGCCCTACGTCACCCTCGACGCCATCAAGGCAGCCACCCGCGCCTTTGGTGCCAAGGCCGCCAACTACTCCGTCTTTGCCACCGACAAAGACGTGCCCAGCAAGAAGGCCTTCGCCATTCCCGTTTTCTATTACAACCAGTTCATGGAGGAGAACGGTTTCTACGATCGCGTCAGGGCCTTCGGGAACGACCCCGATTTCGTCGCCGACGAAGGAGTGCGCACCACCAAGCTGGCCCAGCTGCGCAACGACATCCTGGTGGCGCCGGTCAACGCCGATTTCCAAGCCCTCCTCCTGGCCAAGTTCGATCAGGACTACAAGGGTAAGTCCATGCGTTTCCGCTCCAGCACCAACGCCGAGGACCTCGACGGGTTCCCCTGCGCCGGCTGCTACGATTCGCACACCGGCGACCCCGCCGAGTCGAAATACATGGGTAACCAAGTGGCAGCGGCGCTGGATGCCATCCGCAAGACCTGGGCGACGGTGTGGAGCGTCCGTACTTACGAAGAGCGTCGCTTGCGCAGTATCGACCACACCGGTGTGGCCATGGCCCTGCTCGTCCACACCAACTTCCCCGACGAAGAGGCGAACGGTGTGGCCATTACCAACAACATCTTCGACCCGACCGGCAACGCGCCCGGCTTCTACATCAACGTGCAGCGCGGCGGCCAGTTCGAAGTCGTTCATCCGCCGCCCGGCGTCACGAGTGACTCGTTCCTCTACCAGTTCGGTCAAACCGGGCAGCCGATCATCTATTACACGCATTCGAGCATCGTCGATCCGGGCACCCACGTTCTCGCCGAGCGGCAGATCTACCTTCTCGGCGTGGCGCTCGACATCCTTCACAAGCGCTTCGCCAACGCGTACCAAAAGTCGCCCACCGATTGGTACGCGATCGACTCCGAGTTCAAGTTCGACGACGAGGCGAGTCCCGGCTCGACCCCGTCGCTCTATATCAAGCAAGCACGTCCCTATCCGGGCCCGCAGTGATTCGGAGGTAACCTCCGGACCCCATGCAATGGCAGAAAGTTTCGATGGTCGTGACGTTGACTGGCATTCTCGCGACAGGTTGGCGGGCTCGGGCCGAAGAGCCGCCGCGCGATGCCGGTGCGGTGCCCGCGGTCGACCCTTCGCGCCCCTCGTCTGAACCGGGCGACGGCGGTCAAGCGCCGCCGCCCGAGACCAAGGCGCCGCCCGTCGAGATCCTGCCGACGACGGGCGCCTTGCCGGGAGCCGCCGAGAATATGGAAACGACCGCCTTACCCGCAGGCCCCGCCGAACCGGCCGCGGCGCCGGGCGACGAGGGGGGCAAGGGCAAGAAGCGCAAGGCCGGCAAGGGCGCAAAAGCAGGCAAAGACAAAGACAAGGACCGGGACGACACCGGCGAAGAGCGCGGCCGCTTCGGTCATTTCGAATTGAAGGGGCGTGTGTACGCGCGCGCCGAGTACGACCGCCGCGACGTGGTCGTTCTCGACGACATGCTCCAGCCCGTGGCCCGGACCGTCGACTCGCTCGATCTCTCGGTGCCGACGGCGCGCGTGAGCCTTCACTACCATGCGCCCATGGAGTGGCTCACGGCCGTCGCCGAGATCGACATCTCCGGCAAGCCCGACATGAAAGACGGCTACGTGCAGGCCAAGGACACGCATTTCGTCGTCCGCGCCGGGCAGTTCAAAGTGCCGGTAGCGGCCATCGAATCGACGTCACCCTGGACATTGCCGCTCGTCCGTCGCGGACTGCTCCACGACGTGCTCACCGATCGCATGGACTACGGCGGCCGTCGGCCGGGCGTCATCGTCGGCTACCGCGATCGCACCATCGGCCTGCATCCGCGGCTGACGCTGGGGGCTTTTCAGGGATCGTACATGTCCGACGATCCGACGCCGCTCGAGCGCGAGACCGATCTTCTCAACGCCATGAAGTTCAGGAGCCAGAGCTTGGTCGCGCGCGCGGAAGTCGAGCTGGCGGGAGCGGACGTCGGTGTCTACTACGAAGACCGCATCGGGTCGCCCGTCTTTCTTCAGACCTACCGCTATTGGACCGCTGGCGCCGACGCCTACTACGATCGCGTCTTCGACAACGGCGGCCTGCGCGTCTGGATTGACGGCATGGCCGGGACGAGCTGGTACGAGCACGCGAGCAAGAGACCCGATGGCAAGGACGCTATTTTCGTCGCGGCCCGCGCGCTCGTCGCCTACCGCTTCGGCGGCACGGCGGACGAGGCGTTTTACGTCGAGCCGTATGCGCTCGGCGCCGCGCTCGACCCCGACGCGCAGGTGACAACCGATATTTTGTGGGAAGGGGTTCTCGGCGTCAACGTCGGCTACTGGAAGCGCGCCCGGCTCTCCTTGCAGGGCGAAATCAACAAGGGACAGCGCAATTTTCCGGCGGGATATTTCGTCGGTCCACCGCCCGACCGGCTGGGCGTGATCCTGCAAGCGGGAGTCGCATTCTGATGTTCGTCGTCTTCGAGGGCATCGACGGCAGCGGCAAGACCACGGTCTCCAACATGGTGGCCGAGCGACTTCGCGCTGGGGGCCTTTCGGTCAAGCACCTTCGTGCCGAGGGAAAGTTCGTCTCCGTCGTCTCCGAAGCCATCCGCGAGCTGGGGCGCGACGCGCGCAACATCGAGCTCGTGCCGCAGGCCGAGTTCCTTCTCTATGTCGCGCGCGACGTGCAGCTCATCGAGCAAGCGCTGCGTCCAGCGCTGGGGCACACCGACGTCGTGCTCGCCGATCGCTTTCTCTATACGGCCGAGATCTTGGGGCGGTACGGGCGCCGCCTCTCGCCGGAATGGACGGCGCCCATCCTGCAAGCCGCGGCCGGCGGGCTCACGCCCGATCTCGTCGTGCTGGTGGACGTCGACCCCGTGCTGGCGCGTGCCCGCCGCAAAGCAGCCAAGCTTGCCGCCGATGACCAGCGGCCTCCGTCGCGCAAAGGGCTCACCGGAGTCGGTTTGCAGCACCGTATGCGGCGCGGGTACCTCGACCTCGCCGCGGCTTCACCCGAGCGCTGGATCGTCGTCGACAACGAGGATGTGCTCGAGGACCTGGTGATTCGCGTCACCTCGCTGATCAGCGAGGCGCACCGCGCCGGCGTCTCCCAGGCGCTGCACGACTTTCGCGCCGCCGAAAAGCGCAGCGCGCGCGCGCCGGTGCCGCTCACTTCGCCGAGCGAGGCCCTGGAGGTCTTCTTGCGGTGGGTCGATCTGCGCAGCGAACGCGAGCCACGCGTGGCGGCGTATTTGCTGGGAGGCCTGTGGGGACCAGGCGTCGACGAGCGGCGCCGCGCGCTCGCTGATCGCGTCCCGCAGGCCGTGCTGGCCGGGTTGAGCGGCCTCGGTGACGATGTGAGCTGGGAGCTACGCGAGAAGCTGCGGCGCGATCACCCGCGCGCCGTGGCCCAGACGTTGGGCGGGTTTCTCGGTGCTCACGCGCGGGCCACGGCGCTGCGCAGCGCGCTCGAACGCGAGGCTCCTGTCGAAGTCGTCACCTCGCTCGGCCGCCTCGACGATGATTTCGCCTGGGAGGTGCGCGAGCGCCTCTACGACAAACACCCGGCCGCGGTGGTGGGATCGCTTGCCATGCTCGGGTCCGAGCGCGCCTGGAACATGCGACAGCGCTGGCTCGATCGCGCCAACGGGCAGCTGGGGCAAAGCTACGAGACGGCACGGGTCGGCGCAAAATCCGTCACCGGGCTCGACGACGAGCGCTCGTGGGGCGTGCGCCGCGAGGTGCGAACCTCGGCTCCGGTGGCAACGCTGGCGTCGCTGGAAGGTGTCCTCGGGGCGCGCAGCTGGGACTGGCGGGCCGAATTTCTTTCCCGCGCGCCGAAGGTCGTCATGCTCACGCTCAAACGCATCAGCCACGCGCGCGCCTGGCAGATGCGCGAAACGGTGGCCGGCGATTGCAAAGAGGCGATCGACAGCATCGCCTGGCTCGACGATCCCGAGGCCTGGGCCATGCGCGACACGCACGCCGACACCTGGCCGTCCACCGTCGTCAAAACGCTCGGTCCCCTGTCGGAAGCACCGCGGGGGCGCGAGCTCATCGAGAGACAACTTCGCGCGTATCCGGGCAACGTCTCCTTGCTCAAGCACGCCGCCGCGGTGGCGCTCGGGACCCACCGCGCCGGCACCCCCGACGATTACTGACGAGGAACATCGGATCATGAACGGACGTAGGAACCTGTCACTCGCTCTTCTTCCCCTTGCCCTCGTGGTGGTGGGATGCGGCTCCACCGACCCCGGTGCGAACAATGACGGCGGAAGCAGTGGCAGTTGCGAGCGCCCGACCGGCGCGCTCTTGCCTTGGAAGCTCGGCAACAAGTGGACCTACAAGGTGACGCAGGATGGCGAGGTCTCGCAAAAGGTCACCACCATCGAAATGGCCGAGCCGGTCGGCGGCATGGGGCCGCATGCCACCAAGATGGCCTATCGAGTCGTCACCAAGAAGGGTGCCACCGATCAGACGATCAGCTGGCAAGCACCGGAAGGGGACAAAGTGCTGCGCTACCGCGAGCAATCTTTCGGCGCCCAGACGGGACTGCTCGAGCTCGAAGAGCACTGGGATCCCTACAAGCTCCATATCGACGGCACGGCCGAACATATGGTGGCCGAGAAGGCGTGGGTCGAGACCTACCGAGAAACGAAACTTCCGACGGGCAGTCAGCCGGTGACGACGACAGCGATGGATGCGTGGAAGGTCCTTTCCGAATGCGAGACCGTTCAGGTCCTCGACAAGGCCTGGAACGCCTTGAAGGTCACCAAGACCGGCGGCGACACCAAAATCTATTGGTATGTGCCGGGCGTGGGAAAGGTGAAGGAGACGGGCGGTCAAACCGAAGAGCTCGTCAAGTACGAGGAAGGCCCGTGACCGCCGTCGCTGTACCGCCCCCGATGGGGCGGGGGGACGAGCGGATGACGTCCGAAAGGGAGGAAACCAAGTATTTGGTTTCCCCCGAAAGGCTCGACGCGCTCGCCGCGGAGCTGACGCGCCGGCTTCCGTCGCATCGCTTCACCGGTGAAGGCGCCAACGGCTTGCCCGGGCCGCACCACTTCGTGACGACCATCTATTTCGATACGCCGTCGCGACGCCTCTTTCGCACGGCGGTCGACGATTTCGAGCATAACGTCAAGATCCGCGCCAAGGAGTACTACGATCTTCATCCTTCGCTGGCCGAGCTCGCCACCGATCACGTGCAGATCGTGCGCTACCAGCGCTGGCTCTGGTTCGAGCTCAAGCGGCGGGACGGCACCCATACTTCGAAGCGCAGGTTTCGACTGCGCAAGCACGAAGTTCCGGCCTTCTTCAAGTACGGCCGGCGTACGCCGGATTCGATCGTGCCCCCACCGCCCGTGCCCCCGCCGCTCGGCGACGAGCCGCTCGCCGCCGGGTTCGACGAAGAGCTGGAAGAGATCGTCGCTTATTGTCAAAGCCTCGACGAGCCGCTCGCAGCAGCGTGCCTCGTCAATTATCGGCGCCTCTCCTGGCAATCGGAGGACGCGCACCTCCGGGTCACGGTCGATCTCGGGCTCACGTTCTACGCGCCCCCGACCGACCTCTGGACGCGCGAGCACGCGCTCGTGCGAAGCACCCTCGGGCCGCCGCGAGGTGGCGAGCGCCGGGCGGTGCTCGAGATCAAGCGTCACGACGCGCTGCCGAACTGGCTCGACGCGGCGCTCGGTTCCGCCGGGATACAGCCGATGCCTTTTAGTAAATTCGAATCGGCTTCGCGCGAAGTAGCGGGGGTGCATGGCTGAGGGAACGCGCCTCCAGCGTCGTGTCCGCCTGGGCGCGATGTGCGCCTTGAGCGCGCTCTTGGTGGCGATCTACGTCGCGCTACCGAGCGGCGGCGAAGAGCCGAACCCAGCCGATACCCCGGCGGCGACCACCCCCGCCGATCCGCCGGAAGAGCGGCGATTGGAGGTGCTCCAGGTCAATCCGTCGGATGCGGCCCCCGGGAGCGTGGTGGTCGTGACGTACGGTGGAAACAACGACGAGCCTGGCCTCCGTGCCCTGGCCGGCAAAGAGGAGATGCAGATCCTCGCGCGGCGCCCCGGTTCGATCGTCGCGCGCCTCCCCGCCAGCGTCGGCGCGGGACGCCTCAAGATCCGCGTCGCCTCCGGCGACCAGCGCAGCAAACCGTACGACTTTCGGGTCAAGGCTCCCAATTGGCAGAAGCGCTTTGCCTCGCTCATCGGAGGGTTCGCCCTTCTCGCCTTCGGGATCGGCGTCTTCGCGCGTGGCGTGCGGGAAGGCGTGGGGCTCGGGAGCGCGCGAACGCTGGCGCGGGTCGCGGGACCACGTCCGGCTGCGCTTGGTCTCGGGGCCGTCGTGGGTGCGCTCGTCCAATCGACGACCGCCGCAGCGGGCCTCTTGGGCGGTCTCGTCACCTCCAGTCTTCTCGCGGTCGGTCCCGCTGCCGTCGCATTTCTCGGCGCTCAGCTCGGCGCGGCCACGGCTCCACTGCTCGTGACGGGCCTCATCGATCCACGGGAAGGGCTCGTCGCGGTCGCCATCGGCGTGCTTTGGCTCGGCCTCGCCACCGATCGGCGCGGTGCGGCCCTCGGTCGGCTCGCGCTCGGTGCCGGTCTCATCGCCTTCGGACTTCAGGTGCTGCGGCCGAGCTTCGAACCGTTCCTCTCCGCGCCCGCGCTTCTGCCTTTCCTCGAGAAGCTGCACGCGGACGGCCCCCTCGGCGTCGGGCTTTGCGCTTTGGCCGGCGCGGCGCTCGTGGCCGCACTGCATAGCCCCGCGCCAGCGCTCGTGCTCGTGCTCGGAATTGCCGAGACCACCGGGCACTGGGATCTTCGCACCGCGCTGGCACTGCTCTCCGGTTCGGGGCTCGGAGCCGCGGTGGGCGCGCTCCTCACGACGCTCGCCGGTCCCCGCTGCCGCCGGCTGGCGCAGCTGAATCTCGTGTGCGGTGCTGCCAGCACGCTCATCGCCGCATCGACGCTCGACATCTGGGCGGCGGCCTCCGATTGGCTCGTCTCGGGCACCCCTCACGAGATGGAGTGGGGCAAACGCGTGCTCTTGCCGAACTTGGGCAGGCATCTGGCCGTGGCCTATGCGCTCTCCCAGCTCGGTGTCGCGCTGATGTTGATGATCGTCGTGCCCGCGCTGGCACGCTGGATGGAGCGGCGCTGGCCGGAAGTGCCGGGTAGAGCGCTCGACAACGTCGGCGACGCTGCCGGCGTGGTACGGGCGAGGCTCGTTCAGGTCGTGCTGGCGCAGAAGAGCGGCGTCGCATCACTGACGGAGCTTGCGCTGACCGGTCGCCGCGGCGACGGTCGCGCCGCCGAACACAGGCTCGCCGATGCGCACGCCGCGCTGGAGTCGGTGCTGGCGGGCCCGGTGCGCGAGCTCCCGCAGACGCAGGACGGCGTCCTGCTCGGGCGCGTTGCTTTCGGTTGTCTTCAGCTCGAACGCGCGCTGGAGAGCTTGCTGCAGCAGGCCGAGCACCTCACTGATCGCCGCATGACGATCGCCGCCGGCGGCGCGCAAGTGCCGCCGCTCGGAGGCGACGACGAGTCCACCGTGCGCGAGATGCAACGCCTCTTTTCGGAAGGGCTCGACGCCCTGGCCGAGAGCATTTCCTCCCGTTCGCCGGTCGACGTCGAGTCGGCGCGGGCGCGAGAGATTCACATGAACGGGCTCGAGGCCCGCGCGCGGCGCGCGCTGCTCGGCGACGGGCGGAGCAAACTCTCGGTGCGCATTCAGCTCGGCGTCCTGGAGTTGGTCGACGCCTACGAGACGGCCGGCAATCAGATCTACCGCCTCTCCGAAGCCCTCGGCGAAGCCTACGGCAACGCCACCCTCGAAGCCGTCGTATAACCGCGCGGCCCCCCACCCCAACGCGCTGCGCGCGGTATCGACGAGTAGGATTGACAGGGAGGGGGGAGACGGGGAGATTTTTTGTTGATCCGAATCCAATCCCAATCCCTCCTCCCTGTCTCCCCGGCTCCCTGTGATCTTCTCTCTTCGTGCCGCGCTGACGAGTGCTGTCCTCAGCGCGGTGGTGGGGGGCACTCTTTGCGGTAGGTCGACGCGTCGACCACCGTTCCCATGACGTTCACGAATTCGAACGTCATCCCGTGACGGTCGGCGGTAACGCGCAGCGCGCCGTACTCCTCGTGGTATTGCATGCGCGTCTCGGGAAGCGCGGTGACGAAGTCGTACCGCGAAGCTCCGCCCAGTCCTACCGTGAAGTACGAAATCTGACCGACGTCGAAGCGCTCGTAGAGGTGGTCGTGCCCGGCCATGACGACGTCGGCACCCCAAGCCTCGAAGGGCCACTGCAGATCGAAGGTCGATCCGTGCGGCCCGGACGAGTAAGGCGGGTGATGGAAGTACACCACGTCGAAGCACGCCGTCGACGCGGCGAATGCGTCCTTGAGCCACGCGGCTTGCACCGAATCCTCGGTGACGCCATCGGGCTCGTTGAAGTCGCTGTCGAGCGCGAAGAGATGAACGAGCCCACGAGGGACGTCGTAGTAGCGTTCATTGCCCGGCAGTGTGAAGTAGTTCGTATAAGGCGCGAGGCCCGGGGTAAACCAGTCATGGTTTCCCGGTGACGGCCAAAAACGATTGAGGGGACTCCCTGCCTCGGGCTGGCCGCGATAATTTCCTATGAATTGACAATAGTATTTGCCGATATTCTGATCGATGGTCGACGCCGCGCCTTGAAAATAGTTGTTGTCACCCGTGGTGATCACGAAATCGGGATTCCACGACGTCACCAGATCGGCGACCCTCGCTTCATCCGCACCATCGAGTCCGAAGTCGCCGATGACGGCGAACTGCACCCGCGTCGCCAACGTGTCTCCGCCATCCGGCCCGCCGTCCTCGTCCTCGTCCTCACCGCCCGCAGCAGCGCTCCCCACTCGTTTCGGCTGCGGCTGCGCACCCCGGCGGGGCAGACCGACGCTTGCCGGACAGAACGGCTCGGGCGATCCGGTGCGGTCGACCGGATCGAAGCATGCGGGCAGGCATCCCATGACCGCGATGGCCACGCTCACGGCGTGGCGAGCAGGTCGCCCGCGCTGCGAGGCGGCCATGGAGGGGCGCGGGCCCGCTAGAAGAAGGAGCGCCCACATCACGTCCTGGTTGCAGCAGAGCCCCGGTTGCCAGTTCCCCTTGCCCGTTGCCCCACGGCCGGCCGTCGCCGGTCCCTCCCACTGGCTCGCCGCGCCACCCCCCTCGCCGATGTCGCCGACGCCGGTCGCTCCCGGCCATCGCGAAGAAAAAAGCACCGGCGAAGCATCATTCGCGTCCTTCCCACTTCCCAACCAGGGGCTCGCCCCCTGAGGAAGGGCACGCCGCGCCGCGCCGCGCGCCCGCTCAAGGGACCCGCGAAAGAGGTGCGCGATTCTACCAACTGCGCGAAGCCAAGGCTGGCGGTATGTCACAAAACCGGGGCCGGCGGGCGGTGTGAATCGAACGCGAAGGCCGTTGGCCGTGCCTCTGGACGTTGACCAAGGGACGTCGACCAAGAACGGAAAAGTCTGCTCCTCGGCAAACGGCGCGCCAAGGAGCATCGCGGCCCCGAAAGGGTCTCGGTGGGTCTCGGCGGGGTTCGTGACGAGAAGCTGCGCAAACGACGCAAAGTTCGCCTAAGATGCCGCCCGGCCGGGCCGGTCGTTACCGTGCTACCGGATATGCAGCGAGCATCGCTCGAGCCGACATTGAGATCGTTCGAAGGGCAATCGAAGATGAAAGAGCTGGTTCTTACGTGTGTATTGGCATTGCTTGGCTCTGGATGCGTGAATGTCGTCTCGCATCGCGACGAATTCGATGCGGGACCTGACACCGCACCCAGTGACGCCAAGGGCGAGCCCGAGGCGGCCAGCGGTAAGTGCTCGAGCGGCGTGCGCTGGACGCAGGGCAACATGGCTTCGCCGGCGATGACGCCCGGCCGCCCGTGCATGGGAGCCGGCTGCCACACGCCAAATTCGAAGAAGCCCTTCACCCTCGCCGGCACGCTCTATCCCCTTGGGGGAGAACGCGACGAGCACGACTGCAACGGCGAAGGCGCCAACGGCGCGGTCATACCGATGGACGAGAACATGATGGAGATCCCCAGCGTGGGACGCCTCATCATCACCCCCATGGGCAACTTCTTTACGGACAAGCCGCTCCCTCCGACGTTCCGGGTCAAGGTTGCCGTGCAGGGACGCGAAGCGGTCATGCTAGCGCCCGTCACCAACGGCGATTGCAACTTCTGCCATACCCCGGACGACTACATGATGGCCAAGGGCCGCATCGTTCCCGCCCCCAGGCCTTGAGGAACGGCTAGCGCGTCGCCGCCGTCAAATGCCGAAGAGATCTTCCTTCGGCTTGGGCGGAGGTTTGGCGGCGGGAGGGGGCGGCGGTGGCGCGGGGCGAGGTGGTGCAGCGGTGAGGCCGGGGGGCGGTGGCGCGGGGCGTGTCGACGGCCGTGGCGCGCGCGTCAGGGTGGAGGGTGATACGCCGATCACGCTCGGAGCCGACGCCGCGGTCGTCGGAACGGCGGCAGCGCCCGCCGCGGTGGAGCTCTCGCTTGCTTTGCCGATCGAATCCGCGGCACCAGCTGGTTCCGATCCCGCCGTGGACGCCGTCGACGGTGTTGGGCCCACCACCCCTCTGGGTGCTGCGGTGGCCGCGCGCACACCCGGCTGGTTCGGCGCTGCCACTTTGGGAGCCAGCACGGTCGCCGTCGATCGCGCCTCGTGGCCGCGGTCGAGAAGCTTGTAGGCAGCGAGGCCCGTGATCGCAAGGCTCGCCCCCACCGCGGCTAGCACCAGGGTCTTCGTCCGATGCGAAATCCCGGGGACCGACGCAGGCGCGATTCCGCTCCACGAATCGGCGACCTCACCGGACGACGGCGACGCGCTAGCGCTTTCGGAAGCGGCGTTCTCCACCGCCGGCAACCAGATCCGCGGCGCAGAAGCGTGATGCGTTTCCCATCGTTCGGCGACCGGTGCGGGTTCGGGGGCAGCAGGAGCCTCGGCGGCCGCCATCAACGCGGAATCGGACTCGGAGGGAGATTGGATCGAACTCGCGGTCGGCGACAAGCTGGTCACGGCGGTCGGGGCAGGCGGAGGAATCGTCTCCGCGTCCGAGGCCAACATCGAGCTGTGCCCTTTGCCCGCCGCAAAGCCCGCCACCAAGGCCGCGATCTCGTCGGACGATGCCATATGCCCGCGCGCAATGGCCTCGACTTGCGCCCCCAGCGCGCCAACGTGAGCCCAGCGCTCGGACGGGTCGACCGAGAGGGCGCGCATGGCGACATCGGCGAGGGGGACCCCCCACAGCGCATCGCCGAAGGGAATCGGGTACGGCACCTTGCGGCCGATGAGCTGCGTCACGATGGCATCGAGGGGCCAATTGCGAAAGAGAGGTTTGCCGGTGATCGCCTCCCACAGCAGAACGCCAGCGCTGAATACATCGGCCGGCTGGCCGAACACGTCGCCGAGAAGTCGCTCCGGCGCGACGTAACCCGTCACCTCCGGATTCGGCGCGACTTGCTCATTCCAGTGGGAGGGCAGCACCGGCACCAGGCGCCCGAAGCCGTCGCGTCCGATGAAAATGTGGCTCGGCGCCACCTCGCCATGAACGAAGTCGAGGGGTTTTCCGTTCTGCGTCGCCTGATGCACGGCCGCCAGACCGTTCAACGCATCGAGCAGAATGCGGAGCCCGACGCGCAAAGGAAGCGGGAACCAACCTGCTTCGCTGCGACTGAGCTCGGCCAGCGACATCCCACCGCCGAGCTCGGGCTCGAAGCCGGCCCCCTCGACGGTGCGGCGCATGACGATGAGGTGCGGGTGCCGGAGATCGGCAATCACCTGGAGCGGGGTCCGATGGTCCTCCGAAGAGGGGGGCGGATCGGAAGCCGAAACGTCGGCTCCCTCCGTGTCCCATGCTGCATCCACCGGTGAAGAATCCATTGTCCTCAATCCTACATCATCAAAAGCGGGGTGTGCCCGCCGAGGCCGAAGTTTTTACGGCAACCGTAGCGTCGGCGACATGCTTGTGGCCAATGTGGGATGCTCGAGTGAGTGATAGTTCAGCCCAGGCTCGGGCGGAAGATTTCAATGCCTGGGTCCTTGGCGGCCCACCGCGCGACGTCGCCCACGGGAGTCGCCAGCACGGGCACCCCGAGCGCACGCGCCTCGCGGATCACGGTCGGCGCGCCTTCGGCTTCGCTCAGGTGCACGAGCTTGTGCGCATCGGCGATGAGCGCAAGGGCATCGCCACGCGGAAGCTGACCGGTGAAACGAGCACGCGGCTCGAACGCCGCAGCCAGCGCTTCCAGCTCAGCGCGCAGCGGTCCGTCGCCGATGACGGTGAGGGCGGCACGATGCCGTGCGGCCTCGCGGATGGCGAGATCGACGCGTTTGGAAGCAACGAGCCGCGCACACACGACCCACCGGGGCCGCGCTCCCTCCTCGGAGCGCGCAAGATGTCCGCTTGTTCGAAGATCGATCGCCGGCCTTGCCGGGACGTAGGAGACGGAAATGCGCGGCAGCTCGACCCTCGACGCTGCGCGGACGCGAGCTCGCTGTCCTTTCGGCAGGATCGCCAAAAATTTGGCGCGCAAATCTTCCGCGACGAATCGAAAACGGGCACCGCGTGACGTCAGCGCGTCCACGATGTGCTCGCGTAGAAGGGCGGGTAGCGCGAGTACGACCCGCACGTCAGAGCCGTGCAGGACGACCTCCAGGTCGCCACGCACCCCGAGCGCGAGCGGATAGGCGGAAGGGACGATGAAATGGGCGATGGTGCGATCGAGGGGCCCGAGCCGCGCCAGTGTCCATCGCACCGCGGGAAGGAACTGAGCCAAGTGGAGCAAACGAAGGGGGCGCTGCCGGGCGCGGACGAGCGCCCCGGGTAAGCCGAAGAGCGATCCGCCGCCCGCGTTCCAGACGCTCGGATTCCCTGGGCCGTGTCGTGAGCCATTCGCCTCACGCGCAGTGGGTCGTACCGAGGAACGCATGGAGCTCCACCACCCACCCGACTGCGGCGTGGGGACGATCACATGGACTTCATGGCCCTGGCGAGCCAGATGGACGGCTTCCGCCTCGATGAAGTGACCAGCGGGATCTCCTGCGCGCTCAGGATAGGAGGTTGTGACGAGGGCGATGCGCAATCCATCGCCTATAGCCCGAGTCGCGCCCCGCCGTCGACTTCGCCTGGTCGAGGGGCAGGGCTCGGCCCCATGGGTGCGCTTTTTTAGCAAGGAACGACTTGCATGTTAGAATGATTATTACTATGGTGTCTTTCAATGAAACGCGCCGAACTGTCCGAAAGGGTGGAGAAGATGCTGGCAGGCGTGCGCGCGGCTGGCCTCAAGCTCACGCCCCAGCGTATGGCCATCGTGAAAGAGCTCGCTTCGGACGAAACGCATCCCACGGCCCAAGAAATCTTCGAACGCCTTCGGCCCGGTCTGCCCACGATGTCATTTGCCACCGTCTACAACACACTCGGAGCGCTCTCCTCCGCGCGGCTCTGCGCGGCCATGTCGCTTTCGCCGGGATCCGGTCGTTTCGACCCCAACATGACAGCGCACCATCACGTCGTGTGCGACGTCTGCGGCGCGGTTCGCGACGTGCCCACCAGCGCGTCCACCGCCGAAGCGGCGCTCGAGTCCTCGGCATCACGCGCCGTCGCGCACGTAGCGCCGGGTTTCGACGTCCGCTCCGTCGAGCGCATTTTTCGCGGCGTCTGCGCCGCCTGCAGCCGCGGTCGCGCCAGATCAAGAACCAGTTGAGAAGAAAATCGGTCGGGCAAGCAGCGTGAACCGCTAGGATGCGAGGCCCGCGCGCGGAAAGCTACGTACTTCATCGGTCAATTCACAGAAAAGAAGGAGTCAACCATGTCCAAGTTGAACGGCAGCAAGACCCATCAAAACCTGAAAGACGCCTTTGCCGGGGAGTCGCAGGCGAACCGCCGCTACCTCTATTTCGCCAAGGTGGCGGACGTGGAAGGTTATCCGGAGGTCTCCGGTCTCTTCAAAGACACCGCCGACGGCGAGACCGGGCACGCCCACGGGCACCTCGACTACCTGAAGCAGGTGGGCGATCCTGCTACCGGTCTTCCCATCGGCAACACGGCCAAGAACCTCAAGGCCGCCGTCGCCGGCGAAACGCACGAGTACGAGACCATGTACCCGGGGATGGCCAAGGTCGCGCGCGAAGAAGGCTTCGGCGACATCGCGGAATGGTTCGAGACGCTGGCCAAGGCCGAGAAATCGCACGCCGGCCGCTTTCAGAAAGCACACGACACGCTCGGCTGAGCCGTAGGCCCCCGAGCTCGCGTCGTCTTTTGCCCCGGCCTCGTCGTCCTCCGTCTCTCGACGCAGTGACGCGAGCCGGGGCTTTCACCAACACTGCCTCCGCAGCTCCAGCGACACCATGGCCCATCTTCCGCGCCGACCGAGCTCACCGCCCGCCGCAAGCCCCAATGACCCTCGCTATTGGGACGCCGACGATCTCACCTTCGAGCTGAAGCGCGTCTTTCAGATTTGTCACGAATGCCGCATGTGCGTCGGTTACTGCGGTACGTTCCCCTCCGTCTTCGACGCCGTCGATCGCGACATCGACGCCGGTCGCGCGGAAGGGGCGGAGCATCTCACGGCGCAGGATTTCGTCAAAGCCAGCGATCTCTGTTGGCAGTGCAAGCTCTGCTACATCAAGTGCCCCTACACGGAAGACGAAGGAGCCACCGAGCTCGTCGATTTTCCACGTCTCATGGCGCGCGAAAAAGCCCAGCGCGCTCGGCGCGACGGGGTGAAGCTCGTCGACCAGGTGCTGGGCGAGCCGGGCTTGATGGGGCAGCTCGGGTCGGGTTTCGTGGCGCCCGCCGCCAATCTCATCAGCGCCTCGCGACTGGTGCGCAAAGTGGCGGAGAAGGTGACGGGTGTATCGGCGGAGTTTCCTCTTCCACCGTTCGAACCCGAGCCGTTTCCGGCGTGGCTCGAGAAGCACGAACCGTTGCCCGGCGCGGGCGAGGCAGGGGAGGTGGTCATCTTCTCGACCTGCTATGGCGACTACAACCAGAGCAAGGTGCCGCGCGCCGCCGTGCGCGTGCTCGAGCATCAGGGCTTCCGCGTGCTTCGGCCGAAGCAAGTGTGCTGCGGCATGCCCAACCTCGACGGCGGTGACGTCGAAGCCATGACGACCAAAGTGCGCGAAAATGTCGCGTCGCTCGCGCCGTACGTGCGAGCGGGCAAAAAGATCGTCGTGCCTTCGCCGACCTGCGGCTACACGATGAAAAAAGAGTGGCCCCTTTACGTGGACAACGCCGACGTGCGCGCTGTTTCCGATGCGACGCTCGACCTCATGCAATTTCTCGACGGGCTGCGTCGCGCCAAGACGTGGAAGACGGACTGGAAGAAGAGCTTCGGTAAAATCGCCTACCACGCCCCCTGTCATCTCCGCGCCCAAAAGATCGCCTACCCCGGCATGCGCATCCTCGGCACCATTGGCGATACCGACGTACGCATGGTCGAGCAGTGCTCGGCCGTCGACGGGACGTGGGGGATGAAGGCCGAGTACTACGAGCTCGGCCGAAAGTATGCGCAAAAGCTGGTGCGCGGCATCAGCGATGAAGACAACGAGATCGTCGTCAGCGATTGCCCCCTGGCCGCGCGCCGTATCGAGAAAGAGAACGGCGTCGACGTGCTGCACCCCGTCGAGGCGGTGCGGTACGCATACGATCTTCCGGAATAGGAGCGTCATGAAAAAGGTCGAACGTAGCGAGCTCTTGGGTCTGGCAGAGTACGAGCAGATCCGTCCGCAATTTCGGGCGCGTATCATCGAGGACAAGAAAGAGCGGCGGGTCTTCGTCGGCGACGAGATCAGCGTCGTCTTCGAGAACCACGACACCGCGCTCTTTCAG
>DATHES010000027.1:0-4981 GCA_035318465.1 Polyangiaceae bacterium
CCGATCGTCGACGCCCATGCGATCGAACTGCGCGTCGGCGGACCACTCCACCAATTTGACCACGATATCGATGCGTTTGCGTTCGCGGACCGCGGTGACGCCGAAGAGGTCTTTGATATTGAGCACGCCGAGGCCGCGCACCTCGATGTGGTGGCGCAAAAGATCGGCGGGTTGCCCGAAGACCATCCCCGGCGGGCGGTAATCGCACTCCACCACGTCGTCGGCGACGAGCCGATGCCCGCGCAGGACGAGGTCGAGAGCGCACTCGCTCTTGCCGATCGAGCTCGAGCCGGTGAGCAAGAGGCCCACGCCGAACACATCGACCAGCACGCCGTGCAAGGTGGTGCGCGGCGCCAGTCGATCATCGAGGAGCGCGTGGATGGCGCTGATGGTGCGGCTCGACCGCTCTTTGGAAACGAGCAGCGGCGTGTCGGTGTCGTCCGCCCACCTCACGAGCTCCGCGGGCGGTCGGGAGCCGCGCGTGATGACGACGCAAGCAAGGATCAAGTTGAAGAACCCGCGCGCCGCCAGCTCCTGCTGACTCGGCTCGAGAGCGTTGAAGTAGGAGAGCTCCGTCTCCCCCAGGATTTGAATGCGCGATGGGACGACGCCGTGGAAGTGCCCGGCAAGCGCGAGCCCGGACTTCTGGATGCGGGTGTGCGTGATACGGCGCGCGAGGCCGGCCGCACCTCCGACCAGGGTCAGCTCGAGCGACAAGCCCTTGTCCTCGAGCAGTTCGCCCGCTGTCATCGTCGAACGACCGGGTAGCTCCGAATCCTGCACTTTCCGCGGCTCCCCTGTGGCTGTCCCCTCGTCCGCATCCTGCCAGATCTTGAGCAGGAAGGCACAATCGTGTCGTCGCCGCGACACCTCGGCCGAGACACGGCCAAGAGCAAATCGGGACGACCCCGGTGATCCATGCACCCGACGACGGAAGCGCTACCGCGTTCCCGAAACCGGCCATTTCGGCAGCGCTACGCGGCGCGACCCTCTTCGGCGAGACGAATGAGACTGTAGGCCTGCGCGCCGTCCGCCGCCGCCAGAAGTTTCTGGCGAAAGGAGGTATCCCGCAAGAGGCGAGAGATGCGCGCCAAGGTTTTCAGATGTTCGCCGGTGGCGCGTTTCGGTGTGAGGACGGCGAACATGATGAAGACGGGTCCGCCATCGATCGCATCGAAAGGTACGCCGCCCGGGCAAATCAGAAGTGCGGCAACCTGGCCCGGCAGATTCTCGAGGGCGCCGTGCGGAATGGCGACGCCGTCACCGATACCCGTCGATTGAAGTGCTTCGCGTTCGACGAGGACCCGGTAGAAGTCCGCCTCGCCCGGCACCGTCGCACCGGCACCGAGCAGCGCGGCCAGGGCGCGCAGCGCTTCGTCTTTCGACTGCACGCTCGCGCCCCGCCCAGCGACACTGACTCGTTCGGAAGATAGGATATCGGTCAAAATCATGGGCTCTCTGCCCCCAGGTGCGGCCCCCACCCAAAATTGGGAGAACGATGCGTGAACGTGGTGCTTGGCGCTACTCCTTGGTGTCTGCCTTTTGCCCTACTGCGGCTGCTGCGGCAAACTCTCCTGCACTCTGGGCGCCGCGCTTGCGAGCGACCTCTTTCCCGCTGCGAATTTGGCGTTCGATCTTGTCGACCACCACGTCGATGGAGGCGTACATGTCTTCGCTTTGCTCTTTGCCATGGTAGTGCTCGGAGCCAGAGGAAATACGTACTTCGACCCGGTGCTCGATCCTTTCCATGTCGAGGGTGACATTGGCCTGCATGGGTTGACGCAAGAACTTTTGCAGCTTCGCGATCTTGTCGTGAGCGTACTTTTTGACGGGTTCGCTCGGTTCGATATGACGGAACGTTATCGCGATGTTCATACTGCCTCCTTGCCGGCCTACCGGTGAACGAGGGCCCTTCGGGTCCCTCGGATCCGGTTCGTCTGCTCGTCGGGAAATTCCCCAGCCCAGCCCCACGAGTCCGAGGGTACGCCCCTCGCGCTCGGAGCCCAAGAAAGCATATCTCCTGCCCGTCGGGTCACCTCGCGTGGATGAAACGCCACCTCGAGGAGCGATCGGGCAATCAAAAAGGAGCAAAGTCGTGCTCGTCTGCACCTGGTCCCTCTTGTCCGTACGACAATTTCCGGGCTTCCCTAACACTACCCTGACAGATTCTCCCTGCCAGAACGATCGTGCTCGTGGCGGTGCCGCCTCGCGAGCACCCTTGGATCAGAATAGCTTCTTTCGCTTGGACGAGGCGAGGATCCCCAGCATCTCGCGGTATTTGGCCACGGTCCGTCGGGCGATCTGAATTCCCTCCTTCTTTTCGAGCATCTCGACGATGGCTTGATCGCTGTGGGGATTGGATTTGTCCTCCTCGTCGATGATCTTTTTGATGGCCTGCTTGACGCTTTCGGAGGCGATGTCTTCGTCGGCCACCCTGCGAATCGACGAATTGAAGAAATACTTGAGCTCGAAGAGCCCCTGCGGCGTGTGCACGTACTTGTTGGTCGTGACGCGCGAAATCGTCGACTCGTGCATCCCCACCGTTTCGGCCACGTCGCGGAGAATCATGGGGCGGAGGTAGGCGACCCCCTTTTCGAAGAACTCCCGCTGCTTGTCGACGATGCATTCCGTCACCCGGATGATGGTCTTGCGGCGCTGTTCGATCGCGCGAATGAGCCACTGGGCGTTGCGGAGCTTTTCCCCAATGAATTCCTTGGCGTGGGGATCACGCATCATCTGTTTGGTGAGGGTCTCGTTGATGTAAAGACGCTGGACGCCCCGGTCGTTGTCGAGGACGACGAAGCGATCGCCGTCCTTGATCACGTAGACGTCGGGGGTGATGGCGATGGTCTTGTCGTCGGTGTCCGTGAAGTTGCGGGCCGGCCGACTCTCGAGCTTCTGAATCTCCTGCGCTGCCTCGTAGACCTCCTCGAGGGGGACCCGCAGATCGCGCGCGATGGCCTGGTAGTTGTGCTTTTCCAGGTTGTGCAGGTGCCGATCGATGATGGACACCTCGAGCTCGTCGAACCCGAACGCCTCGGCCTGCACCTTCAGGCACTCTTGCAGGGTGCGTGAGCAGACGCCGAGAGGGTCGAACTCTTGCATGATGCGAAGGACGTCGGGAGCGTCTTCGGGGTCGAGGTGGGCCTCGCCGGCGAGATCTTCGATAGTGAAATCGGGGGTTCGCGAGCCGTCTTCGCGATCGACGCCCTTGAGGTCGAGGTAACCCTTTTCGTCGAGGTTGCCGATGACGAGCTCGGCGAAACGGCGCTCCTCGGTGGTGAAATCGCTCATCTGCAGCTGCCACATGAGGTGCTCTTGCAGATTGGCGGGGCGCGTGAGGTTTTGCTCGATGGGGGGCAGGTCGTCGAATCCTCCCCGCGTCGAGGGGAGCGGCGCCTGGAGCGTGCGGTTCTCCAAGAACTGCTCCCAGTCGACCTCCTGCACTTTCTTTTCCTGAGCGCGCTGGGTCATGTCGACGTCGCGCTCCTGGCGCTCGGTCTCGCCTACCCGCTCCTCGACCGGGCGCTCGCTGTTGAGGGGGCTGGGGCTCGACCGGTCCGTGTTGTCGCGGGGACGCGGATCGATTTCGTCGTCGGCAAGGACGGGGTTGGCGTCGAGCTCCTTGCGGATTTCGTCGATGAGCTCGAGCCGAGAGAGCTGCAGGAGCCGAATGGCCTGCTGCAGCTGCGGCGTCATGACCAGCTGCTGGCTAAGCTTGATTTGCTGCTTAATTTCCATTGGTAGGCAAACGCTTAGGCGCCCCCTGTCCAACTCCCGCTCCGGACGCTCGCTCTCACTCTATCATTCGCTGTCGCGAGAATCCGCGGAATCGTGCCAACCGAAAGTTTCGCAAAGGCCGGAGCATCTTGCCACCTCCCGGCCCCTCTTTCAGCCCTTCCGTGTCAGCTGTTGGGCCTACCTTGGTCCAAGGACCCGAGGTACCGACGCCGAACCAGGGGGTGCTCCCGGAAAGCCTCGGGAGCCCCCGAGGCTTCGATCTTGCCGTCAACGAGCAGAATGGCGCGGTCGCACACCCGCAAGGCCTCGGCGACGTGATGGTCGGCCAAAACGACCGCCGTGCCGCCTGCGGCGAGCCCGCGCAGGAGGTCTCCCATGCGCTCGGCGCCCGCGGGATCGATGCCGGCAAAAGGCTCGTCACAGACGAGCACCTTGGGCCGCCCGAGGAGCGCGCGTGCGAGCTCGAGACGGCGCCGTTCCCCGCCGGACAGCTCACCGGCGGCAACCCCGAAACGCTCGCCGAGCTCCACGCGGCGCGCCCATTCGCGCGCCCCGACGCGCGTGGCGACGCGAGCGAACCGCTCGAATGTCTCGAGATTTTGCTCGACGGTGAGATCCCAGAGGACGCTCGGCGTCTGAGGAACGTAGCCGACGCCGCGACGCACGCGCTGCCACAGTGGCTCGCGCGACACGTCCTGCCCCTCGAGCTCGATGCGCCCGGAGACGAGCCGGAGTTCGCCTACCATCGCGCGAAAGAGCGTCGTTTTGCCAGCGCCGCTCGGTCCGAGCACGCCCACCACCTCTCCCTCTGCGAGCGAAAGCGTGACGCCGCGGACCACCTCCGTGCCCCTCAGCGCAACCACGACGTCGCGCGCGACGAGTCGCGGCGCCGTGCTCGCCGACACGGCGGTGCTCGTGACAGACCCGTCTCGGCTCGGCGCCATGACGTGATCGCGATCCGCGGTATCGACCATGGAGAAGGAGCTACGGCTTGGGCAGCGCGACCGGGAGCGACCCTTTCACGTCTTTGAGCGTCACCTTGGCCGTGGCGATCTCGATGGTCGCCTTGTCGGCGTTGAGCCACCCTTGACCACGCGTCAGGCGTACGCCGCCGCGCAGGTCGAGGGTGTGGCGGGCGAGATCGAGCTCGACCTCGGGCGCCTCGGCGTGAACACCACGGATGTCGGCGGTGACGCCGCCGGACCCCTTCGCCCAGGTGACGCGCGGCGCTTCGTCGTAG
>DATHES010000028.1:0-68539 GCA_035318465.1 Polyangiaceae bacterium
GGGGCCAAAGTTCGCGTTCTCGGGGGACCATTCGCCGGTCGCATGGGAGTCATTAGCGAGCTCGACGGAAAGGGGGGGGCGCGGGTCACCCTCGGCCTCCTATCGGCCCGTGTTCTCTTGGAAAATCTGGGGCTCGCCCCGGACCTCGCGCGACCTTCGCTCAAGTCCTCCCACCGGACGCCGAAAGGTCGCGAGGGGCCGGACGTGCGCGTCCCGTCGACTCGTTCTAAGAAGAGCCGTCCGCCCCGCCGCTCCCCGCAGAAATGAACGATTCGATACCTACCGGACTGGCGGCTCAGTTTCGCCGCCATGCGCGCCCGTACTTGCTCGGCACGCTGCTGCTCGCCGTGTACCAGGTGCTCACGTACGCCTTCGATCGCGGCCTCTGGTACGGGATCGACGCCGCGCTCGGCGGGCAGAGGGAGCGGGCCATCTTCGTCGGCGCGCTCCTCGCGATTTCCCCCATCGTGGCCATGGGCGTGCGCATCCTATCGCGCATCCTCATCTTCAACGGCGGGCGTGACGTCGAGTACGAGCTGCGCCGCGTTTTTCTCGATCGCCTGCACGCCCTCGGCCCGGCGTTTTACCGCAAGATGCCCTCCGGCGAGATCATGAGCCGCGCCACCAACGATCTCCAGCAGGTGCGCATGCTGCTCGGGTTCAGCGTGCTCAACACCGTCAACACCGTCTTCGCCCTGGTCAGCGCGCTCACCATCTCCCTTTCCATTTCCGTCAAGCTCACGCTCGCCTCGCTGTCGACCTTTCCGCTCCTCATTCTCATCACGCGCCGCTTCTCCAGGTCGATGTTCTCCCTCACGCGCGAAAACCAAGCCGCCATCGGCCAGATGAGCGATCGGGTGCAGGCCAGCCTGGCCGGGATGCGCGTCGTCAAGAGCTTCAACTTGGAGGACGTCGAGGTCGCTTCGTTTCAAGAGATCAACCACAAATACCTCGACCGCAGTCTCGCCTTGGCGCGCCTGCGCGGCTCGATGGGTCCCATGATGCAGTCGATCAGTGCGGTCGGCGTCGTCATCATCTTCCTCTACGGCGGTCACCTCGTCCTCACCCACGAAATCACCCCGGGGGCGTTCGTCGCCTTTTTTTGGGCCATGCAGCGGCTGGCCTGGCCGCTGGTCGCGCTCGGATTCGTGGTGGGCATGATTGCCCGCGGTAGGGCCGCTTATGCGCGTCTCGAAGACGTCTTCAAGGCGGTGCCCGACGTCGTCGACGGCCAAAAGCCCGCCCCCCCACGAGTCGAAGGCGAGCTCGAGGTGCGCGAGCTCTCGTTTGCGTACCGCGAAAAGCTGCCGCTCGTGCTCGATCGCGTTTCGTTTCGCATCCCGGCGTGCGGTTCGCTGGCTCTGGTCGGTCGCACGGGGTCCGGAAAATCGACGCTGGCTTCGCTCTTGCCGCGGCTTTTGCCGACGCCGCGAGGGAGCATCTTCCTCGATGGCACCGACGTGTGCGATCTGCCGCTCTCGGTCGTGCGGCGCGCCATCGGCTACGCGCAGCAGGACTCGTTCTTGTTCTCCACCACGGTGGCACGCAACATCGGCTTCAGTCTCGACGACACCGACGCCCCCGACGCGCAAAAGTCCATCCACGCCCGCGCCGACGACGCGCAGGTCCGCGAAGAGGCGCTCTCCTTGCCGGACGGTTTCGACACCGTGGTCGGCGAACGCGGCGTGCAGCTGTCGGGCGGGCAAAAACAGCGCATCGCCTTGGCCCGCGCGCTCCTCTGGCAGCCGAAGATCTTGGTCCTCGATGACCCTATTTCGGCTGTCGATGCGCGTACCGAAGCCGCCATCCTCGATACCATCGGACGAGAGTCCGAGCGGCGCACGGTCTTGCTCATCACCCATCGCGTAGCGGCCGCGGCGCGCTGCGATCAGATCGTCGTTCTCGACAAGGGGCACATCCTCGAACAGGGCACCCACGACGAGCTCATCGCCAAGGACGGGCTCTACGCGCGTTTCGCCGAAGAGCAACGCCTGGAGGGCGACGTGGAACGGGCCGAGAGCGAGCGCCCTGCCGCGGGAGCCGCATGAGCGAAGGCAGCGCGAGCCTCGAAAGCGTGGTGAAGGATCCGCCGCGCGGGTCCGAACGTCCGAAGGCCGAACGCCGCACGACCGACGAGGTGCTGCGCGCTTTCCACGAAGAGACGGACATCGTCAAGGCCTACGACGCTCGCCTTCTGGCGCGGCTCTGGCCTTTCGTCCGCCCCCACGCGCGCTCTCTTTACCTTTCGTTCGGCCTGCTCCTCGTGACGGCGGCGGCGTCCCTGGTGCGCCCGCTCATCATGCGGTCCATCCTCGACGCCGGTTCCATCGCCAAGGACACCGACGCCATGATGCGCGGCGGATGGATCTTGCTCGGCGTCGTGCTCGTGGAGCAGACGCTCACCTTTTTCCAGGTGTACAGCATGCAGCTGGCCGGCGCGCGATCGATGGCCGATCTGCGCGCCTATGTCTTTCGCTTCTTGCACGGCCTCCGGCTGGGATTTTTCGATCGCCAGCCGATCGGGCGGCTCGTCACGCGCGTCACCAACGACATCGACGCCATCGGCGAGCTCTTCGCGTCGGGCGCGCTCAACGCCGTCGGCGATCTGGTACGCCTCCTCGGCATCGTGGTCATGATGCTGGTGCTCGATTGGCGACTGTCGCTCATCGCGTTCGCCGCGCTTCCCCCGGTGGCCCTCTTCGTCAACGGCATCCGTCACGGTTCGCGCAAGGCCTTTCGCGACATTCGCACCAAGACGGCGCGCATGAACGCCTTCCTCAACGAGCAGGTATCGGGGATGGCGGTGGTGCAGGCCTTCGGCCGCGAGCGCGCGGCCTCGGCCGAATTCGACGAAACGAACCGCGCTTACCGCGACGCCAACTTCCGCGCCATCAAGTTCGAAGCGTCGCTCGACGCCGCCATCGAAATGGTGAGCTCGATGTGCGTCGCGCTCATCCTCGTCGCCGCGGGGATGCACGCCTCGAGCGTCGGTCTGGTTGTCGCCTTCATCGCTTACATTCGCCAGTTCTTCGAGCCCATTTCCAACCTCTCGCAGCGGTACACGCTCTTGCAGAGCGCCTTGACGGGCGCCGAGCGCGTCTTCGAGCTGCTCGAGTCGTCGGAGATCGACGCCTCTTCCGCGGCACCTGCGCCCGAGGCAGGCGTCGTGGCCGGAAGCGGCCCGAGCGATATGGCCTTCGAGCTCGCCCACGTCGATTTCGAATACAAGAAAGGCGTGCCGGTCTTGCACCAGGTGAACCTCTCCGTGAAAAAAGGGGAGAAGATCGCCATCGTGGGGGCGACTGGTTCCGGCAAAACGACGATCGCCTCGCTCCTTCTGCGCCTCTACGAGCCTTCGTCGGGTGCCATCCGCGTGCTCGGTCGCGACGTCCGCGACTACGCGCCCGGCAAGCTGCGGCGCAACTTCGCCGTCGTTCCACAGGACGTCTACCTGTTCCCGGGCACGATTGCCACCAACGTCGCGGTGGGAGAGGCCACGCCGGACCCAGCGCGGGTCGAAGCAGCGCTCGATCACGTGAGCGGACTCGACCTCTTCACGCGCCGCGAAGGGGGCATCGACGCTGCCGTCAATGAGCGTGGCGCCAATTTTTCGGCGGGTGAGCGGCAGCTCATCGCCTTTGCGCGCGCGCTCTACAAGAACCCGCCCATTTTGATCCTGGACGAAGCAACCGCCAGCGTGGACAGCGACACCGAGTCCCGCCTCCAGCGCGCGTTGGCTGTCCTCATGGAAGGGCGGACCGCGCTCATCATCGCCCACCGCCTGTCGACAATCCGCGCGGTCGACCGCATCGTCGTGCTCAGCAAAGGGCGCGTCGTGGAGGAGGGGCCCCACGAAGAGCTGCTCGCCAAAAACGGGCTTTACGCCCGCCTCTACCGGTTGAAATCCGCACAGGACGCAGAACGACTGGAGGGTGCGTAGGACGGGCTTTCGGCCGAGGTGCGGGCTCCGGCCCTGCTTCCGCTCGACCCGGATTGGTCTGACCAGCTCCGCCGCTCGGTTGGATCCCCTTGCCAACTTCAGCGGCAATCTTTGGGACCGCGGGCGAGAATGGGTGTAAGCTGGCTTTGCCGCGCCGAGGAAGGTGTGGCCCCGGGGGGGCTTATGAGTGGAAGGGGACCGACTTCTCTACGTGTGCTTCTCGTCGAGAAGTCGACCGAAAATGCCAATCGTGTCATCGGGCACCTCCGAGCGGAGGTGGGCGAGCTTGCTTTCGAGCGCGTCGAAAACGCCGCGCAGCTGCGAGCAGCACTGGGGAAACAGGTCTGGGACGTCGTCCTGGGCGATTACCCGACGCGAGGCTTTGATGCGCAGCAAGCGCTCGCGATCATCAAGGAAGCGGGGCTCGATCTGCCCTTCATCATCGTATCGAGCACGATGCGCGAGGAGGCGGCCGTCGAGGCGATGTATGCCGGCGCCCACGATTTCTTCGTCAAAGGCAATCTCGCGCGTCTCCTGCCGGCTATCCAGCGGGAAAGGCGCGATCTTGCCGGACGGGCCGAGCACAAGCGACTGCAAGAGGAACGACTCCTTCTCGACCGACTGGTGTCGATCGGTACGCTGGCGGCCGGCGTTGCCCATGAAATCAATAACCCGCTTGCCTACGTCATTGCGAACATCGATTTCGCACTCGACCGACTCGTCGCCAGCGACCAAGCGACCGAGGTCATCGACGATTTAGCCGAGGTAACGCAGGCTTTGCAACAGGCGCGCGAGGGCTCGGAGCGGATCCGGATCACGGCCCGCGATCTCAAGGTCTTTTGCCACACCGATCATGGGGGGCCCACGTCCGTCGACGTGCGCCGGGTGCTCGAATCCGCCATGACCATGGCCTGGAACGAGATTCGACATCGCGCTCGGTTGGTCAAAGTCTTTGCCAATGTGCCCCGCGTCGATGCCAATGAGAACCGCCTGGCACAGGTGTTTCTCAATCTGCTGATCAACGCGGCGCAAGCGATACCCGAAGGCAACGCGCCGGGAAACGAGATCAAAGTCGCGACGTGGAGCGATGGCGGTCAAGTCATCGTGGAGATCAGCGACACCGGCGGCGGGATCGCACCTGACACCATGCCCCGCCTATTTCAGCCATTTTTTACCACCAAAGAGGCTGGCATCGGCACTGGCCTCGGGCTGGCGATCTGTCAGGGCATCGTCACCGATCTCGGCGGCTCGATAAGCGTAAGGAGCCAGCTCGGTTCGGGAGCGACGTTTCGCGTGGCATTCCCGGAAGGCACGCGGCAGGACTCGCTGCGACCTTCGGTCATGCCGAGCCATTCCCCGGGCGGGCGTCGCGGGCGGGTCTTGGTCGTCGATGACGAGCCTGCCCTCGTCCGCACCATCGAGCGTCTCTTGAAGAGCGAACACGAGGTCCGGGCATCGAGCGATGTCAAGGGAGCTCTGCAAATGCTCATCTCCGAGCAAAATTTCGACGTCATCCTTTGCGATCTGATGATGCCCGAGATGACGGGAATGGACTTTCATGCGCAGCTGGCGCTCGCCGCGCCGCAGATGGCGGAGCGCGTCGTCTTCCTGACCGCCGGCGCTTTCACCGCGAAGGCCAAGCAGTACATCGACCGCGTCCCGAACCGCCGACTCGAAAAACCATTCGAGGCAAGCGCGCTTCGGGCGACGATTCACAAGCTCATTGCGCGGGTCGACACCAAGAGCGCAAACGGGCCCTGAGGAAGGCGCCCGGCCCCAACGCCGTCACCCACGGAAAAGAAGGAGGGACCCGACTGCACTCGGGCCCCTCCGGGATAAGTCTGTTCAGTCCCCCAGTCGGTGCGTGTCGCTGTTCGAGAGGCGAGGCGTGCTTCTTGTGGAGCAGCGAGACCGAGTCGGACTAATCTGCGCACATCGCTGGGTACTTAGTGGGGGGCGTTGGTGAAGGAGGGTGGGACTTTCTCCGCAACAGGCCTCGCGATTCGCACGACATCAATGGAAAAATCGTTCACGAACGTAGCGAGCGGTCCGTGCAGCCACGCTCCGGCTCGAGGCTGAAACGGTGAGCGGGCCCCGCTCGGTACCGCTGGAAACGGCGGGGCTTACCCTCGCCGCCCTGTTCGCGTTCGCGGCCAACTCCGTGCTCTGCCGGTCGGCGCTCGCACCTCGCCTCATCGATCCGACGTCTTTCACCTCGATCCGGATCGTCTCCGGCGCGATGACGCTCCTCGCCTTGACGAAGGTGCTCCCGTCGCGCGCGGACGCACCCCGCGCGGCCAGCGGCAACTGGATCTCCGCCATGGCCTTGTTCGCCTACGCGTTCGCTTTTTCCCTCGCCTACGTGCGCATCGGCGCGGGGGTCGGTGCGCTCGTTCTTTTCGGCATGGTGCAGGTCACGATGGTGACCTGGGGACTCTTGACCGGCGAACGTCCGCGGCTGGGAGAATGGATCGGGCTCGGTCTCGCCGTGTTCGGACTGGCGGTGTTCATGCTCCCCGGCGCCCACGCACCCGATCCTTGGGGCACGGCCCTGATGATCGTGGCGGGCATCGCCTGGGGCATCTATTCGCTGCGCGGCCGCAAGAGCTCGCGCCCACTCTTGACCACGGCTGACAATTTCATGCGCGCCGTTCCTTTCGCGCTGGCGGCGAGCGCCGTCACGCTGGTCGCCGGCTCGGTGGTGCTCGGAGGCGTGCATGGGACGGCGCTTGGCGCCGGCTTGGCTGTGGCGTCCGGCTCGATCGCATCCGGGATTGGCTATTGCCTTTGGTACCTCGCGCTTCCGCGCCACACCGCGACCCGCGCCGCCCTCGTGCAGCTGCTCGTTCCCATCATCGCCGCCTTCGGCGCCGTGGTCCTGCTGGGCGAATCGATCACGCTTCGACTGCTGGGGGGCGGCGCCATCGTCGTGGCGGGCGTCACCCTGGCCATCGGCGCAAGAGCGATGGCGCGCCGCGAGGCACAGCGAGAGAACCTTGCTCGTTCGCGTTGAGACGCGAACGGCGGCGTAAAGCGTCGGACATTCTCGTGACGTCGCGAGGACGTCGAAGAACCGGTTGCCGACCGTTTGCAAATGCGGCATCAAAGGAGCTGTAAAAAATGAATAAAGGTTCATTTTAGAGTTCGATGTCCTCGAAGCTCGCCCTTTTTCCTTTCGTAGTCTGCGCCTCGGCTTGCTACGCGCATGGCGAGCCGCTGGACATGCGCGACGGCGGCGAAGCCGACATCGCGAGCGCCAAAGATACGCGGGCCGTCAATGACGTCGACGGCGCGATGGCCGACACCGCGATCACCGACATCGACGGCGATGATCCTTCGTCGATCGATGCACCGTTCGACGCGTCGGTAAGCGACGCATCGGGCGAGGCAACGTCGCGTGACGCGCCGCTCGCCGACGGTTCGAGGAGCGACGCGCCGCTTTCCGACGCGACCGGCGATCCCATCGCGCCTCGATTTCCGCGCACGGCCAAATACACCATCGTCATCCCGCGGGCCGCCGACGCGGGAGCGGGCTCGGGCGATGCGGGCGCCGGCGATCTCGCGGACGTCTATTACCCCGATCCGCCCGATCTTCACAGCGCCAGCTACGCCTTTTCCATCGTGCTCCTCTTGCAAGGAGCCAAAGTGGCGCGCGGATTTTACGGTGGCGTCGCCGCGGCGGTCGCGGGGTACGGCTTCATCGTCGTCGTTCCCGACCACATCTCCAACAACGTCAATGGAGCGGGGCTCTACGCCGAGCTCAGCGAGATCGCCGCCGCCAGCGCACAGATGAAGATCGAGGCAGCCAGCACGACGGGGCCCGTGCGCGGCGTGGTCGATACGAAGCGCATCGCGCTCATGGGGCACTCCTACGGCGGCGCATCGGGCGTCAGCGGCATGGCCAACATGTGCTTTCCGCCTGCCCTGCTCTGCACGTTTCAGCGCCCGGCGGAGGTCGTGGGTGGCGCCTTTTACGGAACGAACTTGGCGGCGCCGATCTTCGGGGTTCCCGCGCTCGATACCGGTGGCCTGCCGGTTCTGCTCGTGCAGGGGAGCCGCGACGCCAAGGCGCTGCCCGCCGACGCCCAGCGGACGTACGAACAACTCCAAAAACGCCCCAAAGCGATCATCTCATTGCTGGGGGCGAACCACTACAGCATCACCGACGTCGACAATCCGGCCGGCGCCGACCCCGAGGTGAACGCGCCGACGCTCGATCAGGCGCAGGGTGTCGCCTCGAGCGGACGCTGGATCGGCCTTTTCTTTGCGGCCTTTCTCAACGGGGACAGTGCGGCGCGCGACGCATTGCGCGCCGCGCCCTCGTTCGATCGCCATGTGACGATCACGCTGGCCGAATAGCACCGTGCGTTCGAGATGCCCCGCGGCCGCGGCCCGCGCTACGCCGCGGGCTGGTCCGAGGGACGTGCGGTGGCAGCGCTCTCCGGCTCTTCTGCCGCCGGCTTGACGGGGACAGTCTTTGCCTCGGTGGCCTTCTTCTTCTGTCGCGGCCAATACGCGAAGAGCAGCGACACCGCAAACGCGCAAAAGAGCACCGACTGCCAGGTGTAGCGGAGGTCGTAAAAATACGACAGGTAGCGGTTCACGACGAGGAGGTTACTGACCCCCGCCACGCAGAGCACCCACTGCTCGATGCCGCGCCTGAGCCGCGAGAGGAACGCGGCCAAGATGAACATGGAATAGTAGTAACAAGTCACCTCCACGACGGAGACGACGATGGCCAGCGAGAGCGCCTGTGCGATCCACAGCGACTTGACGCGGCTCACGACTTTGACGAAGGCGATGGCCAGCCCGGCCAGAAGGACGAAATGAAACGGGCGGAACGAGTGGAGCCGCTCGCGCCGCATGTCTTTCCATTTGCTGAAGGGATCGAGCAGCTTTTCGTCGCGCACGACCTCCATCCGGCCCTCGTAGCCTTGCGAGAGGACGGTCTCGAGCCCCATGTTGTTGGTGAGCGGCGTCTTGTTGTGGACCTGGATGTGCTTGTAGAACTCGGGGTACGAGCTGGCGCCGGCCATGGCGATGCTGAGCGGCACCAAGATCGCCGTCGCCGCGATGCCTCCCACCATCACCCGCACGTGGTGCGGCGCCATGCGTTTGTGTTTCCACAAGTGGGTGAGCGCCACGACGATCCAACCGGCGAGTAGCACGCCGGGAAAGACGCGCAGCAGGGTGGAGTAGGCGAAGGCAGCGCCCCCCAGCGCGTAGTAGCGCTTGCGAATGAGGCAGCCCGACAAGATCAGATAAAAGAGCCAGTCTTGGCGCATGAAAGCGCCGCCGGTCCAGAAATACTCGGCGGGCAATTGGCAACCCCAGAAAATGATCGCCACCGACATCACGCGCCAGCCGAAGGCCCAGGAGATCGCCCAAAACATCCCGGCAAAGAAGGCGATGTCGATGCCGGCCAGCGTCTTCATGTACGCTGGCGAGGCGGGGTGCAGGGACGACAGGATGTGCCCCATCACCGTCCAGACCGGCGGCGGGTTATAGCCGTGGTCCTTCTGCATGTCGTTCCAGTATTGAAGGTTCGACGTGTTGCGGAAGACCTTCACGTCCGCTTTGAATGCTTCCCACCGTTCCGGCGTCTTGAAGCGGCTGCGACACTCCTCCGGGCTATCGAGCACCTGCTGCGCCGGCATGAGCGTATCGTTGCCGAGGTTGCGCAGCTTGCGCGCGCGCACCTCGTTGGTCTGCCCGGAGTCGGCCTGGGCCAGCGCCGCGCACGCGTAGAGCCGCTCGTAACCGAGCTCGCGGTCGTATTTCGAGCCGAGGTAGTAGTGAAAGAACTCGTGCCGGTGGTAGTAATCCTCGTACCCGAAATCGCCGAAGCGGAAATAAGCGCCGACGGAGAGGATACAGAGCGCGAAGGCGAACCCCTTCTTCCAGGCGATGCGGAGCTTCTTCTTCTGGGCGAGGAGCTGAGCCTCGTAAAGGGATCCCCCGGCCGCGGCGAGGGCGATCATCGCCTTGATCCAATAGAGCGACTGCTCGACGATGGCGCCCTTCTGTAGATCCAAGGCCCAGGCGATGAGCGGCGTGCGGAAGGCAGCGCCGATCACGACGAAGCCGAGAAACCCGGCGACGAGCGACATGACGATGAAGCGGCGCTCCGGGATCTCCTCCGCGTCACGGATCATGATCCGGACGAGGACGACGAGGATGATGAAAAGGATGAGGAAGGGGATGCTGTAGACGTGCTGCCACCAGTCTCTCAGTGCGCCGAAGATTTGCATGGTCTCGCGTCCGGTACGCGCCCCCGGGAGGGGGGCGAAAGGCTCGGGCTGACCGCCAATTCATGCGATCCGGGCCCGAGGGGGGGGCAAGATCGCACAAAAGAGGGCCGATGACGAGCCCGAGTGGCGTAACCCGGCGACCACTGCCGCGCGGTCATGCAGGAAGGGGGGGCCCGCCGCCCTTCACGGGTCACCCCGGAGTTCGCGCGCGCGGGCCGGGATCGCTGGCGATCGGGCGTGTCACCCCCGAGCGATGCACCCGTACGGCAGGGGTCCAGGCGACCTTGCCGTCGGCGCGCACGATGCGGACGCGCACGTAGCCTTCGCTCCCATCGATCCCGTACGTCACGGCCGTCGCGCCCGGCACCGCCTTGTGGGTGGCCAAAATCCGCCCTCCGCTGCCAATGAAAAGAACGTCGACATGGTGGTCCGTCGGCCAGACGGTGTACGCATCCTCCGTCACGCGGATGGCGCGCAGCGACGGCCCGGTGGAGGAGTAAAGAAGGCCCATCTCGAGCGCCTCGCAAATGGTGCCGGCATCGAGCCTATCGGCGAAGACCTCCACCCAAGCACGGCCGGGGCGCGAGCCGCGGACGCGATCGGACCGCAGACGATGCATGTCGTCGACGGCGACGCCCATGTAGTCGAGCCCTTCGGTCAAGGCCATGTCCCACATCGCCTCGTGGGACGGCGTGCCGGGCCGGCCGTTGCTCGGAACGAACGGATGCCCGCTGTAGATCTCGAGGAGGTTCGCTCCCGCGGCGGCCGCCAAGTCCGCCGACTTGATCCCCCCGGTGAAGTTGGGATGGTTGATGAGCGCAATGCCGCCCGCGCTGCGGATTTCGAGCGTGCCGTGCGCGAGCGCTTCACCCGCCGTACGAAAAGTCCCACCCGGCACGACGCGGTGCGTGCAGAGCGCGTTCATGTGCACCTCGCGGCCCGCGCCGCGCATGGTCACCTCTTCGCCGCCGATGACGACGAACTCCGGGTGCGGCTCGGTCACGTACTCGAGCGGATTGGTGAACGTGTTGTGGTCGGTGATGACGACGAAGTCGTAGCCATGGGTGCGGTACCAGGCGTAGACGTCGGCGGGCGAGCTGTCGCCGTCACTGCGGCTGCTGTGCGTATGCAGGTTGCCCCGACGGAATGATGTGACGTCGAAGGAGCGCATGAACAGCGCTCGGACAGCGGGTGCGGAATCTTCGCTCGACGAGGCGGGCGCGCGCTCCTCCTGCGTCAGGGGCGCCGCCTTGAGGGACGGCAAGTTGGCGAGGCGCGCCTCGGCAACGCCCGTCAAGATGGATGTCGGTCGTGATTCGTGCTTCCACGCCCACGCAGCACACACCGCCATCGCTACGGCTCCGAAAGCAACGTTGAGGGCGCGATAGTTGAGGCTCGTCACGGCGGTCGCACGCGCGGAGGCGGGCGCTCGGTGCGCGCGCCGCGCATTGCTGGACACGCAAAACTAGCATGGCCCGCGTTTCGAATCTCGCCTTAGCGAACGTGCGGGTTCCCAGGGCGCTCGCCCCCACGTTTCCGCATCCCGTCCCCCTCTCCCCCGGCGCACCTCGTCCCGCCCGCGGCGGCCTCTTTGCCCCGTGGGCCCTGGCTGGGCCGGGTAAGAACTGGCTCGGCCGTGGGCCGCCCCGCGTGGCCGGCTCGGCCCCCCCGCCTCGCTCCAGGTCTCGCCGATCGACATCGGGCGCCCGGCGGGATGGGGGCGCTCACGCCAGGCGGCGACGCGATCGTCTCTGCTGCCGAGGCGCGCATCGTTTTGCTTCATGCGCAAGCGCTGCTTGGAAAGTTTGCTCCTACCTGGAATCTGGGTCCTCTCGCGAAACGCTGCGGCCGACGCGCACCACCGCACGCGGCCCGCTGATCAATGTCGTCTCCCATTCGTGGACCAAGTCGCGGATCCGCACGGCGACCACCGGCTTCGACGTGGCTGACGCGCCTTTCGCATTTTGCACTTTCACCGATGAACCAATGCGACGGCGAAGGGGTGCCGCATTGCGTCGCAGCGCCCGCGTTCTTTTTCGCTTTTCCGCCGTCGCGACGTGCTTGACCGTTCGCACGGAGTCAGGCCTATGGTGCATTCGCGCGAGGTCGCCGCAGCTGGCGTCTCGATGGCACAGGAGAAACCATGGTGTCGACCTTCCGTTCCGTGACGCGATCCTTCGGTAGCTGGCTCTTCGCGGGGGGCGTCGTTTTCGTCGGCGCGGGTTCCT
The DNA here is from genome assembly GCA_035318465.1 of Polyangiaceae bacterium. Taxonomy (GTDB): domain Bacteria; phylum Myxococcota_A; class Polyangia; order Polyangiales; family Polyangiaceae; genus DASWDH01. The sequence goes on from DATHES010000028.1 coordinate 12,420, forward strand.
GCGGCGCGCCCGACGAACATCGCGTGGACCCCGAGCGCGCGTTCGTCGAAACGCCGAGCGGACGGCGGGTCGCCATCGCGTCGCGCGCAGTGATGCGCCCGGCCGCCCTGCGCGTGCCCGACGACCGATTCGTCATCGCCAAGTTCGAAGGTGCGATTTCCAATGAAGCGCGCGCCGCTCTCGCCGCCGCCGGTTTTCGCGAGGTCGGGTACATGCCCTACGACGCGCTCTTGCTCGAGCGTCCCGCCTCCGGGGTCAAAGGCAACCAAGCGGCAGAGAGCGCAGCGTCCCTTCCGGGCATGGCGGCGTGGGTTCCCTACCGCGCCGAAGACCGCGTCTCCCGTGAGCTCTTGCCGGAGGAGCTGGCCGCTCGATCGAGCGCCGACCCCGTGCCGGTCATGATCCACGTCATGCCCGGGCACGATCGCGCCGCCGCGCGCGCAGCCGCCGTGGCGCGTGGAGGAGAAGTCGCCGGCGAGGGGCAGTCCGGCCCCTTCGGTCGTATCACCGTCCTGTTTCCCGCGGACAAGGCGGCCGACGCCGTACAGGTGCTGTCGCAGCAGAGCGAGATCTTCTTTCTCGAGCGCATCCATCGCGTCGGTTGGCTCAACGACAAGACAGCCGGGACCATCCAGTCGGGCACTCAGGGACACGCCGCCGCCCAGACGCCGATCTGGGAGCACGGCATTCGCGGCGAGGGTCAGATCGTCGGGGTCATCGACACCGGCATCGACGCGAACTCCTGTTACTTCGGCGGCACCAGTCTTCCCATCGTCAATACCTGGTCCCAAGGCGGTGGCTACGGCACGATGACCGACCCATCGCACCGCAAGATCGTCGCTTACGACTTTCTCTATTCCTGCGAACAATATCCGAACGGGACGCCGCCTTGCGAAACCCCGTCCGACCACACGAGCTGGGATACGCAGGGTCACGGCTCGCACGTTTCCGGCAACATGGTGGGCGACAGTGACAACAACCCCGCTACCTACGCAGCCCAGGACGGCATGGCGCCGGCCGCCAAGATCGTCGTGCAAGACGGCGGCTACGGGTTCAATACCTGCGCCGAGTGTCCCGGTCTCGGCTGTCCGGTGATTTCCCTTCTGCCCCTCTTCGAACAGTCGCGCTTGCAAGGCGCCTCGGTCCACAACAACTCGTGGGGCGACAACGAAGAAGCCCGACCGCCGTACTTGCAAAGCAACTACACCGAGCGGTCGCAGGATGTCGATCGGTACATGTGGGAGCACCGCGATTTTCTGATTGTCTTCGCCGCGGGCAACTACGGCGCCGGCAACGTGGAGTTCTCGATCGGCAGCCCGTCGACCAACAAGAATGGCCTCTGCATCGGCAGCACGCGGACCGGCAATGCTTCCACGAGCGACGAGAACATGTCCGGGTTCAGTTCGCGAGGGTGGTCGTCCGATGGCCGCATCAAGCCCGACCTGATGGCACCGGGCTACAACACTTCCGCCGGCAACAACAACAGCGTCGATGCCCCCGTCAATTGCGGGACGAGTGGTGGTGGTGGCACGTCGTACGCCGCGCCCATTGCCGTCGGCGCGGCAACGCTCGTGCGGCAGTATTTCATGGACGGGTTTTATCCGACCGGCGCCAAGACCGCGGGCAATGCGCTCACGCCCACCGCGGCGTTGCTCAAGGCGATGCTCATCAATTCGGCGGCGTCGATGACGGGGACCGACAACGCCGGTCAAGCCATCACCCCCATCCCGTCCAACGAACAAGGCTGGGGCCGCATCCGGCTCGATCAAGCGCTCTTTTTTACGGGCGGCGAGCGCAAACTCTACGTCGATGATCATCGCCAGGGCATGCCCGCCGGTGCGACGACACCCTTTACATACACTGTTAATTCTGTCGCCGCGTCGCAGCCCCTCAAAGTGACCCTCACTTATACGGACTATCCGGGGATGCCGGATTCGCCCCCTTCGGCCCTGCCCAGCGTGACCGACTCTGCTACGTGGGGTGCGGCGCGGCTCGTCAATGACATCGACCTCACGGTGACCGGCCCCTCGGGCACGTACCTCGGTAACGTATTCACCAATGGAGCTTCGGCGACGGGCGGCGCTTCCGACAAGCGCAACAACGTGGAGCAGGTGCTCCTCGCGACGCCGATGGCCGGGACCTACACGATCACCGTGACGCCGACCACGATCGTGCAGGCGAACCAGGATTTTGCCCTCGTCGTCACCGGCGCGTTCCAGAGCGTGTCGGGACCGCCGGGCGGAACGGACGCTGGCGTCGACGCGCCTTCGCCTGACGTGATGCCTCCGCCGACGCAAGACGCGACCATCGATCAGGAGGCTTCGACGCCGCCCGACGCGCCTCCCATCACCGACGTCACGCCCCGTCCGGATGGGACCGGGGGAGCAAGCGGCGCGGCAGGCGCGGCAGGCGCGAGCGGCAGCGGTGGTACTGCCGGCGGCGGCGCGGCTGGCACGGCTGGCACGGCCGGACGCGGAGGCACAGCGGGAACGGCTGGCGCGAGCGGCAGCGGGGGTGCGAGCGGCGGCCCTGCCGATGCCGGAACGACGCCCGACGCCAGTCGCCCCGATGGCGGCGGCGGAACAGGCGGGAGCACGATGCCGCCCACGACCACCACCGTCATGCCCCCTCCCCCTAGCGATTCGGGGTGCGACTGCTCGATACCTCGCCAGGAAAGCTCGTCACGGGCAGGGCTGCTCGGACTCGGTCTCGCGGTTGCGCTCGCCACGCGGCGCCGCCGGCGCTGATGGCGGTCAGTCGTTCAAGACGAGACCGCGCGTTTCGGGGAACACCCAGATCCACGCCCCGGCGAGTAGCGCAAAAAGCGCCGCCAGCGAAATGCCGCCCGCCAGGCCGTAGCGTTCGGCGATGGTCGTGATGAGCAAGGGAGTGAAGAACTGTACGCCACGCGCTCATGCCAGCAGCTTGGCGGCGTCCTTGGCGTGGTAGGTGAGCACGAAGTCCGCCCCCGCCCGGCGGATCGACGTGAGCACCTCGAGCATGGCTCGGTTTTCGTCGATCATGCCCGCTGCTGCGGCTGCCTTCACCATCGCGTATTCCCCGCTCACGTTGTAGGCGCCGATGGGCAGATGGCTCGCGGCACGGAGCTTGGCAATGACGTCGAGGTAGGCGAGCGCCGGCTTGACCATGAGAAGATCGGCCCCCTCTTCCTCGTCGAGCGCCGCTTCGCGCAGGGCTTCGCGCGCGTTGGCCGGGTCCATCTGGTAGCCGGCCCGATCGCCGAACTTCGGCGCGCAGTCGGCCGCCTCGCGGAACGGCCCATAGAAGCAAGAGGCGTATTTGACGGCGTACGAGAGGATGGCCGTCTCGATGAAAGACGCATCGTCGAGCGCGGCACGGATTCGCCCCACGCGACCATCCATCATGTCGCTCGGCGCGACCACGTCGGCGCCGGCCTTGGCGTAGACGATGGCGGCCTTGGCGAGTACTTCGAGGGTTGCATCGTTGTCCACCTCGACGACGCCACGCCGGTTCTTGCGCAAGATGCCGCAGTGGCCATGATCGGTGTACTCGTCGACGCAGACGTCGGCGATGACGAGAAGATCGGGGGCGGCGTCCTTCATGGCGGCAATGGCGCGCGGCACCGGGCCATCGGGGTCGAAGGCAGCGCTTCCATTCGCGTCCTTGCTCTTCGGCAGGCCGAACAGGAGGACCCCTCCGAGCCCGAGCGCCAGCGCACTCTTGGCTTCTGCGGCGGCGGCGCTGACGGGCAGTTGAGAGACGCCGGGCATCGTCGTCACCGGCTGCGGTTCGCTCAGCGTTGCCGAAAAAAAGAGCGGGTAGATGAAGTCGCCCGGTTCGATCGCGGTCTCTCGCGCGAGGGCGCGGATGGCGGCCGTCTGACGCAGGCGACGCGGTCGCGTGATGGGAAACGGCATTGCCCAGGAATAGCACGCCGCCCGGCGCCGCCTCCCAGGGAGGCGACGTCGCGTGGCCCGGCTGTGTCGGTTCAGTTGGGCGGAGGTGGCGGGGGCGGCGGCGACGTCGTCGGCCCGATGCACGAGGCGAGGTCGAACAACATGAACTCGAGGATCTTCTCCTGAGGAGTCAGGTCGTTCGTCGGACACTGCGCCGGGAACGTCAGATTGCCGTTCGAGGCGTTGGCGACGTGGAAATCGCTGTAGATGACGCGACCGCAGACTTTGTCCGGCGTCGAATTCACCGGCGTGTCGACGACCATGTGTTGAACGATCGCCGGGTTGGTACTGTAGATCCACTGCTGGCCGCCCATCCCTGGCGGAACGGCGTTGAGGTTACGACGCGGATCGAAGATCGACACCTGCGGGGGGGGGCCGGGATTGGTGAGCGCGCCGACCAGCCCGAGCCAGGTGGCGAAGTCCATCCCCTTCGGCGTGCTCGTATCGATGTTGCTGATGAGCGGGCTGTTCGGCTGTCCCTGGTTGACTTGCCACGTACCTGCCGTGGCGAAGCCGCCGTTCTGGTAGAGCCACGTGTAACTGAAGTGGGTCGTGAAGGCGCGGCCCCCCTTGGCCGTGTAGTCGATGAAGTTCGTCAGCGCCCCGGGGGTTTCGTTCGACTGCCTCCCTTCGCATGGGAAGAGGATCTGATCGTACCTGTCCCACGTGGCTGGGATATCCACGAGGGCGGTTTGGGCGGGCGTGGTCGCGCTGTAGCGGGCGCCGTTGTTCCGGTAGAAGTGAATTCGGCCCGAACCGGTCGGATCGGAGAACTCGGTGTCGGCCACGCCGATCTTGCGCAGGATGCATTCCAGCGCGTCGACGTCGCCGGTGGCGAGCGCCGTGAGCGGGATGTTGCCCTCCGCCTGCGTGCGCGGCAGGCGCGCCGTGCCGGCGGGGAGCGGATTGTCGACGCAGGGGTTGGGGATGTTGATCGTGGTTTGGTAGCGCCAGTGGCCGAGCTGCACCACGAGGGGGATATCGGTTCCGACCGGCACCTCGTTGAGCGTGAACTGACCGTTGGGGCCGGTGATGGCACCCGCCACCGCGTTGTCGGACGTGATGGGTGTGCAGCGATCGCAGCTCGGTCCGTCTTTGAATGCCGGCGGCGGCCCGTTGGGAATGAAGACCTGCGCGTTGTAAACCGGATCCGGGTTCAAGGCAGCGCCGGTCACGACGGTGCCGCTGAGGGTGGTCGTTCCGGCTTCGCACTTCGGGATCAACTTGCAGAGCGGGCATTCCTTGCCACAGACGTTGTTGGCGCGCGCGCCGCAGACTTGGCCGGCCGGGCACGTGCCGCAGTCGAGGGTGGCGCCGCAGCCGTTGCTGATCTTCTCGCAGTACTGGCCGTTCGGCGGATTGCACGTGTACACTTTTTTGCAAGCGCCGCCGTCGGTGCCCGCGCCGCAGACGTGGTCGATGCCTGCGCCGCCGCATGTCCAGCCCGGTTCGTTGCAGCTGTTGCCGCAGTCGATGCTGCCGCCGCACATATCGCCGACGACGCCGCAATATTGGCCCGTGGGCTGGATGCACGACGGAGCCGTGCACGTGCCCCCATCGCGGTCCGCTCCGCAGAGGCTTTTCACGCCGCTGCCGCCGCACGTGAATTGCGGGTCCGTGCAGTTTCCGCATTCCATCCACTTGCCGCAGTTGTCGCCGATTCGCCCGCAGTACTGCCCGGTCTGCGCGTCAGCACTCGAGTACTGGCTGCAGCTACTGACGCAGTAGATGTCGCTCTTGCCGGCGTCCTTTGGCGGGTCGATGGGAGGCAGGGTTCCGCCCGTGCCCGTCGTGGAACCGCCGGTGCCTCCGCCCGTGCCCCCAACGCCGCCAGCGCCTCCGCTGGTCGAACCGCCGCTTCCGTTTCCGGTGGGTCTACCTCCGGAGGTGGTGGAGGTTTCCGAACTGCATCCGTGGAACGTCGACCAAGCGACGACGGCAAAGACCACAGGTATCGCGAACCGCGCAAACCTCATGGCGTCTCCTTCTTTTCTTCGAAAGTTGCCTTTGCCGACGCCGTCGAAGTGGCGCTCGGACGAAAGGAATGCGCAGAGGCATATCAGCCCCGCAGCGTAAAAATCTCCTACTTCGTTAAGCCCATCTAGTCAACCTGCCAGGGTTCTATTATCGCCGCTCTTTTGCTCTCTTATTGGACATCGCGCCCCGCGCGTCCGACTCGCGGCCGGAGGCCAAGGGACACGTCCTCTTAGGGGGATGAGTCTCCGATCGCAACAGGGGTGAGCGTGGTCGGTCCGCGAAATCGGTCGGTTTGACCCATCGGCCCTCGCCTTCTTCCTCTTCCGTGCGCGTGCTCTTCCGTGCTCTTCCGTGCGTTCGAGACGCTCCGCGTCGCCCCGCGGGCGCCGTCGAGGGGCTAGAGTGACCGCCGTGAAAGGCAAGGTCTACCTGGTCGGAGCCGGTCCTGGCGATCCCGGGCTCATCACCATGCGCGGCGTCATGGTGCTCGGTCTCGCCGATGTCGTTCTCTATGACGCGCTCGCACATCCCGCGCTTCTTCAGTACGCCCGCAAGGATGCCGAGCTTCGCAACGTCGGCAAGCGCTACGGCGAGGAGAGCTTTTCGCAAGAAGCCATCAATGCGGAGCTCGTGAGCCTCGCGCTGGCCGGAAAGATCGTGGCGCGCTTGAAAGGCGGCGATCCGCTCCTTTTCGCGCGCGGCGCGGAAGAGGTCGAGACGCTCGCTAGCGCGCGCATTCCCTTCGAGATTGTCCCGGGGATTCCGTCCCCCACGGGAGCTGCCGCATATGCGGGTATTTCGCTTACCCATCGCGATCTGTCCTCGAGCGTCGCGTTCATCACCGGCACCGAGAGCCCTGGAAAGGAGCGAACGGCGCACGATTGGTCCAAGCTGGCAACGGCCACACAGACGCTCTGCGTCATTATGGGAATGAAACGGCTCGCCGAGATCACGACGGCGCTCATCGCGCACGGGCGTGATCCAGCGACGCCAGCAGCGGTCGTGCAGTGGGGCAGCTGGTCGCGGCAGCGCGTCGTCGAAGGGTCGGTCGCAGACATCGCCGAACGAGCCGCGGCCGCTCGTATCGCCAATCCCGCCGTTGTCGTCATCGGTGCCGTTGCATCGCTGCGCGCCAGCATGAAATGGTTCGATCAACAACCGCTCTTCGGCCGTCGCATCGTGGTCACGCGCCCCGAGCATCAGGCCGAGGACATGGCGCGCCAGCTCCGCGCCAAAGGCGCCGAAGCCGTCGTCGTCCCGGCCATCACGATCGTTGCCCCTCCCGAGCCGGCACGCCTCGACGCGGCCCTCGACGTGCTCGGGTCGTACGATCTCGTCGCGTTCACGAGCGCAAACGGCGTCGATTGTGTTTTCGAGGCGCTGGCACGACTGCGGCGCGACGCCCGCGTCTTCGGAGGTGCCCTGGTGGCCGCCATCGGTCCGGGAACCGAAGCGGCGCTGGCGCGCCGTGCCATCTTCGCCGATGTCCTGGCCGCGGAGTTCCGCGGCGAAGGTCTGGCAGAAGCCATCCTCGCCAAACTCGGCAGCCACCCTGCTCCCACCGGCAAGCGCCGCCGCGTTCTCATCTTGCGCGCCCTGACAGCACGCGACGCACTTCCGGCCGCGCTCCGGGCCTCGGGCGTGGAGGTCGACATCGTTGCCGCCTACGAGACCAAGCCGGCCCCCATCGGGGCCCTGCAGGCGCTCGCGCGCGATCTCGAAGCGCGGACCATCGACGCCGTGACCTTCACCTCGGGCTCGACGGTTCGGGAACTCGCGCATGCCCTCGCCCCGCGCGCCAAGGAACTGCTCGAGGGGACCATCGTCGCCGCGATTGGACCGGTCACCGCGGACGTCGCACGGGACGAAGGGCTGCGCGTCGATCTGGTGGCGAGCGAATACACCGTGGCCGGTTTGATCGATGCGCTCGAGCGCCACTTCGCGGCACCACCTCGACCCTAGGTTCACGAGCGATGCGGCCGGTCATCACGCTGCTCACCGACTTCGGCACCGCCGACCCCTACGTGGGCATGATGAAGGGCGTCATCGCGACCATCTGCCCCGCGGCCAACGTCGTCGACATCACCCACCACGTGCCCCCGCAGGACATCCGCACCGCTGCCTTTTTCCTCGAGCGATCGTTTCGTTATTTTCCTGCGGGCACCATCCACGTTGCCGTCGTCGATCCCGGCGTCGGTACGTCGCGCAGGCCGCTCGCCATTCGCTCGGAAGGACATCTCTTCGTCGGTCCGGACAACGGGGTACTCTGCCTCGCAGCGCGACGGCCGCGCGCGGTCACGCTCACCCGCTCTTCCTACTTTCGCAGCGCGGTCTCACGCACGTTCCATGGCCGAGACATCTTCGCGCCCGTGGCTGCCCATCTCGCGGCTGGCGCCCTCCTCGAAGACCTGGGGCCGGCGCAGCGGCGCCTGGTCCGGCTCCCGAACGTGCGGCCGCGCCGCGTGTCCCGAGGGCTGCGGGCTGCCGTCGTGTCGGTGGATCGTTTCGGCAACTTGATCACCAACCTCGACTTGGCCAGCTGGACCTCGCTGCGCCGACCGCGCCTCGCCGTCGGTTCTTTCGTCGCCACGAAGCTGTCGCCGAGCTACGCGGCGGTCCGCCCGGGGGAGCTTGCGCTCATCCTCGGCGGTTATGATTTGCTCGAAATTGCCGCGCGCAATGCCTCGGCCGCGAAAATTCTCGGGCTGGGATCGGGAGCTTTGGTAGAGCTCTTGGAACGTTGATGCCGCGAGAGCTCATTCCGTCGATCGCTGCCCTTGCTCGCGCGTGCTTCCTGTTGCTCGTGACGATGTCCTGGTGCGGCTGCGGAGGGGGTCTCGATCGCGCGGCGGGCAACGTGCTCGAGGGACGGCGACCATCGAAGAGCTCCGACGTGCTGCGCGCCGGTGTGCTCACCGACGGAACCGCGGCCCGAGCGGGCGACGATTGGATGACCGAATTGACCGCCCCGTTCGGCTCCGCCGAGGCGTTCGTCGAATACGACCTCGGTGCGTCGTCCTCCTTTTCCGCGGCCTTTCTGCAAGGGGACCACAACGATGAGTACGTGGTGGCCCTGTCCGAGGACGGCGCGACTTTTGCGCCACTGTGGGTGGCGCCGCCGCGTACCGAAGGGGGGCAGCAGGCGCGATCCGCGGCCGATCTTCAGGGAAGCGGACGCTACGTACGCCTCTCACCGGGCCGCGGCGACGGCGCTTTCAGCGTCAGCGAGCTGCAGCTCTTCACCGAGCGACCGGCCACGTTTCCGCCCAACGTCCCCGCGCGCCGCGGCCTCGAGGTAGGCGAAGCGGTGCGCGGTGCGATCCTCATCTTCGCCGCCGCGCTGGTCGTCTTTCTCGGCGTGACGGCCCGCGCGTTCGGCCGCATCGGAGCCGTCATCGGCCTGGTCCCGGTCCTCTGGGCGGGATTCCGGCTGATCCGCATCGTCTCGCTGGCGTGGCCGCTCGGCCCGCTCGACGTCTCGCTGGTTCGCGCCACGACGGCCGGGGTGGCGGCGCTCTCGGTGTGGGCTTCGATCTTCCTGACGCCTCGCCTTCGTCCCGCGCGCGGCCCGGTGCTGGGCGTGCTGGGACTCTGCGCCGTCCTCGGCGTGGCGGCGTTCTTCAACCTCGGACGCTCGCAGTTCGTCGATCGCAGCACCGGTGAGCCGAGTTTCATCCACGCCTACGACATGCGGGTGTACTTCCCGATTGCCAAGTACTTCGACGAGCTCGGTTTCGACGGCACGTACCTGGCCAGCGTGGCCGCCTACGCCGACGACCACGCCGGCGCGACGCTCCGTTCGCTCTCCGCCACGCCGCTGCGCGACATGGATACGTTGCGCATGACGCGGGCGGGCGAGGTCGAATGGAAGATCCGCGCCGTCCAGAAGCGGTTTTCCCCGGAGCGCTGGGAGGAGTTCAAGCGCGACATGCGCTACTTCCGCGACACCATGGGGGTGCAGGACTACCTGAACAGCATCACCGATCACGGCGGCAACGCCACGCCGGTTTGGTTCACCGTCGCGCGCCTTTTGTTCTTCAGCACCTATGCCAACAGCACGACGCTCTTCGTCACGGCCCTGCTCGATCCCCTGCTCCTCTTGCTCATGTTCCTCGCCATCGGGCGGGCCTACGGCGTCAAGACCATGCTCGTATCGATGGTCGTCTTCGGCGCCAACGACTTTTACATGTTCGGCTCGAACTGGGCCGGTGCCACGCTGCGGCACGATTGGCTCGCCTACCTCGGGATCGGCATCGCCGCGCTGAAGCTCGAACGCTGGGCCGCGGGGGGCGCGTTCATCGCGTTGGCCGCCATGATCCGCGCGTTTCCTGCCCTGGCGTTGCTCGGCGCGGTCATACCCATCGCCTGGGCGGTGTGGGAGGAGCGAGGCGAGGGCGGAGCGCGCGCCCTCCTCGCCTCGCTTCGTCAGCGTCGCGACCTCGTGCGGATCGTCGCCGGCGCCGCGATTTGCGTGATCGTGACCGGGCTCGTCTCGTCTTTGCTGTTCTCGTTCGGCGCCTGGGGGGAATGGCTGCGCAAAGTGGCGGCGCTCGATCACGACCCATCGACCAACGAAACCAGCCTGCGCGCCTTCATCGCCGGCACGGGCGCCGATCAGCAGGCCATTTTGCGCGCCCGCTGGCCTCTCTACGCGCTCTCGCTGGCGATCCCGTCTTTGGCCGTCATCTGGTCGGGCCGCCGCAGGCGGCCCGACCAGATGGCGGTCGTCGCGCTCCTCTTGGTTCCGATCATCTTCAACCCCGCCAACTACTATCTCCATTTCTTCTGTCTCTTACCGCTCATCGCGGACGAGGTTCGCGTGCGCGTCGGAGACGAGAGGTGGATGACGGAGCGCGATGCCACCAACTGGCTTTTGGTTCTCGGAGTGTGCGTGGTGCAATATTGGACGGTGCTCGAGCGCGACGACACGCTCCATTTCCGTTACGCGACGGCGCTCTATTTCGGGAGCATGGCGCATCTACTCTATAACCTCATTCGACAGAACGCCGAGCGCGCGGCGGCCGCACCTTCGGCGGCTGCCGCGCCCTGACGGCTGCCGCGCCCTGACGCTCGATTTTTCGGCGTTCGCTCCGTCGCTCGGAGCCGGTCACGCCGCCCGGCCAGCTGCTATTCGAAGATCGCCTTGACCAGGCAGAACTTGTTGTTGAGGCGTTTGTCGGTGACGATATCGAAGGTCTTGGGGTTGCCGGTTTCGTTCTTGAGCGCGCTCGTACGGCTATGCTCGGTCACGAACCAGATGGTCTTGATCCCCTTGTCCTGCTGCTGCCGAAGATAGGTGGTGAACGGTGCACCGCTGGAGACGAAGGCCGGCGTCTGGTTGCCGGTGTAGAAGTTTTCGCCTTTCCAGTTCATCTGATAAGCGACAATCGGCTCTTCGGGCCGGCCGCGCATCTTGTAATACGCCTCGATCACTTCGCGCTGTCCCCAATGGGGCGCCGCCTTCACCAGATAGACATCGAGACCCCACACCGCCCAGAGAAGCGAAGTGGCCAGCAGCATCACCATCACGTGGCGCCGCAGGCGCGCCACCATCAGAAACAGACAAAGCGCAGCGCAGAAGATGCCGAAACCGGCGAGCAGGCCGCTCCAGTCGAGCGTCTCGGGCCACGGGCGGCGATAGTTGTACGTAAAGAGATGGATGAGGCGCGCCTGGCCCGGCACGTCGCTCATCTCGGCTTTGGCGCTGAGATCGCGGCCTACCAGGCCGACCACGATCGCCGCTGCGATCCCCACGCCACCGAGCATGAGCTGCTCGTGACGCCGCGTGCGCGCCTCTTCCGGTGTCTCCGAGGTCGGCTCGTCGGCGGCACGGCCGAACTTGGTGGCGCAGAAAATGGCGATGGCGAGCCCGACGGCGATGAGTACGGCCGCGAGCACGAAGGAAGGGGGGCGGAGAGGCGAGCCGGCCAGCGGGCGATCGGGGACGTTGCCGTCCACCCACCCGGGGAACATACGGATGAAGCCGTAGACGAGCGAAGCCGACGCCACGCCGAGCCCTGCCAGGTAGGCGCCGTAGTTGGGAACCGAACCGAGGCTGAGCGGGCCGATTCTCAGTGGCGTGCGCCCCGCTTTGGCTACACAACCGTCGCCGAGCATGCGGTCGACGATGATCCCCGTCAGCATGGCCGCCGGCGGGAGGGCCGGGAAGATGTAGTGGTGGAACTTCGTCAACATGGCCGTGAAGAGGGCGAAGGCGAAGACGAACCACATCGCGAGAAAAACAGATACGTCTCCCTGACCATTTCCTGTGTCGTCACGACGTCGCGTCCACCACACGAGACCGGCGGGCACGAGTCCGGTCCAGGGAAAGAACGCGTAGCCGAGCTGCCAGATGAAAAAGCGGAAGCTGACGTCGTCTCCTTCGTTCGTATCGTGGACGTGCGTCATCGCGCGCTTGTACATGTCGTGGAAGATCAGCCGATCGGTGAAGGGCTGGCCGTGACGGATGTACATGGCCAAGTACCAGGGGATGGCCACGGCCGCGATGAGCAAGAGCCCCGTTGGGATCTCCAGACTGAGCAGCTTCGACCATTTGCGGGTTGCGGCGATGTACGACACCGTCACCAAGATCGGCAGACCGAACCCAGCGACTCCTTTACCCATCGTGGCGATGGCGGCGAAATACCAGGCCGCCAAGAAGTACAGCCGCTGCAGCCTGCGCTCGCCCCAGTTCATATAGAGAGCGCCGATGATGAGCCCGGCCCACATGGCCCCTTGCTTGATGGGCTGAAAATCAGGGTTGAACGGCTTCTGCGGGTTGCACGCCTCGTTGCCGGGCAGGCCGCAGTTGCCCTTGGACCCGGAAAAGAACTCGTCGAGGTGCCAGCGGAAGCCCGGCTGCTTGGGGAACCACTGCAGCTCGATGTTGCGCGAGCAAAGGTAGAGAATCTGTGGCAGCGCCGAGAGGAGCACCACCCCGAAGACCAGATGGAAGCCGGTCAGGCGGATCTTCTTCCCCAGGACCGAGACTTCGTAGGCGCGCACCTTCTGCTCGGCGTCGGTGTGCATGCCGAGCATGAGCAGGCCCATCGACATCGACAGCGCCGCCACCAGTGGCATGTCGGTGATGGTCTGATGCGCGAGCAGATACCACTGCGGCATCGTCGAGAGAACGAGGGCACCGAGCATCCCCGCACGGCGACCGAAAACCTTGGCGACCCCCTTGTAGAGAACGTAGAGCGCCAGAATGGTGAGGATGAAGACCGGCATCCGCACCGCCCACTCCGGCCAAGGCGTGCGCCCCCCCGCGCCAATCAGCATTTGTCCGGGTCGGTAGTTGACCCCGAAGATGCCCATGGCGATGGCTTGCATCCAGAAGTCGAGCACCGGTTTCGACCAGAACCAGCCGTCCTGGGCCCACCATGTCGAGATCCAATCGTTGCGCGCCAGCATTTCGCGCGCCACTTCCCCGTAGTGCGTCTCCCAGGGATCGGAGAGCGAGTAGCTCCCCTGCATCGGCAAGTAGAGGAGCGTGCCAGTGAGCACGACCAAGAACCCCTCGCGTTTGATCAGCGCGCGCGGCTTGCCCGTCTCGTCGACCGCCCAGGGGCCGAGCGCGACACCGGTTTGGAAGACAGCCGCGACGAGCCCGATGAACGACGTGGTGATCAGCGCGGCTGCGGCGGCGATCGGAAGTCGCCCCGCCGCCGTCAGCCCGATGAACAGCAGCGTGAGGGCCAGCGTGCCGAGCGTGGCGAGCAGGGGGCGCTTGATCTCGGCGAGGGTCACCTGCCGGGCGACGCGGTCGTCAGGATCGTCGAAGGTCCCCATGAAATCGAGGATCCCCGTCGTCGCCACGAAGATGCCGAGGATGCCGAGAGGAACTCCCCAGCGAAACTGTGTTTCGAGCGCCATCGGGACGAGCGCGACGAGCCCTCCCGTCAGCGCGAGGAGGGTGCCCCGAATGGGGTGCAGAGGATTGCCGACGAGCGGCGGCGTCTTGGGGGTGCTCCGCAGGAACGACCAAAATCTACTTTTCGTTACAGGCGGGCCCGTGGGCTCGGCCGGCGCAGCGGCAAGAGCCGCTTCCTCCACCAGGGGCGGCACGGCCGGGCCGGTCTTGACCTCGTTTTCCTCCACGTCGCTCATCATCGAACCGGCTGCCTCAGGGGCCCCTCAATACGACTGCGTCCGTTCTTCCCAAGCCCGATCACGATCGGCTTTTGCGGCCGGCGCGGCCACGTGAAAGGCGGCGAGGCCGCCGCAGGATGGAGTGTTAGGGCCCGCCAGACTTAGCAACTTTGCCGTGCCAGCACTAGCAAACTCTCGCTGCGGCCAGCCCCGGGGGGGGCGTGCTCGTCGAGCCGAGCCGACGCATGGTTTCGCGGCCTTGTCCGCATTCGTTCACGCCAGCTCGCTCGCCAGTTGGCGCGCTTCTTCCAGCCGGGCGCGCGTGCGGCGTAGGGCTTCGACCTGCCCCTTGGCCTCTGCCACGATCTCCGGCTTGGCCCTCTCCACGAAGGCAGGGGAGCCGAGCTTCTTTTCCAGCGCGGCCAAGTCCTTCTCCGCGCGCCGGATCTCGCGCTCGACGCGGTCGGTCTCTTTCGCAGGGTCCACCAACCCGCGCAGCCCGACCAGGACCTCCACGTCGTCCACCACGCTCATCACGCTGCCCGGCGGCCGGCCGCTCCCGCTCGTCTCGATGACGGGATCCCCTTCCGTTTTGACGAGCGTACGGATGGTGACGCGCTCCGATCGGAATAGATCGAGGAGCCGAGGGTCGTGTCCGCGCAAGGCCAGCGGCACCTGGGCGCCGGGGTGGACTTCGTGTTCGCTGCGGATGGTGCGCGCCGCGCTGATGGCGCTCGTGAGGACGGCCATCTCGCGCTCGGCTTCGGGATCGGCACGGCCGTCAGCCGCAGTTGGAAACGGCGCCAGCGCGATCGATTCAGGCCGCGCAGCAGGGCGCGGCAAGCGCTGCCAGAGCTCTTCGGTGATGAACGGCATGAAAGGATGCAGGGCCCGCATCGACGTCTCCAAAACGTGCGCCAGCGTGGCCGCCACCTCGCCGGCAATGGGCGACGCGTCATCGAGGAACACCGGCTTGACGATTTCGAGATACCAGCTGCAAAACTCGTCCCAGAAAAAGCGGTAAAGGGCCCCCGAAGCCTCGTCGAGCCGAAACTCGGTGAGCCCCGCGTCGACCTCGGCGATCGCTGCCGCGAGGCGCGAGAGGATCCAGCGGTTGGCGCGGAAGGTCGGCTCGGGCATCGCACCGAGGGCGGCGGGGTGTGCTTCCAGGTACGGCAAGGCGAAGCGAACGGCGTTCCAGATCTTGTTGCAGAAGTGCCGATACCCCTCGATGCGCTTGGGCGCGAGGAGGATGCGCTTGGCTTGCGGGGAATAGCTGGTGAACGTAAATCGCAGCGCGTCGGCGCCGAAAGCAGGAAACCCTGCGCCCATCTGGGTAGCGCTCGGGTAACTCTTCTTGAACTTGGCGAGCGCTTCCTCGCGGGGCGCGCCGGGCAATGCTTTTTCGACGATCTGGTCGAAGCTCGCACCGTGGATCAGGTCGAGCGGGTCGAGTCCGTTGCCGCGCATTTTGGCCATCTTGTCGCCGTTCTCGTCGACGACCATGCCGTGCAAGAGCACGCGCCGGAAGGGCACGTCCTTCATGAAATAGAGTCCCATCATCATCATGCGCGCGACCCAGAAGAAGATGATGTCGTAGCCCGTCTCCAGATCGGTCGCGGGGTAGAACTTCGCCAACGCCGGCGTCGCGTCCGGCCAACCCTGGGTCGCGAACGGCCAAAGACCGCTGGAAAACCAGGTGTCGAGCACGTCACTGTCCTGGGTGAGCTCCGTCTTCTTGCACTCTGCACAAGCGCCGGGCTGTTCCCGCGCGACCGTGAAGTGCCCGTCCTCGCAGAACCAAGCCGGGATCTGATGCCCCCACCAGAGCTGCCGCGAAATGCACCAATCCTGGATGTTCTCGAGGAAGTGGTTGTACGTCTTCGCCCATTCTTCGGGGATGATGCGGGTGCGACCGTCGGCCACGGCAGCCAGCGCCGGCTCGGCGAGAGGCTTCATGTTGACGAACCACTGCGTGGAGATCATCGGTTCGACCACGGTGGCGCAGCGCTGGCATTTCGGCAGCGTGAGCAAGTGCGCCTTGGTTCCGCGCGCCAGCCCCTTTTGCTCGAGCTCGCGCTTCACCCGCTTGCGCGCTTCCTTGCGGTCGAGCCCCCGGAAGGGGCCCCCATTTTCGTTCATCGTGCCGTCCGGCGCGAAGATGGTGACTTCGGCGAGGCCGTGCCGTTTGCCCGTGGCAAAGTCGTTCGGATCGTGCGCGGGCGTCACCTTCACGGCGCCGGTGCCGAACTTGGGATCGACCAAGATGGCGTCGGTGACGATGGGGATGCGCCGATCGACGAACGGATGCACCAGCATTTTGCCGTGCAAATGCTGGTAGCGCGGGTCGTCGGGGTGGACGGCGACGGCGGTGTCACCGAGCATCGTCTCCGGGCGCGTCGTGGCGACGACGATCTCCTCGCTACTGCCTTCGACGGGGTACGCAAATTCGAAGAGCTCACCGTTGACGTTCTCTTCGTTCTCCACTTCGAGATCGCTCAGCACGGTCTGGCACGAGACGCACCAGTTGATGAGACGCGTCGCGCGGTAGATGAGGCCGTCGTCGTAGAGACGGACGAACGCCTCGGTCACGGCGCGGACCATGTCGGGGTCCATCGTGTATTTCGATCGTTCCCAGTCGGGAGACGCGCCGAGCTCGCGCTGCTGCAGTGCGATGCGGCCTCCGCTCTCCGCCTTCCACTTCCACACGCGCTCCACGAACTTCTGGCGGCCGATCTCGTGCCGGTTCAACCCTTCGCGCCGGAGCTGTCGCTCCACGACGACTTGCGTGGAAATCCCGGCGTGGTCGATGCCCGGGAGCCATAGCGTGTTGAACCCGCGCATCCGATGCCAGCGGGTGAGAACGTCCTCGAGCGTGTTCCCGAGCGCGTGACCCATGTGCAGCGCGCCCGTGACGTTGGGGGGCGGCATGGGAATGACGTAGACAGGCCTCGTGTCCGACGGATCGCTCGACGCGCGAAAGACGCCGCGCGACATCCAGAACGCGTACCAACGTGACTCGACCTCGGCGGGCTCGTAAGCCTTGGGCATCTCCGCGGGCATGGCCCGGGAATTAGCACGACAGGCGGGCGTTTGCTGCTGGCAGCGAGAATCTGACAGAGTCGTGTGACCAACGGTTTGAAAGGGACGAGAAACTCCCTGTTGCACGCGGGGGAAAATGAATTGATTTGGGGTCGGGGCCCCAAAACTGGGGGTGGGGCCCTGTTGCACTTCGAGGGCCAGCCTCTGAATCCGGCCCGCTCCCGGTCCCGCTCCCGGTCCCACCCATCCTGGAGGACGTTGGCCAACTTGACGAGCATGGCCACAACGCGATCAAGGGTCTCCTTGCCACTGCGATGGGTATCGTCGTCGAGGAGCTTCAGTCGGTGGGAGACATCGAGAATGGCGGGCCGATTCGGTGGCAGAGCCCACGGCTGACAGGTAGTAGCGGCGCTTGTCAGGCTTGGAGAACTTGCCAGCGCCTTCCGCGATGTTGAGAACGATCGAGATGGAGGCTGTGGTGAGCTGGTCGGCCAGATGACCACGTCCTCGCGGGAGATGTTCGACGATGTTGTCTGCTACGACGAGGAAGTCGAGTGCAACTTGATAGACTTCAAGGCGCTCGTGATCGAAAGGCATGGGAATCGGGAGCGGGACCGGGAGCGGGAGCGGGAGCGGGTCAGATCGGAAGCCACAACATCGCAGATCCAATCGCCACCAGCGCCGCGTCGTTGTGTAGCGTCTGGTAGCGACGGGCGAAGCGACGGGCCTGCTTGAGGAGCGCAGGGCCCTAGGCAGTGAGTTTTTTACAAAAACACCGGAAAACCTGGCGTCCTGGCGGTTCTCTCATGATCGCCCATTGTGACGAATAGGGCGGGGGCGAATAGGGGCGAAGCCCCCGGTGATAAACAACTAGAAAACACCGAACGGGAAACCGTTCGGTGTTCTAGTCGGACGTGAGACGCTTCAGCTCTTCTTTGATCATCGTTTCGGCGAGCACGGGAACGACTTCCCACACCACCTTCTCGATGACTTCGCGCGAAAGCGAGAGCACGGCGGAGACCTGCGCGTCGGAAAGGCCGAGATGCTGGAGCTTGGCCGCGAGCTGGCCGTTCGATGCGCTCGACGCGGCGGCCGCAGCCGATGCCGCGGCGGCTCCGACGGCAGCGGTGGGCGACGCGAACCCCGCTGAAGTCGCCCCGTGTGGGGCGGCTGCGGGTGCGACCGTCGCTGCGGGTGCGACCGTCGCCGCGGGCGGCGACGGGGCAGCCGGCGCGGCAGGCTGGCGCGCGGCGCCAATGGGTCCGGGTGAGGCAGCAGGTGCTTGTGGCGGCGCCGCGGGAGCGGCGGGGTTCTGCAACGCATAGGCGCCGTAGGCGAGGGTTCCGCGACCGATGCCCGCGGCAACACCCGGCGCGGGGCGATTCGGAGGCGCGGGCGGAGGACCCCCGGGAGCCCGCACAGGCGCGGGAGCGGGCGGCGGTCGTCCCGGTCCCCCGCCAACGGGCGCCACACCGGGTTGCGTGGCCGGACCCATGGACATGGGTGCGCCCGTGCTCGCCGTCGGGCGCGCCGGCGGAGCTGCTTCGACGGGGCGATTGGCGAGGCGCCTGACTTTGTCGATGAGCTGCTGGGTGTCGAAAGGCTTCTCGATGAAGTCGTCGGCGCGTGCGCTCTGGCCCTTGTGGGCGTCGTACGGCTGCTGCTTGGACGCAAGGAGGAGGACAGCCACCGCGGGGTTCTCCGACTTGATCTTGGCGCAGACAGCGTAGCCTCCGGGCCCGTCCAAAGTGACGTCGCAGATCACGATGCTGGGACGCTCGGATCGGAGCTTGGCAAACGCAGCGTCCGCGCTCTCGGCGCTGACGACGCGAAAATCCTCGCCGGCGAAGGTCATTTCCAAGACTTTGCGCATCGTGACGCTGTCGTCGATGGCGAGCAGGGTCGTGGGCACGGAAAGTTCTCCTCTTTGCGCTATGAAGATAGCCGGCGGGGCTTGCCGGTTTCGCCTCGCCTGCCCGAACGGCAGGGTAGAGTCCCGATGATCCGGCCGGGGTGCTCATCGTGTCAACTAACATGGGGAAAAAAGCGGTGCCCCCCGTCGGCAAGAGCAGGCATTCCTCTCCGGGCGCACGCCGCGGAGGGCAAGAACCGTCCCCGCCCGCCCCGGCCGTTTGACGGAAGGGTCTCGTCCGGACAAGATCGGCAAGCGGGACTCTTTCTGATGAGCGAGCTGCAGTATCGTGCCCGAAGCATTCTCTATGCTGCGATCACGGAGTTTATCTCGACCGGCGAACCGGTCGGCAGCCGGACCCTCGCCAAAAAATACGGTCTCGATCTCTCGTCGGCGAGCATTCGCAACGTGCTCTCCGACCTCGAGGAATCCGGGTACCTACATCAACCGCACACCTCGGCGGGACGCATCCCTACCGACAAGGCCTTCCGACTCTTCATCGACACCTTGATGCAGGTAAGGCCGCTGTCGGTGGAAGAGCGCGAGCACATCGTGGAGCGTTTCCATGCCCTGGTGCCGGGGGCGGAATGGACCCGCGAATCGGGGCGCCTTCTTTCCGAGCTGACCGGTACGGCGGTCGTGATCGCGCCGAAGCGAGAGACGCGCGCCCTCATGCAGCTCCGGTTCATCCCCACGCGACCGGGCGAGATCCTGGCGGTCGTCGTGCTCGCCGACGGTACCGTCGAAAACCGCTTCATTCGCATCGAGCGGCCGCTCGGCGAGGCAGAGCTGACCCGGGTTCACAACCTCTTGGCCGATGTCATCGAGGGGCGAAGCTTGGGAGAGGTGCGCGAGCTTTTCGCGCGCCGGCTCCAAGACGACCGCGTGCAGATCGATTCGCTGCGCCACCGGGCCTTCGAGCTCGGGCACCTGGCGGTGGGGGACATCGGCCAGCGGCAAGGCGTGGTGATCCAAGGCGAAGCGTTGCTGCTCGAACATCCGGAATTCTCGGACGTGGATCGCATGCGCCTGCTCATCCACGCGCTCGACGAGCGGGAGACGCTGGTGTCGCTCCTCGACCGGACCATCGAAGCCAAGGACGTGCAGATTTTCGTGGGGAGCGAGGCCGGAGACCTCGTGGGCGGCCACCTCAGCGTCGTGGCAGCCTCCTACACCGACCAGGGTCGCATTGCAGGAACGATCGGCGTGCTCGGTCCGACGCGGATGGACTACCCCAAGGTCGTTCCGCTCGTCGAGGCGACTGCTAACGCCATGAGCGCTTCGCTCCGGCGCAGGCGCGAAGGTGGCGAAGGGTGATATACGAAGGGCAATGAGCAAGGCGTCGCCGCCCGAGCTTCCTGGAGGTCCGACCGCCGAGTCGCCGGTCGACCGTGCGCTCGCGCTCGCCCTCGCCAACGAGAAGGACACAGCGCTGAGGTGGGCGACGGCCATCGTGGCGGCCGATCCGGCGATGGCCTCGGGACTGCTCTTGACAGGCCGCCTGCTGGCGGACCTCGGACGTCTCGAAGGGGCGCGCGAGGCGCTCGAAATCTGCGTGGCGCGCGCCATCGATGCCGGTCAATTGCCGCTCGCCGTCGCCGCATGCAGCGATTTGCGCACGCTCGGCGCTGACGCGAGCAAGCACTTCGACGCCATCGCCGATGCTTTCGCTTCCGGCTCGCCGCGTCTTGGAGATGGCGGGGGACATCCCCCCAAGCTCCCCCATGCCGACGAGTTTCACCCGCTTGCCTCGGTGCTGACGGGGCCGGCGCTTCTCGGCAAGGCGACCGAAGTGGTGCACGAGGCGCGGCGTGCACTGGAGGAAACCGTGGCCACCCGGCCCGCCCCTCCGAGCATCACGCCGCAGCCGCTCTTTTCGTCGATTACCCGCGAAGGCTTGCGCGCGATGATCGAGGTCTTCGAGGTGTCGACCGTCCCGCAGGGGACGATCGTCATCGAAGAGGGCACCGGGGGCGCCGAGGCGTACATCGTCGCGCGCGGCGAGCTCGAGGTGAAGCGCACCATGGAAAACGGCACGTCCCTTCTCCTGGCGCGCCTGACGGGAGGGGCGCTCTTCGGAGAGATGGCGCTCCTATCGCGCGCTCCTCGGGCGGCGAGCGTGGTGGCCTGTCGCCCCAGCATCCTTCTGCTCGGTCGCAAGGACGCGCTCGACGCCGTCGCCGAACGCGAACCCGAGGTGGCCATCGAGCTCGCTAGCCACTGCCGTCGGCGCATGGTGCAAAACCTGGTGCGGACGAGTCCCATTCTTTCCGCCGTCCGAGCCGAGGAGCGCCCCGCCCTCGTGGAGCGTTTCGAGACCCGGGTCTACGAAAAGGGTGACAAGCTCATCTCCGAAGGGAGCAATGCCACGGGCTTGCACCTCATCGCCTCCGGGGAGGTCGCCGTCATCCGCGACGAAGGAAACGAGCCTTTCGTGCTGGCCACGCTCGGCCCGGGCGACATCGTCGGCGAGGTCGCGCTCGTGCTTCGTCGCCCTTCGTCAGCCGACGTCGTGGCCGTGCACCCGACGGTGACGCTTCATCTCGATACGGAGAAGTTCATGTCGCTCATCCGCGAGCACCCCACCATCCTTGCCGAGCTCTACGATCTCGCCGTCAAACGCGACGACGAGACACGTAGCATCGTGGCGCAGGAAGCGACCAATGCGGACGAGTACGTTCTCATTTAGTTTCGTATGATCAAGGCCAACGCCGAATGTCGTCCGTCCGCCAGCCGTCGTCGGTCGTGACCGAGCAAGGTCGAATCTCCGCCAGTTCTACGGGCATGCCGTCGGGCATCATCAGGCCGTCGGGGTTCACCGCGCGCGAGCGACATCAGGTGGGGCGGCTCGTCGTGGTGATGCTGATCACCGCCGCGTTCTTCGTGGCCCAATTGGCCGGCGCGGTCTGGGCGGACAGCGATGTACTCCAGCTCGAAGCGGTGCACGTGCTCACCGATGTCGCCGCGCTCGGGCTCGCCGCGCTGGCCATGCGTGTCGCCGTGCGGCGGCCGACGGCGCGCTTTACTTTTGGACTCCGCCGCGTCGAACCGGTGGCCGCCATTTTCAATGCCCTGCTCGTGCTCGTCGCGACGTGCCTGCTCGTGTGGAAGGCGATCGCCGATTTGTTGGTCGAGCAGGGAGGGCCGGAGCCCGATCGGATGCTGCTCGTGGCGGCGGGGGGCCTCATCGTGAATGGAGTTTCGGCGTGGCTCATCCATGGGGCGATCGGAGGCGCGGGGACGGCCAAGGCGGACGTAGGCGTTCACCAGCACCAGCACGGGAGCGAGAAAGAACGCCCAGAGCCTCCCTGCGAAGATTACGATCACCACCACATCGCCCATCACGCACATCACGGGCATGGCCATGTCCTCAACCTGCGAGGGGCGTGGCTCCATCTCTTCGGGGACGCGCTCGGCTCGCTCGCGGCCGTCATCGCGGCCGTGGCAATCAAGCTCGGCTCTTCGCCCAAAGTCGACCCGATGGCGAGTTTCGTCGTCGCCGTGATCCTCGTCTATGGCAGTACGCGGCTCCTGTACGACGCCATCCTGGTTCTGCTCGAGGCGTCCCCTCCGCATCTGGCGGTGCAAAGCGTGCGAGCGGCGATTTTGGGGACGGCAGGAGTGGCCGAGCTCCACGAGCTTCACGTCTGGACATTGGGGGCGGGGCACGACGCGATCAGCGCCCATGTGAGCGCGAAAAGTAGCGATCTTGCCCTCGCGGCGCGCGTGGAGGCGACCCTTCGCCGGCATTTTCGCGTGGAGTACGTGACGATTCAGGTCGAGGTCGGGGGCGTCACCTGTCAAACGGACGCCGTCGAACCGTAGCGAGTGCCCCCATCTCGGCGCGGGCCCGGGTGGGGGCAGGGGTTCCCACTTGACCAACGGCCCGTCAGAAGCTACGCCGGCTCGCCATGAAGCATGTTCATTTCCGCGCTCTCGTCCTCGCTCTTTTTTTGGGGCTCCTTGCCCCCGCTGCGTTCGCGCAGAGCTTGAAGCTTGCCGTGGTCGACGTGCAGCGCGCCGTCATGGAAACGGAAGACGGCTTGCGCGCCCAGGCAACGCTCAAGAAATTTTTCGACAAGCGCCAGCAAGAGCTCGACGCCAAGCAGACCGAGCTGCAAAAGCAGCGCGAGGAAATCGAGAAGCAGTCGAAAGTCATTTCCCAGCAGGCGCTGCAGAAGCGAATGGAAGATTGGCAGAAGCAGATGGTCGAGCTGCAGACGGTCTTCGTCGAATACAACAAAGAGCTACAGAAGAAGCAGGGCGAGCTGACGCAGCCCATCTACGGCAAGGTCGTCGCCCTGTTGCGCCGCCTCGCAACCCAGGACGGCTACGACGCCATCCTCGAGAAGCAAGCCGTCCCTTACATGCGCAACGACCTCGATCTCACCGATCGCGTCATCCAAATGTACAACGGCGGCGGCGGCGGTGCGGCTCCCGCTTCCAGCGCGTCCCCGGCGGCGCCTGCCAAAGCCGTCGCCAAATAAGCGATCAACCCATCACGCCTTGTCGCACGCACCGGCGTCCGACGCTCCACCGGCAGCCCCTCCCTTTTTCAGGCGTACCTATTCAGCGCCTACATGTCGCGAAGTGGGTGCGGCGCGCCCAAGCAAGGCACGGAATCTGCGGGCGGTCGGGGTGCAGCGATCGTATCCTTCTCTCTGCGCCTCGTCGCAACGAGAACCGATGCTCCCTTCCGACCGCTTCCGACGGCAGCACGAAGAACTGCTGCGGCTCACGCTCGAAGTCGATGCAGCTTTGAAGGCTCCAGACTTTCCCGGCAATGCGCGCGGCGTCCGCCGGATGATGGCTCGCCTCAAGGGAAAGCTCGTCGTCCACAGCTCCATGGAAAACGAGGCGCTCTATCCGCGCCTGCTGCAGCACGCCGACCCTGCCGTCCGCGCACTCGCCCAGGATCTCTTCGAAGAGCTCGGCGGAATTTACGGGACGTTCGCCGCGCACCACGAGAAATGGAGCTCGATCGAGGTCATCCAAGCCGACCCGAGCACGTACGCACGGCACACCCAAGAGATTTTCGGCAAGCTCAAACGGCGCATGGATCGCGAAGACAACGAGCTTTACCCGCTGGCCGATCGCGAAGGCGCCCCGGCTTTGCCGTGACGGACTGAGCGTCGCTCTCGTCGGCACACCCGGCCTCGCCGGTGAAGGAAGGCCGGCGTGGTAAGCTCGGCACGTGCATTCGATCGGCGTTGGGCTCTCGATGCCGCCTGTCGCGCTGGGCGATCTCGCTGGACGCCACGGCGGAACGGTCGATGCCGGCGCGGGTGGCCGGGTCGTTCACCGCCTGGCGCCCCTCGAACGCAGCGAGGCGTCCGATCTCTGCCCCCTGACGAGCCGCCGTCACCTTGCAGCCGCGCTGGCCTCGCCGTGCGCTCTGCTCGTGGCCACCGACCTTGCGCCGCTCGTGCCGCCCGGACGCCGCTGGGTCCACGACCACGCGAGCTTCGCGCTGGCGGCCGTGCTCACCGAGCTCGAACCGCCGCGCGAGCGCCTACGAAGCGACCGCGCGTCGATCGACCCCGGAGCGAAGCTCGCTCCCGACGTGGCCGTGGGGCCCTTTGCCGTCATCATGGACGGCGTGATCATCGGACCGGGATCGATCGTGGAAGCCCACGCCGTCATCTATCCGCGAGTGCAGATTGGCGCGCGCGCCATGATCGGCGCATCGGCGGTCGTGGGGCGACCGGGATTCGGTTGGGCAACGGGTCCTCGGGGCGCCGTGGCGCGCATCCCCCAGCTGGGGGGGGTGTTCATCGAAGACGACGTCGAGATTGGTCCCCTCGTCACGGTCGACGCCGGCACGCTCGCGCCGACCATTCTTCGCCGCGGCACTCGTCTCGACGCGCACGTGCACGTCGGCCACAACGCCTGCCTCGGCCCGAGCGCGATGGTCGCGGCGCAAAGCGGTTTCGCCGGCTCGGTGGAAATCGGCGCTGGCGTCCGCGTGGGCGGACAAGCGGGCGTCGCTGACCACGTCCGCGTGGGGAGCGGCGCGCAAATCGCCGCCAAGTCGGGGGTCATCGGCGATGTCGCCGCTGGACAAGTCGTGGCAGGTTATCCCGCCGTCGACCGTCGTCGTTGGCTCCGGGGAATGGCGCGCTTGCTCCGCCGTGAGAACCAGCGCAAATAACGGCCCCAAAGGAGCCGCACCCTTGAAAGATCGCATCACGCTCGACATCAACAAGATCCTCCAGGTGCTGCCCCACCGCTTCCCGTTCGTCATGGTCGATCGGGTGACGCACGTCGTGCCCAAAGAGAGCATCGACGGCCACAAGTGCGTAGCCATCAACGAACCCTGGTTTCAGGGCCATTTCCCGCGCCGCCCCATCATGCCCGGTGTCTTGATCCTGGAAGCGATGGCGCAGATTGGCGGAATTCTCGCGTACGTCTCCGAGCCGTTCGATGCCGAGACGAGCCTCATGTATTTCCTCGGCATCGACAAGGCCAAGTTCCGCCACCCCGTCGTACCGGGCGATCGTCTCGATCTGCACGTCGAAGTGGTGCACCACCGCTCCAATGTCTGGAAGCTGCGCGGTGAAGCGAGCGTGGATGGCACCCTCTGCGCGCAGGGGGAGCTGCTTGCCTCCATCGTCGATCGGGCGCCGTGATCGACATCCATCCCACCGCAGTGGTGAGCCCGCGCGCCAAGCTCGCCGTCGATGTCGCGGTGGGGCCGCTATGTGTCGTCGGTGACGACGTCGAGATCGGACCTCGCTGCAGGCTCTTGGCGTCGTGTATGGTGCTCGGGCCGACGCGTATGGGCGAGGACAACGTCGTCCACCCCTACGCCGTCCTCGGCGGCGATCCCCAAGACCGCTCCCACGCCGGAGCGGCCACGCGACTCGAGATCGGCGCGCGCAACGTCTTTCGCGAGCACGTCACGGTGCATCGCGGCACGGTCAAGGATCGCGGTACGACCCTCCTTGGAAGCGACGGCCTCTTCATGGCCGGTGCTCATATCGCGCATGACACCGTCATCGGCGACGGTGTGACGCTCGCCAACGGGACGCTGCTCGGGGGACACGTCGTGGTCGGCGACCGCGTGACGACGGGCGGGCGCGCTGCCATCGCGCCCTTCGTGCGCATCGGCGAAGGTGCCTTCATTGCCGCCGGCGCCATGGTGGAGATCGACGTTCCCCCCTTCGTCATCGTGGCCGGCGATCGGGCGCGCGTCCGCGCGCTGAACCGCGTGGGGCTGCGCCGGCAAGGCGTGCCCGATGGTTCGCGGCGCGCCCTCGCGGCCGCATTTCGCACCCTCTTCGTCAACGCGTTGCCGCGCAGCGAGTCGATCCGCGCCGTGCCCGAGGATCTCGCGCGCGACCCGTACGTTCAGAAGTTGGTCGGCTTCCTGGCCGGGGACGCTCGACGGCAATTGACGCCGTAGTGCTAGGGCTTGCCGCCGCTCAGGGAGTCGAACGCGTCGGAGAATTCGTCGGACGCGCCCACGGCCCGTTCGCGCGACGGCCGGTGCCCGACCCCTTGTAACGTGCGGATACGTTCCGCCACGCCGCCGCGCGGGTCGTCGTGATCCGGCGAGCGGTGCGCGACCTTGCGGAAATAGTAGAGCGACTCGGTGGCGTTGCCCTTTGCTTCGTAGGCGTCGCCGAGCTCGTAGTAAAGGCTGAGCTCTTGGTCGGGCGTCTTGTGCTCGGCATGCAGCCCTTTGATGAACGCTTCGATGGCGGCAGCGTCATCTCCCTGCTGGCGGTGGATCATGCCGATCATCGACTGACACACAGCCTCGCGCCTGGGGTCGCGGGCCGCGAGCTCGAACTCGTCGATGGCGTCCTTGATGAGGTCCATCTCGCGGTAGGCGAGCCCGAGGTCGTAGTGGGTCGAGCTGTCGGTGTCCGACACTTGGGCCCTCACGCCGGCCTTGAACTTGGCAAACACCTCTTCCACGTCGACCTGATCGCCGCTATGCAACACCTCGGGCTGGGTCGCGCTCATGGCGTCGAGTGCGTCGAGCGCATCGAGCGACGCGGCGATATCGAACGCGCGATCTTCCGGCTCTTCTTGGGCGGCCTCGGGGCGCTCCCGGGTGCCGCTCGAACTCGCCATCTCGGCGATGGCTTGCTCGAGCTCCTCCATGCGCTCGACCAGGAGCGGATGATCGGGGAGTCTTCGCAGGTGTTCTTCGAGGATGGCGCGCGCGTCGTCGAAAAGGCCTCGTGAAAGGAAGAACTCTGCCTCCTCCAAGGCGTCCTCCACGACTTCGCCGGTGCCCCCCTTCCTCGGAGCTGCGGCTGCCTGGGCGAGGCTGTCGTGCTCGACGCGGGCCACGCTGACGGGCTCCTCGTCCTCCATGGGAAAGCTCGGAAGCGCCTCTTCCGGCGGGGCGGCTTCGAACGAGCCGATGCTGTCGTAGTCGGCCATCGCCGCGGCGCGGACCGCGTCTTCCTTTGGTCCCTGTTCCTCGGGTGCTCGTAGTTCTTCTGGTGCTCGTAGTTCTTCTGGTGCTCGTAGTTCTTCCTGTTCTTCTCGTTCGTCCTGTCCCTCTTGTTCCTCGATCGCCGCCATCGAGCCGCTGGGACGCTCACCGCTCTCCATCCCGTGCGCCGACTCTTCCATCGCAGCAAGATCGGCAGCTTCGACCGTCGAGTACTCGGCCGTCGGCAGCTCGTACCCGAGGTCGAGCAGCATCTGTCGCGCCGGCCCGTGTTGGGGGATGAAGCTGAGCACCGTGCTGAGCTCTTCGGCCGCGGTTTCGGTGTCACCCTCCTCGATGAGAATGCCGGCGATCGCCACCATCTGTTCGGCGGTGCGCCCCTGGTCGCCGGCTTCGTAGAGCACGTCGCGCAGCTTGCGCCGCAGCAGGACCAACCGAGGTTGCGCCTCGATGCCCTGCTGCAGCCTCGTTATCGCCTTCTCCTGTAGCCCGAGCTTCAAGTAGGACTCGGCGTCGGAGAGGATGCGCCGCGGATGCAGCGAAGGGTCGATGTCCGCGTCGGCGTAGATCTCGCCGGGTCCGAGGGCCGCTTCGCCGACCTCGAGCTCGGGAGCAGAAAACGTCGCTGGGCGCGCGTCGGGGGCCGGCCGGCCGGCGCCGGGTCGCGCATTGGGGGCGCGCGAGCTCGCAGCAGGTGTACGCGAGTTGCTCGCGGGCGAGCGCGAGCTGCCAAGCGGGGCGCGCAACGTGGGGGGGGACCGCAGATTCTCTGCCCGATCGAGCTCGATGTCGTCCGCAGAAAGCTCTTCGATCTCCGTCTCGGACTCGGTGATCGACGGCGGGGGCTCGCTGACGGACGCCACCGCTGCAGCGGGCACGCTCGATGCGCTCCTGCCTGGAGGCGAGCTCGCCAGCCGCTGCACCTGCTCGTCATTGGGGGCGACCTGCAGGAGTTTGTTCACGGTCTCGCGCCAGATGCCGTGGTTGCCCTGTTCTTTCGCGGTGCGCGCCAGCTCTTTCTGCACCTCGATCGATTTCGCCGGCTGTCCGATGACCACGAACGCGCGGGAAAGGAGGGACAGTGTTTCGAGGCTCTTCGGGTCGGCCTGGAAGCAGATCTGGAGTTTGGCGAGCGCGAGCATGCCGTCGTTGGGTTTGCTCCGTTCGAGGTAGATCTCGGCGGCGCGACGCGCATAGATCGGCTCGGGCCGGTGGTGGAGCAGACGCTCGAACACCTTGAGCGCGTCGTCGTGGCGGTTGGCCTTCATCAGCATCGCGGCGGCGATGCTGAAATGACGGATGGCGTCGTCGATGCTCTTGACCCGTGAATACGCCTCCGCCAGGCGAAGATGAGCGAGTGGGCTGAACTCGTCGAGTTCGACGAGCTTGCGGAAATAGTCGAGCGCCGGCCCATCTTGCCCGGCGCGCTGCAGCTGGGTGGCAATCTCGTCGTAGGCGACGAGCGCGTCGTTGACGATACCGAGCTGCTCGTAGAGCTGCGCCAACTGGAGCGTGATGTGACCGTAGCGGTCAGCGATCGCGGGGACTTGGCGCTGGATAATCTCCCGGATCTGTTTGTAGACGGCGATGGCCTTGAGGGCGAACCCCTGTGCCGCGTAGTACTTGCCCACGCGATCGTACGTGGCGACCGCGTCGGCGTGGGCCTCCATCTTCGATTGGAGGTCGCCGATCTTCAGGAGGGTCCGCGCGTCGTCCGGATCCTGCTGGATGATTTTCTGGTACTCCGCGACCGCCTTGTCGTATCTCTTTTTCTGGATGAAACCCTGGGCGGCCAGGAGCACCTTCTCACGGTCGATCGCCACTTCTTCTGACACTCCGTCGTTGCGTGGATAGGCAGCTGCTTCGATGCCGCCTGACATCGGAGCAAGTACCGTAAATCTACGGGATTTTAGCGTGATCGGTCAAGGTAAGCCACGTTGCGAGCCAGGTTTTTCGCGGGACGATTCGAGCCTCGACGCGGCTTAGGCGCTCCGTGTTGACCGGGCTGGGGCTAAGGCCAAAAGAGGGTAAGCGACCGAATCTCGACTCTAACACATGGACTTGATACTTCGACTCCGGCCCAAACTGAAGCATCTTGAGGGCGCAGGTGCTCCAGGAGAGGCGTTGTGGGTCCAGGTATGACACGTCCGTCGCCTCTTCGGTAGCGGACCGGCGGGCTGTTCTTCCCGCGTATGGCGGCCGGCGGTTCCGTTCTTTCCGTGGATCGCCGAGGGCAGGGGGAGGCGGGCCGCGGCGTTCGCGCCTCTCCGTTCGGAGGCAGAGCGGTGGTTGACGCGGCAAAGCCACCGCCCCACTTTGCACCGAATGACGACGAGCGAAAAATACCGCGCGCCCTTTGCTCTTGGCGGTCCGGCCGGCATCGACGCTGCCATCTGTTCGAGGCTTCTCTCGGTGGCGCTCGCGCGCGGAGGCGACTACGCCGATCTGTTCTTCGAATACCGGGCGGGCGGCGCGCTCGTCTTCGACGAAGGCATCTTGAAGACGGCGTCGCGCGGCGTCTCGATGGGGCTCGGGGTCCGCGTCCAGCGCGGCGATGCCACCGGGTATGCGTACGTCGAAGATCTCGAATGGGATGCCATGAAGCGAGCCGCGGAAACGGCGTCGCAGATTGCTTCCTCCGGTGGCGGCCAGGTCGAGGTCAAGCTGCGCGAGCTCGGCGCCGCGAGCCGCTACGAGCTCCCGACCCTGTCGATCGACACACCCGGTCTCGCCAAGCGGGAGCTGCTCGAGCGCGCCAGCCGCGCCGCCCACGCGCACGATCCGGCCATCATCAAAGCGGAAGCAAGCTTCGCCGAAGAAATACGCGAGATCTTGCTGGCGACCAGCGACGGTCGGATCCATCGCGATCGCCAGCCGCTCTTTCGTTTCGGAGTACGCGCCCTCGCCGAGCGCGCCGGGCGCCGTCAAGAAGGGTCGAGCGGCGGGGGCGGGCGCATGACGCTCGGCTATTTCGACGACAAGGGGCCGGAATGGCATGCCCGCGAAGCGGCGCGCGAAGCGGTGATCATGCTCGACGCACGCGAAGCGCCCGCCGGTCAGCTGGAAGTCGTGCTTGCCCCCGGCGACAGCGGGATCCTCTTGCACGAGGCGGTCGGGCACGGGCTCGAAGCCGACTTCAACCGCAAAGGGACGAGCAACTACAGCGGCAAGGTCGGTCAGCAGGTGGCGAGCCCCCTTTGCACCGTCGTCGACGATGCGACGCTGCTGCAGAGTCGCGGCACCATCAACGTGGATGACGAGGGCAACGAACCGGCGCGCAGCGTGCTCATCGAGAACGGCATTCTCAAGGGGTACATGCACGACCGCTTGAGCGCGAAGCACTTCAAGCTCGAACCGACGGGCAACGGACGGCGCGAAAGCTTCGCTTGTCATCCCATGCCGCGGATGACGAACACCATCCTGCTGGCGGGCAAAGACGATCCCGAGGACATCGTGAAGAGCGTGAAATACGGCGTTTTTGCGAAAAAATTCGGTGGCGGCCAAGTCGATATTTCCAATGGCGATTTCGTCTTCTCGCTCACCGAGAGCTATCTCATCGAAAATGGAAGAATTACGGCGCCTCTCAAGGGCGTGAATCTCATTGGAAACGGTCCCGAAACGCTGCGTGATGTAGTGATGCTGGGTCATGACGTTGGCGTCTCGGACGGTATTTGGACTTGCGGCAAGGACGGGCAGAGCGTGCCGGTCGGTGTCGGTTGCCCCACGGTCAAGATCTCGAAGATCACAGTGGGGGGAACGCAGATTGGATGATGGGAACCGCCGAGAACGCGTAGCGCCATGGAGCGGACCGCGATTGTGCGGGGCGCGAGGAAGATAGCCGCGTGCCCTCAGCTCTTTCGTTCATCGCCGTCGTCGGACACGGTCCCGAAATCGACAGAGAAGCAGGCGCAGCGAACATCCTGCGCAGCCTCGGCTCGGAGGTGCGCACGCTCGATCTGTGGGACGATCCTGTCGATCTTTTTCGGGAGACCGATTCGCACGAGATCCGGCCGCGCGCCATCGTCGTCGAGGCGGCGGATCGGCCCGATCTCGCCGCTGCGGCGCTGCGATCGATCAAGCGACAAGTCGGGTTCGAGGGGGTGGGGGCGCTCATCGCCTTGACGACGGCGCAGGTCTCACGCCTCGAGCCGTCGGCGGGATTCGACGATTTCGTGCTCATGCCTTACGTGCCGGCCGAGCTTTACGCGCGCATTCGTGCGCTCGAATGGCGGCGAAGCGAGTTTGCCACCGAGGAACGGCTCAAGGTGGGCGATATCGTCGTCGACAAGGCGGCGCGCGAGGTGATGGCCAAAGGGCGGCCGGTGTCGCTCACGGCCAAGGAGTTTGCTCTGCTCGCCTTTCTCTGCGAACGGCGCGGCAAAGCGCTCACCCGCGACCAGCTGCTTTCCAAGGTGTGGGGCGCGCGCTACGAAGGAGGCCCGCGCACGGTCGACATCCACGTGCGCAGGCTGAGAGCCAAGCTCGGGGAAGAGTTTCCGCTCGAGACGCTGCGCGGCGCGGGGTACAAGCTGCGGGCGCCCACCGATTCGGAGGGGGAGACGCCGCGGAAAAAGCGTTGACAGCTCCCCGCACGGAAGAGATGGAGGGCCATGGACCTCGACCGCATGCTGGACATGTGCTGCAAGGGGCAGTGGAAAATCGACGACCTCGATTGGTCGGCTCCGCCGCGCTCCATGGGCCGCGACGAAGAAATGGCCATCGTTCAGTATTTTACCGACATGGCGGGCATCGAGCGGTTGGCCGGTGCGCTCTTCGACGAGCAGCGTAAGCGCGCCGAGAACGACACGCTGAAGAAGATCTTCGCTACCTTCGTGGCCGACGAAGAACGGCATGCCCGCGCCGCGGAGCGGCTGGCTCGCTATTACGACGTGCATCGCCTGCGCGCCTACGAGATGAGCTCGAGCCTGGTGGTGTTTCGCAAGCACTTCGTCCATGCGGTGCGTCACCTCTCGGCCGAGATTGCCAACGTCTACATCACGGCGGGAGAGCTCATCCTCGACATCGCGCTGCTCCGCTCGATCAACGACTTCGTGCACGACGCGATGAGCCAGCGCGCGATGGACCTCATCAACCGCGACGAATCGCGACACATTGCCGTCGACTACCACATGACGGAGTACTACGCGTCGCCTCGGTACCAAGCCTGGTTGCAAAAACAGCCACCGCAACCGCTGGCAGAGCGCGCTCAGGCGATCTGGGCGTTCGCCAACGTGCTCTTGGCCGCCAAGCCTTTCTTCCGCGACGTTTTTTTTCAGCCCATGACCATGGTCGATCCCTCGGGAAAAAGGCTGCGCGAGGCGTTCAAACGCGGACAGCTCCTCGGCGCGAAACCGGAGGTGGCGGCGCGGCCCTTCTGGCGCTTCCTCTTGTCGCTGCGCGAGACGGTCAAGCATCCACTGCTCGGCCCACTTCTCGGCGGCGTCGCATCGCGAATGGCCGGTGTCCCCCCCGAGCTGATGTACGATCTCTACAGCGAGGGGGAGTACGAGCGCGCGTCGCGCATGAGTTACGACGATCTCGCCGCCGAAGCACTCGCCGCCAAGCAGCAGAACTAGCGACTACAGCATCGGCGCCATCGAACCGCAGTTCGCCAGCGGATTGGCTCCACAGCCTCGGAACTTCGCGTGTCAGTGGGCTTGCTTGGTCGCGGTGCAGCATCTTCTTCCGCTGGCGGGGCGCAAAGGCGCTACGCTGAGCGCCTACCCGGGTCTCATCACCAAACAGCTCAAACTCATGCGCGCCCTCGGCGTTCGGTGAGAATCAATGACGAAACACCCTTTCGCAGAGTCGAGCCCTCTCGCGTGTCTCTATCACTGGGAGAAGACGCTTCCCGACTCCGTGCATTTCACGCAGCCCGTCGGAAAGGGCCAAGTCGCAAAATACCGCTGGCGCGACATCATGAAAGAGGTGCGCTCCATGGCCGCGCACCTGAAATCGCTGAACCTTCCGGAGCACAGTCAGATCGCGCTCTTCGGTAAAAACTCCGCCCATTGGATCATGGCCGATTGGGCGATCTGGATGGCGGGGCACGTGACGGTACCGCTCTATCCCATCACCAATGCGGAGACGGTCCATTACATCCTCGAGCACAGCGACGCGCGGCTGCTCTTCGTGGGCAAGCTCGACGGTTGGGAGCGGATGAAGGACGGGGTCCCGGCTGGTCTTCCTATCATTACATTGCCCCTCGCGCCCAAGACGGAGGGGCCGCGTTGGGAGGACATCGTCGAACGAACCGCGCCACTCGCGGGAGCGCCCGACCGCGCGCTCGATGAGCTGGCCACCATCGTCTACACCTCGGGCAGCACCGGACGGCCCAAAGGGGTCATGCAGAGCTTCCGCTCGTTCAACATCGTCGGCATGTTGATGCACGACATGTTTCCGGCCACGCCCGATGACCGCATACTCTCTTATCTTCCTCTCGCGCACGTAGCCGAACGAATGGTGGTGGAAAATCTGTCCATCTACCGCGGCTTTCAGGTGTTCTTCGCCGAGTCGCTGGACACGTTCTTGGATGATTTGCGCCGCGCGCGTCCGACCATCTTTTTCTCGGTGCCGCGCCTGTGGACGAAGTTCTATCTCGCCGTGCAGGCCAAGCTGCCGCAGAAAAAGCAGGACTTCCTTTTTCGAATTCCCATCGTCGGCCGCAGAATCAAACGCAAGATTCTGGAGGGCCTCGGGCTCGAACATGTGCGCCTGGCGTTCACCGGCGCTGCGCCGCTGCCCGGGCCGATCATTGCTTGGTATCGGAATCTCGGGCTCGATCTCCTCGAGGCCTATGGGATGAGCGAGAACATGGCGTATTCGCATTTCACCCGTCCCGAAGCGCCGCGGCCAGGTTACGTCGGACACGCGAACCGCGGCGTCGAATGCCGCATCGGCGAGCAGGGCGAGCTTCTCGTCAAGAGTCCGGCCCAGATGCTCGGCTATTACAAAGAACCCGAAATGACGGCCGCTTGTTACACATCCGACGGTTTCTTCAAGACCGGCGACATGGGGGAGATCGACGACGAGGGGAGAGTGCGCATCACGGGCCGCGTCAAAGAGCTGTTCAAGACGACCAAGGGCAAATACGTAGCGCCGGTCCCTATCGAGAATCGCCTCAGCTCACACCCCAAGATCGAGGCTGTTTGCGTGTGCGGAGCCAACCAGGCCGCCACCTACGCGCTGCTCATGCTTTCCGAGGACGCGCGCCAGGCCCTCGCCACGGGATTGCCCCGCGAGGCGCTCGGCCGCGAGCTCAGCGGTCTCGTCAGCGAGGTCAACGCGGGACTCGACCCGCACGAGCAACTCGAGTTCGCGGTGGTGGTGAAGGAAGCTTGGACCACCGACAACGGCTTTCTCACGCCGACCATGAAGATCCGGCGCAGCATCATCGAACGCCGCTACGAGCCGCACGTCGAGCACTGGTTCGAGACTCGACAGCGCGTGATCTGGGAAGACGGCGAGCTCTAGATCCCAAGCCCGGGCATTTCTTCTCGAAGTGCCGCCTCGGGAGGAGTAGAAGCACCGCGCCACATGCCGAAGCCGGTCATCGCCATTTCCGTGGGCTGTCCGTCGGGAATCGGACCCGAGGTGGCCGTGCAAGCGGCTGCCGAGGCGCGGGACGCTACCATCGTGCTGGTGGGGGACCGGCGGGTGATCGAACGCGCTGCAACGATCGTGGGCTTCCCCAAAAAACGCCTCGTCGATGTCGACGAGCGCTCGATGAGAGAACTGGAGGGAGAGAAGCGAACACCCCTCATCGGGTGCTACGCCCCAGCTGCCTCCATCGCGATCGCGCGCGCCCGACCGGGTAAACCGAGCCGAGAGGGCGGTGCGGCGCAGCTCGCGTGGATCGATCAAGCGATGGATCTCGTGAAGTCAGGAACGGCGCGCGCGCTGGTGACGGGACCCGTCTCCAAGAGCGCCATCGCCTCATCGAGCCGCGCTGCATCGGGCTTTCGCGGGCACACCGAATACCTCGCTGCCCGCTGTAACGCCGACGAAGTGGTCATGGCGTTTTGGGCGGAGGAGCTCACCATTGCACTCGTCACCACGCATCTGCCCATCGCCCGCGTGGCCAAGGCGTTGACATCGAAAAAGGTGGCGGGAGCAGTGTTTTGGACGGCCTGGTTGATGTCGAGACTCGGCAGCAAGAAGCCGCGCATCGTCGTCACCGGCCTCAATCCGCACGCGGGAGAGGGCGGCCTCATCGGCAGCGAAGAATCGCAAAGCATCGTGCCAGGCATCGACTTCGCTCGCCTGAGGATCGCGCGCTCGCGCATTGCCGCGACCGTCACCGGACCCGTCGGTGCGGAGACGGCCATTCGTCATGCGCGCTCCGGTCACTACGCCGCCGTCGTCGCGATGTACCACGATCAGGCGACCATCCCTATGAAGCTCGTCGGCTTCGGTGAAGCGGTCAACGTGACCTTGGGACTGCCCATCATCCGCACCAGCGTCGACCATGGCACCGGGTACGACATCGCGGGGCGCGGCGAAGCCGACGCGCGCGGGATGAAGGCGGCGATCGATCTCGCCGTACGTTTGGCGGCAAGTCGCACGCGGTAGCTTCGGCGAAGCGCAGCACCGCCGTCCGGTCGCGTCGCTCAGACCGTCGGCGTTTCCAAAAGCAGTGTGACGGGGCCGTCGTTGTCGACGAGCACTCGCATATCGGCGCGGAAACGGCCTGTTTCGACCGGCGAATGCCGCGCCCGCGCGAGCATCACGACGTGATCGTAGAGCCGCTCGGCTTCGGCCGGTGGCATGGCACGGTCGAAACCGGGGCGCCGCCCGCGGCTCGTGTCGCCATAGAGCGTGAATTGACTCACGAGCAGAAGTCCTCCCCCGACGTCGGCGAGGGCGCGGTTCATCTTGCCCAGCTCGTCCTCGAAAACGCGAAGACTGGCGATCTTGTCGACCAGATAGCGCGCCTCGGCTTCGCCGTCCCCCTTCCCGATGCCGACGAACGCGACGAGGCCATGCTCGATGCGCCCGACCAACTCCCCCGCCACCTCCACCCGAGCCGCGGCGACGCGCTGAACGACGGCGCGCATCTTCCTAGAGCCGCAAAGATTGGGCGAGCTTGCTGGTGATGGCGAAGTACTCCTTGCGTCCGTGGGGCTCGTTCAGGATGTGAAAATCCTTGTGCGACAGGCCGGCGCATCCGAAGCAATACGAGCAGTCGGAGAGTCCCACGCATTTGACGAGGTAGTTGCTCCCCGTGCAGCCTTCGCTGGCGATGCAGTGGCTGCAGCCGAGGCACGACGTGCAGGCGCGGCAGTGGGCGCAATCCGTACAATTGGACGACGCCGTGCAGTAGTGACAGCGGGTCAGGCTCTTCGAATCGCGGCAGAAGGTGCAGAGCAGGCACTTCTCGCAGCCTTGGCATTCGATGGAGTGGGCGTTCTCGACGGAGACGACGTGAGCGCGCATGAGCTCGCGCAGGCGGGTTTCGAATTCCGACGGGGTCATGGCGGGCCTTCGCTACCACAGCCGCGGCGCGGGGCCTCGCAGGAAATTGGTCCTCCTCGGGTGGGGCATGCGAAGGGAAGATTCGGGCACGAAACGGGCTCGGGCGCTTGGAGGAACGGCCATGGGTTACCGATCGGGAAAACAGAGGCCCCAACCATCATCCGGCCGTCGGCGCGGCCCAAGTGGCCGCCTCGCTGAAGTGACCGATCAAGATCGGGTATGGCGAAGAGTCGACAGAGCCGTGCTTAGGGGGGTGGCCTTGAGCGGCGTCGCATTGGCGATCACTGCGTTCGTGATACCGATCGGCGCGGCCGCGCCCAAGGCCGCGGCGGCCAGCGTTACCGTCACGCCACCCCTCGTGCCGGCGGACGGGAAATCGCGGGCGCGCCAACGCGGCGGATCGTCGCCGCTCGACCAGCGGGTCGAACGCGCCGCTCCCCGCAGCAAGCCGGGCGTCGCCGGCGAGGTCGAAGGCGGAAAGGGCGGCCCCCGCGCCGCGCCGCGCGAAGGCAAGGCCGCGGCGGCTGCGAGCGCAGGTGCATCGCTGAAGGCCCCGTGCGTGCGCGATGCCGTTCAGTTCGAGCGGGGCTTCGGGGGCGATGCGCAGACGGTCGTCTTGACCCGATGCAACGGCCGTCCCAACTCGGCGGCGGTCGAGCAGCTGTCGATCCTCGTTCGCCCCATGAACATCGCCAGGCCGAGCGCGCTGGCGTCTCGGATCCGCCGCGCCGCGCACCGCGAATGGTTGCCGGGCATCAAACGGATCCACGAGGGCCTCGTGACGCGGCTGCAGAGCGTCGTCGATCGTTTTCAAGCCCGGAAAATCACGCTCGTCTCGGGTTACCGGCCGACGAGCTTGGGGAGCTTTCATCAGTCGGCGCGCGCGCTCGATCTGCGCGTGGAAGGTGTACCGAACGAGAAACTCGTCGAGTTTTGCCGGACGCTTCCCGACACTGGCTGCGGGTACTATCCGAACAGCTCGTTCGTTCACCTCGACGTGCGCCCGGCGGGCACCGGTCACGTTTATTGGATCGACGCATCGGGTCCAGGCGAGCCAGCGCGGTATGTCGCCACTTGGCCGCCCAAGGATTCGGCTTCCAACACCAGTGGCATTGCCCCGCCCGATCCGGCCGCTCCCCTCGACGAACAGACACATCCGGGCGCGCCGCGCCCGCCGCTCGGCGGCAGCGATACCAAAGTCGACGCGCGCACGACCGCCCCTTGGTGGGGGGGCGAAAGTCAAGAAGGCGTATTCGCGCCTTAAGGCGAGGGCACAGACCCGCGCGACACCCTGCTACCCTGAGCGGGGGCCGGTCTTTGGCCGAGGAGCAAGGCCATGTCGAGAATTCATCGCAAGACGAGCGAATGCCTAGGTGACTATCGGATCTTCACCCTCCACCGGCACGAGCTCGTCGATGCGCAGGGCGAGCACGTGCATCACGCCTATACCTTCGCCATGCGCGACTGGGTATCGATGGTGCCCGTCGCCAAGGACGGCAAGTTCGTCTTCGTGCGGCAATACCGGCACGGGATCGACGCGCCGACATTGGAAGTGCCGGGTGGCATCATCGATGAAGGGCAGAGCCCGGCCGAAGCCGCGATGCGCGAGCTCCGCGAGGAAACGGGATATGGCGGAGGAAGGCTGGCGCGGCTCGGCGTGAATCGTCCCAACCCCGCGTTGCAAGACAACTGGCACCACATGTTCCTCGTGGTGGGCGCCGAATGGCAGAGTGACCCTCATTTCGATCAAGGCGAGTATTGCGAAGTCGTGCTTCTCACGCGCGAAGAGATCCGCAATTGCATCCGCAACGGCGACATCACCCACGCCTTGGTTCTCCTGGCGCTGGCTCGGGCTTTCGATTTGCTCGATCGAAAGCCGTCGCTCGATTGGTCGCCGTGAGCGTCAAGACGGATCGGGCGGCGGCCATCGACGAGGTGATGTCGCTCTTGACCGCCATGGAGGAGCTACAGTCGCGCAAGGTGATCGAGCTGGCGCGGCGCCTTCGCCCCGGGCTCACCGCGGAGGACATCCGAAACCCGCACGACTTCCCCGAGCTCGACGACACCGACTGGCATTTCGCCGACGGCCAGCTGGCGGGAATCCAGAGCGTCATCACGGCGTTGCGTGCGCGCAGGCAGTCCGAGGAAGAAGGTTGAAAAAGAGGCTCCCCACGGCCCCGCTGCGCCTCGGGTCGGACGACTACGCGCGCGGCGTGCATCCGCTACCCCCGAGGGTCGAACGCGTTCCACCGCCTGTCCGACAGAACGAGGCGTCCCCCCCGGCTGCACGAGCGTCGATGGAAGCGCCGGCCTTCGAAATGCGCACTGACGAGACCACCCTACAGGGTGCGCGGGTGGGGTTCGAGCGACGGCTCCGCGATCTCGCGCGCGGCCTCTTGCCGGTGTTCGATACCCTCGATCTCCACGGGATGACCGTGGAAAAGGCAGAAACGGCGGTTCGTTCGTTTTGCGCGAGGGCTCGCGGGCCTGTCGCGCGCGCGGTCCTCGTCGTGCACGGTAAGGGTATCCATTCCCGCGCTGGCCGAGCGGTCCTGCGCGACGAAGTGGCCCATTGGCTCTCGACGGCGCCGGTGGCGCGCGACGTCCTCTGCTTCGTCACCGCGCGCCCGAAGCACGGGGGCACTGGTGCCATGTACGTTCTCTTGGCCGCGCGTCCGGCTAGCGGCGGAAATGCCGCGAGCGGACCGCGCGGAAATCGGTCGCGCGGATAGCACGGCTCCAGCAGATGCGCATGCCGGGCTGGCAGTGGCCTCGCGGCGGTTACTGCGATCGGCCAATCGAAAAATTCGTCGGCGTCCAGGCATTTTGGGGCCCCCGCCGCCGTGACGGCCTTTTCGGGGCGTGGTAGCCATGGGTGCCGGTCTGGAGGTTGCGAGGATGGTGGATAAGGTCGAAAAGATCTGGATGGACGGGGAGCTGGTCAATTGGGACGACGCCAAGGTGCACGTCCTGACGCACACGTTCCACTACGGTCTCGGCGCGTTCGAAGGCATTCGCGCGTACAGGCGCGCCGACGGGTCGACGACGGTGTTCCGCTTGCGGGATCACATCGACCGATTGCTCGACTCCTGCAAGCTCATCCAGCTAAAGCCACGCTACTCGGCAGAGCAGCTGTGCAAAGCGTCGGTGGAGCTCATGCGCCACAACCGGATGGACGAGGCTTACCTGCGACCCCTCGTCTATGTCGGCGAGGGGGCAATGGGCGTCTATGCGCCGAACAACCCCGTGCGCGCGTTCATCGTCGCGTACAAGTGGGGTGCTTACCTCGGTCACGAGGCACTCGAAGGGGGCATTCGCGTCAAGATTTCCTCCTGGCAGCGCCACCACATCAACGTGAGCCTCGCCAAGGCCAAGATGATGGGCCAGTACACGAACTCCGTGCTCGCCAAAGGAGAAGCCAAGCTCGGCGGCTACGACGAGGCGGTCTTGCTCGACACGCAAGGATTCGTCAGCGAAGGGTCGGGCGAGAACCTCTTCATCGTGAAGAAAGGAAAGCTCTTCACCCCGCCCCTTTCGAGCTCGATCTTGGCGGGTATCACGCGCGACACCATCCTGACCCTCGCCCGCGAGGAGGGCATCCCCGTCTTCGAGGATCGCATCACGCGCGACGAGCTCTATCTCGCCGATGAGGTGTTCTTCACCGGCACCGCCGCAGAAGTGACGCCCATTCGCGAGGTCGACGATCGCTCGGTCGGCGATGGAAAAGTGGGTCCGATGACCAAGCGTCTGCAAGCGCGTTACTTCGACGTGGTCAAAGGGTCCGACAGCCATCATCCGGAATGGCTCACGCGCGTGTAGCAGTCGTCGCGTCGTTCGTTTTCATTTCCGCCTGTGGCTCCGCGCCGCAGCCGCCTGCGCCAGCGGCGCCCACCTCTACCGACCCTCCGCAGTCGAAAACATTCGACGGCACGCCGTGGGCGACTTTCCATTCCAAGCGCTTCGAGCTCTCCCTCCGCCTTCCCGATGGCCCGGCGTGGAGGATCGACGATCACCGCTCGGCCTGGCTGCGGGCAACCCACGAAGGGACGCGCTCCAAGATCATCCTGCGCAGTTGGCGCGAAGACGAGAACGTGACGCGCGGGGCCTGCTATGCACGCGCCCGCGGATGGGATCCGAGCCTGCCCGACCTCGAGGCATCGCGTTTGCTCGACGACGGCGTTCGTCCACTCGACAGTCAGCGTGCGCGCGTGATCGTGGGACTCACCGGGACTGCGGCGGACGCTCCCTCGATCGGCGGCTTCGTGCTCGCCATCGTGGGTGAGGTGCGTCGCTGTTTGCTCGTCGCCTATGCAACCGAGGCCGACGGGCCTGCCGCCGAAGGGGCCGTCGCCGATCGGTTGGCCGTCGTGGCCGAGCGGCTTTTACCGACCATCAAGCTCGATCAAAGTTTCGCTCCTTCGCGCGAGCCGGCCATGCCATCGCGACCTGGACCGGGCGGCGCCGGCGGCTCGCGCTGAGATCGGAGCGCAATGGCGGCCCCGATGGCGAGCGCGATGAGCGTCGCTTGCACGAGGTACGTCTCCAGCGTGGAATAGACGCCGAGCGCGGGCAGGTGCGGCAACCGAACGGGGTGGAAAGGGAGATGTCCCGTCGTTTGCAGCGCCGAAATCCCTTGTCCGGCGAAGACGATCGCCAGCGCATAGAGCAGCAGGCTCGAGAAAGCGAAGAACGACCGCGGCGGCGCGAACCTGCCGGCGCGCCCGTAGGCCACGACGATGCCGATGAGCGCGGCCACGCCGAGCACGGCGCCGGTCGCCGCGGCCGACGTCGCGCCGGGCTGCGCGATGAGCGCTTGGTAGAAAATGACCGTCTCGAACGCTTCGCGGTAGACGGCCAAAAACGCGATGCCGAATAGAGACCAGGCCGCGCCGCCGCTCGCCTTGCCGCGCAGGTACGAGACCCAGCGCGCCGTCTCGCGTTTGGCGAAGAGCCAA
The DNA here is from genome assembly GCA_035318465.1 of Polyangiaceae bacterium. Lineage (GTDB taxonomy): Bacteria > Myxococcota_A > Polyangia > Polyangiales > Polyangiaceae > DASWDH01. Next base: position 54,219 of record DATHES010000028.1, read on the forward strand.
TAGCTGACGTAGAAGAGAACCGTCGAAGCGAGCAGGGCGCTCACTCCCTCGATGAGCTCGCGGCTGAGACCGGACATTTCCAAGAAGTACTGGGATGCGAACCAGGTGGCCGCTCCGGCGAAGGCGGCGCTGATCCAGCCGGCATGGACCCAGCGCTTGCGCTCCGGCGTCCCCGCCCGGCCCACCACCGCCAGGAGCGCCGCGATGAGCAGGGCCGCTTCCACCCCTTCGCGCAGCGCGATGCCGGCGCTGGAGAACATGGTGGTCACGAAGGACGGGGTGGCGCTCGCGTCGTCGAGCTTGCGTCCCGCGCGCGCCAGCTGGGTTGCAAGCGACGCGAGCCCCCGATCGATCTCCGCGCGCGGCCCCCCTTCGCTGATGTCGCGGCGAAGCTGCTTGAAACGATCTTCGATGTCGAGCGCGAGTCCGGGGTCGGCGGTCCTGAGGGGCGCTTCGAGCGGCTCGACGTCGTCGAGGTAGGCGCGCAAGAGCGCGATTCGCGCCTCTTCGCGTTCTTCGCGAACGAGCAGGGCGCTCACCCGACGCAGCTCGGTGCGCGCGCGCAGGACCAACCGCGCGGTGCCCTTGGGATTCAGCGTCTCGGGGTCGTAAGGGGCGCGCGCGCGGAGCTCGTCGAGCGCACGCTCGATACGGCCCGCGGCGAAGCCGGCGCGCTCGAGGTCGGCGCGGATCTCGTCGTCGCTTTCGCGCGCCAGCTCGGCGAGGCTGAACAGGCGCAGCGCGCCGGTGGCTTCGGAGGGTAGGGCGTGATCGAGCGATCGCACGTAGAAAGCGATGTCCCACTTCTCGGCGTTGGAGAAAAAATCGAAGGGGGCCATGGCCGTCTTGGGAACGCCGAACCGCAGCGCGGTAAAGACGCGCAGCGGCGAAAGCTTGCGCGATACTTCCGTGCTCCGAAAATTGGCGGGTCTCGGCGTATATTCGAGGGCGCGCGGCGTGTCGGCGCGTCCGTCCGATCCGTGGCACGCGCTGCAATGCTGCTCGTAGAGCTCCGCGCCACGCTCGCGCGATGGCGTTTGGAACGGCGCTTCCACGAGGTCGTAGAGGGCCGCCACCTGCCCGCGCGCCGAACGCGCCGCGTCCTCCACTTCCTTTGCCGGGCGGCGCGCAGCGACGAGGCTCTTCAAGTTCTGGATGTCTTGCGAGAGCCACTTCGCGTGCGGCGTGCCCTCCTGCGGATCGAGCTTGGTCGCGTGGCGCGCCGCCTCGTCGAGCACCTCCCGCTGCTCGTCGAGCTCCGTTTCGTTGGGACGGCCGTCGCCGGCGAGCGCCGCGCCGTAGTCCGCCGCCACGTAGTCGAGCAAGTGGACGACGTGCTCGGCTTCGCGGCGCATGCCGGGAAGTTCGTCGGCGCGAACCGATGGGGCGGCGACCGTGCATAGGAAGAGCGCCGTTATGCCGATCCAGAGCCGCCTTTGCATCCGTATTGCGTACATTGGCAAAGCTTCGCCAGAAAGCAATGAAGAGCGCGATGGGTAGGCTCGGCGGATCCTCGGCTCGGGGGTGCCCGATGTGCCGCGCCTCGTTCGACCGTCAACGCGTGCTTCCCACCGCCGAGGCCGAGGCGCTGGGTTCGAGGATCACGCTCATGGTCAGGCGAATGGCCCAGAAGGCTTCGACTGCGTCGTAGAGGGGTCGGGCGATGGGCGCGACGATGCTCACCGCGGGTGTGAGGACGCGTGTCATCAGCCGGACGCTCGCGCTGACGGCATACGCCGCGCGTCCGTCGTCTTTGCGCTGCGCCGCTTGAATCAGGTAAATCTCCCACGCTTCCAGGCCGAGCCCGAAGAGCTCGACAGGGCGATAGCCGATGTAGAAGGTGGTGCGGCTGGTGAGCGCGCCACTCGCCTGATCCCAGTCGATACCCTGACGAAGCTGCAGCATGACCCTCCCATCGATGCCGCGCACATCGAAAAAAGGGCGGAGAATGAAGTCGCCGTTGACGAAGTCGGCGTAGTCCCAAGGTCGAACGACGGCGACGGTTTGCGTCAGTGTGCTCGACCCAGCGCTGCGACGGAAGGCGGGCAGGACCGCACCGAGCCCGCCGCCATAAGCGAGGCCGGCCTGCGAGGCCCACAACGTGCGGCCCCACACCTCGGGATTGCCGGCGACCATTTGAAATCCTTCGTTCAGTGGGTTGCCGAGGGCCACTTGCTCGGCCACGCCGACGTACCAGCGGCGAATCGACAGCGCTTGCTCGACTTCGAGACGTTCCATCCATCCGAAGGTTCGCCCCAGCTGCGCTTGGCCGGGCGGCGCCGCGTTCTGGATGCTCGCGAACGTGTTCTCCAGCGAGGCGGCGAGGGCCCGATGCGTCAAGTCGGGCAACGTTGGCGGAGCGGGGGCGTCGGGCAACGCATAGGGGTCGGTCGGTTCGTCGCCGGGGAGCGCCACCTGGGCCGCCGCCGCGCGCGCCAGAAAGAGCAGCACCGCAGTGCCCGCCCATCGTTCGGCCACGCGCCTCATCGTCGCGATAGTATGCCGAGCGCGAGCGCTTGGCGGATGATTCGATGCGAAGCCGTGTGGCCCGGCCTGCTCGCGAGAACGCGACCCCGCGGTGGTCCACCGTGGAGGGCGAAATCGCCGATGAGGTCGAGGAGCTTGTGGCGGCCGATCTCGCCGGCCGACGGCGGAGCTTGTCCCGCTGCGGCGACGGGTCCCGTCGCATCGAAGACGATCACCGCTCGCGAAAAAGCCTCCCTTGCATCGGAGTCAGCCGCGCTGACGGCGAGCTCGGCGCGCCCGCGGCGCCAGAGATCGGGCCCATCGGCGCGAAATCCGAACGTGCGTGCGGGCGCGATCGACTCGAGAAAGGTACGTGACGACCCGTCCCAGCTCGCACGTTCGGTACCGATGGCGGGGTGATCGAACACCGCTTCGATCGACAGGGCGGTGTCGTCAGCGACGTCGAACGTATAAGAGCTGCTGCCCGCGGAGAGGCGGCCCGGCTTGCTCACGATCAGGTCCCCGGGCTCCGGCGATCGCGCGGGCAGCTCGAGCGCCACGAGCGCGTCGGCGAAAGTGCGCGCCCCACCGTCCAAAATCGGAAGCTCCGCTCCTTCCACGATTGCTGTCACACCGCTTCGAATGCCGAGACCGCCGAGGGCAGCCAAGAGGTGCTCGACCAAATCGACCTCCAAGCCGTGCCCGTCCGATAGCGTGACCCCCGCGTCGCTGCGCTGCACCGTGAGCTGCGACACCCGCGCACGCCGCCCGTCCTGCTCGAACGCGAGGGGCCCATCGCATCGGACAAGCGTGACCGCGGTCATGACGCCCCGGTGCAGCGCGTACCCTTGCAGCCGGATCGAAACAGTCACTTCTCGAACGTGCGCGCGCGCGACGACCGCGTCAGTGACCGCGACCGGGAATATCGATGACGAACGTCACCACGAGCACGAGGGCCAGCATCATGACGAGACCGACCGCGTGGACCTGCGCCTCGACCTTGGGGTCGGGGCGTCGCCGCGTGGTCGCTTCGTAGGCGAGGAACATGAGACGCCCGCCGTCGAGCGCTGGAATGGGCAGCAGATTGAAGGCGCCGAGGTAGGCCGAGATCAGCCCCAAGATCGAGAAGAAGGGCGCCAGGCCGCCCCGCGCCGCCCGCGCGGTCTCGCGGACGATACCGACCGGTCCGGCGAGGTCCGCCTTCTGCTTGCCGGTCAGCATTTGTCCAAGCCCAATCATCGTGTCAGCCACGACTTCGGCGGGCTTCTTGACTGCGTACGTCACCGACTCGCGCATGGTGGCGGGCCGCGAGTAGTACTGCGCTTCCACGCCGATGCGCCCTTCGCCGCTGGCGATGGTGGCCGGCGTGACGTTCAAATGGACGACCTTGCCCTCGCGCTCGACCCCGATGTCGACCGGCTTGTTCGGGCTCTGGGCGATGAGCGTCCGCATCTGATCCCATTCCGTGATCTCTTTGCCGGCGACCTCGACCACCTTGTCCCCGGTCTTCATCTGGCCGGCTTCAGCGGCGCTGCCTGGCTGAACGGCGACCTTGGTCGTCGGCACCGGGAGCCCCCCGATCACCATGGCTCCGAAGAAGAGCACCGACGCGAAGAGGTAGTTGGCAAGCGGGCCGGCGACGATGGTCGTGATTCGCCCGAAGAGGCTGGCGTTGGCGTAGCTGCCCTCGTCGTTGGGCGCCACGTCTTCGAGCGGGTTCATCCCGGCGATCTGCACGTAGGCAAGAAGGGGGATGATGGCGATCTGGTACGTGGTGGGGCTCCCTTTCGGCGTGTGGCGGAACAGAGCCGGCCCGAATCCGATCGAGAACCGCGTGACTCTCATCTTGAAAGCCCGCGCTGCCAAGTAGTGCCCGAGCTCGTGGACGACCATCAGAAGGCCGAGCCCAAGGATGCCGAAGAGGACGGTCATGTAAGTGTGATTCTAGCCACGGGATTCGCGCCGCGCCACGACCAGCACGACCTACCCCGGACCCCTGCTCGGGCGGGCGGGGCAGGGCCCTGAAATCAAGGCATGAACGACACGCCGATGCTGGCGTAGGGCCAGCCGATTCGCATGGTCAGCGCGGTCGTCTCGGAGAAGTGGTAGCGCCCCCCGACGAAGAGGATGAACGGGTCGACACCGAGGCGATTCGGCCTATCGCCGCACACGTAACCCTGACGCTCGCCCCGATCGTTGTAATAGAAATCGACGCACGAGCCGTAGCCGTTGAAGTTGATGGCGAGTCCCGGCTCGCCGAAGACGCTCCAGTGCGTGGAGAGAAAGAAGTTCCACTGCATCACCACCGGGAGGATGAAGGTTTCGAAGTTGGGGCAGGAATAGGGATTTCCCCAGCGGCGATAGCAACCGTTGTAGTGGATCCAGTCGAGACCGAACCCGATCCCCACGCTGTTGTTGATGCTGGAGACGAAGCCGTTTTTCACGATGGGGATCGTGAAACGGCCCCCAATGCCGACCCCGCTCGAGCCTGCGGAAGGGATGAGGAAGGCGAGCGTCAAATGGGGCTCGATTTCCACCGAGTAAACAGGGTGGTCGCCGGGGCGCTTGATGATCATGTCTTCGGCGCGGGCGGTGCGGGCCCCGAGGCTGGCAGCGACGAGCGCTGCGCAGACGACGACGAGACGAAATGCCGACTGCGATCGACGACCCGACATGGTTGCTCCCTGACCGGCCGAACGAAACGGGCTGCTCGGCCGTCCCAAGGTACGCATACGGCGCAAGGCTGCGCAAGGCGGACTTTATTCGGAACCCGGCCCCTGCACACGACTCTTGACAACGCAGCGAAGGCCGCTGCATGTCTCGGCCATGCCTGAGGTACGCAAAGCCGCCGTTCAATGGAAGGGAACGCCCACCGACGTGATGGGCCCCGCGCTCAAAACCGGGGACACCGCTCCCTCCGATTTCGCCGTCACCGCGCCGGACATGAAGAGCGTGGCGGGCTCCCAGCTCGCCGGAACGCCGCGCATCCTCTGCGCCGTGCCGTCGCTCGACACCGCGGTCTGCGACGTGGAGATGAAGCGCTTCAACCAAGAAGCTGCGAATCTTCCGGGGGTCAAAGTCTACGTCGTTTCGCTCGACCTGCCGTTCGCGCAAAAGCGGTGGTGCGGCGCGACGGGGAGCGATCGCGTCGAGGCCCTGTCGGATTTCAAGGATCGCTCCTTCGGGCCGGCCTACGGCGTGTTTGCGCCCGCCAAGGGTCTCTTCGTGCGTGCCGTATTCGTGATTGGCAAAGACGACAAGGTTCGTCACGTCGAGTACGTGAAAGAGGTCGCGTCCGAGCCTGATTACGCCGCCGCCCTCCAAGCCGCAAAGAGCGCCATCTGACGTTCCCGTCGCTCCGGCGGAGGGGTCGGCGGTGGGGTGTCCCTTGCTCGCGCCCGGGCGCGGCTGCTAGGTTTCCGTCGCGCAAAAGACCGTGGCCGCAGGACGGAATCGGCGGGTTCGCGATCGGGTAATGGCGAGGAACTGACACCGTAGCGTTAAGAAGAGGAGTGTATCGACATGGGCGTCCTGGGCACTGGCAACACCAATTCGCCGGGAAAAACCGGATTGGACCTCACGGCGGGAGGTAACGGTTCCAATTCTCCGCCGGCCGGCGCTGCGCGACCGGGGGCCCCCGGTGGAGCGGGAAGCTCCAACGGTCCCCCGGGTGGACTCTCCATCGGCGGCGGCGCGGCCATCGTCGCGCCGGTGGCTGCGTTTCCCGGGGGGATCCCGCAAAATGCCCTCATCGTCTTGCCTCTGTCGACGCCCACGGACGAGCTCAAAGCGCAGCTCGAAAAAGGGCCGGTAGCCGTCACGCCCGAACAGATGTGGAAATTGCTCGGTTTCAATGGCCCCGCCGTCCAGGTCCAGGACGATCAGGGCCGCCCCATCGCCATCGGGCTCGAGGACCTCCTGGCGGGACTGCAAAAGCATTGGGACGAGGCGCCTGACGATTTGAACCGCGGCCGCATCCTGGCCCAGGAGCTGCTCAAGTATAGCCGCACCGAGACCGCGGAGTCCGTGCTCTCGCGTATCGTCGCCAAAGGCGGGCAGGGGGACGATTGGCTCGCGCTCGGCGTCGCCCAACTCCAGCTGAAGAAGTTGGACAAAGCCGAAGGCACGCTGCGCGGCGCGCAGAACTTGATGGCGGAAAACCCGTACCCTTCGCTGCACCTCGCCAAGCTGGCCGAGGCGAAGGGCAACAAGACCGAAGAGCGCTCGATGGCGCAGCGAGCCATCAGCATCGACGCCAATTGCGTGGACGCGTGGGCCTACTACTACCAAATCGTTCGCGATGCGGAGGGCGAAGACAAGGCGGTGGCTGCGGTCGAAGAGCTCGCCGGCGCGCAGGTGAACCAGAAGAGCGTTGCTCCTTACGTCGCCATCCAAGGCTTTTACGCCAATGAGGAAGCGACCCGCGGCAAGGCCATCCAGTGGGCGCAGAAAGCCGTGGCGCGCAATGCCGACGACCCTCTCGCGATCTTGTGCCTTTCCGCCCTCTACGGCGCGGCCGGCGATCTCGACAACGTGATCGCCGTGCTCGCGCCGCACGAAGGAAAGATGGCGCGCGACGTTCGGCTCGCCAACAACTACTTCGAAGCGCTGTTCCAGTCGCGTCAGATCGACAAAGTCACCAAGCTGCTGAACGCGCTGGCCGGCTCACCCAACCGCGACGTCAAGCAATTCGCCATCGAGCGCTCCCGCCTCGTCGCCCAGTACCTCCAACAACAACAAGCCCAGCTCGCCCAAGGCGCGCAGCGAAAGGCCTAAGCGCCTTAGCCAAAGCGCACCCGTATCGGCACTGTGCCCTTGAATAACGCTTAACAGGAATACCGTGCCGGAGGCACGGTGGGGTGGGGTCCCTGTTCCGGACTTGCTCCGGCGGGGCGGGGGCGAAGCCCCCGAAGACCGTGTAGTGCCGCGCGGCGTAGCCGCGCCCCCGCGCAGCGGGGGGCGCCAGAGGATCTCTCTGGCGCCGGCACTAATGGGCGGCGTCGATGTGGTGGCCTGGTCCGCCGATGTATTCGGAGAGTGACTCCAGCGTGACCTCGCGTTCCATCGATTCGCGCGCGAGGATGTCACCGCTCGTCACGATGCCGACCAGTTTGCCAGCGACGACGATCGGGATATGCCGAATCCGCCGATTGGTCACGATGCCCCGGCATTCGGCAATTTCCGTTTCCGGGACACAGCACACGACGGGCGCCGTCATCACCTCACCTACCGGCGTCTTTTCGGGGTCGCGCCGTTCGGCAACGACGCGAACCAAGATGTCGCGTTCGGTGAAAATGCCGACGACCCGTTCACCTTTCATGACCACCAACGATCCGATACGTCGGCGGTTCATTTCCTGCGCCGCATCGACGACTGATCGATTGGCCTCAATGGTGGCGACGTCGCTTCCCTTGTGGCTGAGGATGTCCTGGACCTTCGGCATCTGTTCACCTCCCCGTAGGGTTTCATCGTATCGGTTCTTCTATCCTGTGGACACACGACTCACCTGGGAATTCGGCGAAAGTCCTATGGGGGACCAAGGGCGTGGAAGAGCCACGATGTGGGCAAAGGTGGTGAGTGCGAGCGCGTGCTGACGGACGCCCGCCGAGGGAAAGCCGGTCAGTGTTGTGGAGGCTTCATGCGTCCGCGTTGCGTTCGTACAGCAGACGCAGACCCTGCAACGTGAGAGCGTCGTCGACCCGCTCGATCGATGCCGTTTGCGGCGCAATGAGAGCCGCGAGCCCGCCGGTACCGATGACGGCGCAGGGGTAGCCGAGCTCGGCTTTGATGCGCGCCACCACGCCGTCGACGAGGCCGGCATAGCCGAAGACGATGCCGGCCTGCATCGACTGCACGGGGTTGCGCCCGACGACCCGTGCCGGCTTGGCGATTTCGACGCGGTGCAGCTTGGCGGCGCGGGAGAAAAGCGCGTCGGCGCTGATTTGGATACCGGGGGCGATGACGCCGCCCAGGTATTCTCCCTTGTCGCTCACGCAGTCGAACGTCGTTGCCGTGCCGAAATCGACGACGATGACGCCCCCGTGGACCTGCTCGTAGGCAGCGACGGCATTGACGATGCGATCGGCGCCGACCTCGCGCGGATTCTCGTAGAGGATGGCCATCCCCGATCGGATCTTGGGACCTACGACGAGCGGCTCGCGTGCGAAGGCGCGCCGCACCATTTCCACCATCACGTCGGTGAGCGGGGGGACGACGCTGGCGATGATGCCCGCCTCGATTTTCTTATGCTCGACGTCCCGGAGCAGGAGCATCTGCCGAATGAAAACGGCGTATTCGTCGGAGGTGCGCTGCCGCGCGCTTTCGCAGCGAAACTGGTGGGCAAGCTTGTCCCCCTCGAAAAGACCGAAGCCGATGTTGGTGTTCCCGACGTCGATGGCGAGCAGCATGCCTCGGCTCGTCATAGCACCACTTCGACGATCTTCGCCCGACGGCATCGGGTCTTCGCCACGAGAGCGGTGCCCCTCAAGGGACCACCCGAACCTGGCGAATGACGTCCCCTTCGGCGACCGCGTTCCAGTTGCCGTCAGCTCGACCGATGAGCGCGTATTCCTGATCGAGATTGGGATAGCGGGCGAGGGTGACGAAGAGCTGGCTCGATCCCGTGTCGCGGCCGGCCAGCGCGACGCCCACGTCGGAAGCTCCGTAGGGCAGGGGCGTGGTTTCGCAGCGCAATGGGGCTCGCCCCGGCCCTCCGAATCCGTCAGCGCCAGGGTCCCCGAATTGCACGACGAATCCGGGGACCACGCGATGGACGATGATGCCGTTGTAAAATCCCTCGCGCGCGAGATCGGCGACGCGCGTCACGGTGACGGGCGCGTGGGTCGGGTCGAGCGTCAAGGTCAGCGGGCCCGCATCCGTGACGAGCTCGAGCTTGATGGAGCTCGCAACGAGGTGGCCGAGCTCTGCCGCCCCTTCGGCGGCTTCCGCCGGTGCCGGGCAAGTCACCCGCGGCTCCTTGAGAAGCGAGAGGGCGCGGGCGGCATGCTCGCGCAGCGTGGGATTGGTGTGTTTGCAGAACGCTTCGAGCTCGCTGGCAATGCCGTCGAGGCGTGTCGCGCCGGCCGCTTCGACGAGGGAACCGACGGTCTCGACATCATCGGGTGCCCAGCGCCGCAGGATGGCTTGCTTCAGCTTGGCCCCGATGTCCGGAAGGATGGCTCCACGCTCGAGCGCCGACGTCGCGTCGGGTGTCGTACTGGGCGCTGGGCGGGCCGCGACCCTTTCCGGATGCGCGGTGATGAACTCGGCCGCGGTGGCGACGACCCCCGTTTCCTTGGCTCCCAGGGCGACCCCCACGATGGAAGGCGTCTCTTCGATCTCGGGATGACCGGCCAGGAGCTCCACTGCCGCTTCGCGCACGCGCGGATGGGGCGAGGAGGCGAGCTTGCGAAAGAGGAGGAGACGGCGACCCTCGATGGGCCTTCGCCCGACGACGTCGAGTTGGGTGCGCTGTCCGATGACCCCCTCGGGGTCGGGGTCGCATTGCGCGAGAAGCGGATCGTCGGCCACGCCGTTGACGAGGAGGCTCGCGGCGCGGCACCGAAGCCGCACGACGCGCCGCGTGAGGGTCGGCGGGGCGTCCTTCGGCACGGGCAGTCGCGCCAGCTCGTAGAGCACGTGCTCGGCTCCCATCGGCCGAAGCGGGGCCCGCAGCCCCTCCAGCGCGACCATCAGGGGCCCGAAGGCTTCGGTGCCGAGGATGGTCATGGCCACCGGGTCGCGCGCGGGCACGAGCGTCGACAATGCCTGCGACAGCGCCTTTTGCCCCTCGTCTCCGAGTGCGGGGCGGGCCAACCCGCGTGCCGCCTCGGCTCGCTCCACGACCGTATGAGCCTCACCATGGGTCAGCACGCGCTCCAGCGCGGGGACCGCGCCTTGGCCTGCGCGAGAGAGCGCGCGAATGGCGAAAATCCGGTGCGGTCCGGGTCGTCGTAGCGCGGAGATCGCCGTCGTGAGGAGCCGATCGGCGAAGGGCTTCGGAGCTTGCTCGAGTCGGCCGAATGGATAGAGCGCTTCCGCGAGCGGCTCTGCCGCATCGGTCGGCGCGGCGGCCGCGAGGAGCGCAGCGTGGCTCGCGTCGGCCAGTGTCTTGCGTCTCGAAGCGACGTCGCCGAGCGCGAGCGCTGCATATCCGGCGCGAGGTGCCGGTCCCGTGAGCCAAGATGCCAGCGTTTGCTCGGCCTCCTCCGACGCGCATCGGCCGAGCCCGCGGGTGATCGCGAACGTTACGTCGAGCGCGCCCGGGAGGTGGGGCGCCAGTGTCGCAGCACGAATGGCGAGTGCGCGGACGACGTCGGAGCCGTTCACGGTGTCCGTCCGACAGACGTAGCTGAGCCCATGCGCCGCCCACGACATCACCTCGCCGTCTTCGTCGGACAGGGCTTTCAGCAGCATGGGGACCGCGCTCGGGTGGCCCAATCGAGCGAGGGCCCGCGCCGCGAGCCGGCGGGCCACGGGATCGGGATGGGCGATATCTTCGTCGGTCACGCCGGCAATCACCCGGCGATTTTCGATATCGAGCAGTCGCGTGACCACCGAGTGCCCCGCTCGGTCCGCCGACGATGGGGCGTCCGTCTCGCCGTGCCCGGCCGGTGCTCGGCGGCAGGCGCCGAGGGCGAGAAGCATCCCGATCGGTCCCAGCACGCGAGCTCGCATGACTCGGAAGGTACAATCACGCGGCACGAATCGCGAAACGTTTGCGCAGCCAGGGTAGGCCTCGGCGTGCCTTTCGCGAATGCCTTTCCGGGGCCGCGCGAACTCGTGGATCCCTCGAGCCGAAAAACGGCCCGAAGGGTGCATTCGCGCGTGGGCAGAGCCCTGCACCGAGAGAGCGCATCTCGCTGCGCTTTGCCGTGTGCTCGCCAAGACAGGAGTTTTTATGGGCGAAAACGCGGTTTCCTCGGCGATTTCGATGAGCGCACTCGACGCCTATCGGCGAGCGATCTCACGCTATCCGCAGCTGTCGGTGCAGGAGGAGCGCGAGCTCGCACGGCGCTACCGGGCCGGCGATCGTCGCGCCGGTGATCGTCTCATCCAAGCTTGTCTCCCTTTCGTGCTGCTCATCGCGCGGGAGTACCGCTGCTGGGGCGTACCCATCGAGGACATCGTTCAGCAGGGTAACCTCGGTCTCCTCAAGGCGGCATTTCGCTTCGACCCCGACCGCGAGTGCCGACTCGTGACCTACGCTTCGTATTGGGTGCGCGCCGAAATTCGCGAATATGTCGTGCGCGGTTACCGCATGGTCCGCCTGGGGACGACGAAAGGGGAGCGCCGAGCCCTCCGCGCTTTCCGCAAGACGCATGAAATGAATGCCGCACGCCTGGCGGAAATGTCCGGTCTCTCGCCGGCGGCGGTCGAGCGGCTCATGCCGCTCCTCGCCGGGCGCGACGTCTCCGTCGACGCGCCGACCGCGACGGGGGCGACCGTGCTCGACAAGCTGGCCTCCAACGACGGGACGCCCGAAGACCGCGCCATGGCCGACGAAAGATCCGCCCATACACGTGCCCAAATCGAGTCGTTCATGCGCGAAATTCCGGCGCGGGAACGAACCATTCTCCGCGAGCGCTGGATGAGCGAAAGTCCGGTGACCTTGCAGCGGCTCGGGGAGCGCTTCGGGATCAGCAAAGAGCGCGTGAGGCAGCTCGAAGAGCGGACCATCGCCAAGCTGCGCGATCGTCTTCTTGCCACGTCGGGGCTCGCCGAGGCATGCTGAGCTGAGCGGCCCTGCCGCCGGTTGCGCCCATGAAGCGTGCTGGCAGTGAGATTCGGCGCCGCGAGTGGTAACCTCACAGAAGCCCTCATGCGCCGTCCCTCTCCGACGACCATCGCCGGCCTTGCCGTGGGCATCGGGTGTCTGGCCACGTGGCAGGCGATGAAGGCGCGGACCCCGTTGGCACCGATCGAGCAGAGCCACCCGCCGCCGCCCTTGGGCAAGGGGGCCGAAGAGGCTCCATCCGACGGTGGAAAAGCGTCGGACCGATTGGCCGGTCGGAGTCTTCAGCTTCCCTCGGGGCTGCCGGCGGGTCTTTCGTGCCGCGATGTCCGGCGGGTGATCGCCCAGGCCCGTCTTCATTTGGCGGCGGATCCGGAGCGGCTCGACGTACGCGCGGTGGCAGACGCTACGGTCGACTGGCTCGACCCGCACGGGTTTTGGTCGGCGTCGCCCGACGCGCCGCTCTCCGCCTTTTTACGCAAGCATGCGCGCGAGTTCGTGCGCGAGCTCGAGCTGCCGTCGGAGAAGGGCGGCTGCCCGATCGCCGAGGAAGCGGGAGCCATCATGGCCGGCTGGATGGCGGCGCTGGCGAACGTGTTCGACGATGCTGCGCAGCACGCCGAGGCCCTCGCTCCGGGCGCCGCATTCCAGCTGGCCATCGAACCGGCCTTCGAAGACCGCGGGGTCGCCCGCCCGGGACGCGACCTGGCGCATTCGCTCGGTCGCGTGGTTGGCGTCGTCGGCCGCTCGTTCGGGGCGCAGCTCTCGCCTTTCGTGCACGCCGCCAAAGAGCGATTTCTGCCACCGCTCACGCCCCCGGCGTGGAGTGAGGCCATCTTGGCCGCAGCCGTACGCGCTTACGTTCCCCTGATGGACCCTCACGGGAGTTGGGCACCGCTCGATGAAGAGACGTCGCTCTACGAGGTGGATCTGGAAGCCGAACCCCCGCCGCGTCTTTGGGATCGTCGCTTTCGCACGGCGCTCGGGGTGAAGGTCGAGAGTGGCGCCGCAGCGCCCATCGAGGCTGGCGATCTGGTGCTCGGGGTGGCCGGCGTTCCGACGGTCGGTCTGTCGGTCGAGCAGATTGACCAGCTCGGCGTTTTTGATTCCGTCGATCCAGAGGAGTCGCGTCGTGTCGTCGTCTTGCGCGACGGGGAAACTACGCTCCGTGCACTCGGCGTCACGGCGCCGCCGGAACCGGATCACGGTCACGGCGAAGGGGGCATGCTTTCCACCGACTGGGTCCGCTATGGCGATGCAGACGCGCTGGTGGTCACGATCAGCGACGTGCCCGATGACCTCGGCGATCTCCTCGCCAGCACGATGACCCGCGCCCGCGCCGAACGAACGCCGGCCGGCGTCATCCTCGACCTCCGCGGCAACGGCGGCGGTTCCACCGACGGCGCCAACGAGGCACTCGGCCTGTTTCTGCCCGGCGTACGACTCTTTCCCATGAAGCGGCGCGATGGCGTCATCGAGACCGAACGCGCCCCCGAGCCGCCCGAGTCCGATCGTTGGACCGGCCCTGTCGCCACGCTCGTCGACGGTGAAAGCGCCAGCGCCGCGGAGATGATCGCCGGTGCCCTCGGCGCCTACCGGCGGGGGGTCGTCGCTGGTTCACGAACCTATGGCAAGGGGTGCGCGCAGGAATACCTCGACGACGAAGTCCATGTCGGCGTGCTGCGCCTGACGACGCTGATTTTCGCGCTGCCGGATGGAGCGCCCGTGCAGCGGGTGGGAATCCTTCCCGGCATCTACTTGGGTCCCGGGGTCGTCACGGAGCGCGAATCCAAGATCGCGCACGCGCTGCCCTCCTGGCGTGGGCCGGACGTACGCGACCCGCAGCGCGCGTTCGACGTCCCCTGGCCCGCACACCACGGACGCGTCGGTCCTTGCCGGGACGACGCGGTCTGCCGCACGTTGCGGGCGCTCGGCGTGCCCCGCGCACCGGTGGCCCGCGGTCGCCGCCCCGTTTCACCTTAGGCGGCTCGCAGAAATAACGGAAATCATTGGTCGGCCGTGCGCGGGACCATCAATAAGGGACTGGGGTCGTCGACTCGGCCCGGTTGCGTCGATGGGAGAGGGTGAACCGCCAAGACGCCAAGATCTCCAGGGAACTTGG
>DATHES010000029.1:0-11949 GCA_035318465.1 Polyangiaceae bacterium
CCGTCCGCGTACCAGCCGCCACCCTTCAAGATGAAACCGGCGCCCTGGCTGATTTGTCGCTTGGCGGTGTTGGCGCCACACTTCGGACACTTCTTGATGGGATCGTCGACGATTCGTTGTTCCAACTCCCAAGCGTTCCCACACGAAGTGCAGATATAATCGTACGTCGGCATGGCTCCTCGGCTGGCGCTTGCGGGGCTAGGATCATCGCGTGCCCCGCTCCTTATTTTTCGAGGGGAGATTGTTTGACTCGCCTCGAGGCAAGGGGATCAATGTTGGTCCGGGAACACGCTAGGTCCAGTGCTTACGGCCCCAATTGCAATGCTCGCCCGGTTACGGTCAGTCCGCTCTCATGTCAAGACCTCCCGACGGAATTCCTATCTCACTGATTTTGCTTGCCCGGCGACCCTTTCGCCGTTACCTCTCAAAGGTAGGCTCATGACCATACGTGGCGTGGTCGTACGTCACGTTAGCTGAGGGTGCATGCACATACGAAAGCTCGAGATTTCCGGTTTCAAGTCTTTCGTCGATCGAACGGTCATCAGCTTCGATCACGACGTGCTCGCCATCGTCGGGCCGAATGGCTGCGGAAAATCGAACATCGTCGACGCGATCCGATGGTGCATGGGCGAGCAGAGCGCCAAGCACCTGCGTGGCAAGTCCATGGAAGACGTCATCTTCAATGGCTCGGAGAGCCGCGGACCTCACGGCATGGCCGAGGTCACGATGACCTTCGACAATGGGGACCTCGAGCAGGCGGCCGCCCTTCCCATCGAGTACCGGGACTACCCCGAGATCGCAGTCACCCGACGGCTCTATCGCGACGGCACCAGCCAGTACCTGCTCAACAAGACCGAAGTTCGGCTGAAAGACATCATCGACGTCTTCCTCGGCACCGGCGTCGGCACCAAGGCCTACAGCATCGTCGAGCAGGGAAAGATCGGCCTCATCGTGTCCGCGCGCGCCGAGGATCGGCGGATGCTCATCGAGGAGGCGGCCGGCATTACCAAGTACAAGAGCCGAAAGAAGGCGTCCGAACGCAAGATGGAGCTGACCGAGCAAAACTTGCTCCGTGTCGGCGACCGCGTGGCCGAGTTGGAACGCAATGTCGCTTCGCTCCAGCGCCAGGCCGCCAAGGCCGAGCGCTACGTGAACTACCGGCAGGAGCTCGACCGGCTGATGCTCCACCAGGCGTCTCACCAGCTGCTCGAGATCCTCACGGCAGAGCAGTTCTGGTCCGCCGAGAAATCGGTCTGTGAGAACAACGTCGAAACCGCCCGCACGGCGCTCATGACGGCAGAAGCGGCGCTCGAGGTCGAACGCGCAGCCGCGCTCGACCTCGAACAAGGCGCCGAGAAAGCGCAGGACACCGCGTTCGGGGCGGACAACCAGGTGCGTGCCTACGAGGCCGAGATCGCGCGCGAAAGGGATCGTCTCGCGCACCTCTCCGAGCGGTCGGAGGCAGCGCGCCGCGAGCAGACCGATCTGCGTTCCCGCGCCGAGGCGCTCGACGCCGAAGCGAAGGAAATCGCCGCGTCGCTATCCGGCCTCGAAGCCGAAGAAACGAACGAAGCCGAAGGGGCGCTCACCGAGCACGAGCGTCTGGAGACGCTCCGCACCGAGGAGCGGGCGGCCGAAGCGGTACTGGCCGAGCTTCGCGCCCGGGCTTCGAAAGCCGCTTCACAAGTCGCGGCGGCGGACGCCAAGCTGAAGGGGCTCGAGCGCCGTACGCAGGAAATGCAAGCGCGTGAGGCAAAGCTCGCGGCGCAGATGACGGAGTTGACCGCCAACCGTGAGCGCCTCTCGGCGCACCGTTTGGAGCTCGGCAGCAAGGTGGGCGAGCTGGGGACGGCCTTCCAAACCGGACAGTCACGGCGCGTCGAGCTCGAAGAAGAGCTCACGCACCTGAAGCAAGCTCTCTTGGAGAGCGAGAAATCGCTGGAAACCGAACGCGGCCTTCTCGCGCAGCAGCGTGGTCGCATGAAGGCGCTGGCCGACATGCGCGAGCGACTCGAAGGCGTCGGGGACGGCGTCAAGCACTTGATGGCCAAAGCCGACCCGGTGTTGCTCGGGCTGGTCGTCGATCGCGTGCGTGTCCCCGCCGAGCTGACCGCGGCGCTGGCGGGTTTGCTCGGTTCCGCCTTGGAGTGCGTCGTCGTCAGCGACGCCGCGCGGGCGGCCGAGCTTTTGGCCGAGCTCGCACGCGACAAGCAGGGGCGCGCCTCGGTGATCCCTCAGTCCCCGCGCCGCGTGGCGGGCAAGGCTGCCCGCGTCGTCCAAGGACCGGGCGTGATGGGGCCCCTGCTCGATCGCGTGGCTTACGCACCCGAGGACGAGGCACTGATGGCGTCGCTCATCGGCGACGCCCTGCTGGTGGAAGATGCGGCCTCGCTCATGGCGCTGGCCCCGCTGGCGCAAGGCCGGACGCTCGTCGCGCTCGACGGTACGGTGGTTCACGCCGACGGTCGCGTCAGCGGCGGCTCGAGCGACACCGTGGCATCGGGACTCGTCGACGAGCAGCGCGAGCTGCGCGAGCTCGCCCAAGTTTGCGCCGAGCTTTCCACCAAGGTCGAGGCACGGATCGCCGAGCACCAGGGGCTGCGGAGCCTCATGTCGGGGCTCGGATCGGCGCTCGATCAGGCGCGCCAAGCCACCCACGACGCCGAGATCGCGCTCGTGTCCGCGGAAAAGGACCAAAAGAAGACCGACGAGCAGACGACGGCGCTGGAAGAGCGCCTCGGTGCGATGCATGCGGAGCT
Source organism: Polyangiaceae bacterium (assembly GCA_035318465.1). Classification (GTDB taxonomy): domain Bacteria; phylum Myxococcota_A; class Polyangia; order Polyangiales; family Polyangiaceae; genus DASWDH01. Next base: position 2,760 of record DATHES010000029.1, read on the forward strand.
CAGCGACATCGGCGAAAAGCTGGCCGAGGGTGGCCACGAGCAGGCGGAGGCGGAGCGCGCGTTTCGCGAGGGACACGACATCCTGCACGAGGCCGAGGTCCAGGCCGAGGGGGCCCTCGCCGAAGCGGCGAAATGGCGCGATCAGGCGGCGGCCCAGCTTTCGGTGGTCACCGATCGCAAGGTTCGTCTGGCCCGCATTCGCGAGCAGGTAGCGTCGACCCGAGGCACCGTCGAGCGCCTCGGTCGATCGCGCGACGAGCTGGTGGGACGCACCGCCAAGCTCGAGGAGGAGCTCGATCAGATCGCGCGGCAAACGGGGGAAACGTCATCGCGGCTGGAGAGCACGGAAGAGCAGCTGCTCGAGGCAGTCGGTGTGGCCCAGACGGCCCAGGCGGCGCTATCCGAAGCGCGGCGGATCTTCGACGAAGCACGCGCGGCGCTGGGTGAGCGGGAAGCCGGGCTCAAGGTTCTGCGCATCGATCTCGGACAAGCGTCGGAGAAAATGACGGCGCTCGAGCTCACCCTCGAACGGCTCAGCATCAACCGCGAGCATCTGCTCGGCTCGGTGCGCGAGAAGTTCCGCGGTCTCGATCTGGCCAAGGTGGTCGGCGACTACCACCGCCTTCCCGTGCCCGACGAAGAACACACCCATCGCATTTCCGAGCTGACCCATCTCATCGAGCGAATGGGACCGGTGAACCTCGACGCCACGCGCGAGCATCGGGAGGAAAAGGAGCGCCTCACCTTCTTCACGGTGCAAAAGGCGGATCTGGAGAAGGCGCTCGACGACCTACGGCAGGCGATTGCGCAAATGAACCGCACGTCCAAACGCCTCTTTCGCGAGACATTCGACGCCGTCAACGAAAGGTTCAAGGCACTTTTCCCCAAATTATTCAAGGGGGGGCGCGCGGAACTGCATCTCACGATGCCCGACGACCTCCTGGAAACGGGTGTGGAAATCATCGCGCAACCGCCTGGAAAGAAACTCGGCAACATCGAGCTCATGAGCGGCGGCGAAAAGGCGCTGACGGCAGTTTCTCTCATATTTGCAATCTTCCAGCATAAGCCGTCACCATTTTGCATCCTCGACGAAGTGGACGCCCCCCTCGACGAAGCCAACGTGGCCAGGTACAACGAACTCATCCGCGAGATGACCGACCGCTCACAGTTCATCGTCATCACGCACGTCAGGTCAACGATGCAATCCGTCGACGTTTTGTGCGGGGTGACGATGCAGGAGCCGGGAATTTCGCGGCTGGTGAGTGTGAAGATCAATGAGTCGGCCCAAAGACGGAGTGGCGTCCCGCGGTCCGAGCAAGATGGTGAGCAAATCCAGGTAGCATGAGCGGGCCCGAAGGCTCGAGGGCGATGGCCCTGCCCGAGGGGCCGGTTTACCCGTGCACGGCTTCACTCGTCCCCGGGAAAACTTGTAGCGGCATCCAAATCGAACCGGGAGAGGGCTGGCATGGGAACTCGCGTTTACATCGGGAATCTTTCGTATCACACGGACGAAGCCTCGCTCCGCGATGCATGCGCCGCGGGCGGACGTGAGGTCGTCAGCGTCAGCATCGTGACCGACCGCATGACGGGTCAACCGCGCGGGTTCGCCTTCGTCGAGTTCGCGAACGACAAGGATGCGCAAGCCGCCATCACCGAGCTCAATGGTAAACCGCTCGACGGCCGAACACTCGCCGTCAACGAGGCCCGCGAACGCCAGCCACGAGGTGGCGGCGGAGGGTACGGCGGTGGCGGAGGAGGTGGCGGTGGAGGTGGCGGCGGTGGTGGCGGTGGTGGCGGACGCGGGGGAGGCGGCGGACGCGACCGCGACCGCGGACATCGCTCCGACCGCTAGAGCATCAGCGAAAGTCGCGGGAGCGGGCTTCGAGGCCGCCCGGGAGCTGCAGAGCTTCGAGCTTCTCGACCAAGACGTGGATCACGGGATGCTCGCCCGCTTGGACAGTACGAGGTGTGCGCTCGACCTTGCCCTGAACGAGGAGAAGGCGCGAATGCACGGCGGTACGGTAAGAACGATCGAAAATCGTGGGCGTCAAGACGAGGTTCATCATGCCGAGCTCGTCCTCGAGGGTAACGAAGACGACGCCACTTGCCGTCATCGGGCGTTGCCGCGAGAGAACGAGCCCCGCGACTTTGACGATGGTCCCGTGACGTAAGTAAAAGAGCTCCGCGCTCGTGACGACACCGCGCTTTTTCATGCGAGCGCGCAAGTGGCGCATCGGATGATCGTCGACAGACAGACCGAGGCGCGCATAGTCGAAGCGAAGCTGCTCGACCTCGGCGAGCGGTGGGAGTGACACTTCGGGCTCGTTGCTGGGGACCTTGGCGAAGAGCAGCCCCTGGCTCGGCTCGCGGACGAGCCACATGGCATCGCGACGCGCGCGCGTGAGCGACGAAAGCGCACCCGCTTCGGCAAGTGCGTCCATTTGATCGGTGCGAAGCTCGGCACGGACGGTCAAGTCTTTGGTGTCGCGAAAGGGGCGTTCTTCCCTCGCCTGCATGATCCGCTGGGCCGGCTTTTCGCCCATTCCTTTGACGACCCTCATGCCGAGCCGCAAAGATCGCTGCGCGGAAGGCTCTGCCATGTTCGTCCTTGCTTCGGGCATTGCGTGCTCGACGGTGCAATCCCAATCGCTCATGGCGACGTCGGGGGGGAGGACCGAAACGTCACGTTTTTGCGCGTCGCGCACGATGCTGGAAACGGAGTAAAAACCCATGGGCTGCGAGTTGATGAGCGCACACGCGAATTGGAGCGGGTGATGCACTTTGATCCACGCCGACGCGTAGACCAAGAGCGCGAACGACGCGGCGTGCGACTCGGGAAAGCCGTATTCGCCGAAACCTTTGATCTGAGAAAAGAGTCGTTCGGCGAACTCGCGAGGAATACCCCGCTCGACGAAACCGCGGACCAGCTTGTCCTCGTGACGAAGGAGCTTGGCGCTGCGTTTCCAGGCGGCCATATCGCGCCTCAGCTCATCCGCCTCTCCGGCCGTGTAACCAGCGCCGGTCATGGCGATCTGCATCACTTGCTCTTGGAAGAGCGGCACCCCCAGCGTGCGCTGCAAAATGGGCGCGAGCGACGGGTGCGGCATGGTGGCAGGCTCCTCTCCGTTGCGCCGGCGCAAATAGGGATGGACCATGCCGCCCTGGATGGGACCGGGGCGAACGATGGCTACCTCGATCACGAGGTCGTAGAATCGGCGAGGCTTCATGCGCGGGAGCATGGCCATCTGCGCGCGGCTCTCGATCTGAAAGATGCCGATGGTGTCGGCCTTGCAGATGGCATCGTAGACACGCGCATCTTCGGGAGGGATCGCGGCGAGGGTCTGCAGTGGGTCGAAGGGTTTCGGCTCTGCCGATTTCTCGCTGGGATCGTCGCCGGATTCGGCGTGATGAATGAGCTCGAGCGCCTTGCGGATGGCGGTAAGCATGCCGAGTCCGAGGACGTCGACTTTGAAAAAGCCGAGGGCATCGATGTCGTCTTTGTCCCACGGCACGACCGTGCGCCCCGGCATCTTGGCCGGTTCGACCGGAGACACCTCGTCGAGCGCGCGGGCGGAGAGCACGAATCCCCCCACGTGGGTGGACATGTGGCGAGGAAAACCTTGGAGCTCTCCGGCAATTTTCAAGATGAGCTTTATCCTCCGATCGTCGGCATCGAACCCTATCTCGCGCAGGCGCCGGCCGAGCTCGAGATCGAGGGTGTCATGAGGGCCGATCATTTGCGTCAATCGATTGGCCTGTTCGAGCGAGAGGCCGAAGGCCTTGGCCGTTTCGCGCAGCGCACTTTTGCCGCGGTAGCAAATGACTTCCGACACCATGGCGGCGCGGTCGCGTCCGTACTTCTCGAAGATCGCTTGAATGACCTCTTCGCGGCGCTCGTGTTCGAAGTCGACGTCGATGTCGGGTGGTTCGTTCCTCTCGCAGGAAAGAAAACGCTCGAAGAGCAGGTTCGACCGTGCCGGGTCGACGGCAGTGATGCCGAGCACGTAGCAAACGACGCTGTTGGCCGCGCTCCCCCTCCCCTGGCACAAGATCCGCTTTCCCTCGGCGATTCGGATGATCTCGTAGACGGAGAGGAAAAACTGAGCGACTCCCAGCTTGGCGATGAGCAAAAGCTCTTTTTCGAGCTGGCGAGCGACCGCCGGATCGATACCGCGCGGATAGCGCCACGGCGTTCGCTCGCGCACGAGGCGCCGCAAAGCGGCGTCGGGAGTCTCACCCGGGCAGAGATCGTCGCTCGGGAACGAGTATTTCAATTCGCTCAAAGAAAAGGTGCACGCCCTGGCGATCTCGACAGAGTGCGAAAGCCGTTCCGGCGCGTCCTCGAAGAGGCGCGCCATCTCCCTAGGCGAACGGAGAAACGACTGGGCATTGGGGGCGAGTCGATTTTGGGCGCAATCGAGCGTCGTTCCCTCGCGGATACACAGAAGTACGTCGGCCAGAGGCTTGCGCGAAGGGTGATGGAAAACCGGGCGACCCGTGGCAACGAGAGAGAAGCCCTCGGCGGCCATCCGCTTGGCCCATGCTTCGCGGATCCTGTCGTCGGGCGAGAAAAGGCGGCTCGTCGCGAGAAAAATTCGATCGCCGAAGATTTCCCGCAAAGGTCCAGCGGCTGCCTGGGAGGCATCGAGCGAAAGACAATCGCGACGCATCTCTTCCTCCGTCGGCACGACGAGGATCGGAAAGATGCCCACCGGGTGGCGCGCGAGCGCGTCGAGCGAAAGCATCGCTTCCTCGCGAGGGAGCTCGGCGTGCGCGCTCGTGAGGAGACGGCAGAGGTTGGTGTAGCCCTCTTTACTTTCGGCGAGGAGGACGACCTTGGCAAAAGGGCCATTTTTGCCCGTTTTCGGAGGCGAAACGAGGAGCTCACTTCCTACGATGTAGCGTTGGCCGAGCTTCTGCGCGGCGATGTGAGCACGGACCGACCCATAGAGCCCCCTCGCATCGGTGACTCCGAGCGCAAATAGGCCGAGCATGTGCGCCGCTTCCACCATCTCTTCGGGGCGCGATGCACCTTCCAGAAGCGAGAAATTCGTCTTGGCGCAGAGCTCGGCAAACGCGGGCTCACCGACGTTGCGCTCGATCGCGGGGGGGAGGGGCGCGGAGAGCGTCAATCGTAATACCCGTGGAGGAAGGTCCGGCCGCTGCGCCGATCGGTAAAGACCCAAGCCTCGATGTTCTTTTTGCCGGACGTGAGCCACACCCGCACGTAGTCGCGGCTCATGGGGTCGGCCGTCCACCACTCGATCCGCTCGAAGCGCGTGGGGGGGCTCGCCCCGACCCAGGTGAAGAGCTGGTTGTCGATGGCCACGGTGGGGCGTTGTCCCGGCATCACCGGCATCACTTCCATGGGGAGTGGCTTCGGCAGAAGGCGGGTGGGAAATTCGACGTCCGATGCTGCGCGTACGGCGATGGCATCGTCTCCTTTCGACGGAGAAAGCTCGTCGAGGGAGACCAGATGGGTGCGCGCCTCGGGGCGATGGACGGGGCTACACTCGAGCACCCCCACGTTTTCCCGTCCGATCTCGGCCGACAGCTCGGCGAGAAGGACGGCCATGGCGCCGGGGTCATTTTGAATCGTTGCGTCGCCTCCCATCCAGAGCTGCATCCGGGGGGCACGGGTGAGCTGCCGGACAGTGATCGAGAGACCCATCACCGGCGCACCGAGCACGACGTTCTCCAGCTTGCTCTTCATCACACGGAAAAAATCCGACTTTTTGGCAAGCGCCGCCGGCAATTCGATGCGGAAAAAAAGGCCGGGGTCGGCCCGCTCGGCACCAGCGATTTTGCGGAGCTTGGCGATCGACCGATCGTAAGGGGCAAAAAGCTCGATCGACTGCGCTGCTTCGCCTCGCCCTTCGAGCCTGGCCGAAAGGCGCGCCACCAGCCCGCGCAGTGCGAAGAGGAGCGGCTCGATGGCATGAACAGGGTCGTCCCAGGTGATGCTTTCCGACGGCGCGCGCGGCGGGTCGTAGGCGATGAGCGGCGCATCGTCCCTTCCCCACGCGAGCTCGAGCGATTCGCGCCAAGGGTCTATCGTGCCACTCGGGCCTATGAGGCGACCGGCCAACGTTCGCGCGGGGAGGCCGACCAAATCCCCCACCGTCCACAAGCCGAGGCGGTTACACCACACGATGCGATCGCGCGAAAGCGGCAAAGCATCGAGGGGAAGCGAGCGAATCATGTCTTTGCCGCCCGCCATGGGAACGATGGTCTCGGAAGCCGTCGCGAACGCACATGCTGCGCGCGCCAAACGCGGGCCGTCGGCGATGGCGGAGCGCACCCGATGCCCGAGATCGCGCACGCGCGAAGACAGCTCGAATAGCGTCGCTTCTTCGCCGCCCCATAGATGGGTGGTCCCCGTGAGATCGACCCACACCGTATCGAGCGGTTTCCATGCGTCCCCCGCGTCGATGGAGACGGTGGGCCCGAAGGAAAGTGTGACCTCGGCCACCCGCCCCAAGGCGTGTCGAAGCGCTAGGTTCGTGAGCCCGCGAATGACGAGGTTGGCCAAGCTCGAACGCGCTTCGGCCACCGTTTGCCCGACGCGCACGCCAAACCTGTGCGCGACGTCGTTCACGGCGAGGAGAACGTTCCCGAGCTCGACCTCTTCTCCCCGGCGCGATTCTTTTTTGGCTTCGACCACGGCGAGAGGAAGGTCTTTGGGGTCTTGGTCGTGTGCGACGAGCTCACACGACAAGTGGGTGAGCAAGATCGCCCCCACCCGACGACCAGCGAGGGGCGTCATCGTGCTCCCGTGAGCTCTTGGGTTCGGGCGACCATGCCCGGACGCGTCCACGCGATTTGTCGCGGGCTCGCAACCCGGCCGAACTTTTCTTTGGCGATCCGAACGACGAGGCGATCGGGATCCACATTTTCGAGCTCGAGCCGCATGGCGACCGGCAACGCGAGCGGGCGGTGAGCTTCCGTGCGCGTCAAAAGGAAAAGGGTGGTCGGCGTTTTTTCGAGGGAAAGAGCAAGACGGCGAGCGACTTTCGACCACGTCTCCATCGATTCGAAGCGGTGCTGCTCGCGGGGAGAAGCTCCAGGGACGCTGGAGACGTCGACCACGATGACCGAGAAGATGCCCGCTGCTGCAACCTGCACGGCTACCCGCGACAGCAAATGACGCGGTGGTCGCAGGACGAGCAGTCGCTCGAGGGAGACGCCTCGCTCCTGCAAAGCAGGACCAAAAAGGGTCTGGTCGGGGTCGAGAAAGGTGCACCACGCCCTTTCCCTTCCGCACCGTACGCTCTCCTCTTGACTGGCGGCACAAGCTGCAAGAGCGACGCTCATGCCCTGGCCCAAGTTGGCGGGAGAGGACAGCTCCACGACGCATCCTCGCGGAAAGCCCCCTTGCGGAAGCACCCCCGAAAGAGGCGGGCTCATCAACAAAGGCTCGCGCTCACCTCGCGGCGTGCCCCCTACGACGACCGAGGAAGCGAGCGCTCCGCTTTTCGGCGTATCGCTCCGCAAAGCTTGGAGGGCTTCGCGTGCGATCGCGTACTTGTCTCGAGCCGCATCCGCCATGCACTGAACATAATATCAGTATTGAAGAAGCGCCACCCGCCCTTCCCAACAATGTCCTACCTCGGGCAAAAAAACATGACATCAAGCGGAGTTATCTGCCCTTTTCTGATTCGGCCTTTTCATGTGTCGTCGTTTCATGTCGCTAGCGAAGGCGAAGAGCGAACACCTCGAGAAGATTCGACAAGGCTCGCTTGCCAGGTTGGATAAGGAACGGCACGGGCCCGACGCCAAGGCCGAGACGAAGTTGGCAAAGCAGCGACGCGAGGGCCTCCGCTGCCAAACGAAGGGGCAAAAAGGCGAGTGCCCGATGTGTCTCCGCGCATCATGATGCATGTATGCGCAGCACCCTGTTTCCAACCCGAAATCGTGATTGTCGACGGCCGAGGACCGGCAGCGTTTTGATGTGTCTCGTTGGGCTCGTGAGTCTCGCGGCATGTACCAAGACCACGACACCACCGCGTGCGGCGAATGCTTCGTCGCCGGCCACGGTCACCCTCGAGCTCGAACGAGGTCCGGCGCCCGCTTTGCCGAACCCGATGCTGGTGACCGACAGCGTGCACGGCGGCGTGTTCGAAAGCTGCTACCAGGGTTTTCACGCCACGGGAAACGCCGAGCGCGACCTCGCGCAAATGACGGCGCTCTGCGGACCTCCCAACGCAATGAAGCCGGTGACGGGCGTCATTCGGGGACACCAGGCGCACCAGGAAGCCATCGCGCGCTTCACTTTCCGCGGCGAAATGGGGCGATGCTACCGGATCTTCTCTGCGTCCGATCGCGGGGTGCAGGATATGGATTTAGCCATGCTCGACCCCGAGAAGAACGTCGTTGGCCACGACACCAACGAAGACGCCTTTCCCATGCTCAATCCCGACGGGCCCTTCTGCCTGACCCGTCCCGGGCAATACACCGTTCTCGTCAGCGTCGAGAAAGGCGCCGGCACCTACGCGCTACAAGTCTGGGGATTTTAGCGAACCTGAACCTTGCGGCACGATGCGGCATGGGTACCCGGACCGCAGGGCGGCGCGCGACGGATGGCGAGGGGCTGCGTTGCGGTGCCGGAGGCACCGCGGGGGTGGGGACCCTGTTCCGGTGACGGAACGGACGGAGTCCAGGAACTGGACGGAGTCCGTGGAGGCCCAAGAAGCGAAGCGAAGTGCCTTGCTCCGGCGGGGCGGGGGCAGAGCCCACAGAGAGGCGAGTAGTTTGAGTCGCCAGATTGATCTGGCGACTCAAACTACGGCAACATGCCGCCGACGGTGAGCCAGCCGGCAGCGCCGACGTTGGACGCGATGTCGACGGTGCTGGGCCCGGCGAGCAGCGCTCCATAGAACTGTGACCAGCTGGCGATGACTTGAGGACCGCCGATGAAGTCCCCCTTACGCCCCCCGATCAGCGTGCGATCGCCGCGCAACCGATAGCGTCCGCGGCTGTCGAGCCCTACGCGGAACCAATCGGTGACGTCGTAACCAACCCGCAGCTTCGCTTCGGCGTCGAACTCTTCGGATTCCTCGAGACCTCCGCCGGCCACGGCGTTGAAGTCGAAATGCCAACGATCGCGCAGTAGCGAAAACATGGCACCGAGCTCGACCTCGCCTTCCATTTCGGCGAAGCCTTCCGCTTTGTAAGTTCCCATCGCGGCAAG
>DATHES010000030.1:0-129497 GCA_035318465.1 Polyangiaceae bacterium
CTTCATCATGGTGGCGATCTCGTCGTGACGAGGCTGCCAGCTCGCAAACTCGCCGACGATCCGGTAGAAGTTCGCGTATTCGGCGTTCTTTGCAAATACCGACTGCTTCACCTTCTCGAAGCCGCTGCGGTCGTCGGACAAAAATCGGACGGCGGCCTTGGTGGAGAGGAGCCGGAGATCGTTCGGATTCACGGCGAGGCCGCGATCGATCGAGCGATCCGCGCTCGCGAGATCGCCGGCGCGCACGGCAAGCCCGGCCGCGACATAAAGAGCCCCCGCATTCTTGGCGTCGACCGCGAGCGCCTCTTCGACCTCGCGCTCGGCAGCGCTGAAGTCGAGCTCATGGGCGAATTTGATCTCCGCCATCGCCGCGTGTGCCGCGGCGTTGTGGGGCGCCAGGGACAGCGCTTTCTTGACGACTTGTTCGGCGTGTCCCGGGTCGTAGTTGTCGAGAAAGAGCTCGGCCCGCGCGAGCAGCGTTTCGACCTTCGCTGGCCCGGCTTTTTCGGCTTGGTTGTAAGCGTCGTTGGCGTCGCGAGGGCTGCGCAAGAGGTGCGCGGTGCGGCCGAGCAGCGTGAGACCTTCGGCGTCGCCAGCGGCGAGGGCATTCTGGTTGTAGTCGTTGACGATGCTCATCAGCGGGTCCTGCGCGCTCGAGCGCCGCCCGGTGGCGATGTAGAGTTCGCCCAGTAGAACGCGCGCGCGGCGCGCCCCCGGCTCGCCTTTCACGCCCTCCAGGGTCGACACGGCTTCGGCGAGTTTGCCTTGCCGCGCCAGGGCGTCGGCATGCACGGCCGCGGCTTCGGGCCGCGCCCCTTTTTCGGCTTCCGCGTTGGCAGCGCTCTTGGCGGCTTCGGCATAGCGCCCCGTGGCGAGCTGGACACGGGATAGCCCGATGAGCGCGGCGCTTCGGTTGGCCGCGCTGCCTGCCTGCGTCGCTGCCTTGAGCTGTTTTTCCGCCGCTTCGTAGTCGCTCGATTCGAGCGCATTGAGCCCCGCCTCGAGCGATGCCCCAGCGCCCTCGGCTCGCACCCGAGCCGACAAAACAGCGATGGCGAGGGCGATGGCGAACCCGACCTTGGGGGGCGTGAGCATGGCCGGAGCGCTAGCTTGATGGGCGCACTGCACGATGACAAGGGGTCGAACGCAGCGGCGGCATGAACCAATGCCGGAGCATCATGTAACATACACCCCTCGCATACCGGCGATTTCCTAAGCTATGATCATCGACAGGGGCGTCCCGGTCGCGGAGGCCATCGATGCCGTTCGAGCTTGGCACTTTCTTGCGATCCTTACGGTCGCTGCGGTTCTCACCGGGCCGCGCGAGGCGCTGCCTCGGGTGTCGTCTGGCCGCGGCGGCGCTCGTGTTTGGCGCCCTACAGCCCGGATGTGACGACGATACGGCGGTCGACGTCGCGGGTGGCGCGGCCGGCGCACCCCCTCACGCCGACAGCGCCGTCGATCGCCACACCGAGGACCGAGCCAGCGGGACGGCAGGGGGCCGACCCGAAGCGGGCGACCCTGAAGTCGGCGCACGAGACCAGAGCGCCGCCGATCGCGCGGGGGATGTTTCGCTCGACGAGGCGCAAGACGCGGATGACGTCGAACCCGACGCCGTCGAGGAGCCCGGCGACCCTCGGGATGCCTCGGACGACGGTGCGCAAGATGCCTCCCTCGACGTCGCCGCGGAAGCGTCGAGTGACGCGGACGACGCCACCGACGCTCCCCCCGACGTTCCTCGCGATACGGGCCCGATCGTCGTCGATCCGCCGTTTTGGCGCTCGGTTCGCTTTGCCGTGTTCGGCGACTACGGCGTGGCATCGACCGACGAGGCGCGGGTCTCCAATCTCGTCCATTCTTGGAACGTCGACTTCATCCTCACGACCGGCGACAACAACTACACGGGAAACAACGACGGCATCGATGGCGTGATCGGTCGTTACTACAGCGACTTCATTGGTAACTACTGGGGCGCGCACGGCCCCGGCAGCCGAACGACGCGGTTCTGGCCGACCCCCGGTAACCACGACTGGGATGTCGCCGGTCTCGCGTCTTATACGGACTACTTCACACTCCCCGGCAACGAGCGCTACTACGACATCCCTCTCGGTCTCGTCCACCTCTTCGCGCTCGACAGCGATCCGCGCGAACCGGATGGAACGACCGTCGATTCGATGCAGGCGCGCTGGCTCCAGGGTGCGCTCTCTCGGTCGACCTCTTGCTTCAAAATCGTCTTCTTCCACCACCCCGCGTATTCGTCTGGACCCCATGGATCGAGTTTCGAGATGCGCTGGCCGTTCGAAGCCTGGGGTGCGGACGTCGTGCTGGCCGGGCACGACCATGTCTACGAGCGCTTCGAGGTCGGCCAAATTCCCTATTTTACCGTGGGGTTGGGTGGAGCGAGCCCCTATTCGTTCGTGACCACGATTCCCGAATCGCGCGCCCAGTTCAACAGCGACTTCGGAGCGATGCGCGTCACGGCCACCCGGCGCGGAATGCGTTTCGAGTTCATCGACGCGAACGGTACCCTCGTGGAATCGTTCAATTCGAGGAAGCGCTGCCGCTAGAGCACCGAGCGTCTGCACCGTCGGTGCGCTAGCCATCGCCCTTCGGGCTTTGCCCCCGCGCCGCCGGAGCAAGTCCGGAGCAGGGCCCCACCCCCACCGTGCACCACCGTGCCTCCGGCTGGAAATTCCCAGGCCAGGAGCGTTGTGGTAGAGGCGAAGGCCCGATAACCACCTCGGTTCTCACCGAAGGGACGACCATGAACGAACAATACAGCTGGACAGTGAAGGCGCCCTGCTGGTTGCTCGTCGCGGTTGTCTCGCTGTCCGCAGGTTGCTCGAAGGGGGGCGCCGACATCGACGTCCTCACGGTCGGTGCCTTCTTCAGTCTCTCCGGTGCGGATTCCGCCTTCGGTAACGACAGCCGCGAAGGCATCGAGATGGCGACTGACGAGATCAACGCCGCTGGCGGCGTCAAGGGCAAGAAGATCCGCGTCCTCATGGAGGACGACAAGTCCAACAACCAAGAGACGTCGAACATGGTCCACCAGCTCATCGACCGCGACAAGGTCATCGCCATCCTCGGCGAAGTGGCCTCGGCGCGATCCCTGGCCGGCGGACTCGTCGCCAACGACAAGCACATCCCGATGATCTCGCCATCCTCCACCAACGTGGAGGTCACGCAAGGCAGGGAATACGTCTTCCGCGTTTGTTTCACCGACGATTATCAGGGCAAGAGTGCGGCGCGCTTCGTCGTCGACAAGCTCGGAAAGAAGAAGATCGCCATCCTCTATTTGGCGCAGGATACCTATTCGTCGGGCCTTTCCTCTTCGTTCCGCGAGGCGGCCGCCAAGCTCGGCGCGACGATCGTCGCCGAAAAGGGCTACCCGAAGGGGGAGACGAGCTTCACGACGTACTTGAACGAGATCAAGGCCGCGAACCCCGAGGTCATTTACACGCCCGTCTACTATAGCGACATGGTGCCCATCGCGCGGCAGGCCAAGGCGGTGGGTATTCCCGGCTCGATCTTCGTGGGGGGCGACGGCTGGGACTCGGAGGAGCTCTTGAAAGGCGCGGCAGCTGAGCTCGAGGGCGCCTACCTCACCAACCACTACGCGCCCGACGTTCCTTGGCCGAACACGCAAGCCTTCGTCAAAAACTACCAGCAGCGGTTTCACCGCGAACCCACCAGCGTCGCTGCCCAGGCGTATGATGCGGCGCGGCTCCTTTACGACGCCATGTCACGCGCCACAGGGATCGCGCCCGATCCGATCCGGGACGCCATCGGGGCAACCAAGGGTTTTCAGGGAGCTACGGGCACCATCAGCATCGACCAGAATCGCAATGCGCAGAAACCCGTCGTCGTCGAGCAGATCAAGAATGGTAAATTCACTTACAGTTCCACGGCCGGGGGCTGAGGTCCGCCGCTGATGCTGGGGGCGAAGTGTTCGTGATGGGCGACGATGCGGGGGTTTTCTTCATGATGATGCTGGGGGGCGAAGCAAGCCCCATCGGGGTCTGACGCATGCTCGGGCTCGGGATCGCGGGCCTCCTCATTCTCTTGAACGGCTTTTTCGTGGCCGCCGAGTTCGCGCTGGTCAAGCTGCGCGCGACGCGCGGCATGCGCGCCAAGACCACGGGCAAACGCGAGGCGCAGCTGCAGCAGGCGGTCGAGCGCCTCGATCGCTACCTCGCCGTGACCCAGCTCGGCATCACCTTCGCGAGCCTGTGCCTCGGCTGGATCGGCGAGCCGGCGGTGTCGGAAGTGTGCGAGCACTTGGTTCTCGGACTGACGGGTCGCGAGCTGGGGAGCACCGGACGCGCCATCGTCACCGCCATCGCGTTCGCCATCCTCACCTTGGCCCACGTGGTCTTCGGAGAGCTCATCCCCAAGCTCATCGCCATCCAGCGCTCGACGGAAGTCGCCCTCTCCACCGTCCCGTTTCTGCGCGTCGCCCACTGGGTGCTCTACCCGGGACTCTTTCTGCTCAATCTCGCGTCGCGCGGCGTCCTCAAAGTCATTGGTCTGCCTTTCGACGCTTATGGAGAGGCCGCCCTGTCCGAGGACGAGATCTTGGGCATTCTGGCCGCCAACGTGGCGCGCCAGCCGCGCGGCGAGCAGAAACAAGAGCTTCTGCGCCGCGTCATGCGGTTTTCGGCGATGACGGCGAAAAGCGTGATGATCCCGCGCGTCGACGTGGCGTCCCTCCCCCTCACCGCGCGCGGGAGTGAAGCCATCGAGTTTTTTCGGCAGCAGCAATACTCGCGCGTTCTTCTGCACAAGGGCGACTCGCTCGACGACGTTGCCGGCTACGTCTATGGCAAGGACCTCCTGTTCGACCCCGGTGCAAGCTCGCTCCCCGATCTGACCTCGGTGAGGCGCGACGTCCTTTTCGTACCCGAGACACAGGGGTTGGTCGACGTGCTGCAGAGCATGCAGCGGACGCACACGCCTTTCGCCGTCGTCGTCGACGAGTACGGCGGGACGAGCGGGATCGTCACCATGGAGGACCTTCTCGAAGAGATCGTAGGGGAGATTCGCGACGAGCTCGACGAGGAGACGACGCGCATCGAGAAGAAGGGGAACGGGTGGGAGATCGATGGGCGTGTGACGCTGGCCGAGCTCGCCTCCCTCGGGGTCGACGGGGACCCCTCGGAACGAACCGAGTCACTGGGGGCGCTGGTGATGGCGCGACTCAAGCGCCTTCCCCGCGTGGGTGACAAGGTCGACCTCGGCGAGGTCACCGCCGAGGTCGTCCACGTCGCACGCCGCCGCGTCACCCGCGTGCGCGTGCAGCCCAAAGTGACCGAGAAAGTCGACTAACGCTCAATCCATTTGCCGTTGAAGCAGCCGGGCATCGGGCCGCTGCCGTCGGTCAAGAAGTATCCGATGCCGAAGCACATCTCGCGCGGGTAAGCGACGGCCTCGGGCGTGTTGTTCATCCATTCGCAGTCCGTCACCAATTTGTCGCCCGGCACGAGATGGAGCGGCTCGCTCGCCGACCATCGGGTGTAGTTGGCCTTGAACTGCATCTCGTAGGTCCAGACGGGATCTTCGTGAACGAGCTCGGGGCTGATCTGGGTGCCGCGCTGCAGACGCGTGACGGCCGTCGTTCCGTAGTCATGCATGTGGTTGGTGAAGAGGATGAAATCGATCTCGCGCCCGATCGGACACTCGGCGGTGGCTTGTGCCTTGGCATTGCCCTCCAGCTTGAAACCGAAGGTGCCGTTGGCAAAGAGCGACGCGACTTTGCGGCCCGGCTCGACTTCGGCGAACTTGAAGTCGATGACCGAGTGACCGTCGATCACATTCGGGGTCGTGTTCAAGAAGTGCACGTTGAGAAGAATCGAGTTTCCCTTGAGGAGCCGGAAACTGACCCCTTCCGGCAGCGTGACGCCTCCGCCCCCTTCGCCGCCGATGCCGCCGAGGAAGCTGCCTGACAGGTTATCCTGCTCCGTGCAGGGGCCGCTCGTTCCGACGGGCACGTTCGCCGTCGACGCGAAAGCGACCGCGTGGTGTCCGGCGGCAGATTGATATCCTTGGGCATCGAGGATATCGATATCGCGGTCGAGCGGCGCCTGGACATATTGGCATACGGTGAGGTCGGCCCCCGGTTGGATGCCCCTCACGACCGGGCTCACGATACGCGTGTAACCCGCCGCCGCGGGCGACGGGTTGAAACCTTCGGGCGTGCCGGGGCCTCCGCCTGGCTGGATCGTTTGATCTCCAGGGCTCGCGGAGCAGCCAAGGAAAACGAGCGCAGAAAGCGGGGTGATGCCTTTGAGCCATCGCATGGAAATCCTCCGTTTTGCGCCTCGACGTGGATGCTTTTGCGCCTCGACGTGAATGCTGAATACCCTAAGTCGCCGCCCACGAAAATGTCATCGGGCGGCCAATCGATGACTCCTTCGGCGGCAGGAACGTCCGGGGCGTGGTTCGATTCCCTGCACGACGACTCGTGCGACGGTGACGGATGGGCGCGATTCATCAGACGTGTGATTCTCCCGTCTCATGAAGGGCGGACGACGGAGGAAACGTCCGGTCGTTCCCGCTCGAGCAGCTCGAGCGCGCTTACACACTCTTCGCCCGCGACGCCGTGGCGGATGGCATCTACTTGACCTGGGCGGCGGCGGTGCAGGCAGTGGTTCGAGATGGAACCGATTTCACCCGGCTCGATCTATGGATCCAGCGCTTCGAAACGTTGGAGAAGACCGGGCCGCAGTGTCCGGAGCCGTTTCTTCCGATGGCCGCGATGGGAATGATGCTCGCATTGGCATTTCGGGCGCCTCGACGGTGTTCAGATCCGCAAATGGGTCTACCGCGCCAAGGAGCTGGCAGAGCAGTCCAATGATCTCGGTCATCGCGTGATGACCGGTGGCTTCGTGGCGATGTACCTCGCGCTCCACGAACGGCCGGCCGATGCGCTGCCGACCCTCGAGGTTTTACGAGCCTTCGCGCCTCCTCGTTCTTGCGCAAGCCCTGTTGCAAGTGCGCCGACCTCGTCGGCCGAGGTCGCATTTTCGATCGCCAAACACCGCGCCGAGGAAATGGGCAGCGCAGTGCTTCTCTACGTCTGTTGTCTGGTCGAATCGGACTTGGCGTGGGACGAGGATCGCGTTCGCGCACTCTCGTGTTTGAGACAGGTTTTGCCTACGTCCACCAACGGGGCTACCACAGCGCATACGAAGCGAATCGCAGTATGCTGGAGCGCGCCGCCGTTCGCGCGCTCCAGCACGGCATCGAGCCCGAGCACGTGCGCACCATCATTCGCACGAATCGGCTGAGGCCGGCAGGCTTGCCACCGCGTTTGGAAGTGTGGCCGTGGCTGGGGTAGATGGGTGACGTCGGTCGAGAGGGCGAGCGCCGTGCGACAGCTCGGGGACGCACTCACCCGCGACTTTGCCGCTGGAGCCGCTGGAGCGCTGCCGCCTGGCGCGATGGCCGATCCTGGGCCTGCTCCTTAGCCCGCGTGCGTTTCGATCGCCATTTGGTATCCTCGTGTGGGTGATCGACTCCGGTGCTCGGTTCTTCTGCGGCGGGGAGATGTACTTTCGGCAGCTGAACGAGCTGACGGTGACCGTTTCCATCGCCGAGAAGATCAGCGACGTCGATTGGACCGCCTACCTCGAGGGCACGCTGGCCATCGCCAAGGGGTTCGGTCTCGCCGCCAACGTCAGCCTCCTTTGCTGCATGCGCGCCTATCCCAATGCCCGCCAGCGCCAGATGGCATCCGACTTCATGGTTCGCCACTACCTACGGGAAATGCAGCGGGTGGCCGTCATCACCGAGAGCATGGTCGTTCGCGGCGCCATGACGGCCTTCAGCTGGATCATGCCCAAGGTGCGGGTGCGCGCATTCGATAGCACCGAAACCCGCAATGCCTTCATCTGGCTCCGCGAAATCGGCACCTTCGACGAGGCGAGCGCGCTCGAGTCGTGGCACGAGGCCAAGCTGAAGCTTTCCATTCGTTCCGGCAGCATGCACCCTTCGGCGCGCCCCGGGCCACGTTGACTCGCCAAGCTCGGGAGGTTCTACGCCGTGGCTACTCCACCGTCACCGTCTTGGCCAGATTGCGAGGCTGATCGACGTCGGTGCCCTTCAAATCGGCGATGTAGTACGCGAGGAGCTGCAGGGGCACGACGGTGACGAGCGGAAGCACGGATTCGTCGACCTTGGGCACCCACACGACGTGCTCGGCCACGCGGGAGATCTCGCGATCGCCCTCGGTGGCGATGGCGATCACTTTGCCGTCGCGCGCGCGCACCTCTTCGACGTTGGAGATGGTCTTCTCGTAATGACCATCACGCGGCACGACGACCACCACCGGCATGTTTTCGTCGATGAGCGCGATCGGTCCGTGCTTCATCTCGCCGGCGGCGTAACCCTCGGCGTGGATATAAGCAATCTCCTTCAACTTGAGAGCGCCCTCGAGCGCGATCGGGTAGGCGAGCCCCCGCCCGAGAAAGAGCATGTCGTGGACGTTGTGGAATTTGCGGGCGATGGCGAGGACGGTGTGGGCTTGCTCGAGCGCGGCCCGCATTCCGCTGGAGACCTGGATCAACGCCTGGAGCACGGCGCGGGCGCGCTCTTCGCCGAGTGTTCCCTTGCAGCGCCCGAGGTGCACGGCCAAAAGGAGCAGCGCCGCGAGCTGCGCCGTGAAGCATTTGGTCGACGCGACGCCGATTTCCGGTCCGGCGTGCGTGTAGAGCGCGCCGTCCGCCGAGCGCGGGATGGCGCTGTCGACGACGTTGCAAACCGCGAGCACCTTGGCACCGGCGGCGCGCGCCGCCTTGACGGCGCCGAGCGTGTCGACGGTTTCACCCGACTGACTGACGGCGACCACCAGATCGCCGGGGCAGAAGACCGGACTCCGATAGCGCACCTCGCTTCCGAGCTCGACGACCGCCGGCACACGCGCCAGCTGCTCGATCCAGTGGCGGCCGGCCATGGTGGCGTAGTGGCTCGTCCCGCAGGCAATGAGGTAGACGCGCCCCACGGCGCGCGCCATCTCCCGGTCGAGGCCAATCTCCGCGGCAATGACTTCGGCAGCCTTGAGATCGATGCGACCGCGCAAAGTATCTTCGATGGAGCGCGGCTGCTCGTGAATCTCTTTGAGCATGAAGTGCTTGTAACCGCCGCGTTCGGCCATCACCGGACTCCAGTCGATGCGCCGCGGCTTGCGATCGACCTTATCACCGGCGAGTGTCTCCAAGCGCACCGAGGTGGCGGTGAGCTCGGCCATCTCGCCATCCTCGAGGAAGATCATGTTGCGCGTGTGGCCGAGGAGCGCGGCGATGTCGCTGCCGCAAAGCATTTCACCCTCGCCGATTCCGATGACGAGCGGGGACGCGGTCTTGGCGACCACCAGGCGATCGGGTGCGCTTCGGGAAACGACGGCGATCGCGTAGGCTCCCTCGATTTGACGAACGGCGACGCGGACGGCGTCGAAGAGGTTGGTTACGCCGCTCGCCATGGCGCGGTTGATGAGGTGCGCCACGATCTCGGTGTCGGTGTCCGACGAGAAGCGAACCCGATCGGCCTCGAGCGCCTGGCGCAGCGCCATGTGGTTTTCGATGATGCCGTTGTGCACGATGGCGATGTCGCCAGCGGAGTGCGGATGGGCATTGTGTTCGCTCGGGCGGCCGTGGGTGGCCCAGCGCGTGTGCCCGATGCCGGTCGTACCGGGCAAGGGGCGTTTGGCCAGCGCTTCGTCGAGGAAGGCGAGCTTGCCGGCAGCGCGCACGACCTCCACGGTCTTGCCGTCATGCACGGCGAGACCGGCCGAGTCATAGCCGCGGTATTCGAGCTTACGGAGCCCGTCGATCAAAATGGGGGAAGCAGGACGGGGTCCGACGTAACCGACGATGCCGCACATAACGTCGATTCTGCGGCTTTGCGACCTGGGTTACAACCAGCTCGTCCTAGCGCCATCCCTCGGCCGGCCGGGGGACCAGCACCCGCGCCCCACGAGAGCCATTCCTTCGGTCAGCCGGGGTCCTCCGCCTGCCGATACTGAGCACGGGTTCACGCTTCCCTGAACGTCAAAGGAGCCCTCCAACCAGCATCGGGGGTCTCACTGATGTGCCTTCGACCGAGGCGTGCGCGGAGTTGACCTATTTTCGCTGCCGAACACCACTATCTCAATTGATGGCGCGTGATTTCAGCAAGGGCCCACGATACGACGGAAGTTCTGCCGCGGCGCGTCGAAAGGGCCTCGAAGATCCGGTTGATTTCCCGCGGATGGCCCTGCTAGTGCGGGCCGCCCAAGCGGGGGACGTGGCCGCCGTCGACGCCATCATCGCCGTCCTTACGCCGACGGTTCTTCATATCCTTCGCGCCCTGTGGGGCGCCAAACGTCACGACGTGGAGGCCATGACGCGCGACGTGCTCGTGTCGATCGTGGCGGCCCTCCCGGGCTGGCGCGGCGAGTGCACGCTTTTGCATTTTGCGACCCGGATTGCGGCGAGGCGCGCGGCGGCCGCGGCACCGCCGCCGCCGCGCACGTTGCTCGAGCGACTGGGGTGGCGAGGTTCCCGCCGTTGGGTGCCGGCGGCCCCTTGGGCAGAGGACCTCGCCGACCGCCGTCGCGAGCTTCTGCGCACATTCTTCAGCGAGCTCCCAGAAGTGCAGGGTGAAGCCATGGTGCTGCGCGTAGCCCTGGGCTACACCCTCCAGGAGATCGCGCTCATCTCCACCACGCCGATAGCGGTCGTCCGCAGCCGACTGCGCCTTGCCAAGGAGGCGCTGCGCGCGCGTATCGAAGCCGACCCCGACTGGGACGACGTCTGGGGTGACGACGCGTGAATTCGATCGACCTTCACCCCGAGGAGCTCTTCGACAAGGCGCGCCGCGGTGAAGCATCGGAACGGGACGTCGAACGCTTCCAGGCTCACCTCGAGCAATGTCGGGCCTGCCGTTTCGAGTACACACTCGCCCTCGAGTGCGCCGAAGGCTCTGCCGTGCTGCCGGGGGACGAGCTGGTCATTTCCCGCATCCGCCAGGCGACGGCGCGTTCGCTCGAAAGATGTGCGGAGTCAGGGGCTCTCATCGAGCGCGCACGTGGGCGTTTGCGCTCGCGACTTTTGTTGGTCGCCGTTGCGGCCCTTTTCTCGCTGGTCGGTCTCACGCTGACTTCCACCTTGCTCGCCCCGGCACTCAGCCTTCCGCAGCCCTCCTTTCTGCGGCGCTCCGTGGCGGCCGGCGTGCGAGGAGAAATCCTGGCCCGAATGCCCGTTTCGTCGAGCGAGCTTTTCGGCAAGGCAAACGTCGCGCAGCGCGACGGAGCGGCGACCGAGGCGGCGAGGCTCTACACCGAGCTCGGAAGGTCGTTTCCCGGCTCACCGGAGGAGCTCGTTGCTCGGGTCTTGCTCGGACGGCTCCTGCTCGATCGCATCGACGACCCCCGCGGCGCCCTCGCCCAGTTCGACAGCTACCTCGCCAACCCCGATCACGATGCTCTCGGGGAAGAGGCGCTCATCGGGCGCGCACTGGCGCTCGAGCGCCTGGGGCGCCACACCGAAGAGCGCAGCGCATGGGAGATCCTCTTGGGAACCTACCCCCGGTCATCCTACGCCGAACCCGCGCGTACCCGGCTCGACGAGCTGCGCTAGCGCGACGGATCGCGCCCCTCCCGCGGGTGCGCGTCTCGCCACACCTACGTTCGACTGCGTCGGTGGCAGCGAGAATCGAAACAGCGTCGTGCTAGTCGCGAGGATCGCTGTTGCGGCGCCCGAAAGAGAGTCGGCGCCCTTCGGGACGCGGCGGAAAGACGCGTCGGTCCTCGTACTCGTGCCGCCGCGACAACGGCGAACGAGGGTCGACTCCCGTCGCGAAGAGCGACCGCAGGTCTTCCCATGTCTTGGGCATGTGGATGGCGACCTGGCCGGCATGCTCGCGGCACAAGGCGAGCGAGCGCGCCTCGACCGTCACCCGGCTCATCCGGCTCGGCGGGTGACGAACGGAGCGACCGCACGCCCGGCAAACGACACAGGCGTAACCTTCGGCTTTTTGCCCCATGTGGCGACGATGCGACCTGCCTCCGCAATGGGCCAAGTTTTTGCCGAGGTGTCGCTGGTCAGCTCCTCGGCCGCAGCGTTCGCGCCTCGATCCAGGCGATGACCTTGTCCTCGGGGTGGGAATTGGTGAAACGGCCGAGCTGCTGGATTCCGGTCGGGCTCGTGACGTTCACCTCGGTGAGCCGCTCTCCAATGACATCGAGCCCCACGAAGACGAGCCCGTCGGCCTTGAGCCGCGGTGCCATGGCTTGGATCATGGTGTGTTCGTTCGGCGTGACATCGGTCGGCTCGACCGCCCCTCCCACGTGGATGTTGGAGCGAATGTCGTCCGCGCGCGGGACGCGCAAGATAGCCCCCAGAGGCTCGCCGTCGAGGAGCAGGATGCGCTTGTCCCCTTCGCGCACTGCCGGCAAATACTCCTGAATCATCGCTGGCTTTCGCCCCTCGCCCGTCAGAAGATCGACGATGGCTCGCGCATTCTGGTCGCCCACGGAAAGCCCGAGCACGCCGAAGCCGCCGGCACCATCGAGCGGCTTGATGACGGCTTTGCCCCCGACCTCAGCGGGAAAGGCGAGCAAGAGCTCGCGGTTCGCCGTGACCATCGTCCGTGGAACGAAGGCGGGAAACTGCAGCGCATAGATCTTCTCATTCGCCTCGCGCAGACCACGCGGGTCGTTGATGATGAGCGTCTTGCCGCGCGCATGCTCGAGGAGCAGGGTGACGTAGAGGTAATGTGCGTCGAAGGGTGGGTCTTTGCGCACCAGCACCGCATCGAACGCCTCGACAGCCATGTCGATCGGCGCTTCCTCGAGCACCGAAAATGGCGCCGTTTCGTTCGTGCGCACCCGACGGGCGCGCGCCCGCACCTCACCTCGTGTTAGGTAAATAGCGGGTAGCTCCGCGTGAAAATTCTCGTGTCCGCGGCGTTGCCCGCTTCGGAGCAATGCGAATGTGGTGTCCTGTTCCGGAATCATGATTTCGACCGGATCCATGATGTAAAGAAGTCGCATCGCGTTTTTCTTCTCCCGCCGCTTCGGCCATCCTAACCCGACTCCGGTACCAGGTCCCCATGCACCCCGCCCGCCGTCGCCTCTACCTCGTACCCCTGGGGTTGTGTGTAGCGCTCGTCGGTGCCGGCGCGCGCAAGGCTTGGCGAGGATGGGAGCACGAAGATCCGGCGCCGCGCGCGCATGTCGACCACTTTGCCGTCGCGACCGAGAACGCGGCCGCGACCCGGGTCGGTATCGAAGCGCTTCGCTCCGGCGCGAATGCCGTCGATGCAGCCATTTCCGTGGCCCTGACGCTGGGGGTGGTCCAGCCGGCGTCGAGCGGGATCGGAGGCGGCGGATTCGCGCTCGTTTGGGACGCAGCACAGCGCAAGGTCACCGCCCTCGATTTTCGTGAAGTCGCCCCCGGCGCCATCGATCCCGCCCAGCTCGAATACCGACCGAAGGAAGCCATCCAGAGTGGCCGCGGCCGCATGATCGGCGTTCCCGGCGAAGTGGCGGGCCTGGCCGAGCTGCACCGACGGTTCGGCCGGCGCTCGTTTGCCGAAGATGCCGCACCGGCGATCGCCCTTGCCGAGCAGGGGTATGCGACCAGCGACCACCTTGCCCGTCTTGCCGTCGCCTACCACGCGCAGATCAACTACTCGAGCCCGATCCGAGCGCTCTTCAAGCCCGACGGGTATGCCGTGGGCGTCGGACGGCGCATCGTCAATCGCGAGCTCGCCGCCACGTTGCGCCGGATCGGCGCGGAGGGCCCCAAAGCCTTTTACGAGGGCGAAGTGGCCAGCGAGATCGTCAAGGCGGCCCAGGCAACGGGCAGCTCGCTTTCTCTGCGCGATTTGCGCGCTTACCGCCCTATCGAGCGCGAGCCCCTCAAGGTCGTCTGGGAAGGCCACACCGTCTACACCATGCCTCCCCCGTCCGCCGGCGGGCTTCTCTTGGCGGAGACGCTCGGCATGTTCGGCAAAGCCGATCTCGAACCTCTCGGGTTCGGCAGCGGATCGTACAACCATCTGCTCGCGGAGACGTTTCGCGGCGCCATCGTCGATCGTATGCGCGCCATCGGTGATCCGGCTTTCGCCAAGGCTGACCTGTCGGCGCTCATGTCCAAGGGGCGGCTGCTCGACCGACGCGCGCGGATTGCACGCGACCGCACGCGCGTCCAGCCCAGGTTCGAGCTGCGTGAGCACGGTACGGCCCACCTGGTCATCGTCGATGCCCACGGGAACGTCGTCTCGCTCACCACGACGATCAACGACGCTTTCGGTTCCTTGGTGAGTACCGAAACCACCGGCGTCATTCTCAACGACGAACTCGATGACTTCACCACCAAGGCCGCGTCGGCCATGTTCGCGTCGAGCGCCGCGCGATTGATGGACGGGACCGGCGACGCGGCGGGCGCCAATGCATCCAAGGTGCCGGCGTCGAGCACCGACAGCGCGGGTCCCAACGAACCGCGCTCCTTCGCGCGACCGACGTCGAGCATGACCCCTACCTTGGCTTTCCGCGACGGCCTTCCGGTGCTCGCCCTGGGCGGGTCAGGCGGGCTGCGCATCGCAACCGGCGTCACCCAGGCACTGCTCGCCCGCATGGTGTTTGCCTTGCCGGTGACCGACTGCGTGGCGCTGCCGCGCGTGCATACCCCCACCGACGAAGCGTCTACCGTGATGGAAATCGACGAAAACGTGTCGGAGTCGGTCGTGAATGACCTGAGGAACCGCGGCGAGACGGTGCGCCTCGGTCCGAACTACAGCGCCGTGCAGATGGTCGCCATCGACCGTGGACCCGGCGGCGCGCTGCGCATGTCGGCCGCATCCGATCCGCGCAAGGGCGGCGTCGCGCTCGTCGAGTGAACGCGGCGCGACGTCAGGGTGCCGGAGCTGCCGCGAGGGCCAGCTCGGCACTCGCGTCGTCACCGAGGTCGCTCGCGATGGCGTAGCCCACGCCGCTGCGCTCCGCGGCAGCGATCGACCATCCTTTGATCTGACCCACGTACACCGGAGCGCTGCCGATGATCTTGGCGTGCAGCTTCGATGGGTGCGTCCCTACACGGCGCGGGTCGAAAACGTAGATGCTGACGCGATGGCTGCCATCGAGCGTGTACTGCAGCATGGCGGCGCAGTTCTGTTCCCTCACGGGGAGGATGCGCCCGCCGAGCAGCTTGGCACCGAATGGCGCCAGCGCGCGAGGCCGCACCGGTACACCGACATAAGGCTCGAATCCCGGCAGATCGTTGACGTTCGTGATCTCGGGGGGCAACGGCCGCGCGTGCCAATCGACGAACTGGTCGATCATGGCGTCGAGGCCCACCGACGCCGACGCGTTCGCCTGTACGGGTCCCGCGACCCCATCTGTCTCCGGACGGTTCTGCCGCTCCAAGCCCATCACCGCCGCCACCGTCGCCGCCACGGCGAGACCGACGGCTCTCCATGTCGGAACGCCGCTCGCAGCCGCCCTTTCGGCGCTGGCCCACCGCTCGGCCGTCATCGAATGGGTAACGCGGGCACGGAAGCTTACGCTCGCCTTGGTGTCCACGCTCCGCCGAACGCCCATCCGGATGGCGCGATCGAGCTGAATCCGTTCCCGGCAAGTGGTGCACGTCGTGGTGTGCTTTTCGACCTCCAACAATTGCGAAGGCTCGAGCTCGTCATCGAGGTACGTCTCTACGAGACAGGCTACGGTACGACACGGCGTCGTCATCCATGCCCTCGTTTGCGCGCTCGGTACCGAGCGATGTCGACGGCGCCCGCTTCTTCGCTTAGCGCGTCGTCGGCGGGGGCGATGCCGAGGTAGACGGCGTGGTCATAGAGCCGCTTCTGCAAGAGACGCCTTCCGCGGTGCAGGCGCGACATGACCGTACCCACCGGGCAACCCATCACCTCGGCGATCTCTTTGTAGGACAGCTCCTCCACGTCCGACAAAACCACCGCCAGACGAAATTCTTCCGGGAGCTCGTCCAAAGCCTTGTGAATTTCTTCCTGAACGAGCGGCCTCAGGGCCTGTGACTCGGGGTCGCGCAAGGCCCGCATCGAGGCGGCGCTCACCCACCCGTCGGCCAGAGGGTCGGCGTCGGGGCCTTCGAGCACCAAACGCTCGAGCCCGCCGCGCCGATACTTGTTGATGAACGTGTTGTGGAGGATCTTGAAGAGCCAGGCCTTGAGGTTCGTGCCGGGCTCGTACTGACCGCGGGCGCGCATGGCCTTCACCAGCGTGTCCTGCACCAGATCCTCGGCGTCGAGGGGCGCCTTCGTCAGCCGGCAGCTGACGGCGTAGAGGGCGTCGAGGTGCTCGAGCGTCTGAGCTTCGAAGGCGTCGGGGAGGGAGGGTCGTTTTTTTCCGAAGAAGGACATGGGTTTTAAGGGGCGAATTCGGCGGCGTTCGGAGGTGCGCACCTCCTAGAACATGGGCTCTCGTACAACCTTTCGCCAGCCCCTGGTATTCCCCATCCCGATTTGCTTCAAGGCTTACGTCGAGCGAGCTCGGCTTCCAGCTCGGCGACCTTGCGGCCCAGCTGCTCGACCTTTTGTTGCAGCTCGCGGTAGCCGCCAAAGCTCGGTAAAATCATGCGAATACGTTCGTCGACGGTGTGGCGCCAATGCTCGAATTGGCTCCCCTCGTTGCGCGCTGCTCCCCCCGCTCCTTCCGTGTGACCGGTGCCCCCACCCTGCCCCACCGAGCCGCCGCTCGGCGCTTCGGGTCGCGCCTGGGCGGCGTCGCTGCTCCCTTTCGCGCCCGCCTCCTCGGAATCCGGCATGAGCTCCTCCTTCTTTTCGTCGAGCGGCCCGCCCGGAATCAGGCGAGCGATGGGGCCCTCGCGCAGCTGGCTGAGCAGTTTCTCGCCGCGTTGATGGATGAGGTCGCGAAGCGTGCCGAGAGGTACCGAGCGCGGCTGGGATTTCAGCTCTTCGGAGATGATGAGAGCGAGGGTGACCTCTGTTTTGTCTTCCTTGCTCGCATTGTCGATGATCTGGACATCCTCACCGGCGCGCACCATGTCCGCGATTTGCAAAAGCGTGACGTAGCGACTCTCGCGAGTGTCGTAGAGCTTGCGGTTCGAGTAGCGCTTGATGATGCGCCTCGAGCGTTCGGAGCTGGGCGGCTTCACGGAACTTGGAGGGGCTTTTTGGGCGTGCCGCGCCGGAGGGAAGACCTCGTCAGCGCAGGAGACCACGCAGGCGCGGCGAGCGCAAGTCCTGATACTCGACCTTCTCTTCCCATCGATCTATAAGCAGGGCCGCCATGCGCGTATCGAACCGCTTCGCCGCCCTGGTTTTGTCGGTCTGGTCGGCCCTGGTGCTTGCCACGTTGTCGGGGTGCGTTTCGACCGAGGTCCCCCCTCAGCTCCTCAACGTTCTCGACTTCGCCCCCCGTGAGGCCGAGGTAGGCGATCGTCTCGAAGTCATCGGATCGGGTTTCCCGGAGGGAAAGACCGCCCGCGTCGTCTTCAAAGGGACGCTGAACCGCCCCGGGAAAAAGCCTATCAAAGGGGTCGAAATCGACGTCGAAGCGGCCCAGAGCTCCTCCGACAAGATCGTGATGATGTTCACCGAGGGCCTGCAGACGTCCTTCTGCGGCTCGGGGGATGCCGCCGTCCACACGACCTTCAAGGGCGATGTCATCGTTTCGTTTCCGGCCGCGACCGTGGGCTCTCTGCCCATCACCGGCTCCGTGCGCCAGGTGCAAATCGATTTTCGCGCCCCCACGGCGCGCCGCGCCGTCATCCAGGCGCGCGAGCAAGAGGGGGAACGGGCGCTCGAATTCATGGGGCTCAGCGTCGCCAACGATTCGCCTGCCGCTGGCGGGCTGCGCGTGAACACGGTGCAACCCGCGAGCCCCGCCGACAACGCCGGGGTTCTGCCGGGCGACCTCATCTCGAGCTTCGAGAACGTGCGCGTGCTTTCGAAAGGCGACGTCACGCCGAGCGGGGCCTCGCGTTTCGCGATCATGACCTTCCGCCGCGGCGAAGCCGGTGCCGCAGAAGAGACGCGCCAGATTTCGATCGAAGGTTTTCACGCGAGCGCCCCGGCCGACCTGCTCGGCGCGGGGCTCGTCCTGCTGGTCGCCGCCGCTATCATCCTGCTCTTCATGGCGCCGGTCGCCGGCATCATCACCTGGGTCGAGCGGCGTGTCTCCGCGCGCATGCAGTCGCGCATCGGCCCGAACCGCGCCGGTCCCCAGGGGTTTTTGGTGTGGATGGCCGACGGCATCAAGTCGATCATGAAGGAAGACATCATCCCCACCGAGAGCGATCAGGTGCTCTTTCGGCTGGCGCCTTACCTCGTCTTCATCGGCGTCTCCGCGACCTTCTGCGTCATGCCCTTCGGGCAGCATCTCATCGCCGCGGACCTCGACATCGGCATCCTCTTCGTCATCGCCGTCACGTCGCTGGTGACGATCGGTCTCATGATGGGCGGCTGGGCATCGAACAACAAGTGGTCGATGCTGGGCGGCATCCGATCCGCGGCGCAGATCATCAGCTACGAAATCCCGGGCGCCATCGCCATCGTCTGCATCGTGATGATGACGGGCAGTCTGCGCGTGCAGGACATCATCCGCGCCCAAGGGGGCTTCCCCTGGGAGTGGTTCATGTTCCGCAACCCCATCACGTTCGTCCTCTTCTTCCTCTGGTTCACCACGGCGCTCGCGGAAGGCAACCGCGCCCCCTTCGACCTGCCGGAAGCCGAGAGCGAGCTCGTGGCCGGCTACTCCACCGAGTATTCGGGGATGCGCTACCTCTTCTTCTTCTTTGCCGAGTGGGCGAACGTGTTCGTGATGTGCGGCATTGCGTCAGCCCTGTTCCTCGGTGGCTGGCAGGTTCCGGGGATGAGCCCCGAGCAACAGGAGGCAAACTTCCTGCTGCAGTGCGTGGGCGCCGTCGTCTTCCAACTGAAGAGCTGGTTTCTCATCTTCGTCGTCATCTGGATCCGCTGGACACTGCCTCGCGTGCGCATCGATCAGATGATGAACCTCTGCTGGAAATGGTTCGTCCCGGCCTCGTTCGCGGCGTTCCTGATGACGGGCGTCTGGGTGGTATGGACGCCGCTCGAGCGGGTCCAACAGCTCATCGGCATCGGGATGTTCGCGGCGTGGATGCTCGTGGTCTTCTATTTCTTCGCGCGCGTTCGTTACAACTTGCGCACCGCCAATGCGCCGATTCATTTGAATCCGTTCCTCTGATCGGTCCGCTGGCGGCGCCATCGAGGTTTGCCGCTAGTGCCAGAGGGCGATCTTGGGCGAAACGCCGAGAAGCACCCCCGCCCGATCGCCGCCGCGCAAGAAACCGATGAGACCGATCAGCGAGACGTCGAGCGCCTTCGTGGTGGCCCAGGTGATCCCCGCCGTGGCGTGGAGCTGATGAGGGTCGGCGGAGAAAAAGCCCACCCCGGCCAGCTCGCCGCTCACGGAAAGGCTCGTGCCGCGCAGGCCGACGCTCAGATCGAGGCCTCCTTCGAGACCCACCGGTCGCCGTGCGGCCACCGCGCCTCCCGGATCGACGAGCCCCCCCACGTTGAGCGCGACGTGGCTGTCGCTGCCCCAGTGACGACCGACGAGGATCAGCCCTTCGTAACCTATCCCGTGCGCGTCGCGCGCGGCGGGAAGCTTCGGACCGAGCTGGGCGCCGATCGCCCAACCCGCGTCCGCCCCCTCGTCGACCATGTCGTAAAGGCCGAGCTTGGCAGCGACCCAGAGATCGTCGGGTCCGGCATGATCGAAGGAGAAACCGCCGTCGTCCGGGCCCTCGATGGCGTACGCGCCGTCGACGTCGATTTCGACCCCTGGCGCCAGACCGATGTCCACTTCGAAGTCGGGCATGGGGGTGCGCCAGGGGGCGTCGCCGCGCAGAACGCCGAACTGAAGGTCGACCTCTAGCGTGCCGGGGTCTTCCATTTCGAGATCGGTCGGTTCGAAGAGCGGTCGCCGACGCGCCCCGGCGTCGCGGCCCGCCAGCACGCTTGCCACGAGGGCCAGCCCCATTCGCGCGGTGGTCCGCACGTCTCGCAGCCTACACGAAACCTGCCGCCCACCATCACGAGCTCTTCCTCCTCGCGGCACTGTTCTCATGGGCGGGACGACGGCCGGGTGAGGTCGGTGGGGCGAGCGCCGTAGAAGGGCAGCGGTCTTGCCGGCGCGCCTACGTGGCCCCATATGTCCACCGTTGTCATGCCTGTCGCGGCGAGCCGCCCTATCTGCTAGGTTCCGGGGGCCGTCGCCGGAAAAAACGGCGCCGCGTCGAAGCCGAGGAGCACGCCCAGGATGAATTTGGCCGAGTACATCGCGAGCGTTTCGAATGCCGCGAATACCATTCTCGAAGGGATGGCCGTCACCTTCTCGCACTTGTTTCGCGAGCCCATCACCATCCAGTACCCCGACAAGACCGATCGCCCGGTCGTCGACATGCTCCCCCCCCGCTACCGGGGCCTTCTCGAAGTGCAGATGGACATCTGCACCGGGTGCAAGCGCTGCGAACGCGCCTGCCCCATCGAGGTCATCGCCATCGACCTCACCAAAGACCCCGTGACGAAGAAGCAGATGATGAGTCGCTTCGACATCGACATGGGAAAGTGCATGTTTTGCGGCCTTTGCGTGGAGGCATGCAACAAGGAATCGACCGGCGCGATTCGGCATACGCGCGAGTTCGAAGGAGCCGCCAACACCCTCGATGCCATGGTGTTCCGGTTCATCCCCGAAGGCCTGACGCCGCTCTACAAGGCCCCCAAAGATCTCTCGGAGCTCCCTGTCGGTGAATACGGCCCTCACGCGCGCGAAGCGCGGGAGCGCGCCATGCGCGACAACCCCGCCGTCCTCGAAGAGCTACGCGCGCTCTATGCCCAGCAGAACAAGGGCAAGAAGAAGAAAGAAACGAAGAGAAAGGGCGGGGGACCGGTTCGCATCGACCCCGCCAAGATGCCCGTCATCAAGCCGCAAGTGCTCGCCACGCCCAAAGGGGACGTCGACAAATTCGCGCGCCTCCTGGAAACGCTCA
Source organism: Polyangiaceae bacterium (assembly GCA_035318465.1). Taxonomy (GTDB): domain Bacteria; phylum Myxococcota_A; class Polyangia; order Polyangiales; family Polyangiaceae; genus DASWDH01. The sequence continues at coordinate 21,012 of DATHES010000030.1, forward strand.
CCGCACAGACGGATTGCGGCGCCTGCGGGTACCCCACTTGCTACGAATACACCACGGCCATGGCAGCCGGCGCGGACTACGACCCGTCCAAGTGCGAACCGGGCGGCAACGAAGCGACCGCCGACCTCGGCTATGCGATGGACGTGTACTGGAAGGGCCCCGAACAAGCCGACGCCGTCGCCATGGGGCCGGCACCGGGCGCCGCTCCGGCTGCGGACGCGGCCGCGCCTGCCCCTGCCCCCGCCGCCGCGCCGGCGCCGCCGCCGGCTGGCTGAACCGTGGTCCGCGGACGTGACCCGGCACGTGGTTCCGCTCGCATCGAGCGATCAGCAACGGTCTTGAACGTCGTCGCCTCGCGATCTACCCTGCGCGCGCCGTGCCTTCCGATCTGACGACCGTTTCGTTCATGGTTCTCGCCGCGCTCACCCTCGGTTCGGGGGGGATCGTCGCGTTTTCGCAGAACATCATCTATTCGACGGTCGCCTTGCTCGGCTGCTTTCTCGGTATCGCCGGGCTTTACGTGCAGCTATCCGCGGACTTTCTCGCCGCGGTGCAGATCCTCGTCTACGTGGGGGGCACGCTGACCTTGATTCTCTTCGCCGTCATGCTGACGAGCCGCATCGAAGACATCCGGACTTCGAACTCCGGGATGGGGCGGGCGTCGGCGTTCGGCATCGTCTCGGTGGTGCTGCTCCTTCTCGGCAAGGTGGCGGCCACGACGAACTGGCCGGCCCAGGATCGCCCCCAGATGCCGGCCACGGCGAAGCTCGGGCACGCCTTTCTGTCCGAGTACCTGCTCCCGTTCGAAATCGGCTCCATCGTGCTGCTCGGCGCGATGATCGGCGCCGTCGTCCTGGCGCGCCGCGCCGTCAAGCGCGATTGGGAGAAGCACTGAGATGTCGCACGTTTCGCTCCTCCACTACCTCACGGTGGCCGCCGTCCTCTTCGGGCTCGGCCTGTTCACGGTGATGACCCGGCGCAATGCGGTCGGCATTTTGCTCGGCGTCGAGCTCATTCTGAACGCGGCCGCTCTCAATTTCGTCGCCTTCGAGCATTTCGTTGCGGGCGGCGTCTCGGGCCAGGTCTTCACTGTCTTCATCATCATCCTGGCAGCGAGCGAAGCCGCCATCGCGCTGGCCATCGTGCTCCAGGTCTACCGCGGGTTCCGCAGCATCTTCTCCGACCAGCTCACCGACCTGAAGAACTAGCGGAGCCGTCGGAGGCCGTCCCGCGCGGGGTCTCATCGTCGTGGCGTCCTGGCGGTTTTCCCCAGTCACGCGACGCGATGAAGAATCGTCTTTTCAGCCGCCAATGGCGTGCCGATTCAATCGACGAAATTTTTGCGCCGCGGATCCGGCGAGAGCTAGACAGACGAGCACCCTTCGAAGCGTCGTCGACCGCGAACCCCGCTGAAAACGCAGCGAAAAACGGGCTCACCACCCTTGACCTTGGAGACCCCCCTCCGCTAACGTGCGCGCGCGCCGGCGGCTCCCAGACCTCGGTTGCGCAACGATTCCCATGCCCGAGTTCACAGGACCCGTCCAGCACGTCGAGCTCTCGACGACCCTCTGGCTCATCCCGTTTTTGCCGCTCGTCGGCTTCGTCATCAACCTGTTCTTCGGGCGGGCGCTCCAGGCGAGTGGTTTCGGAAGGGACCTTTCGAGAAAGCTCCACATCGGGAGCTTCGGGGTCTCTCTCGTTGCTGTGGGCGCGATGCTCGCCGCCTTCGGGCTCTCGGTCTTCCATGTTCTGAAGCTGATCGCCCTCCCCGCGGATGCGCGGTACCTCTACTGCCACGCCTGGCAGATGGTCCGTATCGGGTCGGTCGAGTTCAATTTCGACTTCGGTTTGGACGCGCTCTCGGCGGTGATGATCCTGATCATCACCGGGGTCGGCTCGCTCATTCACATCTACGCCGCCGCCTACATGGAAACGGAAAAGGCGTATTGGCGCTTTTTCACGTACCTGAACCTGTTCGTCTTCTCGATGCTCCTCTTGGTGCTCGGCGACGGGTTCATCGTGATGTTCTTCGGGTGGGAAGGGGTCGGCCTTTGCAGCTACCTCCTCATCGGCTTCTGGTACGAGGACTACAAAAAGGCGAGCGCCGGCATGAAGGCGTTCGTCACCAACCGCGTCGGCGATTGGGGTTTCGTGGTGGGGCTCATGCTGCTCTTCTGGGGGCTCGGCGGTAGCTGGCTCCAAGGTGGCTTTTACCAGCCGGACAACTTGGCGCGCCTGGCCATCGTCTCGGCGGAAGTCGAAGAGCATGGCGCCGCCGCGCACGGCGGGGCGCCGAAATCGCACGGCAAGGCGCACGGCGCGGACTCCGGTCACGGCGCTGCATCCGCGCCGGGCACGCCCGTCGCAGGCCATGGAGCTCAGCCCGGCACGCCCGCCAAGGAATCCGAGCCGGGCGCGACGGTCCGCAAGGTCACTGGGGGCAAGGCCTATCTCACCCTGACGGCGTACCCGGGGGCTCAGGTGTACATCGACGGCGCCACCACGCCCTTCGGCGTCTCCCCCTTCGTCAAACGTGAGGTTCGTCCCGGCATCCATGCGCTGCGCATCGCCCCTGGTGGCGCCGTCGAAGATCAGGAGATCCCGGCTGCCACCATCGAGGCGGGCAACGAGTCGGTCATCGCCGTGGTGGGCTCGACGCTCGTGTTCCGGCAGCTGCACGACCAGCTGGTCGTCCGCGATCGCACGGGGCAGCACGTCCTCCGCGACGCGCTCACGTCGAAGACGGTGTGGGGCGGGATCAGCTTGGTCACGCTGGCCTGCATCTGCTTTTTCATCGGCGCGACGGGCAAGAGCGCGCAGATCCCGCTCTACGTGTGGCTGCCCGACGCCATGGCCGGCCCCACGCCGGTGAGCGCGCTCATCCACGCTGCCACCATGGTCACCGCGGGCGTCTACATGATCGCGCGGATGTCGTGGCTCTTTTCCTTGAGCTCGACGGCATGCGCCGTCGTGGCCGGCACTGGCGCGGCCACGGCGCTCTTTGCAGCGACCATCGGTTTCTTCCAATACGACATCAAGAAGGTCCTCGCGTACAGCACGGTGAGCCAGCTCGGCTTCATGTTCATCGCCGTCGGCGTCGGCGCCTATTGGGCCGGCGTGTTCCACCTGATGACGCACGCCTTCTTCAAGGCCTGTCTCTTCCTCGGCTCCGGCTCGGTCATCCATGGCATGCACGCCGTGGAGCACGACGCCGATGCGGCGCAGGACATGCGCAACATGGGCGGCCTCAAACGGGTGATGCCCTTGACGGCGAGGACGTACCAAATCGCGTGCATGGCCATCACCGCCGCCCCCTTTCCTCTCTTGGCCGGCTTCTGGTCGAAAGACGAAATCCTCTGGAAGGCGTTCAACACCGAGAACACCGGGGCGCTGCCGGGCAAGCTGATTTACATCGTCGGCCTCGCGGCGGCGGTGGGTACGTCCTTCTACATGTGGCGCAGCTACTTTCTCACCTTCGAGGGAGAGCACGCCAAGCCGGAGATCGCCACCAAGGTGCACGAGTCGCCCGCCGCGATCACCTGGGTGCTCGCCACCCTGGCCTTCTTGTCGACGTTCGCCGGCGTCGTATTCGGCTTCTCGACGCATCTCCTGGGTCAGCACGGCGAACCGCTGCTGGAGAAGTGGCTGCACCCCGTGCTCCAGCACGCCGAGGTGAACTTCACCGACCCCGGGCTCTCTTTCGAGTTCGCCCTCATGTTCTTGTCCGTCGGTTTGGCCATCGCCGCGTACGGCGTGGCCAAGAGCCGTTACGGCGCGAGCCGCGCGCGCGACTGGGCGGCGCGCGAAGCGACCGCGCCGCTCTTCGAAGCCATCCAAAACAAATACTGGGTCGACGAGTTCTACCAAGCCACCGTCATCGCCTGGGCCCTCAAGCTGCGACTCGTCTTGGCGGACATGGATCGCTGGGTCGTGGACGGTATCGTCAACGGCGTGGGCGTGGTCGGCAAGGGCGCAGCCTGGGTCACGGGTGCCATCGACCACTACCTCGTCGACGGCGCGGTGAACTTCGTCGCCGAGGGCACACTCGCCGCCGGCAACCGCCTCCGTCAAGTGCAGACGGGGCGCATCCAGTCCTATGTCTACGGCCTCCTCGGAGGGGTCGCATTCTTCTCCATCCTCCAATACTTCCTCGCCAAGTAGCTCTCGTGCCTCAGATAGGGCGAAGAACCGACACAGCAGAGACAAGAGAAGGCCCGTGAAACGACACGCAACCTCCCGCATCCTACGCAGCATCGCGCTCCTCGCCGTGGCGCTGCTCGCCCTCCTCGGGGTCGGTCTCGGCGACGTCGCCTGGGCCGCCCCCGCCCCCGCCCCCGAACCCGAGCACGCCAGCCAGCCCCCGCCCGCCAAGCCGAGGACGCCCGGGCAAATCCAGCTCTCGGTGCGCGGAGCCTACGGACCGGCGGAGCTCGTCCAGGAGGGGGACGCTTTCAAGGGTTCGTTCGATGTGAAGAACCTAGGCCCCGGGGAGCTCGACGTGACGCGCGTATCGGTACGCACCTCGCCGACCGACCCCCGCGCTCCCCTCGGCGTCGATGCCTCGTTCGACGACGGCAAGCCCAATGCCCACCTCGGCCCCGGCGTCGTCAAACGCGTCTTCGTGCGCTGGACGCCCAACAAGGTCACGCCGCTGAAAGAGCTCTACGGGCACATCGTCGTCGAATCGAACTCGAGCGACCACCAGGCGGCGGCCATGGGCGTTCACGCCGAGCTGTCCGGACCGGCTCCGTGGCTTTTCCAGCACGTCTTGAGCTGGCTCACCTTCCTCCCCATGATCGGCGTGGTCCTCATCTTCCTCGCCTACCTCGCCGGCTACAAAGACGACGTCACCATCCGGTGGCTGACGCTCGGCATCATGGGGCTGAACCTCGCGCTCGCGACGTGGCTCTATTTCCATTTCGACGCCAGCGTTCACAAAGCCGATGGCAACGACGGCTACCAGTTCATCGAAAAGGGCATCTGGATACGCTCGCTCAACGTCGAGTACTTCATGGGCATCGACGGCATCTCCGTCACCATGGTGCTGCTCACGGCGCTCATCTCGTTCATCGGTGTCATCGCCAGTTGGTCGATCGACAAGCAGATGAAGGGGTACTTCACGATGTACTGCTTGCTCGTCACCGGGATGATGGGCGTGTTCGTCTCGCTCGACCTCTTTCTGTTTTACGTCTTCTGGGAGGTCATGCTCCTGCCGATGTACTTTCTCATCGGCATCTGGGGCGGCCCGCGCAAAGAGTACGCTGCCATCAAGTTCTTCCTCTACACCTTGGCCGGCTCCGTCTTCATGCTCTTGGCGTTCATCGCCCTCTACTACAACGCCGACCCCACCTACCTTTCCGATGGCACCTCCGTCTCGCACAACTTCAGCATCCCGGACATCGGCCGCGTCGACTACGCCGGCAAAGGGCTCAACATCCTGGGGCTCAGTCTGGTCAAGGTCTGCTGGGTGGCGCTCTTCGTCGGGTTCGCCATCAAGATTCCGATGTTCCCGTTCCATACCTGGCTGCCCGACGCACACGTCGAAGCGCCCACGGCCATCAGCGTCATCCTGGCTGGCGTGCTGCTCAAGATGGGCACCTACGGCATCCTGCGCATCAACTTCGGCATCCTGCCGGAAGCGACGACGTGGGCGGCGCCGGCCATGGCTGCGTTCGGGACGATCAACATCCTCTACGGCGCCTTCTGTGCCATGGCGCAAGAGGATCTCAAAAAGCTCGTCGCCTATTCCTCGGTCAGCCACATGGGCTACTGCCTCTTGGCCATGGCGGCCCTCACGCCGACCGGAATCCAAGCGTGCATCGTGCAGATGTTCAATCACGGCACGATCACGGCCATGCTCTTTACGTTGGTCGGTGTCATCTACGACCGCGCCCACACCCGCCAGATCGGAATGTTTGGCGGACTCGCCAAAGAGATGCCGCTCTACACGGCGTTCGTCGGCTTTGCCTTCATGGCGTCGCTGGGACTGCCCGGCCTCTCCGGGTTCATCGGCGAGGTGCTCACCTTCATGGGCGCTTTTCCCGTGTATCGCGTGATGACGATTCTCGCCGCCACTGGAGTCATCATTACCGCCGCTTACCACCTCTGGGCGATGCAACGCATGTTCCTCGGCAAATTCAGGGAGGAATGGCGACACAGCCATCACCTCGAGGCCTTCGGCGGCAAGTTTCCCGAGATCAACGCGCGCGAGATCGTGTCGCTCGTGCCGCTCGCGGTCATCGTGCTCGTCCTCGGATTTTATCCGAAACCGCTCTTGTCGCTCATCGACCGCGGCGTGCTCGATCTCTTCAATACGGTGAGCCCGCCCGGTCCCACGCAGATTGCGCTCGGAGCGCTCGGAGGCAAATAGACCGTGCCCTCCGTCGTTCTCTCCAACTTCGACAGCATGCCGCTGTTCGCGCCCGAGCTCGGGCTCATTCTCGGTATCCTCCTGCTCATCGGTTGGGATCTCGCCAAGCGCGGGCCGGGCAAGGCCTCGGGGCTCGTCGCCATCGCGCTCGTGACGCTGGGTTATGCGGGCGTGCAGTCAGCGATGTACCTCGTCAAGGACGAGCCGAGTCGGGTGCTCTTCGGCGGCCTGATGGCGTCCGATCGCTTTGCTCACACGTTCCGCACCCTCTTTGCCGCCGTCACGGCGGTCATCGTCCTTTTTTCGGCCCCTGAGCACGAGAAACTCAAGGGTCCCGAGGCGCAGAAAGGGGTCGGCGAGTTCTTCGTCCTTCTCCTGACGATCGCGCTCGGTCTCAACATGATGGCCATGAGCCGCAACCTGCTCATGATCTACCTGTCGCTCGAGCTGGTCAGCATCATCTCGTTCATCATGGCGGGCTACAAGATGGACGACCGCAAGTCGAGCGAAGCCGGCCTCAAGTACGTCATCTTCGGCGGCGTCGCATCGGGGATCATGCTGTACGGCATGAGCTGGCTCTTCGGGCTGACCCAGTCGCTCAACTTGGCCGAGATCAGCCGTCGCGTCGTGGCGCTGTCGGCCGAGCAGCACCGCGTGCCCGAAGCGGTCTTCATTGCCGTCATCTGCATGCTCGCCGGCTTCGGGTACAAGATCAGCGCCGCGCCGTTTCACATGTGGACGCCCGACGTCTACGAAGGCGCGCCCACGCCGGTCACGGCTTTCCTCTCGGTCGGGCCCAAGGCGGCGGGCTTTGCCATTTTGCTGCGCTTCTTCGCCGATGCACTTGCCGCGCGCGGATCGATGGGCGGCTCGGTGGGAACACCGTGGCCCATCGTCGGTGGCGTGCTCGCCATGGCGACGATGACGGTCGGCAACCTGTCGGCGCTCGGCCAAAACAACGTGAAACGCATGCTCGCCTATTCGAGCATCGCTCACGCCGGTTACATGCTCCTCGGCTTCTGCGTGTTCAGCGACGCCGGCACGGCGGCCATCCTTTTTTACATCGCGACGTATTGCTTCATGAACCTCGGCGCTTTTCTGGTTGTCATCGCGGTCGCCGAGCGGAGCGACGGTGACGAGACCATCGAGGCTTTCCGAGGGCTCGGTACGCGCTCGCCCGTGCTCGCCATTTGCATGGCCGTCTTTCTCTTCTCGCTGACCGGGCTGCCCCCTTTCGCCGGCTTCGTCGGCAAGTTCTACATCTTCGCGGCGCTCGTTCGCGCGGGCGGCAGCTGGTACTGGTTCGTCGCCATCGTCGGCGTGCTCAACAGCGTCGTGTCGCTCTTTTATTACGCGCGCGTGCTCCGCGCGATGTTCCTGTCGCCGGCAACGCAGCCGGCTGGCATCGACGTGCGCCCCATGTTCGGGGCCACGACGGTGGCCCTCACGCTCCCCACCATCGTCCTCGGCCTCTACTGGGGACCGGTCTACGATTTCGTCACGCGGTCACTGGCGATGGTGCATTGACGTGAGCCACCCTTCCTCCCACGACGAGGCAACGCAGACCGACGACGGCGCCCATTCCACGGCCGCCGACGCGCATGAACACGAAGAGGCGGTCCCCGAGGAGCCCAAGACGCCCCTTTGGCTCACGGCCCTCGGTGGCGGGCTCTTCTTCATTCTCGCCGTTGCTTGGCTCGCCGGGCTGACGAGCGAATCGGCGGCCGCCGTGGAAGCGGCCTCGGCAGCGAGCGCAAGCGCGGCAGCCGCAGCGTCGGTTCCCCCGGCGCCAATACCCAAGACGCCCCCCCCGTTGCCCCCGCCGCCGCCCCCTCCCATCGCCGCCGCCCCCGCCCCCATCCCACCGCCGCCCCCTCCCATCCCGGGCGGCGCGAAGAACATCAAGAAACCCGCCAAGTAAGCCGCGGGCGCCCTTCTCCCCGCTCGGCGTCGTGCCGGGGGCCGAAGACGCCCGTAGGGCATCGAGTCTCCCCACTCGGCCGTCGAGCGCGCGTGCTTCGAGCACGCATCAGAACCGCCGCTGGCCCCCCACTCGCGGCGCCCGGCCGAGTGTTCGACGACCTGGTGCGGGACGTCTCGGCGCGCCGTTCCTGGCGCTCGCGCGGTGTTTCAGAACGCGCCCATGGCGTCTTCGCGTCGCCTCACGTCGAGCCATTCAACCGGCGTCGATGCGAAGCACCCATCGCAGGCGCGTGGCGAGGATCCCGCGCCTGCGGCGCCTGCGGCCACACGTGATCCCCTGCGAAGTCTCCGGGCCGAGCTCGGCGGGCCCCATGTCGAGTAGAAAAGGAGGAGCGGAATCGTAAGGAGAAGCGAGGAGAAACGGGCTGTGCGATGCAAAAAAAGCCGTTTCTTCTGTGGGCTGCCGATGGAAAAAGTGATCACGAGATGATAATATGGGGGTTTTGCTGGTCTCTCCCCCGACGCCCCGACACCGACCCCAAAATAAAGGCACCCGATCCGCGCGGTGCGTCGCACTAAAAACCCGTGCTGTTGAATCCCCGGAGCCAGTCGATCGATACCGCCGGGTTCGACCCAAAGCACCGGGGATATGTGGGTAGCGACCATAAACGATCGGAGTGTAAAATTTCGAATCCCGGTCCCACCCGAGACAGATGCGCCACGCCCGCGAGCGTGCCTCAGTGCTCATGCGTCAGGTTCTCACTGGCGAGCAACGAACACAGCGGTGCGACATGAACTCGCGATCCCTATCGGATAAGGGCTACGCGTATGGATAATTCCAATAAACTTGCTGAATGCCCATTCAGTTTTAGCGAATTGAGTCTTCGAGGTACGATCGAAGCTGTGGTGCCCAGGCTGAGCCAAGGTAGAACACGTATCACTTCCCTCGCTTTCCCCCTCTAACCGCCCCCCCCCACGAGCGCATGGTCAGTACTTTCCCCCAAAGATCCGCCGCGCTTCGCATTCCCGAAGTCATCGCTTCCCCGAAGCGAGTGGCGCCACCCCGGGCCGATGTCGAGTTTCCTGCGGATTGGCCAGCACCAGGGCCCATCGACCTCGACGTTCACGACTTGCCGCATGCGTCATCCGCGCTCGAGTGGTGGTACGTGAACACCCACTTCGAGACGGAGGATGGTCGCGAGCTTGCGCTCTTTGCTGCCTTCTTCCGGGAGCTCAAGGGTCGCCACCCCATCACCGGCGAGCCGGAGTACGCCCACTCCATCACCTGGGCGCTGAGCGATGCGGCGCGGCAGCGATTCTACCCGTGCTGCGCCGTCGATCTGGGTGCGCCCGAGTTCGGGCTGCGCAAGCTCGATGCCGGTGCCGGCGTGGAAGACGAGCGCCTCAACCGCGCCATGCGCGAGGTGCTCGCGCGCGGTCGCATCCCGGGCCCCACACGGATGTTCGAAAAGGAAGCCGTCGTGCATCGCGACCGCCTCGATCTCGACTACGCCGGCGATCGGTTCGTCAAGGGCGCTGATGGCACCTACGAGCTTCACCTCTACGACGCGAGCACGCAGACGGGCTGTCACCTCACCTTCAATCCCAAGAAGCCGCCCACCCGGCACGGCAATGACGGCGTCTGCCACGGCGTGGCCGACGAGCTCATGTTCTATTACTTCATCCCGCGCTGTGAGCTCAAAGGGAGCGTGGTGGTGGAGGGCGAGGAACAGCTCCTTCGCCGCGGGACGGGTTGGTACGACCACGAGTTCGGATTCATTCCGAAGAAGAAGGCGAGCCCCGTCAAACCGGCCAAGCCGAAGAGCGGGCTCACGGCTTGGAACTGGGCGGCGCTGCAGCTCGAAAACGGCGTCGACGTCACCATCTACTCCATCACGCGCATCGCCACCGGCGAAGTCCTCGACAACTGGGTCATCATCAGCGACGCGCACGGGCGCCGCCGGCAGTTCGACCGCGTGGCCTTCCAACCGGTCGGCACCTGGAGCAGCACCCGCTCGTTCGTCGAGTATCCGACGAGCTGGACGCTCAAGGTTCCCGAAGCGAACCTCGATCTACGCATCGACGCGACATTTGCCGACCAGGAAGTGCTGACGGTCATTTCCGATCCGGGCTTCTGGGAAGGGCAGGTCGGGGCGCGCGGCTATTACGGCGGCACCGCGGTGTCTGGCCGTGGTTGGGTCGAACGCAAAGGTTTCCGCTTCAACCAGCTCGACGAGTTCTTCAAGGCGGCGGGCAAAGAGGTGCGCAAGCAAGTCTCCCGCGTGCTGCCTCTCGAGCCTCGTCCCGGCGACGACATGCGTCAGCTCGTCGCGCGCCGCGGAGACGACCCGTACACCGAGGGGCTGGACCCCGAGCAGCTCGGCCGCACCCTGGTCAAACCCATTCGCGAAATCGTCGACCGCGGCGGGAAAGCCTGGCGTTCCTACGCCGCGCTGGCGTGCATCGACGTGGTCGGCGGCGATTCGCGAAAGTACGTGCACTGGCTCGCCATGCCGGAGCTCTTGCACGTGGGATCGCTCATCGTCGACGACGTGGAAGACCGCTCCGACGTGCGTCGCGGCGGGCCGACGTCGCACAAGATTTACGGCGAGCCCCTCGCCATCAACGCCGGCACCGCCGCGTACTTCCTCTGCGAGCCGGACATGGAAGGCCTCCCGGTCGAAACCAAGCTCCGGATCTACGAGCTTTACTTCGACGGCATGCGAGCCGGACACGCCGGCCAGGCGATCGACATCGATGGTCTTGCCGACCTCGTCCCGCAAGCGCTGGAAACCGGTGACGTGAGCGAGCTCGAGCGCCGCGTTCTCGCCATTCATCGCCTCAAGACGGCCGTGCCGGCCGGCATGGCGGCGCGTATCGGCGCCATCCTGGGCCGCGGAACCGACGTGCAGATCGATGGCGTCGGGAAGTTCTTCGAGGCCGTCGGGCTCGCCTTCCAGATCGTCGACGACGTGCTCAACCTGCGCGGCTTCAAGGGGGACCTGAAGGCGCGCGGGGAGGACATCCAACAGGGCAAGCTCACCTTGCCGGTGATCAAGGGCCTCGGCAAGCTCTCCAAGAAGGACCGGCGCTGGCTCTGGAAGACGCTCTCGAGCAAGCCCCAGGACATGCAGGTGGTGGGCAAAGTCATCGACAAGCTGGAGTCCGTCGGAGCCATCGAAAGCTGCGCTAGCGAGGCGCGCGAGCTGGTGGAGCGCGCCTGGACCCGGCTCGATCCGCTCGTTCCCGACACGCAGTACAAAGTGATGTTCCGTGCGTTTGGTTGGTACGTGCTGGAACGTCATTACTGATCAGGGCGCCCGGCCGGGCCCCTCGTCGAGCCATGCGTTTGGTGGATCCCACCGAGGCATCCTTGCCCGCGGGCGCCTCGGACCGTGGTACGAAGTCGGTATTGATCGGGACAACGGGCAGGGCTGACGCGATCAAGCGCTTCTTGGCACGCCCTGCCGCCCCGTGGCTCATCATCGGGCTGGCCTTGGCTCTCTCGAGCCCGAGCCTCTTCACCGGCCTCTGCGCCGACGACTACATCCACGAGCTCATGATGCGCGAGCATCCGGGTATCGCTGGCTACGCCTTCCGGCCGTTCGATCTCTTCGCGTTTGCGGATGGCAATCCCGCGCGCGCGCACCAGCTCATGGACGAGGGCGTTTTCCCCTGGTGGACCGATCCCGGCGTCGTTCTTGCGTTTTTCCGCCCCATCACTTCGGCCACGCACTACTTGGACCACCTGCTTTGGCCGGACCGCCCCGCGCTCATGCACGTGCAGAGTCTCTTCTGGTTCGCGCTGCTGCTCGTCGTGGTGGGGGCAATCTACCGGCGTTTCACGCGCACGGCGTGGATCGCCGGATTGGCGTTGCTCCTTTATGCGGTGGATGACGCGCGCGCGACGACGGTCGCGTGGCTCGCGAACCGCAACGCGTTGGTCGCCCTGACGTTGGCGCTCCCCGCCCTTCTTGCCTACGACAAATGGCGGCGCGACGGTGTGCGCGCCGCCGCCTGGCTCGGCCCCTTGGCGCTTGCCACGGGTCTTCTGGCGGGCGAATCCGCCCTCCTGGTGGTCGCCTACCTTTTTGCGTATGCGCTGTTCCTCGACGATGGGCCTTTGCATTCGCGCCTTCTGCGGCTGGCTCCGCATGCCGCGGTGGTCCTCGTCTGGCGCGCCATTTACGGACGTCTCGGCTATGGCTCGCAGGGCTCGGGCATCTACTTCGACCCGGGTCGCGATCCGATCGGATTTCTCGAAGCGGCGGCGGCGCGCTTGCCCGTTCTCTTGGTCGGCCAGTTCGCGCTGCCACCTGCGGATCTCTGGGATCTCTATCCGTTGATCCTTCCCGCTGGACGCTGGGCGGTGATGCTGGTGGCCGTGGTCGTCGTCGGGGTGCTCGGCGCGCTGCTTCTTCCGCTCTGGCGCCGAGACCCCGTCATCCGTTTTTGGACGACGGGATGCCTGCTTTCCACACTGGTGATGTGCACCACGTTTCCTCACGATCGGCTGCTCACCGGGCTCGGTATCGGCGGCATGGCGCTGGTGGCGGAGATACTCGCCAGCGCCGCCGAGGGGACCCACCCGCACAAGGGGCGATGGGTTGCGCTCGCCGCTGGAGCGCTCGCCACCGTTCACCTGGTGTTGGCCCCGCTGCTTTCGCCGTACCGAGCACGGGCCATGAATGACGTGAACCGGATGCTCGAGCGCGCCAACCAGTCGATCCCGAGCGATGCTTCGATCACCTCCAAGAGCGTGATCCTCGTCAATCCGCCCCTCGATCCCTTTGCCGGCTATTTCCTCATGTACCGCGCCGTCGCCGGCGAGCGCCGCCCCAAGCATCTGCGCTGGCTCGCCACCGGCGTCACCGACTTGCGGATCGAACGCGTGGACGAGCGAACGTTGCGCATCCGGCCCGGCGCGGGCTTTCTCTCGAGCACCAGTCAGATGATGCTGCGCAGTCTCGACCACCCCACGCGCCTCGGCGAACGGATCACGCTTTCGGACGCCGTCATCGAAGTGACCGATCTGGCTCCCGATGGCCGCCCGCTGGAGATTCTCGTGCGCTTCGCCCTTCGGCTCGAAGATCCGTCGCTCCACTGGCTCAAGTGGGGCGAACACGGTTACGTCCCCTTCCGACTTCCCGAGGTGGGGGAAACGGTGGTGCTGCCCGCCGCAGACATGAGAGACGTCCTCTTCGGATGAGGAGGGCGATGGTGCTAGGTTCTGTCGACGGAGAAGCACGGACGTCATGAACGCCAGCCACGTCTGCAACGTCTGCGATCCTGAGGGCGTTCCCATCGCCAAAGCGGAAACGGCGGTCGTGCGCCCCAACATCCGCCGTCTGCAGAGCGAGCGGTTCAACGTGTGGCGCTGTCCCCGTTGCCGCAGCATCCACGCCGAAGAAGAGGTCGATCTCGACTTCTACTATCGAGACTACCCGTTTCTCTCACTACAAATGGATTGGCGCGTCCGCGCAATGTACGCAAGCCAACTGTCGCGGCTGAAGGCGGCGGGCCTGCGCCGCGATGCGCGCATTCTCGACTACGGATGCGGGGCCGGGAAATTCGTGCAGTACCTGCGCTCGCGCGGCTACGCCGAAGCCACGGGCTACGACGCCTATTCCTCCGAATTCGGCGACCCGTCGGTGCTCGAGCAGCGCTACGACTGCATCGTTTCCCAGGACGTCATCGAGCACGTCGCCGCGCCGTGGGAGCTCCTGCAAACCTTCCACAAGCTCGCTCGCCACGACGCCATCATCGCCATCGGTACACCCGATGCCGACGCCATCGACCTGCAGCGTACCGACGACTTCATCCATCCCCTGCATCAGCCCTTCCACCGTCACATCCTGTCGACGCAGGCGCTGCTCGAAGCAGGGCACAAGCTCGGCTGGCGGCTCTTTCGCTACTACCCGACGATGTATGCGAACACGCGGGTGCCGTTCATCAACTCGCGCTTCGTCTTCCATTTCATGAAATGCGGCGACGACACCATCGACGTCGTCTTTGGACCGATCAATCTCGCCAACGCCAAACTGTGGACGTTGCCTACGCTCTATTACGGGCTTTTCGGCTATTTTCACGCGCCGAAGACGGATGTGATGGCGGTGTTTCACGCGCCGTGAGGGTCCGGTTTGCGGCTCGGCAACGGTGCGGGCGTGCTCGACGGCGTGCACGCACAAGTCGAGCTATCCCCCATCCACCGCATGGCTCGCATCGGCATCGGACCACGTCCCCGCCTCGGCGTCGTCGGGCGAAAGGACATCGGGGTTCGTGTCTGGAGTCGTCGCATCGGCATCGATCGAGGACGGGACGTCGGTCGTCACATCGGCATCGAATCCCCCGTCGGAGTCGCAGACCGTGGTGGAGACGAGACCGCCGTCGGCAGCGCAGCCTGCAGCGGGAAAAACGCCCGCTTCAAGCGCGATAACATTCGCCGATCCGCACGCGAAGCGGTTCGTGTCGGTCCGATAATATGCGCCGACCATCTCGTGCGTGGTGGCGTTGTAGACATAGACCGACATGTCTTGACCGTGGCGCTTTTCGACAGAGACGAGATTGCAAGCCTGGTAATTGTTCACCACCAGGCGATTGCCGGTGCCGGGGATGGACGGGGGACACTGGGTCAACGCGACGTCGTACGTTGGACAAGCGACATCTCGACACAAACAAGGGAGCGACGTCGCTCCAGAACGTGACGGGAAGGGGTTCGTTCCCGCCTCGCCAGACGGCACGCATCCGCAAGTCGAGCCATCCCCATCTGGCAGCGTGCTCGCATCGGCATCCCCCGACGGGGCATCGCTCGCAGAGGCATCAGCATCGCCAGCGGAGGCATCAGCATCGCCAGCGGGCGCGGGGGGATCGTGCGGATCACTGCAAGCGGCTAGACCCCCGAAGAGCAGAAAGACCGACAGCGCGGAGCGGAGCATTGTCCCGTCGAAGAGCATGCCTGGCTATGAGCAACGACAATGCCAAGGTTGGGCGCTTGGACTTGGCGCGGTTCAGGGCAAGCTAGGACGACAGATCCGCCCGGTGCGGGCACAGGTTCGGCACAGTTTGCGCCATTGCCGAAGGTCGAGCCCTAACGGCACATCGTCGGATTCGGCAGTGTGCACCTGCCCGACACGCAGCGCGCAGGGGGCATGCAGTGGGTGCCGGTGTCCGATGTGCTGCACGACGCGCCGTCCATGCCGACCGCCGAACATCGGCCGGAGAGCACCGCGCTGCACGTCCCCGAGGCGGGGCAAACGCCGACGCTGGTCGGGAAAAGGGAGTCCGCACCGCACGCGCCGCCGGCCGTGGCGAGTGTCAGCGCGATGCATCTGCTGTTGGTCGGGTTGCAGCCGACCTGATGACCGACATCGCATTGCTCGTGGCCGATGCACGAGTCGCCGACTTTGCCGGCTACTGGTTTGATGCAGGTCGTTTTGCCGGCCGGGCAAACGGTGTTGGTGCTGACGCTGCACGAGCTTTGCACGCACGGGTCGCCGGCCATGGTCGCCGCCTGGCACGTGCCGCACACGGCATCCGGGGCGCGTGCGCAAAAGGTCGACGCGCACTGCGCGTCGTCGCCGCACGGCCCACCTTGAGCCACGGTGCCCGCGCCGGTGGCGCACGCCGTTCCCAGATCACCGGACAGGAACGTCGGACAGGTAAGAGCCGCCATCGATTGCGCGCACGCGCTCGTGCGGGTCGGCGTCGCGCTCGTGCCCGTGACGCCGAAGTTGGGGACGCAATTCAAGACCCAGCGCTGTTTGCAGGTGGCGAGATCGCCATAAGCGACGTTCATCACGAAGGTCGAGCAGGTCTGCAGCTTCGCGCAGTACGCGTCGGCGAAGGCGGTGCACGCTTGCTGCGAGTCGCCCCCTGCATCGGTGCCCGTCGACGCATCGGTCGCGCCCGAACCGCCCGTGCCGCCTCCACTCGCCCCGGCCGTCCCGGCGCCCGCTTTTCCGGCGGTGCCTGGCCCGCCATCGGCGCTGCCTGCCGTGCCGCCCATGCCTCCGGCGCCCGTGCCTGCCGCGCCGCCCGCACCGGCCCCTGCCGTACCTCCGCCTGCTGCGCCAGCCCCGCCGTTACCCGCCCCGCCGCTCCCAGTGCTGCCTCCGCTGGCGCCGCCGGTCCCGGTCGCGCCACCGGTGCCCGTGCTACCGCCGCCACCGGTCCCACCTGTCGCGCCCGATGTGCCTCCGGTACTCGATCCAGTACTCGATCCCCCGGTGCCCTCTTTCCCTCCGCGCGGCCCGGTCGTCGTGGAAGGTCCTGGGGCCGAGCAGGCGATCGCTGCTCCAGCCAGAAGAACAAACCAGCCTCTCATGAAGGGCCTCCTGACTTCAGACATGCTGTTTTCGCCATGCAACATCACGGTGGGCTCGTATCGAGGCGGCCGCGAAAGAATGCGGCACGATCGCGGGTTCGGTCGAGAGACGTGGCTCCGGAGATGCCGCTGGGCGGCGATTCACCCTATAGCGCATCTTGGGCGCAATCCGAGCGTCGGTGTCGTCAATACTGCCGTTTTTGATCACGCAGCGCGGCGGAAGAGTGACCCCAACACGTTTTCGAAGAGCATCTTCACGAAATCGCTCGCCGGAAAGACGAGCGTCTCCCCCACACGCGGGGGGTCGCAGGGGGCGCACGCTTGTCCGGTCCACCGCAGCCAAAGATAGCGTCGTGCGTCGAGTGTGTCGCGGAACTCGAAGTCGGCTTCGGCCGGGTTGCCGTTCGGCGTCAGGGGACCGATGGTCACCGCCATGTCGGAGAGCTCGATGCGTTCCCCCGTTCGCAGAGAATTTCGCTGGCTGCGGTAAAGTCGGTCGGTCCAGTGTGAAAAGAAACCTCGCGCAGGGCGGACGCGAAGAACGCGATCGGAAAGGCGCGTGATGGTGAGCTCGGAATCCGTTGGCGCCAGCCATCGCACATGCTCGGGAATAGCGGCCCCACGTGTTGCCAGTGTCAGCGCGAGGTAGCTGGCGAGCACGTTGGCCGGCGTATTGAGCACGACGACGGTCCGCGACGAGGGATCGGACGCGCCTTGTACGGCGTCAGCGGCAAAATCCGCAAGGTGACCAACGGCGTCCATCGAGTGCGCCCGAATGGGGAGCATCACCGGTGCAGCGACGACCCGACGAGCAAAAAGAAGGGCCAACGGAAGTGCGAAAAGCAGCCGCCCCACCCCCCGCGTCGGAAATGGCGGCCGCTTTTCGGCGAACGCCGTCATCAACTGGGCCAAGAGGGCCATCACGCCGACCCCTGCCAACAAGAGCAGGCGATCGCCGGGGATCGACGACGCGCTCGGAAGGAGCGATCCCACCACGCCCGCCGCCCAGAAACGCGCCATCGCGTCCGCCTTGAGCAGCGGGAAAAGCAAGACGGAGATGAGGACGCACGTGATGAATGCAGACACGACGAGCGTCGCCGCGACGTCGCTCGGCGACCAAAACCAAAGGTCGGCGCTGAAAATCCCGAGTTGCCCCTGGATCAGCACCGCGACTTCCTGGGGAAGCCGCGCCAGAAACGCGGCCGGCTCTCGGCCGGGATCGACGTAAGCGTCGGAGCCGCGGGCGCCGTAGCCGAGCCACTGGTACGCGATTCGCCACACCACGACGATCGACGCATAGGGGAGGAGCGAAAACGCGCGAGATTTTCGATCGGCCGGGTCGACGAAGAGCGCGTAAGCAGCGATGTAGCCACAGGCGCCGATGGCCGCCTCTCCGGCGAGAAGGCCCAGCACGAACGAGCCGAACGCGAGCATCGCCAGAGTGCCCCTCCCCTGGCGGCGCCAGCGATCGTGGAAGAGCAGCGCCAGAAGTCCGAATGCGCTGGCGAGAAAGGCATTGCGGTTGGCGATCCACGAAACCGTTGCCCCGTGCGTATCGTCAATCGCATAGAGCAGGAATGCGGCTCCCGCGAGCCACGCCGGCTGGACGAAGCGCCGGTACACCGCCGAGACGACGCCGAGCAAAAGCGCGTACCACGCGACGCTGTGCAAATGCATCATCCGCGCGGAGCCCGGCCAGAGCCACCCATCGATCACGTGGGTGAGCGACGCGAGCGGACGAAAGAAGGCGATGAGAAGTTGACGGTCGGTCCACCAAGGCAAAAGCATGCCGCGGTCGATGAGCATGTCGTTGAGCGGTCCCGGCCGAGCGAACGCGAAAAGGTCGAACGGCGCGTAGGGCATTCCCGGCACCCGTGATTCGGCCGTCCTCATCAACGCTTGGAGGTGGTCGTCGAAGACGAGCCGCGGACCCGCCGACGGGAGCACGAGCAACGTACTCGCCAAGAGGATGATCCATCTTGCGCGCGGGCTTCCGAGCCAGGTCTTCACGCCGTCGAGCATCGGTGCCGCATCTTGTCAGCTCGGTGCGAGGGGAATGCCGGCCGCTCGGAGAGAGATGCGTACCTTACCACACCGCCCGCTTCGTCGAACTCGGGGGGTGGCGCAAAGGCACATCGGGGTGCCGCTCTGGTTTCGCATCCCGCGATGTGACCTGGGCGAGAGAATCGACTCGCGCGGAGCCAATTGCATTGCAAACTGATTGGAGCACGACGAAAGCCTCGATTACCTCGGACCGGTCCGGTAAAGTGAACCGTCCATCAATTAGAATTCGAAGAGGGATTTTCATGGGCAAATGGCTTGTTCTCTTAGCCGTAGCCGCGATCGGCTGCTCTCCGGAAAGCACGTCGAGCAAGACCACGGGTCGCCCGACCGGCACGACGGGGCCGGGTGGCAGCGGAGGCTCCGGGAGCGGAAGCGGCGGCACGGGTGGCGGGACGCCGGGGGGACCGGGCGGCAGTAGCACCGGAACCGCTGGCGGTAACACCGGTGGCACCAGCGGCGCCGGTGGCGCCGGTGGCGCCGGCGGCACCGGTGGCAGCGCGGGTGGCAGCGGCGGCACGGGTGGCACCGCAGGCAGCACGGGTGGCAGCAGTGGGTCGGGCGGGGGCACTGGCGGCACCGCGGGCGACCCCGATGGGGGCGTCGCGCCCGACGCGGCTGGAGGAACAGGAGGCGGCGACGCTTCGCCGCCGGACGCGGCTGTCGACGAGCAACAGGCGTGCACCAACTTTGCCGACACTTTCTGCAGCCGGCTTCAGACGTGCTCTGCGTTCGTCATGAGCGTCCTCTACGGCGACGTCGCGACGTGCAAGCAGCGCTGGTTCTTGAACTGCCGTCCCAACTTCGGCGTCACGGGCACCAGCGCGTCGGCTGCCAAGACGAACGGCTGCACCCAGACGCTTCCCGCGCTGGCTTGCGACAAATTCCTGCTCGGTGACTTCGGGACCGCTTGCACCGCGTCGCCGGGCACCCTTCCTCAGGGGGCAGCGTGCGGCGACGACGCCCAGTGCGCGACCACCTTCTGCGCGCGGTCGGCGACCTCCCTCTGCGGCACGTGCCAGCCCGCGACCAACCCGGGCGATCCGTGCCCGCAGGGGTCGTGCAGCGTCAGCACGAACACCGTCTGCCGGGAGGACGGGACGACCTGCATCAAACCCAAAACAGGTCCGGTGGGGGCCGCTTGCGTCGGTCAAGAGGAGTGCGACGTCGGTCACCAGGTCGGCTGCAATACGGCGAACCGCAAATGCGTCGCGCTCACCCTTGCCGCCTCGGGCGGGCAGTGCGGCGCGAACAGTGTCGTCGCGACGAGCATCGCCGTCTGCTCGGCCGGCGGGACATGCACTTTGGCGCTCGCCGGGAGGTGCACGGCGTTTGCCGCCGATGGCCAAACTTGCAGCACGGCGGACACGGGTGCGCACTGCATGCAGCCCGCCAAATGCGTGGGGGGCAGATGCGCCGTCCCCGACCCGGGCAGCTGTAAATGAACTAGCACTGCGCTGTCAGTTCTTCGCCATACCAGATCGCGATCGGCCAATTCAGCGAGGCGGCCACTTGAGATGCGGCGAGGCCGCTGGCGAAACCTGCTCTGATAACCACGGCCGCGAGGCGCTCGCCTTGCTGGATTCTCCGAAGGGTGACATCGCCTGTCGGTCAGGCGGTTGAGTGGGGGTATGGCCACTCCGACGATCGATCTGGCAGCGAAAATCTGACAGCGTAGTGCTATTCGGGAAGGCCGAAACGCGTCTTTTGCTCGCTGACGAACGCCACGTAGGCCTCGTTGTCGAGGCGCGGCGCGATCTCGCCCGCCTCCACCGCCGCCATGAGCGCGCGCTTGATGTCCCCGATGAGACGCGAAGGCGGAAGGTGGAAGGCGTGCATGATGGCGTCCCCCACGCCGCTCGGCAGCGCCGGCAGAACGGCGTCTTGTTCGGCCAGCGTGCGGATGCGCTGGGCGAGCTCGCTGATCTGCTCGAGCCCGCGCCGCTTCTTTTCGGGGCGCTTGGTGGTGATGTCGGCGCGCGACAAGCAGAGGAGGTCGTCGAGGTTTCCCCCCATTTCCCGTGCGAAACGGCGCACCGCGCTGTCGGTCCAGTCGCCTTCGTATTGGTTGGCGCGCAAGTGGTGCAGAATCAAGAAGCGAACGCTCGATTTGAGGGCGGCCTCTTTTTCGAAAAGAGGAAGTCGGCGGTTCAGCCGATCGAACATGCGGGCCCCGACCTCGGCGTGCCCGAAGAAGTGAACCTCTCCCGACGCCGAGATCGAGCGCGTCTTCACCTTGCCGACGTCGTGCAAGAGGGCGGCCCAGCGGACCTCGAGCCGCGGCACTGCCTGCCGCACCACTTGCTTGGTGTGTTTCCAGACGTCCTTGTGGCGCCATTCGCCATCGCCGAAGCCGACGAGCGCCCCTACCTCGGGGAGGAGCGCCGCGAGCGCACCGCACGTCAAGAGCGCATCGAGGCCGGCCTCGGGGTCTTTGCCCAGCATGATCCGATCGAGGCGCGATCGCAGATCGGGGAGTAGACGCGCTATCGCGGCCTCCCAATCGGCCGCCGTGGCGACCACCGCCGGCGCCTCGGTCGAGCTGCTTTCGGCCGTGACGATCGCGCTTTCCAAGGCGTCGATCGCGCGCACGGCATTCCCAGGTAAGGTGATGGTTTGCGGCTGCGGCATCGTAAGGGTGTCGAGTTCGGTCGTGATGTCTCGGAGAAGGTAGCCTAGCTAGCTTGGATCGGTTCGCCTTGCCAGGCCCCGCCGCCGCGCGGGCGGGCGTGGGTCCAGGCCCTCGGTACGCCGTCGCACCGGAAAAACGGCCACGAAAATGGGCCTTTATGCCCGATCGAAGCTACGATCCTCGAGCGTTCTATGACGCGGACTGCACCTGGCTACCCGCGAAGGCCCCGCCGCGACTGGGGACGGCTCCTCGCGCAGCTTCTCTGCGTCGTCTTTGGGGTGATTGGCGCCGTCCCCTTGGGGGTCGGGTTGCTGGTGCGCACGTCGTACGTCCGCGGTTGGGCGGCGCGCGAGACGGCCGGGCTGCTCGAGCGGGAGCTCGGCCTTTTCGCCCGTTACCGGGTCGAAGTCCAGGCCTGGCCGTTGTCGCTCGGGCTCTCCGACGTCGTGGTCGAGGGGTCCGACGCGCACGGCGCGGCGCTCGAGATGGCGCGCATCCTGGTGCGGCCCCGGCTCTTCGCCTTGCTCGGGGGGCACATCGACGCCGGGCACATCGAGATTGACGGGCCGCGTGTGCGGCTCGTCGTTCGTGACGGCGCGGTGCAGAACCTCCGCTACCTCTTACCCGACACGGGGGAGCGCCCCCCGTCGCGGCGCGCGCCGTTCACTTCGCTGGCCGTCACCGATGCCGCGCTCGACCTCGACATCGAGGGCGTACGCATCCAAGGCGGCGACGTCGATGTCGACGTGACGACCGAAGATGGTCCGAGGTTCGAGGTCATCCTGAAGACGGGCGAACAGTCGATTGTTCGCCAGCACGCGGTCCTCTCCGTCGAACCCGTGCCGCCGGGGAGCGTCGACGTCGACGAGGACGTTTTGTGCCAGCTCGACGCTCGGGTTCGCTTCGGCGCGGGCTCCCTGGTGGTCCACCGGGTGGCGCTCTCGGGGCTGGCCGACAACGACGGGCGACCGGGCACGGCGCCGAGTTGCCAATCCGGCGCCGACGATCCGCGGCGGATGGAGCTCGGGTTGCGCCAGGCGCAAGCGACCATGAACCGCGGAGAAAAGCCCGATCTCGACGGCAGCGTCCACGCGCGCGTCCCTCTCGGGCTCGTCAATCGATTCCTCCCTTTTCCGGCCGTCCGCGGCTACGTCACCCTCGACGTCGAAGCGCACTACGGCAAAACCAGCACGCTCCCCACCGTGCGCGGCAAGATCGGAGGGGCGGGCCTCGGCATCGAGCGGTACCACCTCATGTCCGAGCTCTCCAGTGACGTCGTCATCGACGATGACGTCATTCGCGCCGATCACGTCGACATCGGCTTCGGGGAGGGCACGCTGGTGGCGAAGAACGTCGTCGTCGAGCCGCTCAAGAAGGGGAGCCCGCTCCGCGTTGGTGCCGTCGACGCCTCCAACGTCCGTTTCCCCGCCATGATGCGCGACCTCGGCGTGACGCCGCACGCGCACGTCAACTGGATCTACAAGACGACCCATGTCGCCGGGCTGGAAGGGACGCTCGCTCCGCTGCGTCTCGATGGCGACTTCAGCGGGGTCACCACCGATTTCGAAGTGTTCGACCGGGCCATCGATGACCCGGCGCGTCGCCACATGATCGGCGTCAAGGAGGCGCGCGTCGCCGGTCACGCCGCTATCCGCGCCGACGCCGTCGTCTTCCGCAACTCGCGCATCGACTTCGGCGAGAGCCACATCGACGCCACCGTCTCGCTCGGTTTCGACAACGACCTCGCCCTCTCGATCGCCCCGACCACCAGGATCGATCTTGCCAACGTTTCGCCGCTGGCCAGCCTGACGATCGCGGGCAAGGCCACGCTCGGCGGCGAGATGAAGGGAAAATTCAACGACCCGATGCTCATCGGTGATCTGTCGGTCGCGGGCTTCTCGCTCCAGGATTTTCCGCTGGGGGACATCACCTCCAGCAAGGTCCGGTTTCACCCGCTCACCATCGATTTTTCCGACCTTCACGCCAAAAAGGGCAAGAGCACCTTCGACGTTCCGACCGGGCGACTCGATTTCAACGGACCGTCGACGCTCGTCGCCACCGCCGCGGTCGATGCCAGCGATCTCTACGTGCGCGACTTCCTGCAGATGTGGCACTTCGATACCGATCCGCGCTTCGACGCCGTCGACGGCCGCGGACGGATCAAGGCCACCCTGCGCTACGATCTCGGCGGGCGAGGGGATCCCTGCGGCGACGGCGCGCTAGCGATCCGTGGCGCCGCGCACATGACCTCGATGGATCTCTTCGCGGAGCACTACGATAGCCTCGACTCGGAGTTCAACTATCGCTGGCTCGATCGCGACGCCGCTGACCTCGGGCTCGATGTGGACATCCGATCGGTCACGCTCAAGAAGGGGCGCGGAACGCTGTTCGGATCGGGCACGATTCGCCGCGGGGGCGTCGTGCGGGCCGAGCTCGTGGCCGACGATATTCCATTTTCGCACATCCAGGCCTTGCGGTCGCTGGCCAAGGAGCTCGACGGGACGGCCTCCGCGGTCGGCACGGTGAGCGGTACGCTCGACGAGCTCGAAGCGGACGTCGACGTCAGGATGTCCCCCGTCCGCATCGGGACGTCCGTGCTCCCGGCCTCGAAATTCCACGTGGGACTCGTCCCCGCGAAGAAGAACCCGCGCGTCATCGGCCAAACGCGCTGCGGTCAGCCGATGACGCCCCCTTTCGATCGCGCCGAGTTCGAACACGACGCCCTGCAGGGCACTTTTCACGTGACGGGCCAGCTTTTCGATGGACAGATCGCGTTCGACGACTTCAAGATTTCCCGACAGCAACACAAGACCATCTCCGGCGCCGTCGCCTTCGACAAGCTCGATCTCTCGGCGTTGGGGTCGCTGCGCGCGACCAAACCGGGAGCCGAGCCGGGCGCCAAGGAGACGTTGGCGGGGTCCCTCTCGGCGTCGCTCGCCATCGCCTCGCTGCCGCTCGACACGCCGGAGCGCATGCGCGCCACCCTCGCGCTCCGGGCGCTCGACGTGCATTCCGCCTCGGGCAAGATCCAGCTCAAGTCGGCGCCCCCGCCGCTCACCATCGGAGACGACCGGCTCTCGCTGCCTCCCATCGATTTCGAATTCACTGCGGGCAATGGTTTTCGGGCGCAGGTGACGACCTCGGGAGAGATGCGGAAGCTCAGCACCAGCCCCGAAGTGAACGTCTCCGCCAAGGTCGCTCCCATGAACCTCTCGTCGTTGGCGTCGCTTCTGCCGCGCGTCGAACGGGCCAGCGGTACCCTCGACGCGAGTCTCGACGTGACCGGTAAACTGTCGGCTCCTGCCTATGCCGGCGAGGTGCACCTGCGCGACGGCGAGCTCGTCTTGCGGGGCTTCCCCATGCCCCTTTCGCAAATGAACGTCGATCTGGCCATCGGCGACGGCGAGGTGCGGATCATTCACGGCTCGACCAACGTCGGCGGCGGGACCGTCAGCATCGGAGGTCACGCTCCCATCCGCGGCTTCAAGCTCGGCGAAGTGTCGGGCTTCGTCACCGCCAAAGGGGTCAACGTGCCCGTGGTGGATGGCATCAACATGACGTGCGATGCCGATCTTCGCGCCGAGTGGGGCGAAGGGGACGACGACGAGACGTCGCTCCCTCGGCTTTCGGGCGAAGTCGTCCTCACGTCGTTCAGCTATACCCGGCCCATTGCCATCGGCGCCGCCGACATCGGGGCCATCACCCAGCGCGGTCGCCGCAAGACGTTCGAATCTTACGACCCCGCCGACGACATGATGGCGTTCGACGTGCAGCTGAAGTCGCGCGATCCGTTGCGGCTCCGCAACAACCTCATCGATGCCCAGCTCATGGTCGACTCCGACGCGCTCGTCTTCGCGGGAACCAATCAGCGCTTCGGATTGCGCGGTCGGCTGCGGATTCTCACCGGTGGTCGGCTGCGGCTGCGTGCCAATGAGTTCGAGATTCGGCAGGG
This sequence comes from Polyangiaceae bacterium, assembly GCA_035318465.1. GTDB lineage: Bacteria > Myxococcota_A > Polyangia > Polyangiales > Polyangiaceae > DASWDH01. Next base: position 46,273 of record DATHES010000030.1, read on the forward strand.
CTACGTGCAATTCGACGACACGACCCGCATCGCCCCCCACGTCGATGTAACGGCGGTGACCGAATACCGTCGCTATTCGGGCAGCGCCACAGCTGGCGCTAGCGCGGCCACCGGAGCGCGAGCGGGCGGCGTGTGGCGCATCACCTTGCATGCCTTCGGCGACGCCGACAACCTTCGCCTCGACATGACGAGCGAGCCCGCGCTGTCGCAGGAAGACATCGTGCTTCTCTTGACGGTAGGAATGACCCGCGCCGAGGTCGATCAAATGGCCGCCAGCGTCGGTGGCAGCGCCGCGCTCGAAGCGCTGTCGTCGCTCACCGGAGCCGATTCGGCGGTGAAAAAGGCAGTCCCCGTCATCGACGAGTTCCGTTTCGGCAGCGCGTACTCGTCGCGCACCGGACGCTCGGAAGCGACCGTCACCGTCGGCAAGCGGGTCACCGACAAAGTGCGCGCCAACGTGACGAGCGGGCTGCTCGAGAACCGCGAGATCCGCTCCAATCTGGAATGGAGGCTGACCCCGCGCGTCAGCGTGCAGGGCAGCTACGACAACGTCAACGACGTATCCAGCTCGTCGCTCGGGAACCTGGGAGCGGACGTGCGCTGGAGGCTCGAGTTCGAATAGCGCGCCTCGGCCGATTGCCGGCGAGATGCGGGTGCGACGATGTCGGCAGTGCGCTTTCGGGTCGAATTCGAGTAGCGTCGACCTCTCGGTGACCTTTCGCGGCTTCCAATCACTACACTGTCGAACGCTCGCTGCCAGATCGATCGTCGGAAGGTGGACGGCGGCGTTGGCAGTGGTCCTTGTGGCGTATCTCGCCCACGCCGAGCCGTCCCCCAGCGCGCGCCCCGCGCCGTCCCCCAGCGCGCGCCCCGCCCCTTCGCCGCTTCCGTCGCGAAGCGGTGCCGGAGGCGAGGACAACGCCGCCGAAACGCCGGAGGTTTCCCCCGCCGCCCCCCTCGGGAACCTCGATGGTCGAGTCCTGCGCGCCATCGAGATCAAGGTGCTCGGCAACCGCTGGGCTCAACCTGTCCAGCTCAAGACGGTGCGGGTGGGGGACCGCTTGACGGCGGCGCTGGCGCGCAGGGCCGTTCGGGAGCTCACCGATAGCGGGCGGTATGCACGTGCATCCGTTGCCGCAGAGGAGCTCGGCGAAGGGGTCGTCTTGAAGATCGCCGTTTTACCGAGGCGCCTCATCGCCAGCGTGACAGTCGAAGGAGGCCACCTCGAAGAGGATGCCCTGCTCAGCGAAGCCCACATCGTCATCGGTGGTGAAGTGACGGTCGTCACGTTGCCGCAAATGAGCGCGCGGCTGGTCGCGCTCTACCGCGAAAGGGGCTACCGACGCGCCCTGGCCACCATCGACGTACGCGAGACCGATGACCCGATGCAGGTGGCGCTCGTCGTCCGCATCGAGCCTGGGCCGAAGAGCACGGTGACGCGCCGCACGTTCGTGAGGGACGGTGGTGCCCAAGCTCCAGACGCCGATCTCGATGGCGAGCTGGACGGTATCGCGCGGACTTACGCGGTACAGGAGGGAGATGCCGTCGACGAAGAGGCCCTCGCCGCGGCGGACCGCACCTTGACCGAGCGCCTGCGCAGCGCTCAATACAGCCGCGCCGTCGTGCAGCATCAACTCGTCGTCAAAGAGGCCTACACCTTTCTCTACGTGCGCATCGATCCCGGGCCGAAATTCGTGACCCGCTACGCGGGACTCTTGCGTTTCGACTCCGAAGACATCGATCGCGCGCTCGAGATCGACAAGGAGCTCGATCGGAGCTTGCGCCGGCTCGCCTCCAAGATCACCGACTTCTACACGCGCCGCGGGTTTCTCGACGTCGAGGTGGACGCCGAAGAGCGGGGCGGGCCGGGTGATCGCGTACACGTCCTCTTCTTTTCCGTGCGCGAGCATGGGCAGGCCAAAGTTTTGTCCCGCGATTTTCCCTGCCTCTCTGGCGGGCCGCTCTCCGTCGTCGACGCCACGCGCGACATCGACAGCTTTCTCGAGGAAGAACTGCCCGGCAGCGGGTTCTTCGGCCCGGTCGACCCCGCGGGCGTCGACGATCTGCATGGCCCGACGGCGTCTACCGGAACCCGCGTGCGGCCCCTCGATCTCGACCCCCGCGCGACCTACGTGGCCGACACCTACGACAGGGCCCTGAAGCACCTGCAGGACTATTACCGGAGTCAAGGGTACCTGTCGGCCGCCGTCGGTCCGCTCCAGCTCGTGCGCCGTCAGTGCGATCGTCGATCGCCGCCGGGGCAATGTATTCCTACGGACCTCCCGGTGGCGCCGCGCAGCGCCTGTCTCTTCGATGCCGAAGGCCTGCCCCTCGAAGAGCCTCCGCCCGATCCGCGGTTGCTTTGCCAGCCCGATCCCAAGAAGGGCATCTCCTGCGAGCCCGGATTGCGCATGCGTATCCCGGTGAAGCTCGGCCCGCGCACCATGCTCTACGACATCGCCTTCGAAGGCAACAAGATGCTCGTCGAGCAAGACCTCGCCGAAAAGGCCGAGCTCGAGCTGGGGAGCCCCGTGTCGCAGACGGCCCTCGAGGCGGCACGCCGCCGCGTGCTCGACGCGTTCAAGGAAGAGGGGTTCGCCTTCGCCGAAGTGCGTACCGTGCTCGACTATTCTGCCGACCGCACCCGTGGCCGCGCCCGCTTCATCATCAGCGACGGCGAACGGGTCTACGTGGACGGCATCGTCGTGCGCGGCGCGAAACGCACCAATCCGGCGCTCATTGCGCGGCGAATCAGCTTGACGCGTTGCGGTCGCGATCGCCCCGTCGATCAATGCGAGCCTTACCGCACCAGCGACGTTCGCAAGAGCGAAGAGCGCATCGCCACGCTGGGCACTTTCTCGAGCGTCTCCATTTCCCTGGAAGACCCGCAAGTGCCGGCCAAACGCAAGGTCGTCATCGTGGAGGTGCAAGAGCGGGTCCCGCAGTACCTCGATTTACGCCCCGGCTTTTCCACCGGCGAGGGCGTGCGTGCGACGCTGGAGTACGGGCATCGCAACCTCGGCGGTCAAGCCATTCAACTCACGCTCCGCGCGCAGTTCGGCTACTTGCCCGACGCTTTCATCATCGACAAGGACGTCCTCGTCAATTACCAAAGCCTCGGTGTGTCAGAGCGGCTCGAGCGCCGCAACACCGTGTCCGTCGTCTTTCCGGAGATCGGCCTGGGGCCGCTCATACGGCTCGGTCTGGATGGCGTCGATGTGCGCGACAATGCGCGCGACTTCGGGCTCACCAAAGAGGCAGCCATCGCCACCGTCACCTACCGCCCGGTGCGCGGCGTCTTCGCGCAAGTCGGCGGTTCGCTCGAGCGCAACGACGTCACCATTTTTCGTGGCGGCACCATCGAGGCGTACCTCAGAGACGTGGCCTTGCGCGGCGGTTCCACCCTCGATCTCAGCCGTCTCTTGCGCGTCCCCACCGGGCTTTCCTTCGCCGTGGCGCAGCGCATCTCGGCCACGTGGGATCGCCGCGACAACCCTTTCGGCGCCACCCGCGGCACGCTTCTCGTTGCGGGCGTCGAGCACGTCCACTCCTTTCGCGCCGGTTCCGTGCCCGCCGTCTGCTCGGTGGAACCCCAACAGGGCGAGGTCGTTCCCGACGGTTGCCCCAGCGATTTCCTGCGCCTCACGGCGACCGCCGCCGGGTACGTTCGTCTCACCGAGGGGGGCATTGCCATCGCCATCAGCGTGCGCGGCGGGCGCATTCAACAGCTCGTCATGAATTCGAAGACGTATCCGGACCGTCTCTTTTTTCTCGGCGGGGTCGACTCCCTGCGCGGCTTCTTGGCCGACTCGCTGGTCCCCGAGGACATCGCGCAGGAGATCCTCCATCCCACCAAACCCGAAAACCAGTTGACCATCAACGACGTCCGCATCCGCGGCGGCGATGTTTTCATCAATCCGCGTCTCGAGCTGCGCATCCCCGTCAGTGGCGTCTGGGAGTGGGGGATTTTCCTCGATACCGGCAACGTCTGGGTCGAGCCCAAGAACTTCGATCCCCTGGCGCTGCGCTACGCCGCCGGCGCGGGATTGAGGGTAGGGACCCCCATCGGGCCCATCGCTTTCGACTACGGCTTCAACCTGCTGCGCCGTGAATGGGAAGACCGCGGCAACTTTCATTTCTCGATCGGCCTTTTCTAGTCGAGGGCAGGCGAGCGCCTCGCGGCGGCCCCGATCACCGTCGGGTACGGCGAAAGAGCGGACGGATGAGCGCGGCGGGGAAATGTCGCGTATGATGTGGGCAGTGTTAAAAGCCAAACTGACTGGAGCGCCGCCGCGTGTCCGCTGAAATTTGCGGGATTTGCGGCGGCGATGGGCGTATCGGAAACGCGTTCGGGCTCACCACCACCTGCCCCGGCTGTCACGGCTCGGGAAAGCGGTCGAGCGAGCCGACCGGAATGCGCGACGTCACCAAGACGAAACCCTCGCACCACCGTCAACCGAACAAGGCCGCGGTGGCCGAGAAACAAATCTGGCCCATCACCTTCGAAGGCGGGCAGCTCGCTACCGAGGTGCGCGACAGTGCCGGTTGCTCGAACGATCTGAAAACCAAGCTCATTCGCGAGATCATGGACTACGAGGGCAGTCACGGGAGCTGCACGCAGACCTTCGTCAAGAAGATCCGCAAGCAGATTCGCCCGCCCGCTTCTCCCTGATCAGCACCGCGGCGCTAGTTTTACGAGCTAGCGGCCCTTTCACGCGCAAGTTCGCTGTCCAGGGCGTCCGCCAGCCGTTCGTACTGCGCCCGGTGGTTGTAAATCTGCGCCGACACGCGCACGAGCCGTTTCGGTGCCGCTGGCCAGGCGAAGACCGGCACATCGATGCGCCACTCGTCCTGCAGCAGCGTGTGCAGCGCCTCGGCGTCGGGGCCGACCGCATCGGGAAGCGGCAAGGCGGCCATCGATCCCACCATGTGGTCGGGGCAAGGCAAATCGACGTCCAAACGATCGGCAAGAATGCGCCGCGCTTCGAGAGCGAGCGCGTGGTTCATGGGCATCAGCGCAGAAAACCCGCCCGGAACGAGCCCATCGAGGTAACGAAGCGCGTAGGGAATGGAAAGAACGGCGCTCGGGTCCCGGGTCCCCATCCAGTCGAACTCGAGAAGAAAGCGCGAGCGATCCGTGCGCGCCGAGTTGGCACCGTGGCTGATGACGAGCGGACGAATTTTTTTTTGTCGATCGCGCCGCACATAGAGCATGCCCGCGCCCTTGGGCGCGCAGCACCATTTGTGGAAATTGGCGGTGTAGTACGTCGCGCCGAGGGCGCGCAGATCGAGGGGGACCATACCGGGCGCGTGGGCTCCATCGATGAGTGTTTCGACACCGCGCGCCGCGAGCTCGCGCACGAGGCGCTCGACCGGAAAGATCAGCGCGGTCGGGCTCGAGACATGATCGAAGAGCGCGAGGCGCGTTCGGGGCGTCACCAGCGCCAACACCGCGGCGACGATCTCCTCCGCGTCGCGTAGGGGAAACGGGATGCGCACCACCGCGACGCGTGCGCCCGCGCGTTCCGCACAATGGTCGAGCGCGTTGCGACAAGCGTTGTAACCGTGATCGGTGACGATGAGCTCATCGGCCTTACCGAGCGCCAGCGACTGCAGGACGGTGTTGACCCCCGTCGTAGCGTTGTCGACGAAGACGAGATCGCCGGGGTCGGCTCCCACGAACGACCCCACCGAGACCCGCGCCTCGTCGAGCAGCCCTTCCAACATCCGCTCTACGAACCGCACGGGCTCGCGCTCGAAACGCCGCCGGAAGTCCCCCTGCACGTCCAGAACCGGCTGCGGGCACGCTCCGAACGACCCATGGTTCAAGAAAGTGACCTGGGGATCGAGCAGCCAAGCGCCCGCCTTGTCGGCCAAGGATTCGCTCATCGATTGAACGATAACAGAACCAACTGCAGCGCGTTCGCGCCGCCATTTCGTCTGGTTACGGGCTTCGCATGGGCAATCGCCGGGGGCCCGCTGGCGAGCGCGTTCAGGGCGTGCGCTTGACCGCGGGTCGCGCGTCCGCGCCATCGCGCACGAAGGTCTCGAGCTCGATCTTGACCCGGAAAATACGCGTCGCATCATTCACCTGGGTCGTCAGGGTCAGCCGAACCGGGCTACCCGCCGCGGCCGATACCTTCTCGATCTCGACCCGGCGATCACTGGCCAGGGTCCCCGCGAGGAGCCCGATCCGGGGGATCAGGAGGTCCAGCGCCAAGTCCGAGGGTCCGAGCACCCATCCTGGCGTTCCGTCGGTGCCCTATTGCGCCGAGGTGAGTGCCTTCGCTGGCACCGACAAGCGAGGCGGCGATCGGCTGGCAGAGCTTGTTGTCCTTCGATTTGAGTGCCCCAAGAATGCGGCACGCATCCCGCACCAGTGTGTCGTAGCCGAGGTGTCGACTGCATCGGCGAGGACCGGATCCGTGACCCGGTGGGCGCGCACACATGCATCGATGCTCGTAAATTCCTGCAGATCGCGCAGGAGGTCGCCACCCGGCGCCACCAGATCGTGTCCGCGCTCGATACCCGCCTCGACCGCGAGCGCCTCCAGTTCCTCCGCGACCCGGCGCGCAACCTCGTCGCGCACCATGGCCGAGGGCTGCCCCGAACCTGCCCCTGACGAGGCACCCGGCTGCCCGGCCATCGGGCCCGGCGTCGTCTGGAGCTCGGCCGGGCGCGGCGGGGTGTCCTCCTCGCAGCCCTCCAGCGCGAGAATGCCGAGAAGAACAATGACCGACCCCCCGACAAGCTTCTTGCGAGCTGAACGAGTGCGCAGTATAGGAAAGTAGAGGAGACGCCGACCCATGGACGACAAGAACCGCAGCAAAGCCCTCGAACTTGCCATCGCGGGAGTCGAAAAAGAATTCGGTAAGGGGGCCATCATGCGGCTCAAGGACGGGGAGTCCCTCCACGAGGAAATCCCCGTCGTTCCCACTGGCTCGGTCGGTCTCGACGTGGCGCTCGGCATCGGCGGTTACCCGCGCGGCCGCATTGTGGAGATCTATGGCCCCGAGTCGAGCGGGAAAACGACGCTGACTTTGCACGCCATCGCCAGCGTCCAAAAGCAAGGGGGCGTCGCCGCCTTCATCGACGCCGAGCACGCCCTCGACGTCACCTACGCCAAAAAGCTCGGCGTCAAAACCGACGAGCTCCTCATCAGCCAACCCGACTACGGCGAACAGGCGCTCGAGATCGCCGACATGCTCGTTCGCTCCAACGCCGTCGATCTCGTCGTCGTCGATTCGGTGGCCGCTCTCGTCCCCAAAGCCGAGATCGAGGGGGATATGGGCGACAGCCACGTCGGCACCCAAGCACGCCTCATGAGCCAAGCGCTCCGCAAACTGACGGGCACCGTTGCGCGCAGCCAGTGCCTGCTCATGTTCATCAACCAAATTCGTATGAAGATCGGCGTCATGTTCGGCAGTCCCGAGACGACCACGGGGGGCAACGCCCTCAAATTCTACGCCACGGTCCGCCTCGACATCCGCCGCATCGGCGCCATCAAGGAAGCCGCCACCATCGACAAGAAAGAGCCGGGCGTCGTCGGCAACCGAACCCGGGTCAAGGTCGTCAAAAACAAGATGGCGCCCCCCTTCCGCGAAGTGGAGTTCGACATCCTCTATGGCCAGGGCATCAGCCGCGCCGGCGACGTGCTCGACCTCGCCTCCGAGGCGGACATCATCGAAAAGAGCGGCGCTTGGTTCTCCTTCCAAAGCGAACGCATCGGACAAGGGCGAGAAAATGCGCGCACCTACCTCGAGCAGCACCCCGACATGCTCGATAAAGCCGAAGCCCTTCTGCTGGCCAAGCACAACATCGTGCGCCGCTCGATCGTGGCAACGGGCGAGGAACGGAGCGAACGTCCTTCCACGCCACCCCCGACCAAAGGAGCCAACGCCAGTTCGCCCGCCGCCTCCGCGACCAAAGGTCCCAACTCGGGCGGCGCCGCGGCGGCGCGCCCAGTCGCGAAAGGGCCAGCCAACTAACACGCTCGTGCGCCGGTTCTCGCGGGGGCGTCAGGTTCTCGCGGCCAGAACTGGACGGGATCCCCAGCTTACCGGACGGAGTAGAGTGACCGTTACGGAGGCACCCCGTGAAAATCTACATCATGCGTCACGGCCCGGCCGAGGATCAGGCACCCACTGGCCGTGACTTCGACCGCAAGCTCACCTCGAGCGGGCGCGCCCGCACGGAGCTCGCCGCTCACGAACTGGGTCGCTGGGAGCGCCCCCAGCGCGTTGTCTCGAGCCCTCTCGTCCGCACCATCGAGACGGCCGAGGTCGTGATCGCCGTGCTCAGCCTCGCCCTCGAGCTCGAGACGCGTGAAGAGCTCGCTCCCGGCGGCGATGCACTCCGCTTGCTCGGTGAGCTCGCTGCCCAAGGAGCCAAGCGCGTCATTTTGATCGGCCATGAACCCGATGTGTCGTCGCTCACGGCGCTCCTTTTGCCAACCTGGTCGCGCAGCTTCGACAAGGCGATGGTCGTCGGGCTCAAGATCGATCGCGCGTCCCTCGCCCATCGAACCAAGGACGCGCCCGCCGCGAAGCTTCGCTTCGTCATCGATGCGAAGCGGCTGCACAACTAGCCGCGCCGCGTCCCGAAAGGGAGACTCGAGGATCCAAATCGAGCTTCCGGCAAGCTCAAAAAGTTTGGCAACACGGGCCGACCAGGTGTCCAAACTGCGAAACGCTTGAATTTCCGAGGCTTGTGCGAGAAAGCCGGGCCCTGTCGCGAGGTTACGGACTCCCTCACAGACGCGTCCCAACTCACCTCCAAGTGCCTGATTCCACAAGTGAAAAAGTGCTTGCTTGACAAGGGTTGGCACCCCCCATACCCCATCCTGAAAGGGCCCTCGATCGATGCGCGGACAGTCAGTCTTCCCGTTTTTTCAGCCTCCGGTTGGCCGGATGCGACGTGGTCGACTGAGCGCGCAGGTTGCTCCGCGCATGGCACCGGCCGCCCTGCGGGTTCCCAACCCGGTCCACACCCCGCAGATCTCGCTGACCTTCCCCCAGAGCCAACCCCACATCTTCGTTCATGAAGGAGCTCGGCAAACGCTCGAACGCCGGTTGCGCGCTGCGTTCCCGGGCCCGGTCGTTCTCGCCGTGACCGACAACCTTCACAGCATGGTTTCCTACGCGCGGCGCGGAGGCATTCTGCGGGCGCGGCTTCACCTCATGTTCCTCGACGCGCCGGCCACCATACAAGAGGCGCTCGTTCGCTACATCGCGCGCGGTGATCGCGTCGCCTCGCAGACGGTTGGCCGTTACATCGACGCCAACGGCCACCGCATCCGCGCCATCCGGCCGGTGATGACCCCCCTCGTCACCAAGGGCCAGCATCACGATCTTCTCGCGCTCTTCCACGACGTCAACCAGCGGTACTTCAGCGGCACCGTCGACGCGCTGGTCTCGTGGGGTCGCTCCTCCCCGGCGCGTCGCCCGCGTGCCACCATCAAGCTCGGGAGTTACAGCGCCGTCGAGCGCCTTATCCGCATCCACCCGAACCTCGATCGAGCGTGGGTCCCCCGCTACTTCATCCAGTTCATCATCTACCACGAGATGCTCCACCACGTGATTCCCGCCAGCCGCGGGCCGGGGCGCTCGACCATTCATCCGCCCGATTTTCGCCATCGCGAGCAGCTGTTCCGACACTACGAGCGCGCCATCGAATGGGAGCAGGCCCACATCGGGCGCATTCTCCGCTCGTAGAACATCGAGCGGTTTGAACGCGTCGCCGTGCCCGGGGGCGCGGCGACGGGTGGGGCCCCTTCGGTGCTCTGGCTAGCCGTGCAAAAGCCAGCCGCGCACCAACCAGAAGACGGCAACGGCCGCGAGCACGACCAGGCCGCAACCGATCGCAATGCCCGTGCCCGAGCCCAGGCGCGGCACGTCGTCGATGGTGAGAGGGCGGTCGGGCGGCGGCGCGTCGCGCGGGTCTTCCTCGGAGACTTTCTCAGCCATCACATCTCGAAGGCGAGGCCGAGCATCCAGGTGTTGGTGCCGATATGCATGGCCGATGGATCCCGGGTCCCTTTGAAGTCGTCGAGATTGGACACCATCCACTCGAAGAAGACGTAGGTGTTGTTCACGCCCCACTCGTTGTCGATCTCGATGGCGGAGTGGTTGTCGATGGCGTCGAGTAGGAACATTCCCCCGAGAGCAAAATGCGTTCCCCAGGTGTGGCCGCGCCGTTGGGTCTCGAGGTCGTTTCCGGACCAATAGAGGCCATAGCCAAGGCCCACTTTGGTGTAGCCGACGAGGGGCACTGCGGTCCGCCGGGCCAACTCGTCGAAACGCAAGACGGCGACGCCGTACATCGGCATGATGGCAAGGCTCGTCTCTTCGGCGGATTTGTCTCCGCTATCGAAGAGGGCTGGCGCGCTCATGGTCGTGTACCCCCAACCCACTCCGGGCCCGAGCGTACCCACGAAGGGGATACGCAACAGCTGCCAATCGAACTCGAGGCCGAAGGCCATCCGGCGATCGGTGCCGAAGACTTTTTCGTATGGTTTTTGCTGTGGGAACGCGTCGTCGATGGCGGGACGGTAGGGACCGAAACGCACCTCGAAGGCGAACCGCTGCGGGCTCTCGACGGGGCGAGGCTCGCGCCACGACTGCTCGGTCTGCATTTCTTCCGCGGCGGCTCCGCGCGGCCACAGCGCGAGGGCGGCAAGGGCCGCCAGGGGGGCCAGAGCCAAGATAGGACGCGGGGGTGAGGGGTGCATCATAGGTAGCGGCGCCAAAGGAGCCTCGTCATCGCCGAGCATCAGCACGGCTCGTGCCACGCAGCAACTTACCCGGTTTTTGCTGCGGCCCCTCGACGGAAATGGCCAGCCTGGCAGGATCACGACGCGGCGCGACCTCGAACTTGCCAAATTGGCAAGCGCCGATCCGCTGCTTCGGGCGGGTTGGCGTCGACCGGACTTCGCCCCACGGGGACTCGGCGGCCGCGGCGTGCCGCGATCCGGATGTCAAAGGCGGACGTCGACGTAGGTTCCGTGCCGCAGCTCATCGATCCACTGGCGTTTCGCGCGGTCCATCTGCTCGGCGTAAGCGCGCTGCATCAACTCGTCGCGTGCGTCCTCCAGAGCGGGCAGCTCGGACGGGTCGCGCGCGACGACCTTCAGAATCACGAGGTCATTCTTGAACTGGAAAGGGGAAGAGACGCCCGAAATATCCAGCTTGTGCGCCTCGTCCTCGAGCGGTTGCGCGAGCTCCCCGGGCTTGCGGCGCCCCAAGTCGCCGCCTTTCTGACGCGTGGGGGTGTCGTCGGAGAAACTTTGGGCAAGCTCGGCGAACTCGATGCGGTTTCCGCGGGTGTCGAGTCCGGCGCGGGCCGTGGCAGCGATACGCTCGGCCAGCTCTTGTCGATCGGCGCGAGCGTCGGCTGATGCCGACGGCGCCACGCGCAGCACGATCCATGCGAGGCGGTATCCCAGCTTGGTGCGCTCGGCGCGGACGAGCTTGCCGTACGTGGCACGGACGTCTTCTTCCGTGATCCGCACGCGCGAACGAACGCGAAGCTGGAGGAGTTTCCCTTCCAGGATCTGCCGCCGAACCTCGTCGCGGTATTCCTGTCGCGAGAGGCCAGTCTTGGTGGCTTCCTCGATGAGGCGCTCGACGCTGATCCCCTGCTGGGAAGCGACGTTGCGGATGCCGTTGTCGATTTCCTCGGCGGTTACGCTGAGATGCGCCCGCTCGGCCGCTTGCTGCTCCACCCGCTCGTCGACCATCTTCTCGATGAGCTGTTTGTAGAGCTCGGACTCGGCCGCTGCTTGTTGAGCGCCCGACGGCATCTTCTGGTGGATCTGGAGCAAGAAAGGGCGTGCGCGGTTACGCATGTCGCTCAGCAAGATGGCGTGCTCGCCGACCACGGCGACGATCCGCTCCGCCACGGTGGCGTGCGCAAGGACCGGCAGGGACGCGACCAAAAGAGCAGCCAAACCAACCGATTTCATACGGACTCTTTCGACCACGCCGAAGCTTGCCTCCACTCGTCCGCTAGGGATGTATCACGTCTTTTCGGGCGGAGCAGCACGTTTGATAGGGCCGGTCGGAGGCCGGCGAATGCGGCTCACCAGCGACGGTGAACCGGAGAAGACGAGCGCGTCGAGTCGATGGGCTTCGTCCACGAGCGCGAGCGCGGGGGCGCCGTGCTCGATCTCGAGCACCCCTCCGGCGTCGGCGAAGCCGAGTGCCAACGCGCCCTGCGTGGAGGCGCTTGCCCAAAGGGCCTCCGCCGGAGCAGGCCACGGGCCGAAGCGCTGACGAGTGCGCAGGCGCTCGCCGAGCGCGACGCCGCGCATTTCCTCGAAGGGATCGCTCATCACATGGCTGTCGACGCCGAGACAGAGGCGGATGCGTTCGGCGACCAGGGTTGCCACGTCGGGAAGGCCATCGCCGAGATCGCGCTCGGTGGTCGGACAGAGGCAGACGAATGTCTCCGCCGTGCCGAGCAGGCGCGCTTCGCTCGGAGTGACGTGGGTCGCGTGAACGGCGACGAATCGTGGCGAGAGAACGCCGTTGTCGGCGAGCAGCTCCACGGGGCGCCGCCGCGTCTCCGCAAGGCACGCCTCGATTTCGGCGCGCTGCTCGGCCACGTGCATGTGAAGGGGGAGGCTGTGCTCGGCGGCGAATCGGCCGATCTCGCCGAGCCAGGCGGGCGGAACCGCGCGCACGCTGTGGGGTGCGATGCCGATGCGCACGTCGGGGTCGTTCCCATGGCGCGCGCAGAGGGACGCGATGTCTGCGAGACCCTGCTCGAGGGACCCGTCGCAAAAGCGGCGCTGGGCGGGAGCGGGGCCTTGGCCGGCACCCGCCCGAGCATAGATGACCCGCAGGAGCGCGATGCGAAGGCCGGCGTCCTTGGCAGCGCGAATCACGGCGTCGCTCATGACGAGGCGATCGCCGTAGGGCGTTCCGTCGGGCTGGTGATGGACGTAGTGAAACTCGCCGACTGTGAGCACCCCCGCGGCTGCGAGCTCGCGGTACGCGACGAGCGAGATCCGGTAGATCGATTCCGGCGTGAGCGATCCGGCAAGTCCGTACATCGCTTCCCGCCATCCCCAGAAGTCGTCCGATTGGCCCGGTGTCGCGCGCTGGGTGCGACCACGCATCCCCCTTTGGAAGGCGTGCGAATGCGCGAGGGCGAAGGCGGGAAGCTCGTGCATGGATCTCAGCGCCCCGCCGCGGCGGCTCCGCTCTTGACCGCGGTGTAGAAGCCGCGCGGCCAATGACGGTAGAAGGTGGCGCGCAGGATGGTGCTCCCGTCGCTGGGATCGACGTCCTCGGCGACGCTGCCGACCACGCGCAGGAGAGAGCCGAGCCCGACGCTGCGCTCGCCCAGATCGTCTTCGGCGGTGAGGGTGACGAGGGCGTGGGCGCGGCCGGTTTCGCGATCGCTCACGGTGACGCGGCACGTATCTTCATCGCGGGATTCGCAGCGGTTCTGTGGCGAAAGGGCGCGTAGGCTGAGCGCGACGTAGGCGGCTCCCCCCGGTCCGGGGCTTCGATGCGTCACCACGCCAAAAGCCCAAAAGGCGCGCTTACGCTGGTCGGGCGAGCGCTGCACACCGCGCGGGTCGAGTTCGGGCTTGCCGCTGACGGCTTGCGCCTCGTCGCTGGTCGGCGCGTAAACGCGGCTGTAGCCGTAGGGCCCCGCCGATCGACAAGAGAGGGCGAGCACGCCGGTCGCGCATGCGGCAACGAGGTACCGGCGATCGAACGAGTGGCATCGGGATCGCAGAAGGCGCGGGCGCAAGTCGAGACTCCGGGGACGCTGAGGGTACTCCAAACGGCGACCGCGCGGGGCACGGCATCGCCTCGCCCGCGCGCGAGCCCGCGGCACGCCTACGACGCGGGGGACGCGCGCTCGGCATCGAGTGGCGGCGTCCGCCGTGCCCGCAAGCGGAGGGCGAGCTCGCTCACGAGCAGCGCCAGGAGACCGATGGCGAGGTAGGGGGAGAGGTCGACGCGTGCGCGCGTATCTCCCAGCGAGGATGACTGGCTACCGGGGCTGACCTTTCGCGGGCGACCATCGACCTCCTTCTCCGATGCGGCGACGATGCGCGTGAGCTTGTCGCGATCGAGGGTGATGTCGTAGGCGCCGATGCGGTCGGGGACCACCACTTTCCTCGTACCTTCCTCGGTGACCCGTAGCTGTGCCTTTTCGGGGCCGACCACCTCCAGGGATTTGGCCCCCTCGAAGGACCAGGCCTCGCCGACGGTGATGCGGTACGCGCCATTGCGCGTGCGCGTGGCATCGACCAATCGGTCGAGCAAGAGGAGGAACGCCGGCCGCAGCGCGAGGTCGCTCTCATCGGGCGACGTCGGCACGGTGAGAATGAAGACGAACCCGCGGCCGAGAGGGCGCTCGATGAGCCAGGGCGCGCCGTCTTTCCAGCGAGCGCTCACTTGGACGGCCCCCCCCAACGCATTGAGATCGACCGTTGCCCGGCCGCGCGGTCGAAAGTCCACGAGGCCAGCCGCCGCCGAGCCGAAGAGCACGGACGCCTTGTCGTCCAGGCCCGGAGAAGGCGACGGACCCCACGTGATCGAGCCCGGGACGAGCGGCTCGAAATTGGCACCCAGCGGAGCGAGAGGCGCGTGGGGACCGAGCGCGAGAAGCACCACGCCGCCGCGATCGGTCCACGCCGCGAGCGATCGTCGGGCCTCGGGCGTAAACCCGGGTGGATCTTCGATCACCATGCCGGCAAACCCAGCGAGATCCTCCAATCGATCGGGCAGGAGCGGAAGTGGGCGAAGTCGAACATCGAGCTCCAGCGCGGCGAGTGCCTGCTCGACCGGCGGAGCGCCGCCGGTGACGAGCTTGGCGCCGGCGGGATCGGCGATGATGGCGATGGAGAGTCCTCCCGTCGTGGCGAGAACCGGGGCCACGTCGTCGGCGCGGATGGCGTCCTTGCCCGTGATGCGGGCCTCGAGATCGCCGCTCGCGCCGGCCAAATCGACGCCGACATCGACGCCGCCCGCTTCGTCGGGCAAAGGCGTGCGTCCCACGACCTTGTCGCCGGCGTAGATCTCGATGCTTCGGCGGCGACTTTCCGCCGCCGGGAAACAAGCGACGCGTATCGTGGCGCGATCGCGCTGGCGATCGGCGCGCAGCACGGCGCAGTTGGCCGCGGGCTGGGCAAGGTCGGTGAGCGGGACCCACAGCGGCGTCTCGCTCGACTCGCCGAGCGGCGGCCCGTCGGGGTGGCCGTCGGCGAGATCGCTCAACAGCACCATCCGGCGATCGGTCTGGGGGAGGCCGTGAACGAGGGACTGGGCGAGCTCGAGGGCGCCTTCCAAATCGGTCGCGCGATGCGATGCCGACAGTGACCGGACCACGCTGCGCGCCGCGGCCAGATCGGTCGTGGCGGCCAGGGCGATGCGCGGAGGGGCGCCCGCCAAAACGACGCCCACGGCATCGCCCTCGCGCGCGCCCTCGACCAGCTCGTCTGCGGCGCGAAGCGCGCGGTCCCAGCGCGTCTTTTGCTCGACCTCGGCGAGCATGCTCAGCGAATCATCGAGCACGATGGCGAGCGCGATCGAAGCACCCCCCTCGCGCCCGAGAGCGAGCGAAGAGCAGCGCGCGAACGGCGTGGCGCCGAGCAACGCCAGCGCCAGCACCGCCACGGTTCGCACCGCGTAGAGCGCGCGATCGTCGATGCGGCGGCGCCGCCGTGCGACCGGCTGACTGGGCGGCACCAATCGGGCGGGCGGAAAATCCCGCTCGTCAGCGCGTCGTCGCTGCAAGAGATGCGCGACGAAGGGGGCCACCGCCAAGATCGCAACGGCGAGCGCGGCCGCGTAAACGAACGTCATCACCCGTCGATGCCGTGGGTAAACCGTCCGGCCACGGCCGAGACCGAGCGGCGCACGATCTCGGCGGGGTCGTCGGAAGTGGACGCGCGCACGAACTGTCCTCCGAGGTAAGTAAGCTTGGCCGACCACTCGTCGGCGATGCCATCGAGCTTGGCGAGGTACTGTTCGCGCGTGGCCTCGGCATCCGTTTCGACGACGCTCGCGCCCTCCAGCGCGCGCAGCCGCACCGTTCCGTGGAAAGGAAACGTAAGCTCGTCCTGATCGAGGACCTGCACGGCCAGAAGAACGCGGCCTCCCAGTCCGAGCGCGGCGAAACGATCGAGGGCTTCGTCCGGTAGATCGATCAAATCGGACAGGAGCACGATGATGGTGCCGCGCTTGGCACGACGCGCGATGGCGCCGAAGGCTTGGTCGAGGGCGGCCGCGTCGAGCCTGAGGTCCCCGCTGGTAGCTGCCGATTCGAGCGCGCCCACGACGCGCTCGAAGGCCTCTCTTCCCGACATTGCCGGGAGCGGTCGGACCGCCGCGCCCCCCAGCCACTCGAGACCGACGGGGTCGCCGCTGGCGAGTGCGATGCGCGCGAGGGCGCCCGCCAGAAGAGCCGCGAAGGCGAACTTCGAAGCCGGCGCCTTCGAACCGCGAAAAGCCATGGACGCGCTGGCGTCGATGATGATGCGAAGACCGCGATCGGTCTCGGTCTCGAATTCGCGCACGAGAAGCTTGTCGTGGCGGAGCAGCGCTCGATGATCGAGCCAGCGCAAGTCGTCACCGGGCACGTACTCGCGATGCCCACCGAATTCCACACCGGGCCCGCGACGAAGACTGCGGTGAGCGCCCGCGTAGACGCCGTCGGCGAGGGCGCGTGCGCGCAGCCGCAACGGGGCGATGCTCCCCCAATCGATCGAGCGCAGCGGCGTCGCCACGGTGCAGTCTTAGCACGAGCACTGCGCTGTCGGATTTTCGCTAGGCGTCAGGGTTGGCCCTTGGTGCAAGCCGACATGATCTTCGGCGAGAGCATCACCGGATCGAGTCGCGCTTTGGGGTCATTCTCCCGCCAAGCGGCGCATGCGGCTGCGGCCAGGCCCGGCGCTTCGAGTGCAGCGTACGCTTCCGTCAGTTGTCGCTGGATCAAGCCGAGCTGAGCCTTGGCAAGCTCCCCCATGCCGAGCAGCCTGCCGCCGCGCGTCACCGCATCGACGTAGCGACCCCCGCGCACGTCGGCAAGGAGCACCGGCATGTCGAGGTCGACTCTGCGCTGCGCTTCACGCATCGCGCCATGCGCTTGGGTGCGCGTCGCCGCATCGGCCGCGGCCGCTTCCGCTCGTCCCGCGTCGGTAAGGGGCAAGTTGGTGAGTGGGATGAGGACCTCGTCGCCGCGACGGATCGGCTGCCCTTTCAGCTTGTTGTACTGATCGAGCATCCATGCCTTCTCTTTTTCGGTGAACTTCTGGGCGATGGTGACGATGTTGTCCTTCTCCATGGCGATGTATCGAAGGTTGTAGGGGACGACGATCTCCGCCCCTTCGGGGGGCGGAATCCACGGCATCGAACCGTTCGCGCGCGCGAAGACGGTGGCGCGGTCGGAGTCTCCGAGGAGAGCGAGGGCGAGGGCCGGCCATGTATCTCCCGCGTTGACCACGCGATGATCGAGCGCGGGGATCTCCAGCCGTTGTCCGGCAACGATGGGCGATCCCCCTTGGGCGTCGAGGGCATTGGCCGCAACGAGGATGCTTTCGTATTGAATGCGGCCGTAGGTTCGCTCCGCGATCTGCGCCAGCGTCTCCGTTCTCTGAACGATGTGCGTGAACGCCGCGGCGTGCTTGCCGAGCGCGGCGAGGGCTGCGATGCCCATGACGACGATGAATTTCGACCAGCGCATGGCCCGACCATAGCAAAGGTGGGGAACAAAGGCCGGGGCTGGCGGGGTCGGGCCCGGCGCGTCGTTACTTGGCGCGGTCGATAGGCTGCGTCTTGCCGAAGCGTTCCAACAGGATCCCGGTGCGCTGAATCAGGCGCCATAGATGCTTGCGGTCGATTTTGGCGAGGCGCGCCGCCATCGAGACGTTCCCGCTCGATGCCTTGAGCACGCGCGCCACGAAGTCGGCCTCGAATTGCAGGAGCACGCGCTTACGGAGCACGCGGTATCCGAGGTGCCAAGGTTCGGCACCGGGTTCGTTGACCGTACGGGAAAGCCAGAGATCCATCGGTTCGATCACCTTCGCCGAGCAAAGCTCGACTGTCGTTCGGACGTAGTCATGAAGCTCACGCACGTTGCCCTTCCAGCTCCGGCGCATGAGCACCTCTTCCGCCTCGGGGGAGAAGCGCTCGACTGGATGGTGCGTCTGCTCGCGCAGGATGCGCAGAAAATGGGCGAGCAAGAACGGGATGTCTTCGCGGCGCGAACCGAGCGGAGCAAGCTCGATGGTGAACGTCGCGAGCCGCTGGTAGAGCGCCTCGTCGAACGCTTGCTGCCGAATCAGCGCCGGCAAGTCCCGCGACGTGCCGCAGATGAGCCGCGCCGAGAAGTGTCGTCCGCCGTGCCCGTTGGTCGTCAAGTGAGGTTTGCGCGCCAGTTGGAGCTGCGCCTGAAGGGGCATCGAAAGCGCCGCGACGTCGCGCAGAAAGAGCGTCGCACCGGGCGGTTTGGGACCGAACAACTCGGTGTCGAGGAGACCGGCGGGCGATGCCCCGTCGACGCAGAGAAACGGCCCTGGGCGGCCGCTCTTCTCGTGAATGGCTCGGGCGACGTGCGCTTTGCCGGTGCCGGTGTCGCCGGTGATGAGCACGTCGGAGTCGGTTTGCGCGGCCACGGTGACCAGCCGCCGCACTTCCTGCATGGACTCGCTGTTTCCTAAAATGGGCGTAGGGGTGCTGGGCGCTGAATCGACGCCGCTGGATTCAAGGTGCATGACCGCAGGACGTTTGAGCAGCGCAAGTGTCGCGCCAGATTTCGCCTTTGTAACGCGTGGCAAATTGGCCCCAACACTTCCTCGGCGTCGCGAGGGTCCCGCTCTCGTTCGGTGCTCGGAAAAGAGCTTCCGCGCCCGATTTCGACCCGGACTTCACTGCAGCTGCATCAAAGATTGGTCGGATCCGCCCAAGCGTTTGCCCAGATCTGGACAGAGCTGCGGCGCGCCTCGGCGGCGGGCGCGGAAGGTCGTGGGCTGCGCCAACGCGCGGAGATCGTCTTCGGCCAAGGGGCAGGGTGACACAACCTGTGCCGCCCAATCTGAGCCACGCCAGCTGAATGCTGACGTCCGACGCAGGGACGCGTCACTTGTACTTGCGAGTCCAGCGCGCGGACGGCCAGCTTTTCGTTTTCGCAGTGCCGGGGGGATAGGAGCGAACGAGAGCGTCCTCGGGAATCGAGCTGAGCAGCGCTTCGAGTTCGCGCGCCCCACGGGGGCGTTCGTCGACGTGCTTGCGCAGCGTCTTCATCACCACTTGATCGAGGCTCTCCGGAATCTCGAGATCGGGGCGACGCTGGCGCAGGGTAGGGGGAATCTGCCGCTGGTGCAGCTCGAGCAGTTCTCGGCGCGTGCGCGCGACGATGGGAAGCTCACCCGTCAGCGCCTCGTACATGAGGACTCCAAAGGCATAAAGATCGGTGCGCGGCTCGACGGTCGCGCCGATGCACTGCTCGGGCGCCATGTATTCGGGCGTGCCGAGGGTGTACCCCTCCTGGGTGAGGCTCTCGGCGGACGCGAACTTGGACATGCCGAAGTCGAGCACTTTGGCGGTGCCATCGTCGCAAAGAAAAACATTGCCCGGCTTGAGATCGCGATGAACGATCCCCTTCTCGTGCGCGGCGCGCAGGGCCCGGCACACCTGAATGAAGATGGGTAAGGCGAAACCCGGTGCCACGATGCCGGTGCGCGCCAGCTTGTCGGCCAGGCTGATGCCGCGTAAAAGCTCCATCACGACGTAGATGCTGCCATCCGGCATCTGATCGAGGTCGAGCGTGCGCACCACGTTGGGATGCTCGATGGTCACCTGAACCTGCGCCTCGCGCCGGAGCCTGGCGATCTCGGCGGCGTCCTTGGCCGCGGCCCCGCGCAGCACCTTGATGGCGACTTGCGAGCCTAAGGCGATGTGCTCGGCGGCATACACGACGCCGATCCCGCCCGATCCAATCTTGTTGGTGATGCGGTATTTGCCGCCCAGCACCGTGCCCGCGAGATCCCCGGGGGCGGCAGAGGATTCTCCCCGGAGCGAGAGCCCACGCTCCAGTGCGGCGATGCGATGCTTGTCGAGCGTGCGCGCGGCGCGGTCGCGGTGGACGCGGTTGGAGAGCGCGCCGATCACGCCGCCGAGCGCGGCGCCGATGCCGGCGGCGATGCCCATCGCCACTTGTCCGCCCGACGTGGCCACCGAGCCGGCGGAGATGATGGCGCCCGTCGTCGCCGCCAGGTACGGGCTCAAAGGCGAGGTGAACGCCTTCCAGGTGACGACGTACGTACAGGCGGGATCGCCCTTGGCGAGACAGCCACGCTGCTCGACGGTGGCGTCGGTGAGGCCCCAAAAGCGGGGTAGCGCGGTGAGCTCTCCTTCCCGCGCATCGCAGAACAGGCGATGACGCTGCACCTCTTCTGCTTCGTCACGCAAGTGGTACGTCATGCGCACGGAGAGAGGGGTGAGCTCGGCTATCTCGTAGGACCCAATGCGACTCGCTTGCTCGGGGTTTTGCGCGATGAAGCGGTAGGCGTCGATGGGTTTGGTCGCGGTGCGCAGCATGCGCACGTAGGTGCCGAGGTTCTCGGGGTGCGTGAGCCAGGCGTCCCGCCGCGTGAGTGCGCCGGCACCGAGGGCCTCTTCGACCGCGCCGAGAGCGCGCCGCGCGGCGGCCACCGAGATCCAGCCGGTCTCGTCGTCGATCACGCTGAGGGGAATTCCCGCGAGCGTCATCAGCGCGCGTACGGCGCCGTCGTCTTTCACCGATCGCAAACGCAAGAGATAGGGCTTGAGAAGGTTGGCGCGCAGCTCTTCCTTCCCCCCCACGCGGGCGCCCGAGATGAAGCTCTGGGGCGTCGCTGGTTCCTTGATGATCGGTGACGAACCCATCGACTGCTACAGACTACCGCAGCTCTTCGCTCTCTGCGTGGGATGCCGTCTTTAGGCCATGTGGGACATTGGAGGTGTCTTCGGCATGTCTCGTGAAGGCTCGCGCCGAGAGGAGACAAAGCATCGGCACGATCACGATATGGTACCGGTCTTCTCCGAAGAAGACGGCGTGCGTGACGATGGTAGCGGTCAGGCAGAAGAGCGCCCAACGCGTCACCGGGCCAGCCGACGCGCTGGTCATCCAGCCGACGATCGTCGTCGCCACCGCGAGAAGGTAGAACGGCGAGGTATCGCTCCCCCATGCGAGGAGGGCCGTGGTTGCGAGCAGGGCGATGGAAACGAGCGAGATGGCCCGGCCGCGCGGTGAGCCGGCGCCACCGCGCCGGCGTGCGGGACCGCCGCCGAGCACGGGAACCACGCCGAGCGCGGCTGACGTCAACCACACGCGATGTGCCCCGGTCAACCACGCGCGGCCTTGTCGCCGGCGATCCTCCGACCAGCGATCGGGGTCGGCCTCGTGCAGGTATTCGACGGCAAAGGATTCGTGATCGAACGTGAAGGAGAGCTTCTTGGGGACGAGGCCGAGCCAGCGTCCGAAGTCGTGGCGAATCGTGGAGAGCGCGAGGTCGCGCCAACATTCGTCCTGCTGCACCTGGCCGGTGACGACGGCGCAGCCGTCGGAGGAGCGCAGCGTTTCGAATCGTCCCGTTGCGCGCGAAAACGATCCAATGGCCAGGTTCCAACCGCCGTTGGTAGAAAGGAGGGTGCAGCGGTCCATGACGCGGCAATTGCGCAGCGTCCACGGCAAGACGGGCACGAATGCGCACGCGGTCGCCAGCGCGCCGGCGGCCAGCGCCTTGGGGAGGTTCGGCCAGCGCATCGACCGGGTGAGTGTTTCGCCGGAAAGGAGGACCAGCGCCGGCGCCAAGGCGAGAAGACTCGGATGGACGAGAGCACCCGCGCCGATGGTGAGTCCGAAGAGGACAGCGCCGCGGCGCGGGCGTTGGTGTCGATCGCGCATCCAGAAAAGGCCGGCGACGACGATGGCGAGGGCGGACAGCGTTTCGGTCATGATCAGCGCGGCATAGGCGATGAGCCCGGGGTGAAGCGCGCAGAGCAAACCCGCGGCGCGCGCGCGCCAGCGCGAGAGCTCGCAGCGCGCCAGCCGATGCGTGAAGACCGCCAAGAGCGCGCCGATGACGGCGTTCAAGACGGTGGCGACGTGCGGTCCGGTTCCGAAGACGCGGTAAGCCGCGGCCAGCACGCCGCTGTAGCCGACCGGCCAATGGCACCAGGGGTGCCATCCGCCGATATCGTCCGAATAGCCGTATCCGGCGGCGATGCGCCGCGCCCCGAAGTCGTAGTAGTGACCGTCCCACACCGGCTCACGCGGCCAGGCGATGGCGACGTAGAGCCGTGGCAAGAGCGCGGCGAGGCCGAGATACGCCGAGAAGAAGAGATCGCGATCGGAGGCTCGATCGGGCGAGCGATTCAAAGAGACGTTCGTCCGGAAAGCGCGAGGGTGTCGCGCATGCGCTTCAAGTAGGTCCTGGCGACCTGCGAGGGGTCGAGCCGCAGACACTTGGCGAGCTCCTGGACGAAGCCACGCGTGTAGACGAGCGCGGGGAGCTCTTCGAAGGCATCCTGTTCGATGGCGCGCAGATGCGCGGTCGCGATCTTGGTCTTGCTGGCAATCTCGGCGATCTCGATCCCCTGCGACTCGCGCACCTTTTTGAGCAGCGCGCCGGTGAACTGTGTCTCGGCGTGGATTTCGCGCGCCAGCTCGGATTGCAGCATGAGAAGCTCGCTGGCCATGCCCTGCGAAGCCGGGTCCAGGGTGGGGAGCGCCGAGGTGACGACGTCGGGGAAGGTCGAAAGATCGTAGGCACGGCGCCGCACCGGGTCGAGCAAGGTGTCGTGCGCCTCTTCGATGCGAGCCTGCTCGCGGGCGAGCTCCTTACCCCATACCAGCGACGTCAGAGGGAGGCTTCCTTCGGCGAAGATGTCGCGCTGTCGCTTGGATCCGCGGCGGATCTCTTCGTCCGACGCCCCCTGCGAGACGCCGAGGGTCTCGTAGAGGGTGAGTTGCTCGGGCGGCGGCGGGAGCCGGCTTTCCGTGGTGCGTCCGTCGCGCGCGGTCGCCAGCGCCAGGACGCGCCGCGCAATGCGTTCCACGTTGCGCGCGCCCTTGGAGGCGGGACTGTCGATGAGGAGGGGCCGGCGCCGGCGCACCGTGAGCCACACCGCATCGTCGTGTTCGATGTAGCCGAGGTAGTCGAGATCGAGGCCGAGGTAGCGCCCTGCCAGCGCGCGCATGGAGAGGCCGAGCTCCATGTCCGTGCGCACCCGCGTCTGGGACACGACGAGCCTCGGCCGAAGCCGTCCGATCTGCGAAGCCGCCAGATCGGCGACGACACGGTCGTAGCGCTCGAGCGCGGCCACCACTTCGACCGGCGTTGGCAAGGGGGGCAGTTCCTTCAACGCGCGTTCGACGAGGCGAAGCTTGTAGCGCTCCTTGGCCAACGATCGGCGAAGCTGCCGGACGAAGAGCGCGCGCAGGAAGCGGTACGTGGATTCGATGGCCGGCGGCTCGGGCAACGTAACGCAGACACCCACGTCGGCAGCCATGAACAGATCGAGGGAGAGGTTGGGGATGCCGGCACCGAGATCGAGCAGCACGTAGTCGGCGGGAAGCTCGCTCACGTTCGTGAGCCAACGCGCCTTCTTGCCGAAGCGTAAAAGCGCGCCAGTCGGGTCGTAGACGGGAGGCATGAGGACGAGACCTGGAATGGAGGTGGGGATGGGCTGCGACTTCGGGTCGGGCGCTTCGTCGGACGCCTTCGCCCGGGGCGCGGGGTCCCCGTCGTCGTTGGTGGGCTTCGGGCGCGCAGCCGGGTCGAGGCCGAGCATGGTGTGCAGCCCGCCCCCCGCGGGGTCGACATCGGCGACGATGACGTTGCGCCCGAGCTGGGCGAGGTACACGCCGAGGTTGATCGTGAGCAGGCTTTTGCCCGCGCCACCGGGGCCGCCTCCGATGGCGATGACCCGCGGGGCACCGCCCGGGGGCGGTGCATGGCTCGGGCGGGTGTCGTCGGCCATGGCGCTCGCGTGACGGACCCTACACCGGCATTTCACTGGGTCAAGCCGGGGGGCAAGCGCCGCCTGCAGCAGCGGCCGCGTTGCACCCGAACCCTGAGGCCGCACGCAGGAGCCAGAGAGGCCGCCCGCCGGCCGCTTCGACATCGATCTGGCCTCCAGACGCCCGGGCGAGTAGTGCTAAGCTCCCGTCCGCCGATGTCCTTGATTCGTCTCGCTCCTCTGTTTCTCGCCGCCCTAGCGACCTACGAGAGCACGTGCCGCAGCTCGGCGGGCGCGGGCCAAGCGCCGGGCGGAGGCTCGGCGGACAACGACGTGAACCTTGCCGGCGTGGACACCGGGGCGCTCACCGCGCGCGAAAAAAAGGAATGGTCGACCTGGGTTTCGGAGCTGCTCGCGCCCTGCCCGAGCGAGCCCGTGAGCGTCGCGCAATGCGTGAAAGAGTCGCGCAAGTGCGCGAAATGCCTCCCTGCGGCGCGTCTCCTGCTGAAACAGGTTCGCGCTGGCAAATCGCGTGGTCAGGCCGAGGAAGCCTTTTTCGCACGTTTCGCCGCCGACCGCGTGAAGGCGGTCGATCCCAGCGATTCACCAGCGAAGGGTCCGCCTTCGGCGCCGGTGACCATCGTCGAGTGGGCGGACTTCGAGTGCCCGCACTGCCGCCACGCCGCCCCTTTGCTCGAAAAGATGGTGGCGTCTCACCCTGGCAAGGTGCGTTTCGTTTACAAGTTCTATCCCCTTTCGGCCCACGTCCACGGCGAATCGGCGGCACGCGCGGCCGTCGCCGCGATGAAGCAGGGCAAGTTCTGGGAGATGCACCACATTCTCTTCGAGCACCAAGAGTCGATGGAGCCGCGCGATATCGAGAAGTACGCGCGCGAAATCGGGCTCGATTTTGCGAAATGGAAAGCGGATTGGGAATCGGAGGCGACCGCCGATCGCGTGAGCCGCGACCGAAAGCAGGGCGACCTTCTGACGTTGGCCGGCACCCCCGCCGTCTACATCAACGGCCGCGAGTTCGATCTGGCGAAGTTCGACATGAACGAGGACATGGAGGATTGGATCGCCGTCGAGCTCGAGCTCGGATCGACTGGCTCGGTCGTCGCGGTCAACGAGCCTGCCGCGCAGAAATCGAAGACGGCGCCAGCTGGGTCAGCTTCGTCCAAGCCCGCCGATTCGCCGCGTCCCTCCGACAAGAAGCAGCCATGAAGGGTCTCGGGGACGGCTGCGGGTGCTTCCCCACCGGCCGTCACTACGCGGGCATCGCCCACCTCATCCGGATCCAGGCCATCGGTGTGGTCGAGGGGTTCGACGGGGACACGGGCTGGATCGATCTTCCCATCGCCCTCATCGACGTGGAGACGACGGGCACCGATAGCGTCGTCGATCGCATCATCGAGATCGGCATCGTCGTCGGACGGGGGGGCGAAATCGTCGAGCGGCGGTCATGGCTCGTCAATCCCGGTCGTCCCATCTCCGAAGAGTCGCTCGCCATTCACGGGATCACCAACGACATGGTCGCCGACAAGCCGCTCTTCGAGGCCATCGCCGCCGAAGTCGCCAGCGCGCTCGCCGGCGTGGTACCGGCCGCCTACAACGCGTCGTTCGATCGGGGCTTCATCTTGGGCGAGCTCGAACGGGCCGGCTACGACCGGCAGGCATTGCCGCCCTCCTTGGCGAGCAGCGTGGAGTGGATCGATCCGCTCGTCTGGGCGCGCGAGATCCACGAGCTCGAAAAAAGCAGGTCACTCGTGGAAGTGAGCGCTCGGCTCGGCATCGTGCACGAGACGGCGCACCGCGCGACCGACGATGCCGAGGCCGCCCTGCGCGTGCTCTACACGTTCGGCAGGGACATGCGTGTCCCCAAGAGCTACGCCGGGTTTGCGCAAGAGCAGCGCCGCCTTTTGCGCTTGCAGGACGAGGAGCGCAACCGCTGGCGGAGCACGACCGTCACCACCACCGCCCCCGCCGTGACCAAGCCCAGCTGAGGTCCCGGCCGCGTGAACTGCGGCTCACTTCTCGAATTCGTCGCGCGGCCGTTCTGCTACCCTTCGGCGCCATGTCAACGAACGATCGCGTCGCTATCGTCGCCGGTTTGCGAACACCGTTCCACAAGCAAGGAACGGGTTTGCGCAAGATGCGAACTGTCGACCTCGGCATCGCCGTGGTCAAGGAGCTCGTCGAACGCGCCGAGATCGCGCCGCGCGCGATCACGCTCTGTGTCTACGGGCAGGTGGTCCCCACGCTCGACTGGATCAACATCGCCCGCGAGGTGGTGCTCGGAGCGGGGCTGCCCAAAGACGTGGACGCGTTCAGCGTTTCGCGGGCCTGCGCCACGTCGATTCAAGCGATGACCGACGCCGCGCGCTCCATCCAGAATGGCGAGCACGACGTGGCCATCGCCGGCGGAGCCGACAGCATGAGTGACATGCCGCTCGGCGTTTCGCGTCCCCTGCGCGACGCGCTCCTGGCCGCCCAAAAGGCGAAGACGGTGCCCGCCAAGCTGAAAGCGTTCTCCCAGCTCAGCGGCAAGGACGTGATTCCTCCGGTCCCCGGCTTCGCGCGGGAGCCGACCACCGGTGAGCTCATGGGGGAAGCCGCCGAGAAGATGGCCAAGGAGAACGGTATTTCGCGCGCCGAGCAGGATGCCATCGCCCATCGCTCCCACGTCAACGCCGCGCGCGCTTGGAGCGACGGCACCTACGCCCCGGAAGTCATGCACCTCATTCCGCGTGGGGGGGGCGAGGCCGTCACCGAAGACAACGTCGTGCGCAAGGACTCCACGCCGGAGTCGTACGCCAAGCTTCCCCCCGCCTTCGACAGGACCCACGGCACCATCACGGCCGGTAACGCGTCGCCGCTCACCGACGGCGCGAGCGCGCTCCTCCTCATGCGCGAGTCGAAGGCCAAGTCGCTCGGATACCTTCCGCTCGGGTACCTGCGTAGCTACGCTTACGCCGCGGTCGATCCTGGTTGGCAGCTTCTCATGGCCCCCGTCTTCGCGCTGCCCAAGGCGCTCGATCGGGCCGGCGGGCTCACGCTGGGGCAGATGGAGCTCGTCGATATCCACGAAGCTTTCGCGGCGCAGGTCGCTTCCAACTTGAAGGCGATCGCTTCCAAGAAATTCGCCGAGGAGCATCTGGGCCTGAGCGAGGCGCTGGGGGAGATCGACCCTGACCGAATCAACGTCAACGGCGGTTCGATCGCCCTCGGCCACCCTTTTGCAGCGACGGGCGCGCGTATGGTCGTCTCGACCCTGCGCGAGCTCAAGAAACGAAAAAAGCAATTCGGGCTCCTTTCGCTTTGCGCTGCCGGCGGGCTGGGCGCCGTCGTCGTCCTGGAGGCCACGTGAACCTCCAAACCACGGCCGAGACGCGCGCACCTCAGCCGCCGGCGTCCCGGGTTTTCACGGTGCGCGTGCGTGACGACGGCGTGGCCGTGGTGACCTACGACGTGCCCGGCGAGCCGATCAACGTCCTCAAGGCCAGCTTCAACGACGAGTTTCGCGCGCTCTTCGCCGAACTCGAGAAAAACGAGCGGGTCAAGGCAGCGGTGCTCATTTCGGGCAAATCCGACAGCTTCATCGTCGGAGCCGACATCGAGATGCTCAAAGCCGTGACGACTTCGCGCGAAGGCGAAGCGCTCTGCCGTACCGGCCACGAGACCATCGCGCGCCTCGTCAGCGCCAAGAAACCGATCGTCGCGGCGGTGCACGGGCCGGCCCTGGGCGGCGGATTCGAGGTGGCCCTGGCTTGCCAGGGGCGCGTGCTCACCGACGACAAGAAAACCGTGCTCGGCTTTCCCGAGATGCAGCTCGGCCTTCTGCCCGGGCTCAACGGACTGCAGCGGCTCGCTCAGATTGCCGGCCTGCAGGCTTCGCTCGATCACGGGCTCACCGCCAAAAACATGCGTCCGAGCAAGGCCAGGCAACTCGGCGTCGCCGACGACGTCGTGGCGCGCCCGATTTTGGAGCAAGCTGCCGCCGAGCTGGCGCTCGCACTGGCTGCCGGCAAGAAGCCGGCGTCGGTCAAGAAGAAGCCGCCCCTCCGGAGCGAGATCTCCCGCGCTTTTCTCGAGGACAACCCCCTCGGCCGCAAGCTCTTGTTCAGAAAGGCGCGCGAGATGACGGAAAAGCAGAGCCGCGGGCACTACCCGGCGCTGCCGGCGATCATCGAGGTGCTGAGGACGTACGCTACCGATGGCTTCGAAGCTTCGAAAGAGGTCGAAGCGCGCGCCTTTGGCGAGCTCGCGGTGAGCCCCGTGGCGCGCCGTCTGATGGACGTCTTCTTTGCCACCACTGCGCTCAAGAAAGACAACGGCACCGACGATCCCAACGTCGAACCGCGCGCAGTCCACAAGGTCTTCGTCTTCGGCGCGGGGTTGATGGGCGCCGGTATCGCCTACGTCAGCGCGGCGTCGGCCGATCTGCACGTGCGCATCAAAGATCGCGACGATGCTTCCGTCAGCCGCGGGCTCGGCGCCGTCAACGACATTCTCGACGAGCGCGTGAGAAAAAAACAGATGACGCGCATCGAGCGCGGAGAGACGGTCGCGCTGCTCACGACCACCACCGACGATTCCGGCCTCGCCACGGCCGATCTCGCCATCGAAGCCGTCTTCGAGGATCTGGACCTCAAACACCAGGTCCTGCGCGAATTCGAAGAGCGCGCCAAGCCGGACGCCATCTTCGCTTCCAATACGTCGTCCATCCCCATCGGTCGCATCGCCGAAGCCTCGACGCGGCCGGAGAACGTGGTGGGCATGCACTACTTCAGCCCGGTGCACAAGATGCCGCTCTTGGAAGTCATCCGCACCTCCAAGACCGCCCCCGATGTCGTCGCCACGGCGGTGGCCGTCGGCAAGAAACAGGGAAAGACGGTCATCGTCGTCAACGATGGCGTCGGCTTCTACACGACGCGCGTGCTCGGTCCCTACTTGAACGAAGCGTGCTGGATCTTGCTCGAAGGAGTTCCGGTCGAAGTCATCGACGAGGCCATGGTCGACTGGGGCTTTCCGGTGGGCCCGCTCATGCTGCTCGACGAAGTGGGCATCGACGTGGCCGCTCACGTGGGAGGCGTCATGCTCGAAGCGTTCGGCGATCGCGTACAGCCCCCGCGCGCCATCGGTACGGTGATGACCGACGACCGCAAGGGTCGCAAGAACGGCAAAGGTTTCTATCTTTACGGCGAGCAGGCCAAGCGCGCTGGCAAGGGCAAGCACGCGGACTCCACCATCTACACGGCGCTCGGACTGGAGAAGCCGCGGACCCGCGGGAACCTGTCGGCCGACGACATTCAGATGCGCTGCGTCCTGCAGTTCGTCAACGAAGCCCTCTACTGCTTCGGCGAACGCATCCTTCGCAGCGCGCGCGACGGCGATGTCGGCGCCATCTTCGGACTCGGATTTCCGCCTTTCCGTGGCGGGCCCTTCCGCTTCGTCGACACGATGCGGCCCGGCGCAGTGCTGCGCCGCATGCGGCAATACGAAGAAGCGCTCGGCAAACGCTTTACGCCGGCACCGGCCCTCTTGGAGATGGCCAAGGCCGATCGCCTTTTTTACGGCTGACGCCCGCGCCTATTCCTTCGGCCCTTCGTTGTAGCCGCGGGGACGGTACTTCGGATTGACGCCGCCGTGCTCGGCGCCGTTGTTGGCGGTGTCCTTGGCCAAGAAGTCGAGCCACGATTCGGGATGTTTGTCGGCGAGGTCGAGCAACTCCTCCTCGTGGGCGTGAAAGGCGTTTTCGTCCCACAAGCATTGCAATGCCAGCGCGATGAGATTCGGCTCGTTGTCGGCGAGCTTGAACCCTTGCACGTAGCTCGGCCAAGCTTCGTCCGGCCGGTGCAAGCGGCAAAGTGTGTCACCGAGGTAGACGTGGGCCATCGGCCATTGAGGCGCCAGGTTCACGGCGATGCGGCTTTCGTCGAGCCGCGTGTCGAGGTGGCCGCGCGCGCCCCACATGACGGCGTAGTTGAGGTGCGCCTTGGCGCTGCGCGGTGCCGCCTCCTTCGTCGCCCGCCAGAAGACCAGGTCGTCGGCATAGTCGAGAGCGTGCAGTCGCGCCGAGACGCATTGAAAGCCGAAGAATGCCGCAAAGAACGCGGTGCCGAACCGCCGCGTCCGCTGGTGCACGCGTGGGGCGTGAAAGGCCGCGAAGTACATGGCGAGGGCGACGCTCGATCCGATGGCCGGAAAATAGAGAAAGCGCTCGGCGCGAACGGTGGGCAAAAGAACGGGGATGTTCGAATGGGGAAAGTAACTGACGACGATCCACACCAGCGCGAGAGCGAGCACGGCATGCTCCACGCCGGCGACGTAGGGCGGGGGAGCGCTGGTGCTCGTTTGGCGGCTGGTGCCTCCTTCGACGACCACCAGAAGGCGCGGCGCGGCTGCTCGACGCCGCACCAGGATGGCGCGGATCCAAAGGGCAACCGCCGCCACCGGAGGAATCACCATGGCGGCGCCACCGAGGACGCTCTCCGGAAAGAAAATTCGTTCGGGTATCGGCTCCTGCGGAAACGAATAGTCGCCGCTCAAGTTGCGCGGGAACACCAGCTGCACGAGCCCCCGCCAATAGACGCGCAGTGCGCCCGCCACACGGAGCGGCGTGTCGGCCCGCACCAGCGGGTTGTTGAGCGGGTCCTTGGGAAGCGACGGCTGATGGAACCAGAGCAGGAACGATCGCATCCCGCGGGCGAGGCGCCCCGCCGACTCGGGGAGCGGCGCGAGCAACTCGGGCGGCGTCGGGCACGGAAACCAACGTTTGCGACACTCCACATAGAGGACGAAGGTTCCTATGGTCGCCACCGCCGCGGCCAGGCAGCGCAGGAGCGAGAAAGGGCGCTCGGGGTGCGTGTAGGGCGCGAGCCACAGCGCGGCGAGTGGAATGAGCGGCACACAAACGATGGCGCTCTCTTTGGAGGCGAGGCCGACCAAGAGCGCTGCCGCCACGCCGAAAGGCATGCCCCACAGCGGCAGGCGCAGTGCGACCAGGGCCAGCAGCGCTCCCAGCCCCCCCAGCACATCCGCGGTCCCCACCACGCCGGACACCGCCTCCGTCAGCACCGCGCATCCCACGAAAATCCCACCCGCCAGCCAGGCGAGGCCGCGCCTCCTCGTGACATGGAAGACGATGCACACGAGCAGCGCGCCGTTGACGGCGTGCAAGACGACGTTGCACCAGTGAAAGACCCACGGATAAAGCGCATAGGTCGATGTGCTGCGCGTCAGACGGGCCACGAGGTCGTGCATCCCGTGCAGTCCGCTGGCGATGGTGCGCCAGAGGATGTTCGGCAAGGGACGGTAGCTTCCCACGCTCCGCTCGGGAGGGAGTCCCCAGAAGTCCCGATGGATGACGTCGAAGAACTTGAGGCTCTTGCCGTTGACGTAGGGGTTGGCGAGGAGCGCCTCTTGCTCGTCGAAGATGAAGTTCGTCGTCAAGCTGCGGGTGAAGAGGAGCGCCGAGAGCGCGAGCGCCGGGACCATGGCTATCCAGAAGGTCGGGTCATTGCCGAGGAAATACGCGTGCAGGCGGGAGCGGATGCTCATCAAGAGCGGCTCGCGCGGCACGCCGTACTCGGCGTCGGACGGGCGGTCGATGTCATCGGATCGATCGATCACGCTTTCTTCCTTTGCCGAACCTCGACATGACGTGATTCTCGCTGACCTCGGCGCTCCGCGCGGACATCAGCCAGCGTTTACCACTACTGCGTCAGTTTCTCGTTACCAGATCGATCATCGAGCTTCCGCTAAGTCCCCGTAAACCGACCGGACAGCCCTCGACTTCGTTGGGGAGGGCGGACTGATATCGCGGCCGATGTCACGAGAAGCCAAGTGCGCCGGCTCGCCGGGCGTCTCGTTGCCGATCAACCCACGTTCTCGGAGCGTGAGCGCTGCGTACGAACCGCTTCGCGAGCAAGCTCGTCGGCCCGCTCGTTGAGCTCGATGCCGGCGTGACCGCGCACGTGAACGAGTGTCGTTGCCGGCCTCTTGGCCAGCCGTTCGCGCACCCGCTCGATGAGAGGAATGTTGGCCTTGGCTTTCCACCCCTTCGACAGCACGCCGATGGCATAGGCACTGTCGGTATGAATGACGAGGGGCCGTATGTTGTCGGTGACGGCATCGAGAACGCGTTCGACGGCGACGAGCTCGGCAATGTTGTTGGTCCCTTGGCCGATGTGCTCGCTGATTTCGGTCTTGGTGGCGCCATCGACCACGACGATGCCGAGCCCGGCCGGCCCGGGGTTGCCCGAGCACGCACCATCGGCATAGGCAATGATCGCATCCTTCGGCGCCTTGGGGATAGCCGTGGATTGCATGGGTTTCTTGGACACGGCACGCACGACGGCCGGGGCCTTCTTGAGCCGTTCCGCGCTGTCGGGACGAGGGGAACATGCCTCGTCCGGCAGCAGGGTGGGCGGCTCTTCGCGCACCAGGTTGGTCGAGCGCGCCTTGTAGAGCCGGCTCGCGTTGGGGCTGTAACAGACGTCCACGCGATTGCCCTGCACGAGCAAACTCCCATCGGGCTTTGCGCGCGCGTAGACCAGCTGACCGTGGAGGAGGGCCCTCACCCAGGGCATAGAAGTCGATAGTAGTCCTGCTCGCCGGTTTAGTCGAAGCTTCCAATCAACAAACCCTCGATGCGATTTTCCCGCAGAAAAGCGCTCGTTTGCGCCTGTCGGTCAGCGTCGCGAGCCGAGGGCGGGTTCTCGGTATCTCGAGCGGGCCCTTCAGCAGCGGCGACGCCGTGCACCGATTTGCTGCTAGAGTGCCGCCATGCCTCCGGCTGGCCCCCCTCGTCCGGTAGTACTGGTTATTCTTGATGGTTTTGGCGAACGCGCCGAGTCGACCGACAACGCCGTGCGCCTCGCGAAGACCCCCCAACTCGACGCCATTTACGCTCACTACCCTCACAGCGTGATTGGAACCAGCGGACCCGATGTCGGATTACCGCCGGGTCAGATGGGCAATAGCGAGGTCGGGCACCTCAATTTCGGCGCCGGGCGCATCGCGCTCATGGATATGTCGCGCATCGACGCAGCCGTGGCCGAGGGGTCACTCGGCCGAAACCCGGCACTGCGCGGCGCCATCGACGCGGCCAAGGCCCGCTCGGGGCGACTCCACCTGCTCGGGCTCGTCTCCGATGGCGGCGTGCATAGCTCGCTCGAGCACCTTTTGGCGCTCATCGACGTGGCCGGGGCAGCGGCGGTGGAAGTCGTCGTGCACGTCTTTCTCGACGGCCGCGACACGCCTCCACAGAGCGGCGCCGGGTACGTCCGCCGCTTGCTCGAGCGATTGGAAGGCAAAGGAAAAGTGGGCGTGGTTTGCGGGCGCTACTGGGCCATGGATCGCGACAACCGCTGGGATCGGGTGGAACGCGCCTACCGCGCCCTGGTGACGGCCGATGCGCCGCGCGCGAACGGCGCGCTGCAAGCCGTCGAGCACGCGTACGCAGCGGGCCAAACGGACGAATTCGTCGAACCGGTCGTCATCGGCGACTACAGCGGTGTCGAGGTCGGCAAGGACACCGCCATCTGCTTCAACTTTCGCCCCGATCGGGCCCGCGAAATCACCGAGGCGCTCACCGCTCCTTCTTTCACGCGTTTCGAGCGTCCCGTCGGCCGCGCCACGCCCTTCGCCAACTACGTCTGCATGACGACCTACGATCGGAGCTTTCCCCTCCCGGTCGCGTACGCGAAGGACTCGTTCCCCGATATTTTCCCCGAGATTCTGGCGCGCAATGGCAAGACCCAATTCCGCTGCGCTGAAACCGAAAAGTATGCGCACGTCACCTACTTTTTCAACGGCGGCCGCGAAGAGCCTTTTGCCGGCGAGGAAAGGCAGCTCATTCCTTCGCCGCGCGACGTCAAAACGTACGACGAGAAACCGGAAATGAGCGAGCCCAAGGTCGCCGCGGCCGCCGCCGCTGCGATCCGCAGCGGAAAGTACGACTTCGTGCTGGTCAACTTCGCCAACCCCGACATGGTCGGGCACACGGGCAAGCTCGAACCGGCCATCCGCGCCGTCGAGGCCGTCGACAACGGCGTCGGGGCCATCGTCGAGGCCGCGCGCGCCATGGGCGGAGCCGTCATCATCACCGCCGACCACGGCAATTGCGAGTTGATGCGTGACCCCGCCACTGGCGTGCCGCACACCGCTCACACCATCAACCCCGTCCCCCTCCTTTACGTCAACGACCGCCACCAGGACGCGACGATTCGACCGGGAGGCCGCATCTGCGACGTGGCGCCCACGATGCTGAAGATCATGGGCCTTGCGCAACCCCCCGTCATGAGCGGCGTGCCGCTCGTTTGAGGCCGGAGCATAGTGTCGACATGAGCCAGGAAAACGCCGATCTCATCTACGACTGGAACGAGGTCGAGCGGCGGGGGCGCCTGATTCCGAAGGGCGTCACATTTCTCGACGAGACGTTGCGCGACGGATTGCAGAATCCGAGCGTGGTCGATCCGCCGGTGGAAGCGAAAATCGAAATCCTGCACCTCATGAACGACATCGGCATTCACTGCGCCGACATCGGGCTCCCGGGCAGCTCCCAGCGCGCGTTCGATGATGTCGTCAAGATGTGCAATGCCATCGCTAGCTCGAAGCTCAAGATCAAACCGGGTGTCGCGGGGCGCACCGTCGTCGGCGACGTGACCCCGATGATCGAAGTCTCGCAGCGCGTCGGAATGGCGGTGGAGGCGTTTCTCTTCATCGGTAGCTCGCCCATCCGACAACTGGCCGAGGAATGGGACGTCGATCTCATCGCCCGCCGTTCGGCAGAAGCGATCGACGTCGCCGTGAAAGGCGGGCTTCCCGTCTGCTACGTGACGGAAGACACCACCCGATCGCGTCCCGAAGTCATCGGCAAGTTGTTCCAAATGGCCATCGACCACGGCGCGAGCCGTCTCTGCGTGGCGGACACCGTGGGACACGCCACGCCCGACGGCGTGCGCAACATCATGAGCTTTACCAAACAGATCGTGAAAAAGGCGGGCGTCGACGTTGGCATCGATTGGCACGGTCACAACGACCGCGGGCTCGCGC
Source organism: Polyangiaceae bacterium (assembly GCA_035318465.1). Classification (GTDB taxonomy): domain Bacteria; phylum Myxococcota_A; class Polyangia; order Polyangiales; family Polyangiaceae; genus DASWDH01. Next base: position 81,297 of record DATHES010000030.1, read on the forward strand.
TGGAAAACGCGCTGTGGGCGCTCGAGTTCGGAGCCGACCGCGTGCACGGCACCGCCCTCGGCATCGGCGAACGGGTGGGCAACGCGGCCATGGAGCTCATTTTGCTCAACCTGAAGCTGCTCGGTCTGCTCGAGAATCAGGATCTCACGCGTCTGGTCGAGTACTGCCGGACCGCGGCGGCGGCACTGGGATGGGATATCGCCATCAACTATCCGCTCGTCGGCAGCGACGCTTTTCGCACGGCCACCGGCGTCCACGCCGCCGCCATCATCAAGGCGGAGCAGAAAGGCGACGCCTGGCTCGCCGACCGCATCTATTCCGGCGTGCCCGCGGGGATGTTCGGACGCACGCAGGAGATCGGCATCGGCTTCATGTCCGGCGCCTCCAACGTCACCTATTGGCTCAAGCATCGCGGCATCGAACCGAACAAGGGCGTCGTCGACGCGGTCCTCGCCGCCGCCAAGAAGTCTCACCATATCCTCACCGAGGATGAGGTGATGGCGGTCGTCCGCGCAACCTAACGTCCTCGGCCAGTCGACCTCCGCACCTCTCGTGCAAGCCCGCACGAGCAAGCCCCCCTCGTGCACGTACTCATCCTCGTGCACGAGGACCAAAAGCAAGGGGAGCGGTATACGCTCACGCCGATCAACGCCGAGGGGCAGCGACGCAGATGACGTCGTCGGGCTCGCGTGTCGACTGAATGCATTTCCACTTCGAGTCGTGGCATTGGATGACGTAGATGCCGGACTGAGCGAGCGTCGTGAACGGCATTCCGGCGCGCTGGACGGCGAGGTTGAACGGTGTGCGCTCATTGCACCCGGTGCTCATCTCGACCTCCATCCGCCGGTCGCCCTGGGCTGGATTGACGCTGATGCGATCGCCGCCCGTGGGATCCATGGCGCGCACGGCCTGCTCCAGCTTGGCGCGGAACGCCTCGAGAAATCCCTTGTCGACGGGACCATCGCCCGGATCAGGCGTGGCCATGGCGTAGGTGTAAGCGAGCGTCTTTTGCTGGATTTCTAGCGGAGCGGTGGGTTGGACGGGCCCCCATTTGCCGGGCGGGAGCGGCCGGGGCGGGCGCTGACGGGGGATCGGAGGGGGGGCACTCGCCGCAAGCCGCGCTTCGCGCGTAGCGGCCGCGTCCTCGGCGGGAGACGGTTCGCTCGCATTGGCAATCATCTCTTCCACACGTGTCTTCTTTTGTTCGCAGTCGAGGACGCCTGCCGCTACGCCGATCGTCGACGCCATCAGGCTCACGTGTCGCCACTTCATGCCGAGGCAGCTTACACGATATTGTCTTCTCGTCACGACAAGGGGCCTTCCCGATAGTCTGTATCGCCAATCCTCCCTTCGAAAGCACGCGATTCCGACGTCCGCTCGATCGAGGGGTCAGGCCGTGCGCAAGGTGAGGATCGCGATTTCCGGGGCCACGCCGACGCGAATGGGGGGACCGGTGGTGCCGAGGCCGGGATGGACGTAGAGACTCGAATCGCCGTCTCGATAGAGGCCGAGATGGAATCGATGCGCCAGCTTGCCGAGACCGAACCGCTCGGGGAAAAAGGGGAGCGCGATTTGACCGCCATGCGTGTGGCCGGAGAGAACGAGGTTGACACCGTGACGCGCCGCCAGGGGAAAAAGCTCGGGGTCGTGCGCGAGGAGCAGCGTCCACGACGCCGACCCGCGCTCGGCGAGCGTTTGCAGGAGATCGGCGCGCTTCGTCCAGGTGTCGTCGACGCCGGCCACGAAGAGGGTCGCTCCCTTGCGAGTCACGGTGCGCCCTTCGTTGCGAAGAACCACCGCGCCCGTCTGCCGCAAAAGCGTCACCAGCGGCTCGCCGTCGCCGAAGTAGTCGTGATTGCCCATGGAGACGTAGACGCCGTCGGTCGCGTGAAGGCGTCCGATGACGCGCGCGATGTCGTGATGAAAATCGGTGCCGCTCGCAACGAGATCGCCCGTCACGGCGACGAGGTCGGGTGCGGCGGCGTTGGCCAGCCGCACCCACCCTTCGCCCCACTTCGGCGGCGTCAGCCCTCCCAGGTGCAGATCGCTGAGCTGCGCTACACGGTAGCCATCGAAGGCCGCGGGAAGGCCCGGGATCATGATGTCGAGCTCGCGCGTGCGCACCCAGCGACGGCGCACGAAAACGCCCCACGCCGCGATGGCCAGGGCCACCAGGTAGGCGACGAGCGCGAACGTGCTGGGCAACTCGGGCGCCTCTCCGCGCGCGATGAGAACGACGGCTTTGCCGAGAGCGTAGACGGCGATGGGCACGCAAGATCCAAGCGCCGCACTCCAGTGCACGAAGAACGGCTCTTCGATCAGATGGAGGGCCCAGCGAGAACGAGCTCGATCGGGAAAGAGGCAGCGCATGCGGCGAACGAAGACGAGAAGAAGCACGAGCGCGATCACCGTGCCGGCCAGTCCCGGATAGGGCACGCCTGCGCGTCGCGTGAGCTCGGCGGCTGCCAGCGCGAACGTCGCGTGGGTCGCGGCGGTGACGAGGAAGACGATGCGAGCGAAGCGCGAACGGCGTGGTCTCTTCACGGAAGGGTACGACCTTGCAGCATCTGCCCCTCACTCGCCACGACGAGGACCGAATCGCCGACGGGCTGCGCGAAAAGGATGCCGGTTTCGGCGGCCAACTCCACGTCGAGGCGAACCCGCTCCCAGGTCGCGCTGCGCCGTTTCAACAAGCGCCGCTCGGTGGCGCTGGCCCAGGCGGTTCCATCGGCGCCGATTGCCACCGAGCATAGATCGTGGGTGGTTTGAACGGCTTCGAGCTTGACCTGCAATGCAGGCGAAATCGAGAGGGCGTGGCCTCCGGTGCCCACCACCAGTGCACCGCCGTCCGTGCGGGCAACGATTGCCGTCAAGTGCCCCGTCCTTTCCCAAGGAATGGAGGCATGGGTGGCGACGTCCAGACGCACGAGCGCGCCGTCATCGCCGCACGCGACGAGCGCGCCGCCCGTCAAACGCGCGACCGCACGCAGCGTCGGTGCGGTGTCGATGGTGCGCGCGGGGAGGGGTGGTCTTCCGAACGCCGCTTCCACCCAAACGCCGACTGACCTCGAGCGGCGCGTGCCCACCAGCACGACCCCCCGGCCGTCGACGGCGGCTCCCCACAGATCGAGGTCGTGGTCGGCATTGGGCCAGGGCCTCACCTCGTCGCTCGGCGAGACCACGGCGATGGTCCCTTCGTCCCCGAAGACGAGCAGCGACGCGTCCGCGAAGAGCACCATTCCGCGCAGATTCCGGGGATCGAGCCACCTCGGCAGCGACACCACCGTCCATGCCGATGCCGTCCACCGATAAAGTCCCTGGGCTCCTAGCGCGAAGGCGCTGCGACCGTCGGGCGTGACCACCGCCTTGCGCACACGATCTTGCAGCGGGAGGCGCCCGACAATCCGAAACGCGATTCGTTCGGACATGGCGGAAGCGCGCGGATTGAGGGACGCGCGCGGGGGGGCTGGCTCGGCGTTCGGTGTTGGGCGCGCCCCGGCGGGAGGCGCTTGGGAACCGCGCACCGGCGGGCGAAGCGACGGTTCGGCGGCCGCTCGAAGCAACGGTTCGACGGTATCCCAGAAGTCGCGCACCGATGCCGGCCGTCCCTCCGGTTCGGGCTGGGTGGCGCGCGCGAGGAGAGTGTCGATCTGGCTCACGACGTCAGGGCGGGATCGGAGCTCGGGCGAAAGCGCATGCGCGACCCTCGCCAGGGCGGGCCTCGGGCCGGACATCATTTGCTCGATGAGACGCATGGCCCCGCTCTCTCCTGCGGGCAGCGCAAATGCGGGCTGGCTCGACAGACATTCGAAGAAGATTGCGGCCAGCGAAAACACATCGGTTCGCGGCGTGACCCGCTCGTTTCCCTTTTCGTACTGCTCGGGGGGGGCGTACCCGAGGCTGGCGCCGGCGAGCATCATGGTCTTGTGTGCATTGAGGCTTGCCAGCTTCGCCAGGCCGAAATCCGTAATTTTGGCGACTTCGATCCCATGTTCGGTGGCGACGAGGATGTTGGACGGCTTGAGGTCGCGGTGGACGATGTTCTGCGCGTGCACCGACATCAGGGCCCAGGCGACCTGGCGCATGAGCCGCCGCACGCGTCCCACCGAAAGACCGACCCCGCGCTGCTCCTGGATGATCTGCGCCAGGGTGACTCCATGGACGAATTCGAGCACCGTGAACGGGAGATCGACCTTGTCGGAGGGGTGGGAGTTCGGCGGCGTGAGCCGCGCCACCCCGTGATCGTAGAAGCGCACCAGGTTGGGATTGGGATTGGCTTGCGCGCCGAGCTGGCGAAGCACCTTGGCCTCGCGTTGAAACCGCCGCAGCGTGTCTTCGCTGATGCCGTCGGGACGCAGAACCTTGACGACGATGAGAACGCCGTCCGGCTCGTCGTAGTTGCCCTTGTAGATCCAACCTTGGCCCCCCTCTCCGATGAGCGCCCGCAGGTGAAAGCGCACACCATCGGTCCCCTCGAGAACCTGGCCGACCAGCTGGTCGCGCAAAAGGGCGACGCGGGGGTCCGCGGGGTGCATAGAACTCAGCCTAGCCCGGATCTTCGGCCTGCGCGTCGATCAGCGCGCGATGCGCCGCAGGTTCTTGAAAAGATGCTGTTGGAAGGGAAACCTCAATCGAGAAGCTTGAGAAGATTCTCCCGGCTCGTCAGGCCGACGTGCTGCGCTTTGCGCTCACCGCCCACGAAGACCGCCACTGTCGGAACACCGCGGATGCCGTACTTGGCGCTGGTGGCGGGAGATTCGTCGATGTCGAGCTTGCCGACTTTCACTTTGCCGACCAGCTCGTCGGAGAGCTTCTGAATGATGGGGGAAAGGACCTTGCAGGGGCCGCACCAGACGGCGGAGAAGTCGACGAGAACGGGGACTTTGGAATCGAGGACTTCTTCTTTCCAATTGAGATCGTTCAGATGAACCAAGTTTGCTTCGTCGCCTGCCATGTCGCTCTCCATGACTCGCGCGCCTCGCGTCGGAAGGTCGGCAGCGGCGCGGAATCGCCGGGGAAGGTAAGGGTCCCTATCACTCGGGTCAAGTGGGGAGCGGGGGCGGCCGCGCGCCGAGGCCGGTACTAACCGCCCGGCGCGACCCGGTAGGTGGCGCCGAGGTCCCACCCGTCTGCCGTCGGGTTTCGCGCAAGGTGGACGTCGGATGCCGACCCACCCATGACCCGCAACTCGCCGAGGACGCCGAGCGTGAGGGTGCGCGTTACCAGGCGGGGATCGAAACTCGCGAGCCGGGGCGGCCGGCGCATGAGCTCGAGTGCCTTCTTGGGGTCGAGCGCGGCTGCCAGCGCGATGTGCGATCCGAGCGAAGTTGCAGAAAAAGGGCGAACGATTCCGAGCATCAGGCTGAAGGTGCCCGTCGCGCGACGACGCGCGATTTCGGCGGTGGGCGCGGCCCGAACGGCGACTTCGTGCCCCGGGCGAGAGAGAAGCGACGAGAGCGTTCGACCGAGCTCACCCATGAATGCCGAGGCTTCCTGCACCCAGAGCTCGCAGGGCCGGCCCCCCCACTCGGCGTTGCCCACCGGTGCCGGCATGGGTCCCAGCCCGAAGCGCTGGAACCGCTCCGGCGCGAGGCCGTCGAGCAGCCGCTGCGCGACGCCGGGCCCGCCCCACGGACCGGCCTCGACGCCCGTCTGCAAGACGACCCAAGCGACGCTACCCAGGTCGAACGCTTGTGCCCCTGGACGCGCGCCGTGCAGTCCCGATCCGAGCCACCCGACGTCGGTCAGCTTGCCTTCGAAGGATCGCAGCGACGACGACAGGTCGGCGGCTTGCTCGATGGTGACCTCCTCGAGAAACGATGGACCACGGGCGGCGTTGGGGTTACGCCGGAGCGTCAAGCGCGAAGAGCCCGGTTCCGCGGACAGCGCTCCGGTGCCATCGGGTCGCGCCGGGTCGAAGGTGCGCGGTACGAGCGCGAAGAAAGACGAGCTCAGTGTGCGCGCGACGCGCCCCGCATCGGTCGTGGCGAAAACGAGGGCCAGTCGATCTTTCGGGTGGAGCACCGGCGCGGGGAGATCGCCCCACCATGCGGCGGCAGCGCCCTTCTTGGCGCGCTGGATCGAAAAGAGAACGTCCCGCGCGTCGAGCCGCTCCCCCCGCGCCGTGACGAGCCCCTCACGCAGTCGGACGATCGTGCGCGCCGATTCGATGACGGGCGCATCGGCGGCGAGCGTCGGAAAGGGCTCGCCCGATGGGTCGGCGGCATACAGCTCGTCGAAGAGCGCCTGACCGAAGAGGGCCGCCCCCGGGTCGGTGATGTCGTGGGGATCGATGCGATCCACCGGCCACGGCAACGACATGGCAATCTTTCCCTCGAGCGGGATCCGCCCGAGGGCGGCGGCGCCGCGGGGACGGGCGGTCGCGGTCATCGTGATCGCCGCCCAACCGAGGAGCTCGCGGCGCGTGATCAGCGGACGATCCACAGCTCTCCTGGCGTCGCGATCACCACCGATGCCGAGCCACCCCCCTCGGGGGGACACGCGGCGACGGCTCGTATGCCGGTTGGAACAGGAATGCGCGATCTTTCGCGGAGGGAGCCGTCCGCTTCCAAGGTGGTGATGACGAGCGCATCGTCGACGTCGCCGGGCGGTTTGGGAAGTACGTCGAGCGTGGTGATCACCTCCGGCGCACCATTCTGATCGAGGTCGGCGAGCGCCATCTGTGCGCCGGCGCGGGGAAGGGTCATGGTTCGACCGAGAGCGCGCAGCGACACTTCGCCCGTCCGCGGGTCGCGGGCAGCATCGATGGTTCGGACGATCCCGTCGGCACCGACGAAGATGGCGGCGGCCGCGGCGTCGAGGGGGCCGTCGATGTCGAACGGCGGGTTGGCGCTGTCGCCATCGGCACATTTGCCGACGGTCGTCGCCAGCGTCGATCCTTGAAAACGCATGCAAGCATCGCCGTACGGCGTGCCGAAAGGAACGCCGTTGATGGCGCCGAGCAGCTTGAGCTCACTGTCCAAGCGGCTGCCACGGGCACGATCGGAGATTCCCACGTCGAGGTTCGGCGGTCCCCCGCGCGATGGGACGATGGCCACGCCGCCCAGCGGTTCGCGCAGCGGCGTCGGCGCGATGCCCGAGAAATCGCGCAGGAACGCGCTGCGCATCGCCACGAAGCGGCCGGCGCGGGCACGGCCGATCGCGATGCGCCGCCGGCTCAAGGTGACGATCTCGAGCGCTCCGTCGTCGTCGACGTCGCCACACGCCAGCGCAACGATCTCTTTGTCTTCGACGGTGGCGCGATCGATGCGAGCGCCGACGAGCGGCAGGGGTGCGAGGTACGAGCGCACCTCGCCGTCGATGCGTCCGGCGGCGTAGGCGTGCGCGGTCGGGGCAGGGACGGGCTCGCGGGCGCGCTCCCACACGTTGCGCGTGGCGCGATAGACGTCAGCGGTCACACGGAGCTGGCCGTGCAGAACCTCTGCCTGCACGTAGACGAGCCAGCTGGCGCGGCGCGCGGCCGCCTGCGCAGCGGCGAGCGTGGCGGGTTCGACGCGGGCCATCGAGCTGCCGAGCTTGCCGGCGAGGAGAGAGGCCACCTTGCCGGCGAGCTCGGCGCCGCGCGGTGCTGGCTCGTCCGAACGCAAGCTGGCGGCGCAAACGATGGCCGACTTCGTCTCGGCGCCGATGTCGGCGGCGAGCCGAGCGGCGATTTGGCTGAGGGTCGACCCGACGGAAGCAGAGGGCGCTCCCGGCGCGCCGGCGCGAGGAGGTGCCGGCGCGGGGGGCGCGGCGCTCGTGACGCGCGGGACCAGTGCGAACACCGTGGTGAGGGCCAAGCCGATCGCGAGAAAGCGTGCCGCGGAGGGTCGAATGGCGATGCGCGTCACGGCATCACCAGCTGTCCTTTCCCGACGCGCAAGGGGTGAGCGATGCGTGCCTCGAGTTGCCTCTTCGCCCAGCGAATCGATGCGATGATGACGTCATCGTCCTTGGCGCTCGGCGCCGCGGCCAGCTTTCCGGCAATGAGGGAAGCCAGCGTGCATCCGGTGCCGTGCGGTACGACGCTCACCCGCGGCGAGCGAAGATGGATGATGCGCCTTCCGATGGCGAGCACGTCCGTCGTCTCGCTCCTCGCTCCGGCCGACCAATGGCCGCCCTTGACGAGAGCCGCGCGAGCACCGAGGTCGAGGAAGGCGCGCGCTGCGCCTTCGGCGTCGGCCAACGACGCGACGCGACGGCCGAGCAGCGCCTTCGCCTCGAGAGCATTCGGTGTGACCACCGCGCCAAGCTCGATGACCTCGATCAGCGCCGCGACGCCGGCGTTTTCCAAGAGTGGCGCGTCGCGTTTTCCGCGCGATGCGTGGAGGACCGGGTCGATCACCACCGGCACTTTGCCTCGTCGGGCCGCGAGCCAGCGGCTGATGGCGCGCACGTTGGCGAGTGACCCCAGCGCTCCTATTTTGATGGCCTTCACATTTTCGTGCGCCCAGAGCTCGCCGACCTGCGCGAGGAGCTGGCGAGTGGGGACCGGCTCGCTCGTCCGAAGCCCGGCCGTCGATTGCACGGTCAGCACCGCGACGGCCCCGCACCCCCACACCGCCGCCGCGCGGAAAGCGCGCAGATCCGCGAAGAGGCCGGCACCTCCCGACGGATCGAGGCCGGAAATGGCGAGGGCACAAGGGACGAGGCGTCGCATCACGCAGTGCCGCTTCTTGTAGCGGCGCCCGCGCAGCATGCCAGACCCGTGTGCCGCGCACCCGGCCACGCGTGGTTCTGCCGATAGCCGAAATGTGGGCGAACAGGGGTTTGGAAGGCGGTTGACCGAGGCGAAGGTAACCTGTTACCGCTGGACCCATATGCTCTGGCATGGTCGGGCGTGGAGCGTCTTCGGGGCGTCGCTCGTCGCAGTGCTGTGCACGGGTCGGGTGCTGCACGCACAATGCGTCGACGAGACCCTCAAGGAGGAGCTGATCGGCGGGCGTCACTATCGCGGCGTACAGGACCGACTCTTCACCAAGGCGCTGCGCCATGAGATCTCCCCGATGGGAGGCTGGTACGCGGGGGATCTCTATGCCGGCGCGCCGGTGTGGGGCGGCGCCTACACGTTCCATTTCTCCGAAGATCTCGGCCTCGAGGCTTCGTACATGCACACCCAGCGCAAGAACGATCTCATCGACGCCTTTCAGAACGCAAACAACGTCCCCCGCCAGCTGGTTATCGCATCGACGCCGCTCAATCTCTACTTCGGGCACCTGGTGTGGTCGCTCGCCTACGGCAAAATGCGCTGGTTCGGCGCAGGGATCTCGCGTTTCGATTTCTATCTGGCGGCCGGCGCCGGGGTGACCGACGACGGCACCGGGCGCGGCCTGACTGGGTCGGCCGGGTTCGGACTCAAGATCTACATCGGCAAGTGGTTCGGCCTGCGGCTCGACGTGCGCGATCACATCCTCGAGCAGGAAGCGCTCGGTGTGAGCCAGATCGTCAACGACATCGTGACCACCGCCGGATTCAGCGTCTTCCTGCCGTTTTCCGGCTAGGCAGGCGACCCCATTGCCACTCCTTGTGGCAAGGGAGCATTTCGTAGTCGACCATTTCGGCGACCTCTTCGGGGTCGCGCGGGACCTCGGCGCAGACGCGAGGTTTGTAGCCAATCGCGTGAAGTCGGCAGCCGCGTGCGGGCTCGAGAAAGACGCAGCCGCGCGGCCCGAGCGCGGTGCGATAGAGCTCGTCTTCTTCGTCCATGTCGGGGCCCGTAAAATCGGCGGCGATGGCGATTCCGTCGTCGATCATGCGCTGACGCTCGTCGGCGAACACGTCGACGCCTGCGCTGCAGCACTCTTCCTTGCAAGGAAAGGTCGTACAATCCGGTTGACGCAAAAGTGGAAGCGAAGTCACTCGCCACGGATTCTAACGCGGCTTCGCCCTTCCCGCGACGGAAACTGCACGGCACGCGGCCCCGCTCGACACCGCGTAGTTGTGGCAAGGCGCAAACGATGGCGGTAGTGCTAGGAGCCGCGTGGCGAAGCCGACCTTTTTGGATTTGGGCAAGCGCGGTCGAATGGGTTTCGCCGCGATCTATCTGACGATCCAGGCCTCGCTCGTTCTCACCGCCGGCCTTCGGCCCGACGGCGTGTTCTCGTTTCAGATGTTCAACGAATCGTCGCGTATCGCCATCGACTTGGGGAGGCGGGTGCGTGCACCGGACGGTGGCACGGTCGTCGTTGTCCTCGACGGCGCGTGGGAGGCACGCGACGAAAGCGGCACCGTGCGTCATTTTCGCTGGAGCGATCGCGTCCACGATCCGATCTTGCGCATCCTCGGTCGGCCCGTTCACGCTTCCTACGGTGTGGCGGCGCAGCTCTTTCGCCTGCAAAAAGCGCTGGATGACGTGGTGGACCATCTCCCTGGCGATAGCGAGACGGTCGGCCTCGTGGCCGACGTGCGCATTTGGCAAAACGGTCGGGATCGCTACGAAACGCGGCTCGAAAGCAGAGCGCGGTACCCATGATGTCGCTTCTGCGTCGCTGGCAGATAGAAGAGGACGACACCTACGTCCTGTCACTCGTGCGAGCGATCTTGGGGGTCCTCCTTCTGTTGAGCGGGCTGCGCGAGCTTTCCATCCATCGCGGCGATACCTCCTTCGACGATGTTTTCCACATCGCCATCATCCCCGAGGCCCTCCTCCCCGGGCCCGCCGTGTTCAGCGCCCTTCTCGTTGCGCAGATCGTCTTCGCGCTGCTCGTGGTGGTGGGGCGATGGGCGCGCCCGTCGTTGCTCGCGACCGCCGTGGTCGGTCTCTACCTTCTTTCGTGCGATCGGCTCGGCTATCACAATAACCGGTACGCTCTTCTTCTTTTCGCGTTGCTGCTCGCCTTTTCTCCCTGCGATCGGGCGTTCGTCTGGCGCCGTCCGGCGGCAACGGCGGCGGAGCGCAAGGGGCCCCTCTGGGCGGCGCGGCTCGCTCAGCTGCAGATGTCGATCATCTATCTCGCTTCCGGCGGGTCGAAACTACTCGACTCCGACTGGCGCGAAGGTCGCGTGATCGGCGATCGCCTTGCGCGAGCCACCTCCCTGGCGGTGGCCAAGGGGGTGCCCGCGGAACTCATGGAGGTGCTGGCTCACCCCACGCTGGCCAGTGCGCTCGCCAAGCTGGCCATCGTGACCGAGCTCTTTCTGGCAGTGGGACTCTTTCTCCCGCGCACGCGAACGTTTGCCTTGTGGTGGGGCGTCATGTTTCACCTCACCATCGAGGTGACGTCGCAAGTGGAGCTTTTCACGTGGTTGTCGCTGGCGGTGTACGCGCTCTTCGCCGTTCCGACTTTGCGCGAGCGCCAGGTGCTCTACGATCCTGGACGCTCCTGGGGAGGCTTCTTGGCGCGCGTCGTCGAGCGACTCGATTGGCTGGCGCGTTTCGACATTCGCGCCGATGCGGAGGCGGCGAGGGGACACGGATTCGTCATCGTGGAACGCGACGGCACGCGTGCCAGCGGGCTCCTCGGGCTGGCGCGGGTGGCGCGCGCGACGCCCCTCCTCTTCCCTCTGTTCGTGCCCCTTCGCGTCTTGGCGCGCGCATTCTCCCCCCCCGAGGGGGGCTAGGGACGCCCGCGCCACCGCATGCTAGGGGTCGACCCATGGCGGAAGCAAAGGAGACGACGAAGGCGCGCGCCGCGGCGATGACGTTCGGTGCCCTCGATATCGTGACGGCCATCCTCTTGTACATCGGGGTCTTCGAGGGGCTACCGGCCCGGTATTGGCTCGTCGACGGCGGCGCCGTGATGCTCATTGCCCTTTTTGCCGCTGCTGGTGTCGGTTTGGTCGCCGGCACGCGTTGGGCGTCGCGGGCGGCTCTCGCCGCGTCGCTCGCGTCGCTGGTGCTGGGGCTTTCGCTGATCACCCTACTGGCCCTGACCGCCAGTTACCTCTCCGGTATCTATGGGGCGGTCGGTCGCGGCGGGGCGATGATTCTCGGACTCATCGCTGCACTGGCGCTGCCGTACCTCGTGGCCATCCCCTTGGCGCAGCTGGCGTGGCTCGGGCGGCGGCTGTCGAGCGCTCCACCCGCGCCGACTGCCGCGTCAGGGTCGTGATGTTCCGAACCGCTCTGCGCGCCGTCGCGGCGTACCTCGTTGTCCTGGCTGCGCTCTGCGTCGGCGTCCGGTGGTTGGTCTCGCTGCACGAGCCTTTGCATCGCGACGTCGTGGCGAGCGTGTGGAAAGAGGGGGCGCTCATCGATCGCGTCATCTACCGCGAGGGTCAGCGGCGCGATGCACGCCTCGACCGTGTGCTCGGGGGCGGCGGCGAGCTCGTGCTCGAAACCGTGGTGGGCGAGTCGCCGATCTTCGCTTGGCCCGACGTGGTGCTCGGTATCTCGCTGGTCCCCGGCCGCGATGGCATCAAGGCGACGCTCGGCGAGCGAACCGCCTACGTCACACCCGACGATCTCCTTTCGCGCCAGCTCTACGATCATGGTCTGCGCGTCGCATCGATCGGCGTCACGTTGGGGCTCGACACGGGACCGCTCGCGATCCTGCTCGCCGACAAACTCAAGGCGACCCGCGAAACGGTGTTCGAGCAGGCGAGCTTGCGCCGCATTCGGGTGGAGCGCAAAAGCGCGATCGAGCGCCCCCGCATCACCGCCGCCAACCTTCGTCGCGAGGACGTGCGCGAAGCCGTCGTCGCCGGCGCGAAGTATCTCGCGCGCGGCATTTCGCCGGAGGGGAGATTTCGTTACACCGTCTCCGCGCCGGGCAACAAGGATCTCCCCGGCTACGACTGGCCGCGCCACGCAGGCGCCACGTTCTTCGTGGCCCAAGTCGCGGCGATGACGAACGACCCGATTCTCATCGAGGCTGCGCGCCGCGCGGCTTCGCTCATGACGGCTTCGGGCCTCTCGAGTTGTGCGGGGCTGCCCTGCGTCGGGGAGGAGGAACGGATCGGGCTCGGGTCGAGCGCGCTCGCCGTCGTCGCTCTGTCGGAGATCGTCGAAAAGAAGATCGACGAGAGCTTCGCCCCGGCCGTCGTCGGACTGGCGCGTTTTCTGCGCGCGCAGCAGCGACCCGACGGCGAGTTCATGCACTACTTCGATCGCAGCACCGGTCTCCCCATCGACTACCAAGGCCTCTACTATTCGAGCGAAGCTGCGCTGGCCTTGGCCAAAGCGTACGGCATCAGCAAAGACCCGGCGGACCTCGACGCCGCAGTTCGAGCGCTCCAGCATCTGGTCGGTCCCGCCTGGAGCTTCTTCGGCGATCGTTACTATTTCAGCGAAGAGCACTGGACGTGTCAGGCCCTCGGCGCTTTGTGGCCGCACGCGCCGAACCCGAAGGCGCTCGACTTCTGTCTGCGCTGGCAGGCATTCGGGCGCGCCCTCCAGCAGCGCGACGGAGACTCGCCGTTCGACGCCGATGGTGCGATCGGGGTCGGGCCGGTGATCACCCCGCGCCTCACGCCGGTGGCGAGCCGTTGCGAGGCCGCGGTGGCGACACTCGATGTGGCCCGGCGAGCCGGCGTCGCGGGGGAGGAAATCGCCCTCCTCGACGAACAACTGCGCCGCGCGTTGGCTCTACTCTTGCGGCAGCAGCTTCTCCCTGGACCGCGCCATTTGTTCAAGAGTCCGGAGGCCGTGGAAGGCGCGATGCCCGGCAGTCAGGTCGATTGGGAGCTTCGTATCGACTACACGCAGCACACCGGGAGCGCGCTGGTGCGCTGGCTCGATCTCGCCGAGGCAACGGAGCGGGCACGCGCGGGCCAGCCCTAGCAAGGCGAGCGCCTCGCGGGCCGTGGTCAACGCGCGAGAGTCTCAGTCAAAGCCGTTGTCCGACAGCAAGCCGTCGCAGATCTGCAAAAAGCAGGAATTGGTCTGCGACTGGTCTCTCGGACAGGGTCCGGTATCGCTGCCGTTCGCCGTGCGTGAGCCACCCTGGCAGCTGGCGCAGGAAATGTCGTGGGCCCCGCCGCCGAGCGGAGCGGCCAGTCCCGCGCAGGCAAAGAGATCGATGCGATGACAACCGCCGGCTTCCTCGGAAGTGTTGGCTGGTTGATAAAACGCGAGGATGAGCTGGGCTTCCTCGGCGTTCTTCAAGCCGTCGAAACCGAGCCCATTGGGCATGGCGCCGTCGAGCTGTTGATTGATGTCGGCCGCCATGCAGTCGGCAGTGGGGCCCGAGCGGCCTCCGTCGAGGCACGGGTGCAGGCGCATACACTTGCTCGCGTCCTGCACGCGACCGTCGCCGGGCGAGACGAGAAAAAGGCGTGCCTCCGTCGATCGGCCGTACAAGTTGGGCAGGTAATGGCCCTCCAATCCGCACGGGCGTTGGGGATCGGAGCCTGGTCCGGTGGGTGGGGGAGGGCCGCTGAAGCCAGCGCCGCCCGAGCCACCGCTCCCGCCGGGTCCGGAGCTGCCGCCACCGCCGAACGGAGGAAATGGGCCGCCCGCGAGCTGGCAAGCCTTGGTCAGCCAACCGATGCCGGTATCGGTAATCCGGATTTCCTTGTCGCGAAGAGGACACCCCGCGCTGGCAAGGATCAGCCACAGCGCGCCCGCCAGCGACGCCGCGCTGGCGATCCGGGTGGACGCTCGGCGTGCGTCAGGGATTGTGAGCCTTGAGACCATAACGGCGGATCGTCCGAAACAAGGTGACGCGATCGACGCTGGCGCGGCGAGCAGCTTCGGCGACGTTGCCGCCGGTGGCCTGGAGCAGTTGGGTGACGTAGTGACGTTCGAAGCGTTCGAGCAGCTCTGCTTTCGCCATTCGCAAAGGGAGTCGCTGCAGCTCCTCGAACGCGTCCGCCCCGACGCCGGCCGGCGTCGCGCCCGCATCGCCGGATGCAGCCGCGACCACGTCCGTCGCCGCCGTCGCTTTGGCGGGATCGCTTTCGGCTCCCAGGTCGGGCGCGGTGCGGAGGATGACGAGCTGCTCGAGGTAGTTGCGGAGCTCGCGCACGTTGCCCGGCCAGCTGTGCCGCGAAAGGGCCTCGATGAGCTGGGTGTCGGGCTCGATGTGCACCTCGAGATTGCGATCTTCGGCGATGTCGGTGAGAAGGGAACGAACGAGGAGCGACATGTCCTCGAGCCGCTCGCGCAAGGGAGGCATGCGGATCTGGATCACCGCCAGTCGGTAGAAGAGATCGGCCCGGAACTGGCCGCTGTTCACGTGACGGCGAAGGTCGCGGTTGGTGGAGGCGACGATGCGCACGTCCACCCGCTTGGGTCGCGCGCCACCGACGCGGCGAATTTCACCCTCTCCCAGCGCGCGCAGGAGCTTCGGCTGCAGTCCGAGCGGGAGATCGCCGAGCTCGTCGAGAAAGAGCGTTCCTCCTTCGGCGCGCTCGAACGCACCCTCGCGGTCACCGCCGCCCTCTCCTTCGCGACCGAACAGTTCGCTCTCGATGAGCGAGCCGGGAAGCCCGCCGCAATCGACGACTTCGAAAGGGCCAGCCGAGCGCGAGCTCGCTTGATGGATGGCGCGCGCCGCCAGCTCCTTGCCGGTGCCGCTCTCGCCCGTGATGAGCACGGGGGCGTTGGTGGCCGCGGTCCGCTCCAGCGCCGCAAAGACGATCTTCATCGCCGTGGACTGCCCGATGAGCGACCCGAATTCCGAGTTGAGCGGCGCCTCGACCGTGGCGCGCTCGACGTCGAACTTGATCCGGATACGGCTTCTACCGACTTCGAGCTCGACGTCACGCGTGACCGCGACCTCGCGGATGCTCACCTCGTTGAGCAACGTGCGGTTGGTGCTGCCCAAGTCGCGCACAACGACACCCTGGGTCGTTGCTTCGAAGTCGACGTGGTAGCGGCTGACGGTTGGGTCGGTGAGGCGCAGCACGGCGCCTTCTGCGGTGCCGACGCTGAGTCGACCCTCGACGGAAGGGGCCTCCTGCCCGGCATCGGGTCCGGCGACGACGCGAACGGTAAACCGGGGCAAAGAGACGATGAATGCGCTGCTCGACGGCTGGACGACGACGGTGTTGGCTTCCGCTACCACGAAAGGACCCTATCATGTGCCGCGTGCGCAATCACCTCGGCCGCGCCGTTCGCGAGGGGCCCGGGTCCTGATCGAGTGCGCAGCGGTTACCTCAAGTCGACGACGCCGGGAGTCCCTTCGCGGATGGTCACGGTCACGGTCCGCACGTCACTCGCGTCGACCCTCGAAACAGCCTTGAGCCCGTAGCTGCCGCAGGGCCAGTCGTAGCGCCCCGGCGCTTGGACCGAACCGGGCCCCCCCGACAGCATCCAACCGTGCGTCGCGTAAAGGTGTAGCTGTCCGCGGCAGGTGGAACTCTGGCCGGCCGGCACGGCGGTTTCGCGCGAGGCGGCTTCCTTGGCAGCTGGTTCTTTGGTGCGCACGCGTCCCTCACCTTTGCTGCGGGTCGCCGTGCCCGAACCTGCGGCCGCGCCGGTCTTGGTGACGGGTTTTTCAGCACCTGCCGTCTCTGCCGCCCGGTGCTCTTCCGCGAGTGCAAGGGGTGGCGCAGCCGAGGGCGCGCCGGGATCCGCGTTCGCCATGGCTGCCGCAGCTCGGTCGGGGGCCGCGCGAACCGTGGTGCCGCTTCGTCCCGCGGCCTCGCCCGCGTCGCGCGAAAGGATCGCGATCCCCACGGCGAGAATGGCCAACCCTGCGACCCCGACGCCGACCCAGCGGCGCCGACGCGGCCGCAGCCCAAGCTCGTCCTCGTCGACGTCGACGGGGGCCGTCGTGGTCGACGGGGCCAAAGCGGGAGGCGCGTCCCGAATCTTCAGCGTGAATCCATGCTTGTCGTCCCCGTCGCCACTGCGGGTCAGCTCCGTTCCCGATCCGAAGCCGGCATCGTCTCCACCCAGAAGGAGAACCGATTTGTTGTGAGCGGCCTGGGTCTGGACCCTTGCCGAAACGACCTCCGCCAGCTCGTCGGCGGTCGCGATTTTCTGCCCCGTCTCCACCAGCTGCTCGATGGCACGCGCCATCTCCCGCGCGTGGGCGTAGCGTCCTTCCCGCTGCGTCGCGAGCGCCCGCAGGACGACATCGACCAGCTCCGCGGGCGCCATTTCGGCCAACGCTGCGCACGCGTCGGATGGAATCTCGATCGGCACTTCTCGCGCGTCCGGTTCGATGTCTCCGCGGTGGAGCGAGCCGGTGATCATGTGAAAAAGCACCGCTCCCACCGCGTAGATGTCGGCTCGCTCGTCCACCGCGCTTCGTTCGAGCTGTTCGGGGGCCATGTACGCCGGCTTGCCCACGATCCACCCGTCGCCCTGGTGCGTGTCCACCGAGCCGCCCACGAGAGCGACGCCGAAATCGGCGACCTTCACCTCGCCGAATGTCGACAACAAAATATTGCCCGGGCTGATATCCCGGTGGACCAGGCGTTTGCCGTCCGCCGACGCGTTGGCGTGGGCGTAGGCGAGGCCACGCAGTACCTGGTTGGTGATGAACAGCGCAATCGGGATGGGGACGCGCTCACCCTGGGCGGCGTAGCTTTGGCAGAACTGGCCGAGGTCGGTACCGCCGACCAGCTCCATCACCACGAAGTAGTCGTCGTTGTCGCCGCGCCCGAAGTCGATGACCTGGACGATGTTGGGGTGGATGAGCCGCGTCATCAATTTTGCCTCTGCGGAGAGCAAGCTGACGATGTCGGCGCGTCCGGCGAACTTGGGCAACAATCGCTTGATGACGACCGGCTTCTCGAACCCGTCCGCACCCACCGCGACGGCGAGAAAGACTTCACCCATCCCGCCTTGCGCCATCCGCTCTCGGATGACGTAGCGCCCGAACGGAGGGGTGGCTTTTTCGGAGGGAGGGGCCTCCATGGCGTCACGTTACGGCGGGGAGGGCTCGGGCGTCAAAGAGGGACGGAGGGTTCTTCCCCGCGACGAAACTGGGCGTCGGAAGCAAATTGTCGTGGCATTCTCGACGCCTCGGCGGTTCACTCCCGCCGTGGGTCTTCGCTTTCCCCTCGGCAACTTGTCCTGCAGTCTCGTCGCCGTGGTCCTCGGTTTTTCGCTCTCGACGCAGGCGGCGGGTCCGACGGTCATGGTCACGGTCGGGCCCGGGACGGAGCCGGTGCGCGTTCGAGCGGTCCGCGAAATCGTGGCGAGCCGTCGCCCGGTCGTCGACCTGCTCCCGCTGCCCGCCGCTGGCGTCGTCTCGACCGATCTCATTGCCATCGAGCAGCGCGGTCAAGCGGTGCGCCTGGCCATGGCACGCGCGCGCAAGAAGGAGAGCGAGGCGCTCTGGGACGACTGCGTCCGCGAGGCGGCGGGGGCGATGCCCGACGCCCTCGAGGTCATCGCGACGACCGGTGAGCTCGCGTTGCTCCGCGATCTGCACCTTCAAGCGGGCGTTTGCCTGAGCCTGGCCGACCAGGTGAGCGGCGCCCGCTCGCACTTCCGTTCCGCGGCGCTGCTCGACGAGACGCCCCCTCCGAGCGGACTGCATCGCGAGGAAGCGGAGCGGGTACAGGTCGAGGCGCGTAACGAGGTCCTCGCACGCCCGAAGAGCAAGGTGCGCATCGTCACCGAGCCCCCCGGCGCTCGCGTGCTCATCGACGGCCACGAGATGCCCGGTGTGACCCCGCTCGAAGTGGACGCCCGGCTCGGCGATCATTTCGTCACCCTCCGTCGCTTTCGTTACGAGTCGAACACCGAGCAGCGCCTTCTGCAGCCGTTCGGCCTGGTTCGGGTCAACCTCGAGCCGGCACGTCGATCGACGCTCGGCGCGCAGCTCCTCGCCTTGCGGCAAGCGCGGGCGCCGATGCCCTCCGCCGACGAGATTTTTCTGGCCGAAGCCGCGTGGTCGCGCGCCGAGCAAGTGCTCGGCATTTCCCGTCCCGATGCGGGCGCCAACTATCGCCTTTGGCTGACGGAGACGGCGACCGGCAAGATCCTGCGCTCGGTCACGCTTTCGCGCGCGGCTGGCGATGCGGGCACCCGCCGCACGGTGTGCGACCTTCTGGGGGAGACGTGCGAGGCGCCGGCCGGCGTCCCGTGGTACGTGTGGCCGCTCGCGGGCGCGGTCATCGTAGGCGGGATCGTGACGACCACCGTCGTCCTCGACAACAACCGCGACACCCGCTTTTGCCCCCCCTCGGGGTGTAGATAACGTTGGAGACGAGCCATGCTGCGCGACGATGATTTGAAGGAAAGGATTGCCAAGAAGAAGAAGGGGGGCGACCCGAAGTACCATCAGAAAAACGCGCAGCAGAAGAAGCTCTTCGCCCGCGCGCGCCTCGACCTCTTGCTCGACGAGGGCTCGTTCGTGGAGGAAGCGCTCCTCGCCAATGCCAAAGATCCCGAGCTGCCCGCCGACGGCGTGGTTACCGGCCTCGGCACGATCGGTGGCCGCACCGTGGCGGTGATGGCCAACGATTCGACCGTGAAGGCGGGATCGTGGGGAAAACGGACGGTCGAAAAAATCGTCCGCATCCAGGAGAGCGCAACGAGGCTCGGCTGCCCGCTCTTTTATCTGGTCGACTCGGCGGGGGCCCGCATCACCGATCAAGTGGAGATGTTCCCCGGCCGCCGCGGGGCGGGGCGCATTTTCTACAATCAGGTGCAGCTCTCCGGCAGAGTGCCGCAGATTTGCCTCCTCTTCGGGCCATCGGCGGCGGGAGGCGCGTACATCCCCGCGTTCTGTGACATCGTGGTGATGGTCGACGGTAACGCCAGCATGTATTTGGGCTCGCCGCGCATGGCAGAGATGGTCATCGGCGAGAAAGTGACCCTCGAAGAAATGGGCGGCGCCAAGATGCATTGCTCGGTGTCGGGCTGCGGTGACGTGCTGGTCAAGAGCGAGGAAGAAGCGATCGCCTTCGCCAAGACCTACTTCGCGTTCATGCCGGCGAACTTCGCCGAGCGTCCGCCGCCGGCCGCGTCGCGACCGGCCAAGATCCCGCTCAAGCCGCTCTCGGAGGTGATCCCCGCCGACGAGAACAAGGCCTTCGACATCATGGCGGTCATCGACGCGATCATCGACGAGGGGAGTTTTCTCGAGATCAAGAAACTCTTCGCGCGCGAGATCGTGACCGGCTTCTCCCGCATCGAGGGGCGCGTGGTCGGCATCGTCGCCAACCAACCCAAGTGGCTGGGGGGCGTCCTGTTTGTCGACAGCGCCGACAAAGCGGCGCGGTTCATCTGGCTCTGCGACGCGTTCAACATCCCTCTGCTCTACTTGGCGGACGTGCCGGGTTTCATGATCGGGACCAAGGTGGAGCGGCAAGGAATCATCCGCGCCGGTGCCAAGATGATCGCCGCCGTCAGCGAGGCCACGGTGCCGAAGGTGGCCGTCATCGTGCGAAAAGCGTACGGCGCGGGTCTCTATGCGATGTGCGGTCCCGCCTTCGAGCCCGACGCGTGTCTCGCGCTCCCCACCGCTTCCATCGCGGTGATGGGGCCGCAGGCGGCGGTGAACGCGGTCTACTACAACAAGATCCAGGAGGTTCCGGAGGGCGCGGAGCGTCTGGCCTACGTCGAGAAGCTGCGCGAGCAATACCGCGCCGACATCGACATCTACGGCCTCGCCGCCGAGCTCGTCATCGACGACGTGATCCCGACCGCCGATCTGCGAGCCGAGATCGCGCGGCGGTTTGCGTATTATGCAGCCAAGGTCGAAGCGCGGCCGCCCAAGAAGCACCTCGTGCCGCCGGTGTGAATGCGGAGGCGCGCGGCGTTACGCATCGCTGGCCCGATGTTCGCTGCGGCGCTCGTCGCGGCGGCAACGGCGCGGGAAGCTGCCGCCGCGGTGCGCTTCGATCCCGAGTTCGTGGCCCTGCTTTCGCACCGCGGCCCGCGCCGGCACCCGCTCGCCGACGCTTCGGGCAGGCTCCCGCTGGTGATCGAGGTTTCTCCCTCCGCTGACGCGCGCGCGCTCGGTTGGCTGGCCTTGTCGCCCGATCTGGCCACGGTTCGCCTCGCGCCCGCCGATCTCGCGTCCTTCGCCGCCGCCCACGCCGATGTGCATTTTTCGATCTGGCCGGGGCTTCACCCGGTACTGGACGCGTCGGCGCGCCTCAACCGGGTCGACGCGTACCGGGCGGCGCTCGTCACGCAAGGCTCTCCCCTCGCTGGCACCGGCAAAGGTGTCGTGGTCGGCATCGTGGATACGGGGGTCGACGCGGCCCACGCCGACCTTCGCGAGGCGACCGGCGGCACACGCATCGCGTGGATGCTCGACTTCTCCCGCTTTCCCTTGGGGCGGCACGCCGAGCTCGAGGAGGCGTTCGGTTGCACGTCGCCCGCGCAATCGCCGTGTGCCGTGCTCGACCAAGGGGACATCGATCGCGCGCTCGCGGGCGATCCGGGCGTGACGCTTTCGGGAGATGCGGTCGGGCATGGCACCCACGTGACGTCCATCGCCGCCGGCAACGGGGGCGATGGCGCGCGTTATGCCGGCGGCGCACCAGAAGCGACGATCATCGTCGCCTCCGTCGCCCATGGTGATGCCGCGGGCAGCGTGGCGGACGTGGACATCGTCACGGCCACGCGGTTCATCTTCGATCGCGCCGAGGCGATGGCGCGACCGGCGGTGGTCAACTTGAGCTTGGGGGGCGATTTCGGCCCTCACGACGGCACCACGCCCATCGAACAATCGCTGGCTCGACTGGTGGGCCCCGCGCACCCTGGCCGATCGATCGTCGTCGCCGCTGGCAACAGTGGCGCCATCTACCAAGGCGACGAAGAGGACCAAGTGCTCGGCATCCACACCGAGACGCGCGTGACGGACGGTGTGCCCGCCAGGCTCACGGTTTTCACGCCGGATGCTCAGAAGGGGAGCGACGTTTCCGGAACCGCGTTCGTGTGGGTGACTTACGGCGCGACGGACGCCCTTTCCATCGGTCTCCAGGGCCCCAACGGTTTGTCGATCCGACCGGTCGGAGCGGGTCACAAAGGGGGCTTTCAGGCCAGCGACGACAGCCTGACGGCCGCCATCTACAACGGTGTGGTGGGTTTGGAGTCGCCCCTTCCGGCGAGCTCGCACGGTGCCGTCATCGTCTGGGATGGCAAGTGGCCCGGCGCGAGCAAGATGACGCTCGAGCTCGAGGGGGAAGGCTTTGCCAACGCATGGGTGGAGGCGAGGTTCGACGACACCACGGCCGCGGGGTCCGTCTTTTTCGAATTGGCGACCCGCGCGGGCACCATCAATGTGCCGGCGAGTCACCCCGATCTCATCGCCGTCGGTTGCACCATCAATCGCACCCAGTGGATCGATCGCGATCTCGCGGCGCACGACATCGCTGCCACGCCGTTTGCCGCGCTCGCGCCCGCCGATGGGAGTTGCTACTTCAGCTCGAGCGGGCCGACGGCGACGGGAGCGAGCAAGCCGGACCTCTCGGCTCCGGGCGCCATGGTGGCCGCGGCCATGAGCCGCGATGCGGTGCCCGGTTTGGCCCCTTTCAGTGTGTTCAGCGCGCCGGCCGGATTGTGCGCGGGCGGCGCTGAATGCCTGGTGGTCGACGCCGGACACGCGCTGCTCTCGGGCTCCTCGATGTCGTCTCCGCAGGTCGCGGGAGCCATCGCCCTCCTGTTCGAGCGCGATCCGCGACTGACGCAGCCCGAGATCCTGCGCTTGCTCCAGAGTGGGGCGCGAAGGCCGGTGGGCCCCATTACCGCCGATTTTCAGCTCGGCGCGGGGGCGCTCGACGTGATGGGCACCATGGCTGCCTTCGACGCGCGAACGTCGGGGCTGGTGCGCGATCCGGAAGCTTCCGCCAGTTGGCTCTCGCTGGCCAATAGCTACCTTCATCCGGGGGACGGGCCGCCGCTCGTCGGTACGGTCGAGGTGCGCGCCGCCGATGGCTCCCTCGCCGACGGTTTCGACCCAGGGCGCCTCACGCTCGACGTCGGCGAAGAAGGCATCGTCGAGCAGCCCCTCGCGCGCGTCGGCACCGGCCTGCACCGTTTCGCCGTGCGCGCGCACTCGAGCGCGGGAACGCGGTTTTTGCGACTCGACGTCAAGGTCGACGGCGTCACCATCGGGCAGCCGGGCTCGCGCGTCTCCGGTCATCGGCTCGTCCCCATCGGGGCCGATCGCTGGATCGCGTCCGGGTCGGCGCGGGTCTACGGCGGCTGCAGCGTTGGCCCCGTGCTCCGCCCCAAGGCGACCGATCTCGCTTTCCTCGGTGTCGTGCTGTGGGGCGCGCGTCGAAGGTTTCGCCGTCAGCGTGCTCAAGGGGTCTCGGCGGCGACGGTCAATACGTAGCTGTGGGGCTCGTAAGGGGCGTGATCGGGATCGAACGGATCATCGAGCGCGAGATCGCCGACGTTCACGCCCACGACGGCGACGCCCGAAAGTCCGTCCAGCGCATCGAGGTTTCTCTCCGCTGAGGTCGCCTTTTGCTGCGCGGTCACGAGCACGCGCGACGTCTCCGTGCCGTCGCTTCCCACGCGCACGAGCGCCCACCGAAACGGAACCGGGGCTTCCCACTCGGCGCGGAACACGAGGCGCGCGTTCTTCGGTGCCCCCTGGAGATCGATCCAGACGTAGGTGGCGCCGGTGGGCTCGATGGGTCGTTCGGGCGACAAGCGTCGCGGAAGCGACGCGTAGGGCACGCTCCAGTCGAAGCGAATTCGCCCTGCGCTGCCGGTGAAGGCCGTCTCCGGGAAATGCACGCCGTCGTCGCGGGAGCCCATGAAGAGGCGCGCGACGGCAAACTCGATCCAAAAATCGGCGAGGGTCGAGGGAGGGTTGCGCGACTTGAGCATCGATCGGAGGGCGTCGTAAAGGTCCGGCTCATTCGCCCAGCGGAGGCTCCCCACCGGGGTTCTCTGGCCAGAGATGACGGCGAGGGCGGGCGAGACGATGCCGGGCGCTCCGCTGCCGAGCGCGACGTCGAGGTACCACGCGAGGGCCATTCCCACGGCGGACCCGCCGGAACCCGGCGTGGTCAGCGCTCGCTCGGGGTGCGCCTGAAATTCGTCGATGAGCTCGGCGGTGAGGGTTCCGCAGGGGGACACGAGCTCGGCGAGGTAGGCGGCGTTGCTTTCTCGCACCACGGGCGCTTCGCCGGCGTCGATGTTCCAAGCGGAAGCGCTGGCCAAGGCGCGCGCCACCAGGTTGGCGCGGGCACACCCCGCCGGCGCGTCCTCGCGCAGCAACGCAAACGCGCTGGCGCGATCGAACGGCGCCGGATCCGGGTCGTCGCGCGCGGTCGCGACCGACGCGCCTTCGAGCCCGATCGAGCTCGGCGGCACGAGGTAAAGGTCGAATGCGGGGCTTCCCCCCGCGCGTCCGTCGGTGAGCGGCGCGGGCAGACCCAGCGTGTCGACGAGCAAAGCCGAAGCGCGTTCGAGCGCGGTGAGCGTGGCGAGCACGACGCTCGCCGAGAGCCCGCGCCGAGCATGGACGCAGACCGGCTGGCGGAACGAACAGGCCGACGCGTGGCCACGCTCGTCCGGCCGCCGAATCGCGGTGAAGTAAAGGGGGCCCGTCGGCAGGTAGGGGTCCGCCCCACTGGTGGGCGCGACAGGCGCAGAAGATGCGGAGGAGGCGTCCTCCCCGCGGTGCGTGTCGGCGGTCTCGGTCCGGGGCTCGCTTGCCGCGATCAAGACGAGTGCCGTGACGGCGATCGCGGTCGCCTTGGGAAATCGCCTCGTATTTGGCACCATTGCGAGTGGAGCCCCACCTTACTCCCCCCCATTCTCCCTGCCAGATCGATCGTCGCGTCGGCGCGCGGCCACACCATCGACCGGCCGTCGAATCGGCCGACGGATCGGGCAGAGCGAAGAACTGGCGGAATAGCGCGAGAAGGTTTAGTTATTGGCTAGCTCTACTCTGCGACGCCGAGGATGGTGTTGATGTCGAATCCGCCGTTCGATGCTTCGAAAGCAGTCACGTTTGACCTCCCGCGCGGTCAAATTGAGAAGGACGGGGCCGACCCTCGCTTGCTCGTTTCGGCGAGCGCATTGATCGCGCTTTGCCGCGCCGCGGGTGTGGACGGTGCCTCGACGTTCGCGCGCGCGACGGGGCAATCGATCGGGGCTGCCATCGCGGCCCGATTCGAGCGCACGGGAAGTGACGTGGCGAGCGCCGCGATCGACGCCGTGGTGGAGCACTTGAGCGGCGAGCTTGCGGTCATGGGTTTCGGCAGGCTGTCAGTCGAAAGATGGGGGCAGGCGCTCGTGCTCGTCGTCGATCATGGCCCTGCTTCCGATGCGGGCGACGAGCTCTTGCGGGGGCTTCTCGGCGCGGCCGTCGCAGGTGCCGCCGAGCTCGATCTCGAATGCGTGCGCCTCGCCCACGAGGGGGAGCGCGCGCGCTTTTTCATTGCCGGCCGGCGGGGCGCGGAAAAAGTGCGGCAGTGGCTTGGGGCGGGCGTCTCCTGGGGCGAGGCGCTCGTTCGAATTCACCCCCCCGCATCCGCTCGAGGTGAAGGGTGAATCAAGATCGAAAGGTCTCCGTTCTGCGCAGTCTGCTGGAGCGCGTGCAAAAGCGCGCCGCCGCGCCCAGGGTCGCGACGGCACCTGAGCCGGTGTCCGACGGGTCGGCGGCTTCCGGGTCCGGCGCGGCCGCTGGTGCCGCGACACCCCTCGTGCCCGCGCCCCCGGTGGCCATCTCCGCCGCTCCGGTGCAGCCTCCCCACGCGGTCGCCGAGCGCTCGAGTCGGGAAACCGCGATCCCGTCGGGGGACGCCATCGCCGATCGCGGTCAGGCGTCCTCAGCGGAAGCCGAAGCCGACGAAGGTCCCCCCTCTGCCCCGCGTCTGCGCGAGGCGGCGGAAGACGAAGATGTGGTCACCGAGGCGCCGGAGAGGGAAGAACGCGAGAGGTACGACGAAGAGCCGCCGATCAAGACCCCTCCGCCCGAGTCGGGGCGGCAGGACGTGACCCCGGGCCCGGCCATCATGGTCAGCGAGCCCGACGAGGACATCTCCATCACCGTCACCATGGAAGAGAGCGAATTGCCGCCGCCGGTTTCGCCACCGGCGGCGGACGTCGCGTCGATGAGCGCCATCGGTCGCCTCGACATGCCCGATGTCAGCGGCCCCCAACCCCGTCTCGCCCTGGTGTCCGAACCCGAAATCGAGCTGCACGGGATGACGCCCCTCTCCGCGGTCGCCGAGCCCATGACGCCGGCCAAGCCTCCTCCCCCACCCGAAGCGAGCGCCCGCTCCACAGCGAGCACGCCGCTTCGCCCGCAGGACGTCGGTCTCGCCGTGCCCGTCCCCTCGGTGCCATCCGCCGCGCCTTCGGGGACCAGGCCGGTTCTCCCCGGCCCGCCTCCCGCGGCCCCGTTCGCACGGATGGCGCCTTCGGTCCCCGACACCAAACCGTCGGTGAGCCACGCAGCGTCCTCCGAGCCCGCTGCCGCGGCGCCCGTGCGGCTCATGGCCCAGCCCCAGGCTGACCCGTCGGGTCGACCCATGCCTCCGGTAGAGGTGTGGGCCTCGACGTTTGCCCCTGCCGCGCTGCACGGGCAAGTGGCGAGCTTTGTGGGCCAAAACGCGAAGTTCGAGCCGAAGACGTTCGGCGAGCTGGTGCAGGCGAGCATCGCCCTCGGCGAAGACAAGTCGTAGCGGCGAAAATCAAGACTGCCCAATCGGCCGAGGCAGGGGTACGAGCTGCCTAGCGCTCGATGGCCGTCCCCTCCCGCACCTCCAAGCACCTGCTCAACCCTTCGCAGCGCGAAGCCGTCGAGCACGATCTCGGTCCCCTGCTGGTCCTCGCCGGCGCAGGCTCGGGCAAGACGCGGGTCGTCACGGCCCGCATCGCGCGATTGCTCGAACGCGGCGTGCTCGCCCGCTCGATCCTCGCCATGACCTTTACCAACAAGGCCGCCGAAGAGATGAGAGAGCGCGTGCGCAAGTTGGTGGGGGACGGTCCAGCCAAGGACCTCGTCGTTTCGACCTTTCACAGCTTCGGATTGCGCGTCCTTTCCGCCGAGGCCCGCTCGCTCGATCTTCGCAACGGCGAGTTCACCATCTTCGATCAGGGGGACTGCTCCGGCGCCGTTCGCGAGATCCTGCGCGGCGTCCGCGGGGGGCGAAAGTACGACGTGCCGGCGATCTTGGCGCGCATCTCCCAAGCGAAAAATCAGCTCGAGGAAGACGACAAGCTTTTTCTGGACGAGGAAAAGAGCGACTACGACGAGATCGCCAAGATCGTGTGGCCCAAGTACCGCTCGGCGCTGCGCGGCTTTCACGCCTTCGATTTCGACGACTTGGTTTGCGAGCCGGTGCGGCTCTTCCGCCGCCGCGCGGAAGTGCTGGCGCGCTGGCAAGAGCGGTTTCGCTACGTTCTCGTCGACGAGTACCAAGACACGAACCATGCTCAGCTCGAGCTCGTGCGTCTCTTGGCGTGCGAGCATCGCAACCTCTGCGTCGTCGGCGACGACGACCAGTCCATCTATGCCTGGCGCGGCGCCGACGTTTCCAACATCCTCGATTTCGAACACCATTTTCCCGGCACCAAAGTCGTCAAGCTCGAGCAGAACTACCGCTCCACTTCGACGGTTCTGGCCGTCGCCAACTCCGTTCTCGAGCGGACGTCGGCGCGCCGTCACGCCAAGATTCTGAAAGCGACGCGTGACGGCGGTGCCAGCGTCAATCTGGTGGTGGCGCAGGATCAGGACGTCGAGGCGTCCTTCATCGCCGACGAGATCAAGAAGCTTCACGCCGAGGGGCGCAAGCTCCGCGAAATGGCCATCTTGTACCGCTCCAATCTGCAGAGCGAAGCGATCGAATCGGCGCTGAAAGAGCGCGGCATTGGCGTCACGATGCTGGGAGGAACGCAGTTCTACGAGCGCAAGGAAGTGAAAGACCTGCTCGCGTACGTGCGCGTCGTGCTCAATCCTCGAGACGAGATCGCGCTGCGGCGCATCCTCAATTACCCCGCGCGGCAGATCGGCGAAGTGGCGCTCTCCAAGATCGAGAACGCCGCCGACACGAAAAAGGAAAGCCTCTTCGACGCCGTCGCCCGCGCGCCCATGATCGCCGACATGGCGCCGCCGAGCGCGGCTGGGTGCCGCGCCCTGGTCGGCGTGATCCAAGCAGCACAGCGAGCGCTCGCCAGCGGCGCGCCGAGCGGCGAAGTAGCGCGCGGCATCGTGGGTTCGATCGCGCTGCGGGAGGACATCTTCGACGGCTCGGGCTCGAACGAGTACGCCGCGCGGCGGTGGGGCAACGTCGAATCCCTCCTGCGCGTGCTCGACCGTCACGACGCGCGCGGAGGCGAAAAGCTGCGCGAGCTCATCCAGTTTCTCACCTTGAACCCCGACCGCGACGAGGAAGCCGTGGAGCGGGCGGTGACGATGACGACGATGCACGGCGCCAAGGGCCTCGAGTTCGAGGTCGTCTTCATCGCCGGGCTCGAAGAAGGTCTCATGCCCCATGCGCGGGCACTGGAAGGCAGAGTCACCGACGTGGGAGGCAAGCTGGCCAACGACGTCGAAGAAGAGCGGCGCCTCTTCTATGTCTCCATCACGCGAGCCAAGGACAAGCTGTACTTGTGCCGTGCCAAGCAGCGCGCGACGCGAGGCAAGGTCGTCGTTCGCACGCCGAGCCGCTTCCTCGGCGACATTGCCGACGAGCTCCTGGAACGCCGCGACGTCATGGCCAAGACGCCGCCCGGCTTTTCGGAAACAGCGGAGCGGGGCGCGGCGCTCCTGGCGGCGCTCGCCGGAGGTCCCGCCCGGCGCCGCTGACGTTCGCTGTCCTCGCGCCCCGACGGCTCAGCCGTGCGGTCCCCGAGCGAGCCACACCACGGGCTCTTCGCGCAGCCACGTACGTTGCCGGCGCGCGAACACTTTGGTCGCGCGGTTGATGGCAGGTGCGAGCTCTTCCTGCGAAAGGCGGCCTTCGGCGCAATCGAGCACCTGCCGATAGCCGACCGACGACATGGCGCGCGCGTCGCGGTAGCCGAGCCGGACCAGCTCGCTGACCTCTTCCAGGAAGCCGGCCGCGAGCAGCCGCTCGGTCCGCTGGGCGATGCGCGTCATGAGTTCCTCGGCGGTCCAGCCGATCCCGAAGAGGCGCGCATTGAATCGCGGCTCGCGAAATCCGTGCTCCTTCTGGAGAAGCGACAAGGGGCGGCCGGTCAGCTCGAAAACCTCGAGCGCGCGGCTCACCCGCACGAAATCGTTGGCGTCGAGACGCGCGGCGGCGTCGGGGTCGAATGCGCGAAGGCGCGCGTGCAGAGCCGGTCGCCCTTCTTCCTGCGCGAGGGTCGCGTGGCGGTGCCGAATCGCGGGGTCCGCCGGAGGGGCGTCCGAGAGGCCGTAGAGCAGCGCCCTCACCCAGAGGAAGCTGCCCCCGCAGACGATGGGAAGCTTGCCCCGACGGCGCACGTCGTCCACCGCTTCACTCGCGCGCGCGGCGTAGCTGGCGGCGTCCATCGGCTGGAGGGGGTCGGCGACGTCGATGAGGTGATGGCGCACTCGCTCGCGGTCGCTCTTCGACGGCTTGCCCGAACCCAGGTCGAAATGTCGGTACACTTGCACGCTGTCGGCGCCGATGATCTCGCCGCCGCGCGCTTCGGCCAGCGTCAGCGCGAGATCGGATTTGCCCGACGCGGTAGGACCGACCACGACGGCGAGATCGGCGCCCGCGAGATCGAGCTCATCGACGTCCAACCTTGCGCTCCAGTTCGTCCCAGCCCATGCGGGTGACGATGGGCCGCCCGTGCGGGCAATGGCCGGAAAAATCGACCTCGTCCAGCGCAACGAGCAGCGCGGTCGCCTCTTCTGCCGAGAGGCGATCGCCGGCGCGGATCGATCCGTGGCAGGCCATGGTCGCCAGCACGAGGTCGACGGCGTTGGAGAAAGCGCGCCCGCCGGCGCGCGTCAGCTCGGCGATGAGGTCGCGCACGATGCTCTCCGGCCTGGCGCGCGAGAGCAGGCGCGGCATGGCGTGCACGGCGATGGTCGTCGCGCCGATGGCCCTCACATCGAGCCCGATCTCGGCGAGTGCTCGCTGTTCTTCCTCCACGAAAGCGACGTCGGAAGGGGCCACCTCGACCGTCACGGGAAAGAGCAGCGTTTGGGTGGCGATGTCGCGTCCGACGTAGGCTTTGCGAAGCCGGTGGAACGTGACGCGCTCGGCTGCGGCATGCTGATCGAGCACGTAGAGCCCGTCGGGACCTTCGCAGACCAAATAGGTCTGCTTGACCTGGGCGACGAAGCCAAGGCGCGAGAACGATGGGCGCGGCGCAGCGAGCGGTTCGAGCAGCGGATAGGGGCGCATCTCGGTCTCGCCGGTGGCCGCGCTCGGACCGACGGACGCGCCCTGCGCGGTGCCCGCCGGGAAGCTCCACGGAAGGCGCGATTCCCCGTCGATGGTCGCGGTCGGGCCGAGGGGTACGCCCGCGCTCACCGCCGGAAAATCCCGCGCGGGATCAGCCGTGCGGGCCCGGTTCCAGGTCCGCACCGCGACCGGAAATCCGAACGCGCGCGACAGCTCGTCGGCGAGGATTTTGAAAAGGGCCTCCCCCACGGCGCGACCGTCGGCAAAGCGAACCTCCGCCTTCTGCGGGTGAACGTTGACGTCGACGAGCGCGGGGTCGAGATCGAGATAGACGGCCCCCAGCGGGTAACGCATGGGGTCGAGCACGCTCCCGTAGGCCTGGGCCGCGGCCCGCGCGAGCGCACGATCGCGGACGACCCGCCCGTTGACGAGGAGCGTCAAGGCCGACGCTGCGGCGCGAGCTCGTTCGGGACGGGAGAGAAATGCTTCGACCCTGAGCGGGCCTCGCTCGCCGCGGCAGGGCGCGAGCACTTCGTCGGCGAACGCCGCCGCCACCCGCTGCTCGCGGGTGTCGACCCGGAGCCATTCGCGCACGACGCGCCCTTCGCGCGCCAGGATCAACGTGCGTTCGGGGGAAGCCAAGGCCGCCGCTTCGGCCACTTCGGTCACGTGCGCCGACTCGGTGGCGAGCGAACGTAGAAATTTGCGTCGCGCTGGTACATTGAAGAAGAGATCGCGCACCTCGACCGTGGTCCCCGGGGCGAGCCCACAAGGTTTCACTGTCGGGACGGCGCCACCCTCGACGAGCACCTCCGTGCCCGCGTCATCCTCGCGCTGGCGGGTCTTCAGGGTGAAACGGCTCACCGACGCAATGCTGGGCAGGGCCTCGCCACGAAAGCCGTAGGATTGAATGCGGCCGAGGTCGGCGAGCGTCGCGATCTTGCTGGTGGCATGCCGTTCGAGCGCCCGGATCGCATCGCCCTCCGTCATTCCTACGCCGTCGTCGCTCACGCGGATGAGCCCGAGACCTCCCCCTTCCACATCGACGCGAATGCGGGTCGCCCCAGCGTCGACGGCGTTCTCGATGAGCTCTTTGCCTACGCTGGCGGGCCGTTCGACGACTTCGCCGGCGGCGATCTGGTTGGCGAGGTCGTCGGGGAGCCTGCGCACCACACCTTCGCCCTGCCCGACCCGAGCGGCGTCCACCATGGGCCGCTTTACGGCTCCTGTTCGCGCGCGTTCTCGGAGCCTGCCGCGCCGAAGAAGGCGCGTACGCGCGGCCGGGTCATCGCGAAAATGCCGATGGCCAAGATGGTAAGCTGCGCGCCGAGGGCGCCGCGGTAGGCCCACCAATAGACCACGCGCAGATCGCTGGCTTCCGGTGACGACCCCCCTTCCTCGAGGGGT
This sequence comes from Polyangiaceae bacterium, assembly GCA_035318465.1. GTDB lineage: Bacteria > Myxococcota_A > Polyangia > Polyangiales > Polyangiaceae > DASWDH01. Next base: position 112,815 of record DATHES010000030.1, read on the forward strand.
GGAAAAGTGACTCCTTCCGCAATGGCGTCGATGGCGACGGCGCGCATGGGGCGGCGCATCACGTAATCGAGCGGCAGAAACAGCGCATAGACGACGATCGCCTGCAGCGCGATTTTTCGGGCCTGTCCGCGACCGAGCAAGGTCAGCCCGGCGGTGAAGGTCAGGAGGGATCCGAGAAGGAGCTGCCCGATGGCCAGCGGGGTCACGGTCTGGCGAAACCGCAGCACCGTGTCGATGAGGGCCTCCTGGCGTTTGCTCGTCTCCGCGTCGTTCATGCGGTCGAGGGCCACCCGCACCGATTCTGGATGATGCAGCACGTCGATGGTCTGGCACCCCTCCGTGGCCCCGAAGAGACCGACCATCCACACCAAAAGCAGCGCGATCACGAGGTAGACCGGTCGCTTGGAGGCGTTTTTCGCAGTGGGCGCGCGGACAGGGATCGACTCAGGCACAGCCCCAGCCTCTACCACGTCACCTTGCAGCCGGCGAACCGTCCTCAGCGCCGTGACGCTCCGGGTCGACGTCGGGCTATGCTGCCCGCGCGTCGCACGTGGTCGCCTCGGTCATCGCCCCTTCGGCGCTCCTGTGGGTGGGCGAAAGGACACACGTCAAGGCTCCGACGTGTCGACTCGGACACGCTGGGAACTCGCTATCTGCATCGGGAACCGGTACTTTGCGGGCGGCGTGCCAGATGCAAAGATGGAGATCCATGGCATCGTCCCAAGTACCGGGGAGGCGGCGCCCGGGCACGATGCTCGTTTCAGCTGCTGTGCGCGCGCTTCCCATCACATTGTGCTTTTTCGCGAGCGCCTGCGGCATCGTCAAGCCGACCGGTAAGCCCGAAATCGCTGTCGAGCCGAAGTCGGAAGACGCCGGCAGCGCCGCGGCCCGCGTGGAACAGGGCGAACCACCGCGCCCCCTGCATCAGCCCATCCCGCTTTGGAAGGACGGCAAGATCGCGGGCGAGATCGATGCGGCATCGCCGGGACCGGGACAGATCGTGCTCGACCTGGGGGACGACTGGGTGCCCTACATCTTCACCGAGCGGTCGGCCCCCGGCGACGAGCGAACCCCGCAGTCGTACCGCCCCACCTACCTGGCGCTTGCGCGCGGCGAGTTTCCGCACGACATCCACGGCGCGCGCGCCAAAAAGGACCGCTACCTCGAGGTATTCGGCATTCTTCCGACGTTGACCCTGGTGCGCGATCGCTTCCGCGAAACGCAGAGACAGGATTGCATTTCGAAGATCGATCTCGAACCGCTCAAGGCTTACGAGCGCATCGTTCCTTACATCGACATGCCCAAAGCGCGCCGCGACTCGGCGACCTTCGTGGCCATCGACCGGCGCATCAAGCAGCTCATGCAGAAGCAGGGCGTCGACACGCCCGACAAGCTCGACACGGCGAAGCTCTCCGCCGGCGACAAGGCGAATCTCAGGCAATACGAGAAGATGGGCCCGACCCAGGTCCTCATCCGTGCGGCCCAGACGCGCCTGCAATGCGAAGGCTTCTTGAAGGGTCAGTTCTTGGAGGGTGGTCTCGATTGGTCGACGAACGACGCGATCGCGGCGTTCGAGAAGAAACACCGCGTCTTCGGCTGGGGGTTCGTCACCAAGGACTCCGTCGGAGCATTGAAGGAGCCGCCCATGGAGGGCGAGCGGACGGCGGCGCTGCGCGTACTCACCGAGCGGGCGATGCACATGGCGGGTTTCCTCGAAGATGGCGGCACCTGGACCGCACCCGACAAGCCGCGGATGTACAAAGGTCCCGACGGCAAAGAACACCCCGTCCCCAACCTCGAGAAAGAGTTGCGCGAGGCAATCATCAAAGCCTTCGGGCTCGACACGCCGGAGTCGACCTTGGCGTGGCTCGAATCGCTCGGCAAGGTGCCCGGCGAAAAGCTGGTGGCGTTCGAAGGACCGACGACGCCCGAGTACTACTCCCCCAACATGGAGCTCTCGGCCGTCATCGATCGTGGCGACGTTTGGTACGAGTTTCCTTACGACGACAAAGGAAGAGAGCGCGCCCAGCCGACGCATCGGCGCCCGATGCTGACCATCTCCACCGAGTACCAAGGCGAGAAGATCCCCATCGCGCGCTTCGGCACGACGATTGGCGGGTGGCGCAGCGAGATGGTCGACGGGGTCGAGATGTGGAAGTACAAGAATTCGCCGGTGGGCGAGCGCGTGTGGCGTCAGATCGTCGCGGCGCCGGTGTGGCTCCCGCCGGCAGGAACCACGGCGCGTACGCTCCTCACGCGCGATCCGAAAAAGCCGGATAGCTTCATCGTCAACCTGCACGAGACGGGTCCGAGCTACGCGTCGGCCTACGGGCTCGTCGCTGCGTACCACTCGCGCTTCCGTGAGAACGACGAGGGGGAAGTCGAGCTGCAAGGCGACGAGGGGATCCGCACCCACGGCTCGGTCGACTACATGAGCATCATGCAGCGTCATTCGCACGGGTGCCATCGACTGCACAACCACATCGCCGTGCGGCTCATGTCGTTCGTGCTGCGCCATCGCCTGCACAAGCGGCTCGGTGAAAGGTTCGTCGGTTACAAGAGCACCGTCGAGCAAGATGGTGAGGAGTACGAGGTCAAGCTCGACAAGACCGGCTACACCTTCCAGCTCGAGCGACCGATTCCGGTCGAGGTGCTGAAGGGGCGCATCGTGGGCCGGCAAAAGACGCCGATCACGGCATCGATTCCCAAGTACGACCCCGCCGTGGGGGCGTACATGACGCCCGACGGCGGCGCGGTGACCGTCGATCGCAGCGGCACGATGCGCGACGTCCCGGTTCCCGTACCGGAAGTGCCCGATGCAGGCGTCGTTCCGGTGCCCGAAGGTGTCGTCGCCCCGGCGGAATCCGAGCACCACTGAAACGGCGGATGGCCCTGATGGCACGATGACGGATCGGCCGCCGGAGGTGGGCTGCGGCGGGCGGCGAACCCGCTTCGCTCGGCCATCGTGCCGCGACGGGGGGACGGGCGCCGTTTGTGTTTTGCGCAGGGCGTCGCGAGCAGACTCGCGGGGTCGCGCGACGGAACGGGATGGCGCTGGCTCGGTGATCGCGGCCGGGCTCAGGGGTCGCCGCCCGCCGCAGCCCACCTCCGGACGGCCTGTGAGCGTCGCACGCGGGGGAGAGCTTGGACGCGGTTCGGGCGGTCGCCGGATCTCTCGACCCTCTTTATAAGTGGTTTTTGTCAGTGCGGCGCTTTGTGCCAACGCAACGACGAAACACTACCGCTTGAAACACTACCGCTTTGAACAGCTATGCCGCGCCCGTGCGTGGACGACCAACGCGCGTGCCCCCGCTTCAATGCGAGTACGGTAGTTCGCTGCGGTTCCGATCCCGCAAGGGCTACACAGGCCGTCCGGAGGTGCCCGGCGGCGGGTGGCGACCCCTGAGCCCGGCCGCGCCAACCGAGCCGGCGTTTCCCGTTCCGTCGCGCGACCCCGCGAGTCTGCTCGCGACGCCCAACGCAGAACACAAACGGCGCCCATCCCCCCGTCGCGACACGATGGCCGAGCGAAGCGGGTTCGCCACCCGCCGCAGCCCACCTCCGGCGGCCGATCCGTCCTCCCGCCGCACCCCCCAGCAGCACCTACCGTACGAACTGCACCCCGTCCCAGTGGTAGCGCGTCTGCGCGGAGCCGCCCCATGGCAAAAGGAGCGGCTCGAGCCCGCCGACCTTGTCGCGATCTTGCGCGAATGGATACGTACGATCGGTGAACCCAAATGCCTGCCCAGGTCGCACCTCGATGTCGAGCCCTTTGGCGCCGGGGAGGAACGCCAGCGCGCCTTGCACGCGTTTTCCCGCGAGCTCGCGTCCGGTTTCCGCGCCGAACACGCGCGAGATGCCGCGCGGCCCCACCGAGTAGACGAGCAAGACTTCGCGTCCCACCATGGTGCCGGGTTTGATGCCCGATTCCTTGGGTGCTTTGGAGCGCATCACACCGCGCACGAAGATCTCGGCCTTGCCGTCGTCGGTGATGTCGCGCGCGCTCAGATCCACCACGTCGCTCGCGTCGTTGAACTGCTCGAGCGTGAGGACCGCGTAGCCGGCGCCACTCTTGAAACCTTTGCCGAAGACGACCAGATCGCGCCCGTGCAAAAGGACCCGCTCGTTGCGCTCGTCCTCGGCCAGATCGGTGGCAACGTCGAAACGAGGTTTCTCGTTGCCGTTCACACGGCGGTCGCGCTTGTAGAGCGCGTACACTTGATCTTGCATTTCGTCCGCCGTCGGGGGGCGCGCCGGGGGCGGAAGTGCCCGCGATTTCGTGCGCGCGACGCGGCTTTGCGCCTGCTTTTCCTCGTGCGACTTGATGTACGTCTTGCCGTTCCATTCGTAGGTTTGCGACCGAATGGGCCCCCACGGAAAGAGGAGCGGGTCCATCTGGCTCTCGACGGGCTCGCGGTAGTTGGCAGCCGTATACCCGGTGACGGTGCCGGGCAGGATCTCGATGCTCTTCGGGCCGAAGCGGACCTCGTTGCTGATGCTGCCCGTTGGCCCGCGGATGCCGACCTCGTGTTGAAAGAGCTGAAAGGGCGCTTCGCTCGCTCCCATGCCGAGCACCACGAGGATCTCGCGATACTCGCCCGGCTTGCCGATGCGCCGACGCATGATGATGTCGGCTTTGCCGTCGCCGTTGACGTCGCGAACGTCGAACATGGGAAGCTGCCCCGCGCTGACGTCGACGCCGAGATCGTTGAAGTAGTATTCCCGGCCTTCGCGGTAGCGCGGGCCGAGCACGACCAGATAACGGTCGTACACGGCGATGCGTTCCACCATTCCGTCACCGAACAGGTCGGCGAACTTGTCGTGCACCGGCGGAGACGTGATGCGCTTTTCCTTGAGGAGACCGTCCTCCAGCGATTGCTCGGCGTCGATGGCGAGCCGCGGAAGATCGCCGGGGGAAACGTCGGTCGAGGTGCTGATGATGGCCTTGATGCTGCGCCCGTCGCCGTCGTAATAGCGGAGGGCGCCGCGAAGGCCGACGCGGAACCGTGCGGCTTCGGGGAAGGTCTTCCACGGGATGACCGCTTCGAAGGAATACTGCCCGGGGACGCCGCGTGGCGCTTCGATGATCTTGGCGCCGACGACGGGCGCCCCTTTCATCTTGACGCAACCGGCGGCTTTGCCCGGATCGCCAGGGAAGAGATCGACTTCGTGGAGCGTATAGGACCCATGGTTCGGGAAGGCGAGGAGGAGCGACGCGTGATCCTCGGCGTCGACACACTTGGCGGTGCGCACGAGCTTCTCGTCGTTGAACTCGGCGGCGATGTAGATGTTGGTCTCGTCGTAGGCGATGGTCCCGCGCATCTTCGTGTCTTGCCCGGGCGAGCCGGAAATGGTCTTGCCGAGCGTGGTCAGCGCCGTCGGCCACTCCCGGATCATGCCATCGAGCTTGATCTCGCCCGGCTTCAGCAGATCGGGACGAATGGCCAAACCGTCGGCTCGCGCCAGGCCCGGTAAGAGAACGAGCAACGCCCCCGCCGCAAATTTCCACCATGACGGGCGCATACGCCAGATCCCTTTCATGAGCTCAACAGACGGAACGATTGCGAACGATAGCCCAATTACAAGAAGCCACGTCGCTGTGTCCATTGGAAAGGTGCGAAAAACAGGGCGCAGGCCCGGGACAAGTACCGCCACGAGGTGCACGGCCGCCGAGAGCAGACAAGCGCCGACGAGCGGCCAGCTGATGACCGGGTGCATCTTCAGAATCGATTGCGTCGTCGAGCGGCAGCTGAACGCGTGAAACAAGGGAGAGAGCGCGAGCAGCGAGAATGCCATGGCGCGCACGAAGCTCGGGTCGGTGCCCGCCGCGGCAGGCGGAAACACGTAGAGCCCGGCTGCGGCGAGGCCCATCACGCCTCCCACGAATGCAATGTCGAACATGTCGCGCCCGCTGAGGAGCCCGGCTTGCGGTGGGCGCGGATGTTCCTTCATGTGTCCGGGATCGGAAGGGTCGACCCCGAGGGCGAGTGCGGGGAGCCCATTGGTGACGAGGTTGATCCACAGGATCTGCAGGGGCGTGAGTGGCTGGCCTTCCTTGAGAAACGAAACGACGAACACCGCGACCGCCAGGCCGGCGTTCGATGACAAGAGGAAGAAGATGAATTTTTGAATGTTGCGGTAAATGGCGCGACCTTCCCGCACGGCGTCGACCACCGTGGCGAAATTGTCGTCGACGAGCACGAGATCGGCAGCTTGCCGCGCGACGTCGGTGCCGCAGCGCCCCATGGCCACACCGATGTGGGCTTGCTTGAGCGCGGGGGCGTCGTTGACACCATCGCCGGTCATGGCAACGACATGCCCGAGCGAGCGAAACGCGCTGACGATGCGTAGCTTCTGCTCGGGAGTCGTGCGCGCAAACACGCGCAGCTGCAGGGCGCGTGCGGCAAGCGCAGCATCGCTCAGCTTGGCGAGCTCGCTCCCGGTGATGGCCTCGTCACCTTGATTCCAGAGCTCGAGCTCGCGGGCGATGGCGACGGCGGTGATGGGGTGGTCGCCGGTGATCATCACGATGTGGATGCCGGCGTCACGGCAGACGCGCACCGCTTCTTTCACGCCGCTCCGCGGAGGATCTTTCATGCCGACGATGCCGAGCAGCGTCAACGCTTCTTCCGGGTTGTCGTCGGGCTGCACGCGGCGCGCGATGGCGAGCACGCGCAGCGCGTCGCTGCTCATGCGATCGGCTTCGGCTTGGATGACGGCGCGGTCTTCGTCGGTGATGGCGCGTACGGCGTCGTCACTGGAGATCTTGCTGCAGAGGGGGAGCAAGACTTCGAGACTCCCTTTCACGTGGGCGATGGCGCGCCCGCGCGCGTCGAGCGTCACCACCGTCATTCGCCGTCGATCGGCATCGAAAGGCACCTCGCGGACGACGGTGTGGGTGCTGGCCACCGATTCTTTGGCGCGGCCGCCCTTGGCGGCCAGGGTGAGAAGCGCCCCTTCGGTGGGATCGCCGATCACTTTCCAGCGGTTCGTTTCCGCGTCGATTTCGAGGCGCGCGTTGGTACAGAGGGCGGCGGTCGCCAAGAGGTAATCGAGCGTCGCCGGAAGCTTGTCCAGCGGCTGTCCATCGAACGACTCCAGATGCCCGCGCGGATCGTACCCTTCGCCGCTGGCGCGGTAGCTCACGCCCCCTGCGAACATGCGGCGCACGGTCATCTCGTTCTGGGTCAAGGTGCCGGTCTTGTCGGTGCAGATGATGCTCGCGGCTCCCAGCGTTTCCACCGCCAAGAGCTTGCGCACGACGGCGCCGCGCTTGGCCATGCGCTGCATGCCGAGCGCGAGGGTGATGGTGGTGATGGCCGGCAGACCTTCGGGGATCGCCGCCACCGCGAAGCTCACCGCCTCGAGGAGCAATTCGTGCCAGGCGCGTCCCCCCTTGACCATGCCCCACGCGAAGAGGAGCGCGCTGATGCCGAGGCAGACCCAGAGGATGCGCTGTCCAAAGCTCTCGAGGCGCATCTCGAGTGGCGTCTTCTCGTCCCCGGCGCCGGAGATGAGCTCGCCGATGCGACCGAGCTCGGTCTTCGGCCCGGTGGCCGTCACCACGGCGCGCCCCTTGCCGCGCACGATCGTCGTTCCGAGGAAGATCATCGTCTCCCTTTCGGCGAGCGGCGCATCGTCGGCGAGGGGCAGGCGCGCATCCTTGGTGGTGGCGTTGCTTTCGCCGGTCAGCGTGGCCTCGTCGGCGGCGAGATCGATGGTCTGCAGCAGCCGCGCATCGGCCGGCACGAAATCGCCCGCTTCCATTTCCAGGACGTCGCCCGGCACCAGATCGACGGCGTTGACGACCGCGACCAGTCCGTCTCGACGGACGCGCGCCGTGGGCGCGGTCATCCCTTTCAGCGACTCGAGCGCGGCCTCGGCTCGGTTCTCCTGCACGAAGCCGAGGGCCGCATTGACGGCGACGATGAGCAGGATGGCGAGGGCATCGCCGAACTTCGAGAGAAAGCCGCGCTCCCCTCCATTGGTCACGCCGACGACGACGGCGATGGCGGCCGCGCCGAGGAGCGTCAGGACGAGCGGATTGGCGAACTGATTGAGGAGCCGAAGAAGGGCGCTCTTGCGCGGGGGTTCGTCGAGACGGTTGGGGCCGTGGTCACGCAGCCGCCCCTGCACCTCGTCGCTCGAGAGGCCATGGGCGGGTTCGACGCGGAGGCGTTCCAGCAGGCGCTCCACGTTTTCTGCGTGCGGCGGCCTCTCGGCAACTTGGTCCGGTGGGGCGACTGCTGCCGCAACCCTCCCCTCGTCGTTCAACGCTTCGTCCGTTGTGGCCCAGAAACGCCAAGAACTTGCGACGCCGACGGTTGCGCGCTCTCCGCGTCGTTCGGCGCCGTTTTGGCCAGCGGTTTGCTCGCGAGGAGCGCGGGGTCGCTCGCTTCGCGTTTGAGCCGTGTGAGTTCGTTCTGCGTACGGAGGGCATCTTCGGCATCGCGCGCCAAGTTGGCAATCGCTTCGTCGGAGAGCTCGAGCTCGGTCTCGATGTCCGTCATCTTGGCTTCCAGGCGCTTCAGCATCTCGTCCACGGAAAGCTTTGCCGGGTCCTTCGCCTCTTTCTCGAGCGCGAGAAGAGCATCGGCCCGTTCGGCGCGGGCGACCAACGCATCTCGCTTGTGCTTCACCTCTTCGATGCGGAAGTTGAGCGACTCGAGCGCGCGGGTGAGGGCGGCCGTTCGTTGGTGCTGCTCCGTCTCCCCTTCGCGCATTTGCTCGTATTCCCGATCGTGCTGGCGCTTGCGCAAAAGCGCGTCGCGGGCGACGACGTCGTCGCCGGCCCGCACCGCGGCCATGGCGCGCTGCTCCCAATCGCCCGCCGCACGCGCGGCGGCTTCGGCCTGCTTGGCGAGCCGCCGTTCTTCCTTTTGGCTGTCGGCGACTTGGTTTTTGGCGGCGATGAGGTGCGGCGTCATCTCGCCGATGAGCCCCGAGAGGACGGGTTCGTCCTTCGTCACTGGTTCGTCCGCTTTGCCCCCGAAGAGCGGCGTGATCTTGCCCATGATTGCCTCGCGGGCACAGGCTAGCGCGCCCCGGGCCGATCGCCTACCCCATCGCGAGGCCCCTGGCCTCCCGACCACCGTACCTGGTCATGGCTGGAAACCTGATCAGCTCCGCGAAGAAGTCGCTGGAAACGACTCGACCACCGCGGTCAGCGCCCGCTCCTGCGCCGCGCTCAAGGTGCCCACCGTGACGAGGCTGACGCGATCGGCGCGAAACACCTCCGCTGCCACCTTGCGCACGTCCCCCGGCGTGACTTGGAGCAGCTGCTCGTGCCGTTTCCCCGGCGTCGGGGCGAGCCGTGAAAGGGCGGAAAGGGCGTAGTAGCCGGCGAGGCCATCGGGGTCATCGAGCAACCCTTGCGTCTGCCACGAGTTCCGCGCCTTGGCGCGATCGAGCTCGGCCGAGGTGGGGCCCTTCGACGCCAGGTCCTCCAGCAAGCGCGCGATCTCGCGCGTGACATCCACGACGCGCTCGTGCTGCACTTCGGCGGCAACGTCGAAAACGCCGTCGTCTTCGTACGATTCGTAGAGAGCCCCCACGTCGTAGCAGAGCCCCTTGTCGTCACAGATGCGCTCGTAGAGGCGAGTCGACATCCCATCGTCGAGCACGCGCAGGAGCATTTCCAACGCCGGCTCGCGTGGGTCGTGGTCCGACATGGCGCGAAAGGCGATCCGCAGCGTGGTCTGACTGGAGACGTTGGGGACGTGCAAAAGACGCGGTCGTCCCTGGTCGAGGGTCGCGGGCGCGGCCACGATTCGCTTGCCGCGCGGCAGGCCCGCAAAATGCTTCTGCGCGAGACGAAAGCACGGGGCGGGGCGTACCGCGCCCGAGAAGCACAGCACCGCATTTTCAGCCGTGTAGTGGCGCGCATGGTGCCTGCGCAGCATCGCTCGGTCGAACTGCGCCAGGTGGTCGAGCGAACCGGTGATGGTGAAGCCGAGTGGGTGCGCTCCATACACGAGCTCCCTCACCAGGTTGTCCGCGTCGATCTGGCGCCCCTCGTCGTCCAGATCCTCGAGGATCTCTTCGCGGACGATCCCGCGCTCGATCTCGATGGCGGAAAATCGCGGCTCGGTGACGACCTCCGCGAAGATCGCGGTGGCGCGCGCGAGCGACTCTGGCGGCAAGCCCAAGCTCATCGAGCCGTAGTCGGCCTGGGTGGCGGCGTAGAGCGATGCGCCGAGCTCCTCGAAAGCGAGCGCCTGCTCGTGAGCCGTCTTGAATGACGGCGAACCGCGGTAGAGCATGTGCTCGAGAAAGTGCGATATGCCGTTATTTTCCGCCTTCTCGTAACGCGAGCCCACGCGAAAGAGCATGGTCAGCACGGCGCGATGGGAGGCTCGGGTGGGGACGACGAGTACCCGGAGCCCATTGGCGAGGACGCGCTCGTGATGGCGCAGCCTCCACCTCACTCTTCGTCACCCTCTGGCTGCTTTTCTTTTTCCGGCGCCCTGCCGTAGGCTTCGTTGAGCTTGATTTCCGACTTCGCGGCCTCCTTCAAGCGCAGGACATAACCGTTGAGCGCGTCGGCTTGTTTGGCGGCGAGCATCGCGGCCACGAACGTCTCGCGCTCGCTCTCGAACTGTTCGCGGGAAGCGGCGCTCTTCTCTTTCAATTGCATGACGGCATAGCCGTCCTCGAGCTTGATGAGGTCGTCGGGGACATCGCCGTCCTTTTCGAGTCGGAAGGCGATCTGGGCGACGCTTTGTCCCTTCGAAGCGCCGGAGATGGGGTCGCCGCCGGAGTTGAAGGGCGCGGAAATTTCGACGCGCGGCCGATCGGCATCGCCGGTCTCCTTGGTGCTGGCGTCGCCATCCGCCTTCTGGGCCTTGTCCTTCTCGGCTTTGCCTTTCGCTTTGGCTGGGAGCGCGTCGGCGATGGCCTGATCGAACTTGGCGCCGCCGCCCTTCACCGCGGCGAGGACCTTCTTCGCCGTCTCGGCTGCCATCGCTTCCCCCTCGAGGTTCACCATCAAGCTCTTGGCCGTCTCGCGCCGGCCAAAAGCCAGTGCAGCGTCATCCTTGTAGATGGCGTCGAGCTTGATGACGTGAAACCCGAACTGGCTCGGTACCACGTCGGAAATCTGCCCCGCGTTCAGGGAGAAAGCCGCGTCCTCGAACGGCTTGACCATGCGGCCCCGCTGAAAGCATCCGAGATCGCCCCCTTCCGACGCCGAGCTGTCGTCGCTCTCTTCGCGCGCCACCTTGGCGAAATCCTCTCCCTTGCGCACGCGATCGAGCAGATCGCCCGCCTTCTTCGAGGCTGCTTCCTTTTGATCGTCGGTGGCCCCTTCGGGGAGCTTCACCAGGATGTGACGCGCGCTCCGGCACTCCGGCAAGTACTGCGCCTTGCGCGTCTCGAAGACGCGATCCACTTCCTCCTGGTGGCTCTTGGTCCAGGCGTCCACCGCGTGGGGGGACAGATCGAGCACGTGATGGGCGAACCAGCTCCGCCGAAAAGCCGCGAAACGAATGGTCGCACTCGATTTTTCCCGCTGGTAGGTGGTGTAGGCCTCATCGTCTCCCACCCGCACGCGCGCTCGCACCAGATCGCGCATCCGCGCGGCCAGCACCTCTTCGCGCTGCATGGCTTTGAACTCGGTCGGGCTGCGGTTGGTGAACTGGCGAACGACGCGATCGTAGACCTTGTAGTCGAACGCTTTGTTTTCGGGCGTCGTGACGGGAAGGAGTCGAACGCCGTCGCTACCGAGACGCAGGGAGTAACTCAGCATGCGCGCATGCTCGACCGGCAGCGATACATGGGCCCGACCGGCGATGAGCTCGTTGTCGAGCTCACTTTCAGCGATCGTGATCCCGAGACGTTCGGCGTCCTGCACCAGCAGGGTGCGTTCCACCAGACCTTCCTGCACGAACCGTCGCAGACCGAGCGCTTTGAGCTGGGAGGCTTCGATCATGCGCCCCGGCGCGGCCAGCATCAGCTCGGCGGTGTAGTCCTTGGGGTCGATGCAGCGCCCGCGTATTTGCGCGGCGCACTCCTGGCGAATGCTGCCGGTGGATCCCTGGGCGCCAGGGCGAAACTGCACGACGAACACCACCACCGTGGCCACGATGATGAGTCCATAAATGGCGGAGGTGAGACCCTGCTGTCGAAATGCTTTGAGCATCGTTGGATCGAAACCTGGGTAGCGGCCGGCCCACATACCATGCACTCGCAGGGCGGACAAACCACGTTCCCCGGCGTGCCGGGGACGCTGCATTTGACCGACGAGAGCTAGACGGAGGTGGGGGCAGCCGTTCGGGCGGTCTTCTCGATGGCCAGGGCAAAGCCGACTTCGGCCATCGCCTCGTCCAGCGTGGTCACCGTTTTTTCGAAGGAAATCTCGTACCAGGTGTCGAGGGTGCGGGAGGGGTCGACGGGGTCGTGCATGGGGTTCGTGACCGTCCCCGTTTCGACGTAGCCGCGATCGAGTGCCGAGGCGGCGAGCGCGCGGGCGCGCTCGAAAAGCTTGGCGGTGGCATCGTTGGGAAAGTCGCTGCGCTGCGAGCGGACCACGAACTTGACGCTGAGCGCCGTCGACACCGAGACCCCGGAGTCCATGATCAGGTTGTCCCGCACCCGATCGGCGATATGCACCTGCTCGCCTTGCGTGCGATAGAGCTCGAACCCGGCGGCAAGGAGAGCTTTCCGTATCTCGGTGGGATTCACGGACATGAGGAGTTTCCGAATCGAGGGCGGGGGCGTCTTAGCACTAGCACTACTCTGTCAGATTCTCTGCCGGATCGATCAACGAAGTAGCCGCACCATCATTCAACCACCGGACTGATCTCGTAAAATTCCTTTCCCCGAAATCCAGACGCAAACGCTCTCCAGGTCTTTGCTGCGGTCTTTGCTGCGGTCCTTGCTGCGGTCTTTGCCGTCCGATCCCCGGTGCGGCGGCGGTGACGCGCGTTCCGTGCCGCATGGCCGGACGGCGGGATCGTGATCCGATAGGGCGAAGAACTGACACGGTCGCTTCGAGAGACTTTGCAAGGTACGACCCTGCCGTCAAGTCGAGAAGACGAAAAATCTGGCGGAGCCGTCGGTCGCGTCGGTCGCGTCGGTCGCGAGGACCTCACACGGGCCGGCTCGCGCGACTTCGACGAAGATCGGCTGCCTGCCAAAGGACGTCGGAGTAGTGCTAGCATCGCGCCCGACCGCGATCTGCTCCCGCCGAGACCAAGGCCGTAGTGCTAGGGTTAGCCTCATGCCACCTGCGTGTCGCGACGAGGAGAGAACGCGGCCACCCGACTGCAAAAGGAGTCGTCATTCATGTCCGCACCGTCGAAGAGCTCGCTTCCTGCTTGTGGTCTTTACCGCACCACCAAGCCGTTGACGGGCCACGAAGAACAATTTCCGATAGGCCTCTTGGTCTACTTCCACAACCATTCCGACTCGGGCCTGCCGCAGGTCTTGGCTCCCGATCACAACGTCTACAATCGCTGGCATTTCCACGGCCCCGGCGTCGAATTTCGCGGGCTCTCCTGGGCCGAGACGCTGGTCAAGGTGCCGGTCGAAGGCTTTTACACGCTGCGCCGGGACCTCTCCTTCGAAGGCGGGTCATGGCCCAAGGGGGCCCTGGTGCAACTGGGGTACACCCGCAATGCCGATCCGATACTCTTCATCGGACAGGTGCGAACGACTCTTGCCGAAAATGATCTCTGGTTCTCCGATCGCGGCGTGGGGGTTCCTCGCGAGCAGATGTCGATTCTGGAACCGGTCGTCATCTTCCAAGAATCGGCGGGTGAAGGTGGAGCCGATCACGGTCCAGCCAATGTCCACTGAGGCACCTTAACGAGGCGGGGGCTCGATGTCATTGGACAAGGGCAGAGAGCTCGCGCACCGCGTCGCTACGCTTCTGGTCGAGAAATCCCGTAGCGAAGAGGCGGTGGCGGTGTTGGCAGCGTGGGCGGCAACGGGTCCCAATGACCAAAAGGGGCAGGAGCTCCTGGGCGAAGCGCTCCGGCTCAGTCCGGGCAGCCCGCTGGCGGGCATGGCGTTCCAGCGCATGGAGGGAGTCCCCGGCGAATTCGGCCCTCTCGACGAAGCTATCGGCAAGTTCGACGAAAAGGCGCTGGCCGAAATTGAAAAGCAGTACAAGCGTCCCGTTTTCCACAGGGCGCAGCTCGGTTTCAACAACAACGTTCAGTACCGAGGCGCAACCTACCACGTCCAAACGGAAGACTCCGGCATCGACCGCCCCCACCTCATTACGCACCTTTTTGCCGACGGGGGTCGCGTCATCAAGAGCCACAAGCGCACCTACGCGAAAGAGGTCCAGCGCCCCGACGTCGTCGCCTACGTGCGCGCTCTCATGAAGGCTCAGCACATGGAAATGTGCATCGCGCTGCGGGAAGGGAAATTCGACGAAGTCATTGCCGGTCGCGCGGTGGGGGGCACGACGGTGCTCGAAGGCCCCCCCGAAGTCACCGTGCGTCGCGGCGCGGGCGAGGCCGTGCGCAAGAAGGCGCCCCCTTCCGCCGACCGCACCACGAGCGCCGCCGTGATGCGCGTTCGGCTCACGACGGTGCGCAGTCTATGGGGCGGACCGCAGCACTACGAGCCGAAGGGCGATGATGTCGTCATTGGGTCTCAAGGTGATATTGCGCTCACGGGAGAGCATTTTTCGGCGCCGAATGAGGCAGCCTTCTCTTACCGCGGCGGCAAGGTCATGCTCATCGACCTCGAAGGGGGCAACGGCGTATTCGTGCGCATTCGCCAGCCGGTAGAGCTCGTCTTCGGGGACGAGTTCCTGGTCGGCGATCAAGTCCTCTGTCTTCTGGCAAATCCGCCCGCTGACGACGGTCCCGGCCCGGGGCCCACGTACTTCTACGCGTCGCCCCGTTGGCATTCGTCGTTTCGCCTCGTGCAGATATGGGAAGGGGGCCAGCACGGAGCGGCCTGCGTTGCAAGAGGTACGACCTTACAAATTGGGCGTCAGCAAGGGGATATGACGTTCCCCAACGACGCCCTCGTGAGCGATACCCACTCCGCCGTCGAAGAGCAGGCGGGGGCCATCGTTCTTACCGACTTGGGGTCGCGGGCCGGAACCTTCGTGCGGATCACCGGCCAGAGAGAAATACTCGATGGCGACGAAATTGCGATCGGGCGAACGAGGCTGAGGGTCTCACTCCCTTAGGGGAGTGCTGGCGCGCCTCCCTCGGTGCAGCGAGAAGGCGCGCGCGACGTTCGTTGCTACTTGACCCAATAGCGGGTCATGCGGCGATCACCCTTCTTCGTTAGCTTACCTTCGGCAACGAGAAGAGAGAGTGCGCGACCGAGGTCGACCTTCGACCCCGATTTCGACATGACGTCGCCTTTGCTGAAACCGGGCCGCAGACCCTTGGCTGCGGAAAGCGCCGTTTCCTTCTGCTTGGCAACCTCGTCCGGAGAAGCACGACGACGCCTCCGGCCCGCGCCACGGCGAACCGCAGAGGCGGGAGCGCCGGCGCTTCCAGCCGGTCGGCCGCGCGGCCGACCGCGCGTACGGCCAGTACCCATAGCGCCGCCCGCAGCGCGACCGGCGCCGCTCTGATCGGCCAGTTCGCTGAGAGAAGCGTTTCTCATTGCGTCGAGCACTGACGCAACGAAGGAGGAGGCAATTCGTTCGAGTTCCGTACGTAGAGTTCCCATGAGGGCGGCTTATCGCACACCGCAACCATTTTGCAAATGAATTATCGCTCGCGCATTCGAATTTCTCTACGACTTTCGTCAAGGCACTTGGTCACGAAAGTGTTCGATTTGGTCGAATTCGTCCAACGGGTCGAGAGAGAAGTATCTGCATACCCCCTCGAAAAACTGCTGGAATCAAGGACCGAAAGGATTTTCGGTTCCGTACGGCTTAACACGACTCAGAAATGGGCCGCTACCGACAACTGCGCGGCACCAGGCGCAAACGAAGGAATGATTGCAACTTTCGCTGGTGGACGCCAAAGGATCAATGTACCGACGAAGCTCGCCGCGGCCACGCCGGCGCCAATGAACCCGATACGCGCGATGAATTGACCGGTCTTGCCGTCGTCGTTGGCGCGTTGCAAGGCTGCACACTGCTCAGGGTGCGCCGGTTGGTCCCCGCACGCATTCGAAGAGCCCACCTGCTGCCTCAACCGAGCGGCGAGTTCGTCTTTAGACGAGGCCTGGAGCGTATAGCCTATTCCGACGCCGAGCGCGCCGAGCGCCACGGCCGCCTCGCCAATCAACACGTAGGTCCGGGTGGGCCATCCATTGTTCGCCGAAATGTCGGGAGTTGGCTGCAGCGCGGACGCGACTGAGGGTGATGATGGTTTCAATGTCGACACCAGAGGACGTTTGGGCAGTGGCGCCAAAATGGCGTTGGCCACGACGGCGTCCGTCTCATTGAGCGAAACCTGGGTCGTGAATGCAGCATGTTCCGGCGCGGTGAGAACCAGTGTGTGGTGGCCCGGATTCAAAGGGATGGGCTTTCCCAGCACCGCGGACGGCATGGTGTGGCCGTCGACAGTGAGCGCCTGATTGGGCGGCTTGGGTGGAACCAAGAGTGTAATGGTGGGAATTCGGCGCCGCAGCGATTCGCGCTTGGCTGGCAGCTGAGCGCGAAATTCCTCCGTCGTTCCCGCCGTGAGATCGTCCGATCGCTCGTAGTCGACCAAGGCTTCGACCAGCATGCCCTGCTGTTCTTCGCAATAGGCAAGG
>DATHES010000031.1:0-51769 GCA_035318465.1 Polyangiaceae bacterium
TCTGCTCAGCGAACGCTCCAGCTGTTCGAGCACGAACGGCTTGGTGATGAAGTCGAAGGCGCCGCTCCGGATGGCCTCCATCGCGACTTCCAGCGAACCGCTGCCGGTGAGCATGATCGCGTCCGACTGGGGTGACTTCTCCTTGAAAGCGATGAGCAAGTTCCGGCCGGAAGTATCGGGCAGATGTAGATCGAAGATCCCCACGTCGAAATCGCCGCTCTGCATGCACAGCAGACCGTCCGATCCCGTGAAGGCGGTGACCACTTCGTAACCCAGCTGCGTCAGATACCGCGACATCGCGTTGCAGAGCGCCACGTCGTCGTCGACGATGAGGGCTCGCCCGAGCTTCGTTTCCAATGACTGCGGCACCGCGGATGCGGCGGCCATCGTCATGTGCCCGGCTCGGCCACGCGCAGACTCTGCACGAGTTGCCGCCACTCGGGGAGCATCCCTTCCACGCCGAGATGGGCGAGGTGCGCGTGGTCCAGGCTATCCGGCGACGAAGGGTCCCGAGCGGGGGATTCTTGCGTGAGGATATTGGCGACATACACGGCGTCGACCACGTCGAACGTCTTGTGCCGCACGGCCAGCGGGTTGTGATGGTAGGCCACCGCCTCCACCACGGCGTAGGGGAGACCCCAAATGCCGAGGAGGTAGGCTCCGACTTCGGCGTGGGTCACGCCGTTCACTTCGGCCGCGTCGGGGGGGCCGCTGGTGGTGATCGAGGCGGGTGAGCGGACCCCCGGTCGCGGCTCACCACCGGAAGGACGCGTCGCCAAGATCAGTTTGCCAATATCGTGCAGGATGCCGCCAGTGAAGGCGTCTTCCGATTCGCGTTTGGCTTTGAACATGCGACTGGCGACCACCGCCGTCAGGTGCGAATGCTTTTGCAGCTCCTCGAGCGAAAAGCCCGGGACAGTCGGCCGCTCGAAGGCGGAAAAAGCCTGCACCGACAAGAGAATGCGGCGCAGCATGTTGATCCCGATGAACGTCACCGCGGCATGCACGTTGGTCACGCGCTTGGGCAGGCCGAAGAAACCGGAGTTGACGACCTGCAGGATCTTGGCCGACACGGCCATGTCCTGTTCGATGAGCAGAGCGACGTCTTTGAGCGACGTCGTCGGTTTTTCGAGCGACTCGTTGATTTTCATGTAGAGCGCTGGCACCGACGGGAGGCGACCGATGGCCCCCACCGCGGAGCGGAGGGCCGGATCGGTGAGGATGCTCTGCAGGCTGCACGCGCGATCGATCGTTCCCTCCAGCGTGGCAGCGTCGCACGGCTTGCTCAAGAACTGGTGCGCGACGGGGATGGTTCGCAGCGCCAATTCCGTCTCGGTATGGCCGGTCAACACGATACGCACTGCGTTCGGTTGCGTGGCCTGGACGTGCTTCAAGACGGCCGCGCCGTCGACGCGTGGCATGCGCATGTCGCTCACCACCACGTCGAACTCGCGCCGTCCGAGCTCCTCGATGGCCTCCGGTCCGCCGGCAACGAAGGTCATCTCCCAGTGACGTTGCTTCGGCCTCAGCATGTTGCGCAGCCCGTCGAGCACCAGCTTTTCGTCGTCGACGAAGAGCAGCCGCCGCATGCTAGTTCTTCCTCGCGCCGCTCACACCGAGCGCACCGGCGCCAGTCCCCCGCGTATTGCCCCCATCCCCCATGGAAATGACTCTACCGCAAAGCGTGCGGCGATTGATACGAAGGGGCCGAGCGACGGCAAGAATCGGCAGGGATCCCGCACGTCGCGGCCTTCCCCGCCGCCTTGAACATGGCGAAAACCCGAAGGATATTGGGGTGCTATTGCGGCGGAACCATTTCCCATCCGCCCCCCGGTTGGCGACGGCGGTATTCC
This sequence comes from Polyangiaceae bacterium, assembly GCA_035318465.1. Lineage (GTDB taxonomy): Bacteria > Myxococcota_A > Polyangia > Polyangiales > Polyangiaceae > DASWDH01. The sequence goes on from DATHES010000031.1 coordinate 1,854, forward strand.
GCTTTCAGCTCGCTGCGCGCGTTCGAACCGAGAAGCTCGCAGGGGTCGAACCAGTGATCCGTCGTGGCACGTGCCAAGATCGGCGGCAACGAACCCGAAAACTCGCTCGTGCGCGGGCAGCGCCAATGCCACAGCGCCGATCGCTGGGGGATGTCGTCGAAACAGAGCACCTCTTTGACGCCGCCATTGCAATTCGTTGCGATCGCAAGGATGTTTCCGGGTAGCGATTGGCGATCGCGGAGGCGCACGATGAAGTCGTGATGAAACTCGCCTTGCTTCCAATGATCGACGAGATCATAAGGGCCAAACCGCCGGCGCAGCGACTCGAGGAGGTTTCCGAGGACCATGGTATCGGCAAGGACTTGAACAGCTAGCTGCGACATCGGGCGAGGGTTTAGCACTCCGTGAGCCTGCGGCAACAGCGCCTCGCGCTTCCCGCGCTCCTCGCCTGGGTGTATGCGGGCAGGCTGACGCCGTGGTCACGCGAGAAGAGGAGTGGCTCTGGGGTTGGGACGATACGCCGGGTATCGTTTCCGTATGGGCCGAGACCGATGGTCGCGCCTTCGTCTGGAGGCGCCTCCCGCAAACGCGCGAACTGGTGCGGGAAACGGCACGCTTTCGGCCGTGGTTCGTCCTCGCCGCGCTCGATGATCTCGCCCACTTGGGCGATCGACTTCGACCGCGAGGCGACGGGGAGGCGCCGGGGTACGTTACCTACCAAGAGCTCACCGGTCCGGGCGCGCTGCGCTACCTGGTCCACGCCGACGATGCGCGAGCGCTCGCCCACGCCATCCTGCGCGGCGCGCGTCGGCGCCTGCGCCGGCCCTTCACGCATCTTCGCGAGCTCGGCAAGGGATCGGTCTTGGCATTGCCGCCGGAAGAGCAATACCTCGTCGCGTCGGGTCGAACGTACTTTCGCGGTCTTCGCTTCGACGAGCTCACGCGAATGCAATTCGATCTGGAGACGACCGGTCTCGATCCCGATCGCGACCGGATCTTTCTCGTCGCGCTGCGCGATGGGCAGGGCCGCACCGAAACACTCGCCGCGGCCGGCCGCACCGATGACGACGAGGCGGATCTCATGGGCCAGTTTTTCACGCGCCTTCGAGCGATCGATCCCGACGTTATCGAGAATCACAACTTGCACGGCTTCGATCTTCCCTTCCTGGTGCGACGCGCGCAGCGCTTGGGGGTACCCGTCGATATGGGCCGCACGGGCGTGGCCACCCTTCGCAAGAGACCCGCGGCGCGTTCACACCCTTCCATGGCTCGTGCCCGCTACACGATTCCCGGACGCGAGCTCATCGACACGCTCGACGCCGTCATCCGTCATGATTTTTCGGCGCGCGATTTGCCTGGTCGCGGGCTCAAAGCGGTGGCGCGCCATTTCGGTGTGGCCCGGCCGGAGCGGGAACACATTGCCGGCAGCCGCGTGTACGAAGTGTTCGGTCGCGATCCCGAGCGGGTACGGCGCTACGCGTGCGACGACGTCGATGAAGCGGCCGGCATCGCACGGCTTCTCGGGGGCGCCGCCTTCGCGCTCGCACGCATGGCGCCCCGTCGCTACGAGAGGCTCGCCGACGCCGGGCCGGCCACCGGGGTGCTCGACCCGCTCCTCGTCCGAGCCTATTTGCGTGCCGGCGCTGCCTTGCCGGCCCACGAGGCCGGCGACGGCACGTCGCACAGCGGCGCCGCGCTGCATCTCTTCGCCACCGGCGTCGCTCACAACATCGTGAAAGCGGACGTGGCGAGCCTCTACCCTTCGCTCATGCGGCAGTACCGCATCGGGCCCGCACGCGATCGCCTGGGGGTGCTCGTCGCGATCGTCGATCGCCTGGTCGATCAACGTCTTGCCGCCAAAGCGGCGGCGCGCGCTGCGCCGGCCGGTTCCACCGAGCGTCACACCCACGACGCCATGTCCGCCGCGATGAAGATCGTCGTCAACTCCGCCTACGGATATCTCGGCGCGGTGGGGCTCACGCGTTTCGCCGACGTGCACGCCGCCAACGACGTGACGCGGCGTGGACGCGGCGTTCTCGAGCTCATCTGCCGCGAGCTCGCCGAGCGCGGGGTCACGCTGCTCGAAGCCGACACCGACGGTGTCTACTTCGCGGTCCCTCGTGACTTCACCGAAGCCGACGAACGCCGCGTGGTAAGCGAGGTGGCCGCCCTCCTTCCCCCACGCGTCAAGCTCGAATTCGACGGACGCTATGCGGCCATGCTCTCCCATGAACCCAAGAACTACGCCCTCCTGCCGTACGGCGGCCCCGTCGTCTTACGGGGGGTAGCGTTTCGCTCGAGTCGCGCCGAACCTTTCGGCGAAGCGTTCTTGCGCCAAGCGCTCACCTGTCTTTTGCGCCGCGACTTGCAGGGCGTCAAGGGCGCGTATACAGGCGCCATCGCCGCCTTGCGCGGTCGACGCGTCACGACGTTCGACGTCTCCGCCCGCGTCCGACTCACCAAAACGCCGACCGAGTACATGGCCACGCGCCACGAGCGTCGCGAGCTTCCTTACGAAGCGGTGCTCCGCAGCGGGCGCACGACATGGACGGTCGGCGAGCGCGTGCGTATCTATCGCACCGCGGGCGGCAAGGCGGGACTCCTTTCCGAGACCTACGCCGATGACGACGCGAGCACGGATCGCGACGAAGCGGCGAGCGACCCGCGCGATTACGACGTCGAGTATTACACGCGCATCTTGCGTGAAACCTTCGCCGCCCGACTCGTTCGCGCGCTGACGCCCGAAGCTTTCTCCAGTCTCTTTGCGGACCCCGATCAGCCTTCGTTGTTCGATGTCCCGGCGTCGACTTTCGAACCCATCCTCACCGTGGTCGACGAACCCGACACCGCTTTCGCTAAGCCGCTTTGAGAACCACCTTCTCGCAGTTGTCCACCTTGTTCATGAACATCTCGAATCCCCGCGCGGCCTCGGCGAGCGGCAGGCGATGCGTGATGACGAAGCTCGGGTCGATCTGCCCGGTTTCGATGCGCTGCAGGAGGGGCTGCAAGTAACGATGAACGTGGCATTGGCCGCTCCGAATCGTGAGCGATCGGTTGACGATCGCGCCCATCGGGAACTTGTCGATGAACCCGCCGTACACGCCAATGACGGAGACGATGCCACCGTTCTTGCAAGCCTGAATGGCCTGCCGGAGCGCGGTAGGTCGGTCGGGCTGAAGCATCAACGCCTGCTTCGTACGATCGTAGGCGTACATGGGTCCATGCCCGTGTGCTTCCAGCCCCACCGCATCGATGCAGGCGTCCGGACCGCGGCCGCCCGTGAGCGCATTGAGCGCTTCTTGGACGTCTTCCTTTTCGTAGTTGATGGTCTCGGTCGCGCCGGCGCGGTCGGTCGCCATGCGGAGGCGGTACGGGAAACGATCGATGGCGATCACCCGCTCTGCCCCGAGCATGCGCGCGCTGGCGATGGCAAATTGGCCGACGGGACCCGCGCCCCAGACGGCGATGACGTCTCCCGGCTGGATGTTGCACATCTCGGCACCCATGTACCCGGTCGGAAAAATGTCGGACAGGAAGAGCACCTGCTCGTCGGTGAGCCCGTTCGGAATCTTCAGGGGGCCGACATCGGCGAAGGGAACCCGCGCATATTCGGCCTGACCTCCGGCGAACCCGCCGAGCATGTGGGAGTAGCCGAAGATACCGGCCGGTGAATGTCCCCACATCGTCGCCGCCATCCAGGAATTGGGGTTGGAGTTCTCACACAGCGAGGTATTGCCTTCCTGACAAGCGAGGCAGCCGCCGCACGCAATGGGGAACGGGACGACCACCCGATCGCCGACCGAAAGATTGTTGACGCCTCGTCCGACCTCCACCACCTCGCCCATGAATTCGTGCCCGAGAACGTCCCCCCGTTCCATCGTCGGAACGAAGCCGTTGTAAAGATGGAGGTCGGATCCACAGATGGCCGTGGTCGTTACGCGGATGATGGCGTCGCGCGAATTGAGAATCTTCGGATCGGGGACGTCTTGAATGGCGACACTCTTCCTGTGCATCCAGCAGTTGGCCTTCATCGCGCGACCCGCCTTTCTTTTTGTTGTCGTGAACCGCGCCCGAGCGTCCGCTTTCGGTCGCCATCGCTGGACGGTCCGGAGGGGCGGGCCGGGTGCGGACCTCGGTGGATGCTCGCGTCGGAGTGGAGCACCTCACCCGTTTCCATGACTTGCTTGAAGCGCCGCAGATCGGCGGCGATCTCCTGGCCAGGCTCGGCGCCGAAGAGCTTGGCGACGGCGGCGCCGAGGGCGCCGGTGGGGGGATCATAGCGGAGCTCGACCCGGACCTCCGTACCCCGGCCTCGAGGAGCATCGAGGAATCGAACCGATCCTTGGTTCGGTACATCGGCGCCCGTGCACGAGCGCCAGGCCAGGTTCTCGTTCGGTTGATCGGAGACGATCTCCGCCTCCCACTCGATAGGTACGCCGACAGGGCCTTTGGCCCGCCACTTGGAACGGCCGTTCTCGACTTTGACCGATTCGAGATGCGCCATGAACTGTGGAAGATGCTCGAGGTCGCGCCAGAACCGGTAGACCTCTTCCCGCGGGCGATTCACGGTAATGGCGCTGAGCACGTGGATGCCTTCCGGCTCGGCGAGACCACGTTCGTTTCGACTGCACTCGATCGCGGTGCGGACGTCGAGGGCGGTCACGCCTAGCACGGATGCCATGGCCGTGAGCGTCCGAGCGCGTCGGCACCGCGGCGACGCCAGTACCTTGCCGAGCAAGGCGAGATCGATCGCATCGCCGACGACCCGCGCCCAGAGCCACGCCGACGCTCGAGGCTGGGAGAGAATACCGGCGCCGTTGGCGAGCTCCCGCAAACCGAGCAGACGCATCGCGGTCCGGGTCTGTGGACGGATACGCGCACCAGCGATTCCAGCAATGGCAAGCGGGGCAAGGATTTCCGCCGCGCCGAGCGCCACGCTGAACCATCCCAAACCCGTCGCACGCCGGACGACGCCGCTTTCGCGCTGCGCCAGGCCCGCACCGCGGCCATTTTCCAGCCGTTCGATACCCTCCTCTTGCCAACTCGATTGCACGAGGTGCGCGCCTCTCATCATTCGCTGCGTCTGCATGTTCACTCCTTGACGGCGTTCGAGGATCGCCCGCCCGTGTTTTGCGGTCACACTCTGCGCCGGCACCGTGCCGAGCGAGGACGGGGGCTGCAAGCTCCGAACCACGCCCACATGTGCGGCGTGCATCCACTTCGCCCGGTCGGCGCCTTTCGGCCCCTTCGACATTTCATGGAGTTGCCGAAGACGCCGCGGGGTGGACCCTTTCTCCCCCCCAAAGCCGAGGAGCGTTCGGCCCGCGCCTCCTAACGGGCCCTTGATCTTCGCAACCGTCAGCGAGACGATAAGACAATGGCCCGAAGATCCCAATGCGACTGTATGTTCTGCAAGGTCAACGGTACCAAGACCAAATGCGGCTGCTGGGTCTGCGAGGACGTTCAGCGGATCCGAGACGATCCCAGCTGGGCGACCGAGCTTGGTCTCGAACCCATCGTCGTCAAGTCGCTCTTGCAGATGTCGATCGAACAGCTTCATCAGAAACGAGCAGCGGCCGACGAACGTGAGCGAGAAGCCGAGCGCCGCGTCAAATGGACCGCCGCGAGGCAACGGTCGATGCAACGACTGGTGCGGCTCAATGAATACGAGCTGGCGAGACAGAAGAAAGTGCGAACCGAAAGGAACGCGCGCTACCACGCTCGACGAAAACAGCGATCGTCACCCGACGCCTGAAGGCTGCGCCTCGCCCTTCTCGTTCTCGGGCGGGGCCGTGTCATTCTCGACGGACCGCTTACCGAGCCGCTCGGCCCGCGCGAGGATCAAGCCTTCTTTCGCCAGCCTGGCGAAAAGAGGCCCCAGGATCAGCCCCCAGGTCCCGAACGTGGCGAGACCGCCGAAGATGGACGTCAGCAGGACGAAGGTCGAAAGCTCCAAATTTCCGAAGCGGGCGAAGATCGGCCTCATCACGTTGTCGACGGTGGCGATGACGAAGACGCCTACTCCGGCCATGATCGCGGCCGAGACCGCTTTTCCCGCGAGCGCGAGCCCGATGGCGACCGGCACCCAGATGAGCCCGGTCCCCACCGAAGGAATGAGCGAGGCGATGCAAGTGAGCAGCCCGAGTACGAGCGCACGCGGCACGCCGAGCGCGACGTAGGTCGTCGTCGCTACGATGCCTTGCGCGAGACCGGTGAGCCCGACGCCGATGAAGAGGCCGCGTCCAGTTTCGTTGAAAGCAGCGGCAAGTCGCCGCGTCTTGTCGACTTCGATGGGCGCATGCTTCTCGCACCATTCCCAATAAGCAGGGCCGTCCACCAGAAACACGTAGACCGCATAGAAGAAAACGAAGAACCCGAGCACGGCCTGGGTTGCGGCGCCAGCGACATCGCCCAGGATCTGGGCGGCAGCCGCGCCGTGCTCCTGGACGAGAGCGATGATCTTGCCCGGCGACTTCAGCGTCTCGAGGATGCCGCCGCCAGCCGCGTCGCCCCCTGGTCCAGTGGAGACCACCGAGACGAGTGCGCTCTTCGCGCTATCGGACCCCATCAGGCCGCGCGCAAGATCGACGGCTCCTCGCGACAGCGAGACGACCGCGCTGCCGAAAGGAACGAACAGCACCATCACGAGCATGACCACCAGACCGCCGGCTGCGCGTTGGCGACCACCGGTCGCCTTACCGATGCGCAAGAGCAGCGGGCGCAGCATCACCGCGACCCATACGGCCAGAACGAGGGACGGCCACAGCGGAAGGAACGTTGCCCCAGCCCCGATGGCAAGGAGGAGCACGACCCATCGAAAAGCTTGCGTCTGCTGGAGGGAGGCGAGATTCGTTTTCAGAACCGCACCGTACCAACTTCTCATCGGGATTGCTCGATACGGTGCCCCGGACCAACGCCCAGCGCCGTCCCCTCTTTTCGCCAAAAGTGCCCCCAGCCCTTCCCTCTTATGGTCGCCCGAGGCGCGTGGTATCGCCCGACGCGAAGGAGTATCGATGGGGCGAAGCAAGAGCCGTCCACCAGCAGCGACAGCGGCACGCAAGCGGCCGACGAGCAACTTCTTCTCGTCGACGAGCACCGCCATCGAGACGGAACCTGGCCAGCCCGGGGGCAGCCAGACCGCGCTCCGCGAAGCGACGGAGCGCCTGGCGTGTTTCCACGAACATTCCCCTCTCGCGGTGATCGAATGGTCGCCTGCCGACCTACGCGTCACGCGCTGGTCCGGTTCGGCAGCTCGGCTCTTCGGCTGGCGCACCGATGAAGCCATCGGCAAGCGCGCCGAAGAGCTGAACCTCGTCCACGCAGAGGACGCCCCGGCCGTAGCTTCGGCGATGGCGGAACTTGCGAACGGCAAGCGTCCGCACAAAAAGAGCAAGCATCGGAATCTGCGGCGCGACGGTTCGGTCGTCCATTGCGAGTGGTACAACTCCGTTGTCTTCGCCACGGCAACGGTCGGCTCGATTCTGTCGCTCGTACTCGACGTCACCGAACGGGAGCATGCCGAACAGGCACTCCGCGCGACCAAGTCGCAGCTCGCTGGCATCATCGAAACCATTCCCCACGGCTTCACCACCATCGGTCGCGACTGGCGTTATACGGACGTGAGCGAGCATGCCGCATTGGCGATCGGCCGAACCCGCGACGAAATGCTGGGGCGTTCGCTGTGGGAAGTCTTTCCCGACGCCGACCCGACATTTCGCTCGGATTGCGAACGGGCCTGGACCGAGCAGCGGCCGGTCACGTTCGAGTACTACGACCGCGCGCGCGCAAAATGGTACGAAATTTTTCTGTACCCTTTCGCCAGCGGTTCATCGATCCAGGGACACGACATCACCGATCGCAAGCGCGCCGAACAAGCCCTGCGCGAAAGCGAGATCCGGCTGCGTACGGTGCTGGAGAACACGCCGGAGGGATATTCCATTTACGATGCCGAGCGGCGATACGAATATCTCAATTCGGTCGGCCTCAAGCTCACCAATTCCAAGCTCGAGGACATCGTCGGTAAACGCGACGAAGAGCTTTGGTCCGAGGAGCTGACGCAAGGGTACGTGCCGCACTTGATACGGGCCTACGAAACCGGCCTCCCGCAGAAATTCGAGGTCGACCTCAAGGCGATCTCGGGAGGCGTCATGACCATGCTCGCTACGCTCCTGCCGCTGAAGGATTCGGAGGGTAAGGTTCGGCAGGTCATCGGGGCGACGTACGACCTCACCGAACGAAAGCGCTTCGAGCGTGAGCTGGTCGAGGCCGATCGGCGCAAGAACGAGTTTCTGGCGTTGCTTTCGCACGAGCTCCGCAATCCGCTGTCGCCGATTCGCCATAGCCTGTACGTCCTCGACCGCGTGCCGCCCGATTCGGAGCAAGCGCGACTCTCCAAAGCCATCCTCGGTCGTCAGGTCGACCATCTGACCCGCATCGTCGACGACCTCTTGGACATGACGCGAATCTCCCGGGGCAAGATCAAGCTGCAGCGCAGCTTGTTCGATCTGGCGGTGCTCGTGCGGCGTACCGCGGAGGACTACGGGGCGCTCTTCGAGGCGAGCGGGTTGACCCTCGAGCTCGACGTCATGAACGAGCGTCTCCTCGGCGACGGAGACCCGGCTCGAATCGCACAGGTCATTGGCAATTTGCTGCAGAATGCCGCCAAGTTCACCACCAAGGGAGGGCGCGTCTCGGTGACGCTGAAAGCCGACGAGGCACGTCGCACCGCCATCATCGGCGTACGCGATACCGGAGTCGGTATCTCTGCCGAGGCCCTGCCGCGGCTGTTCCAGCCGTTCGAGCAGGCCGCCGAGACGCTCGATCGCAGCAGCGGCGGTCTCGGGCTGGGCCTGGCGCTGGTGAAGGCGCTGGTGAAGATGCACGGCGGAGAAGTCGAAGCCAGGAGCCAGGGACTCGGCACCGGCGCGGAGTTCATCGTTCGTTTGCCGCTCGTGGCCGGTGGAGCGGCCGACATTGCGCGCTCGCCGAAGCCGGCCCGAGTTTCGGCGCGACGCGTTCTCATCATCGAAGACAACGTCGACTCGGCGTGCAGCCTTCGCGACGTCCTCTTGCTGGAAAAGCACGAAGTGGCCATGGCCCATGAGGGTCCTCTGGGGCTCGACACGGCGCGAAGGTTCAGGCCCGACGTCGTTTTCTGCGACATCGGCCTACCCGGGATGAACGGCTACCAAGTGGCCAAGGCGTTCCGCGCCGACCAAGAGCTCTGCTCGACGTACCTCGTGGCGCTGACCGGCTACGCACTGCCCGACGATCGCGCCAAGGCGCGCGCAGCGGGATTCGATCAGCATCTGGCCAAGCCACCCGAGCTCGCAAAGCTGCGTGAAGTTCTCGCCCGAGCCCTGGCTCGCAGCTGAACGGCGGCGCAAATTCGGCCCAGCAAAATCGAACATCGGATTGTCCGTCTCCACGCCAACCGGTCCGCTTGCCTACACTGTGCCCAAGCCTGTGCAGTCACAACACGGCGCGGATCGATTGAGCGTAGGAGCTAGCAGCAAAGGCTGCGCGAGAACCGCGTCCACGCTGGGACGTGTGAATCGAAGCCATCCGCGGGCGTGCTCTTCTGGTCCGATTGTTGCTGTTACGCTCGCTCGTCGCCAAGACGAGAGTAAAAGCTGCGATTTCAACCGCGCACGCGAGCAGCGATCGCACGGCGAGTACGGAGATCGAGAGGATGCGCGAGTTGAGGGGGAGCATCGGATGGTTCTGCGTCGCTGTCGCTTTCGCGACATGCGCGCGATCCGCACACGCGCAGTCGGACGCTGACGCCCCTGCGGAGCCAGCGGACCCGGGGGCGCCGGCGGGCCCGGCGGCGCCAGCGGGCAGCGCGCCCAACCAAACGCAGGCACCCATCAGCCACATTTCGGAGTTCCTCTATGTGAATGCGGCGTTTGGCGTCCAGTACGTGGGACTGGAGACGCTCCATTTGACGAAGGAGCTGTTTCCGAGCCAGGTGCACAACGCCGATATTGGCGGGGCCGCGAGTTTCGGGGCGGGGGTTCGACTCTTGTTCGTCACGCTGGGCCCGCGCTTTCAATTCGGCCACTTTCGCGATTGGGACCTGTGGACACTCGATGCCGAGGTCGGCTTCAAGATCCCGCTCGGCGCCCTCGAACCGTACATCCTCTTCGCGGGAGGGTACGCGAAGGTAGGCAGCCTGAGAAACTCGAGGGTGCGGATCCAGGGCTACAACATCCGGCTCGGCTTCGGGGCGGATTACTATCTCAACAAAGCCTTCTCCATTGGAGGCTCGGCCACCGCGGATTTGCTGGGGCTCACGCGGCCCGGGGTCGATCTGAATCAGGGCACCGGTAGTGTTTCGGAGGACATTTATAAGCTCGATGGCTCGAGCGTCGGCGCCGCCCTCATGGCGTCCGCCGTCGTCGGGTTTCATTTGTGACCCATTTCATTTGTGACCAATGAGGGAGGATCTTGCCATGCGATTGAAAACAAGTTCGGCTTTGCCGTGGATCATCTTTGTAGCCGCCGTCCCGGTGATGAGCGGCTGCGCGTTGAAGAACCAAATCGAAGACGCCGCGAGCGGTTGCAACGAGTTCGAGGCGGGGGGAGATGCCGTCGGCTCGCTCAGTATCGACGGCAAGGTCAAGGCCTTCGCCCAAGCGGCGGCAGAGCTCAAGCAAGTCGGCGACGGCATCAAGGCCGACGTGAAGCTCGCCTGTGTCAACATCGCCAAGGACTTGGGCGAAACGGACCGCTGGTCCGCCGACAACGCCGACACCGCGATTTCCAACTCCGGCAAGACCGGGGCATGCGACGTCGCGGCAGGCCGAATCGACGCCATTCTCACCGCCGCGAGCGCCGACCTGGGCGCCAATTTCGCGCTCCAGGTGTCGGGGGGCGAATGCACCGTCGACGCGGAGGCGCAGGCGAGCTGCGAGGCCACCTGCCAGACGGACGTGACCTGCACCGAGGGTAGCGTCGAGGTTCGCTGCCCTCCCGCCGAGCTCAGCGTGCAATGCGAAGGCGAATGCAAGGCCGAGGCGACCTGCGAGGGGCGCGCGGACGTCGAGACGGAATGTACCGGCAAATGCGAAGCCGAATGCGCCGGGACATGCGACGGCGAGCTCCACGGCAAGACCGAGGGGGGCTGCGAGGGGATTTGCGAAGGCAAATGCGATTCAATGGCCACCGGTCGGGGGGGGATGGCCAACTGCATGGGAACCTGCGAAGGGCGCTGCACGAAGCCCCACCCCAAGGCAATGTGCCATGGCAAGTGCTCATCGAAATGTGAGGGCAAGTGCAAAGGCAAGTGCAAGATCGACGCGTCCGCGAGCGTGAAGTGCAGCGCCGGTGTGAGCTGCAAGGGGGGATGCACCGGAACGGTGAGCCAGCCCAAGTGCGAGACGGAGATCACGCCGCCGGTTTGCAAGGGCGACACGAGCTGTCAGTCGAGCTGCAGCGCACACGCCTCTGCCAAGGTGACGTGCACGCCGCAGTCGATCTCGCTGGTTTTCAACCTCGATCCATCGGGTGATCTCGCCAAACTGAAGGCGACGATCGAGGCCAACCTGCCAGCCGTCTTGCTGACCTTCAAGACGAAGGGCCAACTGGCGCAACGAGCGCTCCAGAAAGTCGCCGCCACCGGCCAGGCCGTCGTCGACGCCTCGGGGAAGTTGGGCGGCAAGGCTCTCGCCTGCGCGGGCACCGCAGCCGACGCTTCGATCAAGGCATCGGCCAGCATGAGTGTTTCGGTGAGCGCGAGCGCGAGCGTCAGCACGAGCTGCGTGGATCATTCGTCCTAGTCGCGGCAAGGGATCGCCGCCCCTATGGCATCGGCCATCGAGGCGGCGGTATCCTCGAAGGGGATGACCCCCTTGCGTCCCCCACCCTCAGCGCCGACGTGGGCAGAATCTCTGTTCACAGTCGGCGTCACGGGGACGAACGGCAAGACGTCGACGACCGCCACCATTGCCGCTCTGCTCGCCGCCCTCGCGCGGCCGGTGGCGCGCGTCACGACGGTTGGTTCGTTTCTCGACGAGGAGCAGCTCGACGTGCCGGACCACTACGACGGGTTCCTCGAGACGATGCGACGCTGCGTCGCGGCGGGCGGCCGCTATGCCGCCGTCGAATTCACGAGTGAAGCGCTGGCCCTCGGATTCGCCAAAGCGTGGCCGTGCCGCATCGCCGTCTTCACCAACCTGACCCAGGACCACGCCAATGCCCATCGCTCGATGGAGGATTACCTCGCCAGCAAAGCCCAGCTCTTCATGGCCCTGCCACCCGGCGGCATCGCCGTACTGAACGCCCGCGATGCGGGCGCCGAGCTCCTGGCGGAGGTCGTGCCCGCGGGTGTCGAAATCCTTTCGTATGGCGTTCCTGCCCGAGGCGATTCATGGGCCGCAGCGGATCTCGCGGCGCATTCCCCGCGCCCCAGCTTTCAGGGCACGACCTTCGAGCTCGAGCCCTCGCGCCGCTTCCCGGACCTCCCCGCTGCCCTGCGCATCCGCGCCATCGGCGAGGTCTTCGTCGAAAACGCAATGGCGGCACTCGGCGCTGCTTTGGCCGCGCGTGTCCCGATGGCCACGGCCACGGCGGTGCTCGCCCAGGTGGCGCCACCGGTGGGTCGCTTCCAGGTGATCCATGAGCGCCCTTATGTGGTCGTCGACTATGCACATACGCCTGACGCGCTCCAGCGAACGTTGCAGACTGCGCGCCAGCTTTGCACAGGTCGGTTGAGCGTCGTATTCGGAGCCGGTGGCCAGCGCGACCGGGTGAAGAGACCGCTGCTCGGCGCGGCGGCTCGCGGCGCCGATCGCGTGGTGCTGACCTCCGACAATCCGCGAAACGAGGACCCCCTCGCCATCATGGCGGAAATTGCCCAGGGGCTCGACGGACACGGCGACGTACGGCACGAAATGCGGCGTGATCGCGCGATCCGACTTGCCCTTCGCGACGCAGGTCCGGAAGACCTCGTGCTCATCGCGGGCAAGGGCCATGAACGGACGCAAGAAGCAGCGGGTGTGCAATTGCCGTTTGCAGATGAGTCAATCGTGCGCGCTCTGTTCGAAGACGACGCCCACCCCCCTCGCTGAGCACTCCCTTTTCGTATTTCGCGGTATTTCGCCTTGGCACGGACCATGCGAGCCATGCCAATGGGGGAGCATTGCAGCGATCATGCTGGTCGCGCCACCCCATTGCAGGAGCATGGCCATGGTGATCGAACGATCCGGTTTTCTTCTCGCTGCAACGGCTCTCGCCGCCGGCGGTTTCGGTGGCTGGCTCGCGCGCGACAAGTCGAGCTCGACGCCAACCGCCGATGTTCCCCATGCCGCCGCGCCCGTTCCGAGCCCGCCCACCGTCGTAATCGTGGAGCGCGCTCCGCCACCTCCGGTCTGCGATGACAGCGTCGGGAGCGTCGAGGAGTGTCCGGCCGCCGGCCCCTCTGACGAAGGTTTTTGCAACTTCGCAGCGAAGCGCTGCAGCGAGTTCAAACTTGCCTTCAAACCCAAGGTCGCACAAGCGGCGGTGGCTTGCCTGCGCCGATTGAAAGGCCAGGAGCTGTGCGATCAGGCCCGCGTGAACCTTTGCGGACACACGGCGTTGATGGCGGCGTGCCCGGATCCCGTGGCGCCGCTCGCCGCGATCGATGGCGGCGCGGCGCCAACGCCCTCGCTGGTCACGGCTTCCTGCGAAGGTATCGTGAAGGGCTGTGCCGGCGAAGCACCGGCACCCACCATGTCCGACTGTCGGCAGACGCTCTCGGGCATGAGCGACACCGGACGCGCCAACATGATGGCGTGCGTCTCCACGCACTGCCGAGATCGCGCTCTACTCGGCTGCGAGGCGAAGAAAGAGGCGCTTTAGCAAAGGCAGCCGCGGTGTAGGGACGGCCCTTGGGCCGCCCCTCGCCGTAGGCTAAGTTCGAGCAGTGTTAGAGGGCTTCGGGACTTTGATTGTATTTCCCGAGCGCCAGGGCGAGCTGGCCGCCGTCGGTGCTGACCGTCGTCTGTCCTTGGGCACCTCCGCCGAAGCAAACGCCGATGCCGCCGGCATCGATGAACTCGCGAACGTGCGAGAAGATATAGTGTACGCGGTTGTCTCGATACTTATTGGCAGTGCCGCCGGGCGTCGTGCTCGGTACGCCCATCGGTGTTTGCCACCACAAGGTCGGGACACCCGCGCCGGCATGCAGCGCCTTGGCCCACGTCAAGTATTCGTGGAAGTTCGGGCTGGTCGCGTTCGTCTCGTCCCAGTACCAGCCGGTCGAGCCTCCGCGCCCGCAATCGTACGCCGAAGGCTTGGCTTCGAAGCAGCCCGCGTCGCGATCGAGAATATCGGTCGACACGAAGTCGGCTTGCCCTCCGGCAAGGAGCGCCAGGAACTTCCCCACGGCGGCGCCGTCGGGCTGGCCGTTGTCATTGTAGGCTGCCCATTGCGAAGCGTGCAGACCCACGACCGCTTTGGGCGACGTGGTGTGGAAGATGCGGAGCGCGCACCTGGCGAGCCCCGTCAGATCGTCGGCCAGATCACCGCACGTCGGTGCAATCTTGACCTTGGCCGCAAACTTCGTGGGATCGCCACCCGGCGACGCGCTCTGTGCATAGCCCCAGAAATCGGGCTCGAGGTGCACGATGGCCGGCTTGTCGAACGCTTTGATCTTGTTGGCAAGAAGCTGCAGATCGGACCAGAACCGCGTCATGAACGTCGCATCGCGGACGATGCCGAAGCTTCCGTCGCCGTCGGCGGCAAACTCGTACACGTCGAACATCGGAATGGCACCCTTGGCCGCCGCGTTGCGGGCGACGATCGCCGCAAACTCACCGTCGGGCGAGTTCCATTTCGTCCACGAGCTGTTCACGTCGGCATTGCCCACGAGATACGCGTAGCGGATATCGAGTTGCCCACTGGCGGGGTAAGCCGAGCCATTCGGCCCCAGGCCAATCATGAAGTTCGTCTTTCCCAGCTTGGCGGCGAGCCCCGCCGCGCCGGCGTCGATCATGGTTCCCGTCCCCGCGTCGACCGTCGAGCCGCCGCCACTGCCCGCTGATCCAGCTTTCCCTGCGCCGCTATCCTTGCTGCCGCCCATCCCCGTCGTGGCACCCGCACCTGCCGCGCCACCTTTTCCAGCCGTTCCACCGGCCGCCTTTCCGCCGCGACCACGCCGCTGTGCTGACAACAAATCGTCGGCGGAAGCTCCACCGGAGCCCTCGTCGTCGACCGTCGATCCCATTTCCGACGAACATCCCGCCTGGGTGACTCCCAAAGCCGCGAGCGCCATCAGACTGCAATACAGTCGCCCGCTACGGGCGAATCCACGTTCTGTCATTGAGACCTCCCCACACGAAAGTGTTTTCTCACATGTCGATACGACTGAAGTCGGATCGGCACGGCCAGGGTGCAGCCTTTCGTCGGATGCGCAACTGAACGGATCGTCTTTGCCCAACGATTGAAGACAAGTCCGACGCGCCCAACACCGTGGGGACTGAATTCACACGCACCCGGGAACCGAAGCTAGGTGCGGCGCGCTCGCTCTCCTACTTGCAGCTCGCGCTTTGGCTGCTCGGATTTCTCCGCGTGCAAAGAGAGGGGCGCCCGACCGTTCACTTCACGGCTTCGTCACCGTGACGCTCTGAATCCGGTACTTGCTGTTTTGCATGGAATCGGAATCGAACATGAAGTGGTAGCCCCATTTGCCGACGAACTGGGCGTCGGTAATCGTCCAGGTCTGCGCCGTCCATTGATCGCTCGCCGGGACGGCATACCAGCTGCCGATCGACTCCCATCCGGAGATCGCTTCGTACTTCAAGTTGAAACCCGCCGCTTCCGCACCGCTGCGGCGGACGACCGCGGTGACCCGGAGTGGCGAAGTCGTGTACGACGAAAAATTGGGATCTACCGTGAAGCTCTGGCCGGCCGAGGCGCTCACGTCGAGAGCCGGTGCGCCGTCGACCGTCACGAGGCTTCGGGGGCCGACCGGATGAAGGCCCTGTTCGGCAGCGCCAGCGGTGAACGAGATCGACGTCGCATTGCTGAAGTCGCCTCCCCACGGGAAGGGGCGCTTCACGTTGTCCCGCGCCTGCGCCACGAGGGACGAAGGAGCGCCGACCAGAATGATCGGGGAAGGCGTGAGCTCGTAAGAGTCGATCGTCGACGTCACTCCGGTCTTCGGTTGGACGACGAGCACCGGCGCACCGAACCCGACGCTCGCCTTCTGTCCAGGAAGAGCCCAGCCGATCATGACCGCGCCCGCCGGACCTTCGAACACGAAGGCGTAGTGCGCGTCGTTGAGCAGTAACCAACCCACATAACGAGGCGTGGGGCCGAGGTGCTCGACGAGCTTCGAGAGTGCGGTGTACGACGGGCGCTTTCTACCGGCGCCGTCGATGAGCCCGAAGGGGCCTGAGTCCCCGTCGAGGGGTTCGAACCAATGGATGCTGGCCACGCCCTGGGCGATCCCCATGACGTAGGCTTTGACGAGCGTATCGGCCTGATGATCGGCCGTGATGGTCCCGCTGACGGGCTCGCCCACCTCCGTGAACCAAATGGGTGCGTCCTTCTTGGCGGGATTCTTATCGGCGAGCATCTTTCGGAGGGTCGGGACGATGCTCATGTATTCGGCCTCCCACCCGTTCTCGACGAGGCCGAGAATCTCGTAGGGATGCACCGTCAGGTAGTCGAAGTGATCGACGGCACCTGCGTCGAGCGTCTGCGCGAGCCAGTTCACGTGGTTGCTCTGAGCGGCGAGCCCGATCGCGACCGTAGCGTCGACCGCCTTCGCTGCTTCGTAGGCGTTCGCGACGATGGTCGCATAGGCGGCAGGCGACTTGTTCTCGGTGAAGTTGGGGGGCTCGTTCCACACTTCCCAATGGCGCACCTGACCTCGCGTCCTGCCCACCAATGTCGATACGTAGTCCCTGAAGCCCGGCAGACTGTTCACCGGGAAAGTGGTCACGGGCCCCGGATCACTGAAGAAGAAAATGCCAGCCAGCGCGAGATGGTTGTCCTTGGCCGTTGCGATCGAGCTATCGGTCTGACTCTGATCGAACGCGCGTACCCAGCCGACACCGGCCGCGGAGATGACGGGCGCCCAGGAAGCGAAAACGCGCGTGGAGGACGCCGATGGCGCGACGCCCCACGGGCTGACGATGGTGGGGACCGAGGAATCGCTGACCTCGGCGTCGACGTCAGCGTTGCTGCCGTCGGCGTCGACCATGCCTCCTTCGGCGGGGCCTCCTTCGGCGGGGCCTCCTTCCGCACCGCTGGCCTCGACCGTGCCGCCTTCGGCGAGGCCCCCTTCCACATCGCTCGCGTCGACCGCGCTGTCTTCAACGACGCTCCGTTCCGTCGATGCGTCCCCGCCGACGTGGTTGCTCGGCGAATCCGTCGAGCATCTCACGAGACCCGCGCAAACTGCGCTGAGCGCCGCCCAGCGGCCGATCACCCGTGGACCGAGCATGCATCTGCGTACCATGGGGCTTGGGCGCAAAGGTCACGCCGAACGCGAATCATGAAGCGCACGCGGCCGATCGACCCAAAGACCGATGGCCCCCACCGTTCGCATACCCTCGGTGGCGTCTTCGGCAGTAAGATGCCGCGCCATGCGCATCCAACCTCTCTTGGTGCTGTTTCTCGCGGCGTGTGGTTCTTCCAGCAAGACCGGACCCGAACCGGCGAGTCCGCCGCCGGTCGAGCTACCGACGCCGCTACAGGCTCATGGCCCCAACAAGGCCGCTAGAGAGCAAGCGACCAGCGAAGCCGATGTGCCGAGTGGTGCGGCGGCCGCGCGCGATGCGGAGCTTGCCAAAGGCGCGGCCGGCCTCCTCGACGCCTTCATGAACACTGGGCCCGTCCTCTCGCGCGATGGAAAGAAAGTCATCTTCAACTCCAACCGCGATGGGTTGCCGCAGCTCTATGTCGCCGACGCCGCCAAGCCCGAATCTACGGCGGCGCGGCTCCTCGCCACCAAAGAGCGGATGGTCGACGCCAGAACCACCAAGGATGGCAAATCGATCGTCTTCAAATCCGACAAGGGCGCCGACGAGAACTGGGACTTTTTTCGCGCCGATCTCGACGGAAAAAACCTGACCCAGCTCACCTCCGGCGAACCCTTGAATCGCGACGCTGCCCATCTTCCCGATGGCAAGCCGGACACGCTCCTCTACTCGGCGCGCAAGATGTCCGAATCGGCATCCGTACTCTACGTGCAGCCGCTTCAGCCCGGAGCGACGCCCAAAAAAGCGTACGCCGAGACGGGGTTCGGAGTTTTGGCGGACGTGTCGACCGATGGCAAATGGGGCGCCTGGCTCCGCCTGCCGGCCCGAACCAAGGGGACATTGTTGGTCGTCGACATCGACACCGGCAAAGAGCAGGTCGTCTATCCTTCGTCGGGCGACGTCGGCATCCAGGACGCCGCCTTTTCGCATGACGGCAAACGTCTCTATGTGGCGACCGACGGCGGAGGTGACCAGGCGCTCGTCCTCTCTTTCGACACCAAGACGCTGAAAGAGGTGGGCCGCTACGCGGAGGCCAAGCCGGCAACGGCGATGATCACGCATCTCGTTGCCTCGAAAAAGGGAAACCTCGTCGCGGTCAATCTCCTGGCAGGCAACCGAAGCGAAGTGCGGCTCCTCGACGGCACGACCCTGAAGCCAAAAGTCGAGGTCAAGCTGCCGCTCGGCTCCGGCATGATCAGCGATTTCAGCGAGGATGGCAGGCGTCTCACCCTCGACCGATCGACGCCCGAAGCGCCGAACGACGTCCACGTCGTCGACGTCGCCACCGGAGCGGTGTCGCCGCTGCGCAAAGAGCCTCGCCCCTCGGCACCCGAGCTCGCCACCGTCGAAACGCAGCTCATCGAGATTCCCGCCCACGATGGGCTCAAGATTCCGACCAACGTCTACCTCCCGACAGGCGTTTCCGGAAAGAAGCTTCCGACGATCGTCAATTTCCACGGCGGACCGGCGGGGGCGTCGGTCGTGCGCTGGGATCCGATCGCGCGATTCTTCCTCGCTCAAGGCTACGCTTGGGTGGAACCGAACGTGCGCGGGTCCAGCGGTTTTGGGCGCGCGTTCGAAATGGCCGACAACGGCGCGAAGCGAGCCGAGGCCTTCAAGGACATCGAGGGGGTTGGCCGCTGGGTCGGCGCGCAACCCTGGGCAGACAAGAACAAGCTGATCGTTTTCGGCGGCAGCTACGGCGGATACACCACGCTCATCGCGCTGACCCGTCAAGCCGACCTCTGGCGCGCCGGGGTCGACCTCTTCGGGGTCGCCAACCTGCCGACGTTCCTCAAGACCACCAGCGGCGCCATCCGCGAGCTCTTCAAGACCGAGTTTGGAGACCTCGAAAAGGACGCCGATCTTCTCAACGAACAGTCGCCCTTGCGCCAAGTCGACAAGATCGTCGATCCGCTCTTCGTTTACGCCGGCGCCAACGACCCCCGCGTGCCGAAGTCCGAGTCGGATTTGATCGTGAAGGCGCTGCGCGAGCGCAGCGTTCCCGTCGAGTACCTGGTGGCCATGGACGAAGGTCATTCGCTCGCGCGGCGGGAGAACCGCATTGCGCTCGCGTCGCGGGTGGCGCGGTTTCTCGAAACGGAGCTCTCCAAATAAGTGACGGCCGACCTCGAGCGTTCACCCGCTCTTCAGGATCCCTGACGCGAGCATGCGGCGCGATTGAGCGGCCTCGAGCGCGCGGGCCAAGGTCCTAGCCGACGGCGACGTCATTGCTCGCATTCATGCGTGCGATGCGCGGTATCGATTGGACATCGCTGACTCGCGTCTCTATCTTTCGCGCCGGGGGAGACTGGCGCCTCACGTCTGCAGCGACTGTCCTAGCGGCGCTCGCCTGCAAGCGTCGTCCATTTCTCGTTGAATACCGACTGGCGGTCGTACAGGCAGGCGCGGTTTCGCAGGAATCCGACCCGACTCGGAATTCAGTCATCTTGTCCACGAAAGCACAACCGATATGTCCTTCAGCCAATGACGAAGATCCAGCTTTACCGGGACGAACGCGGCGGGTGGTCGTTTTATGCAGCGGAAGGCAGGCCAGTCGAAGCGGAGCTCAGCGACGGCTATCGACTCGGCGAACGGCTCGATGGGCAACTATGCATTATGGGAGCGCCCGTAGAGCTCGCCATGAGGGCAAGCGAGGCGGTTCGACTTGGAGTCGTGAAGATTCCGATGTTCTGGCCCATCTATCGTCGCGTGGAAGCGTGACGACCCCACGAGGTCCCTTGGTCGACAGCGAAACGCATCTGTCTCGTGCCCGGCCTCGCGCCAGCTTCCGCGCATGAAATGGATTTGCGCTCACTGCAACAAGCCGGCTGCTTGCGAGTTCTGCGAGACGTGTGCGGACCACTGCGTCGCTAAGCGCAAGAACGACGTCGAGGCGCACCGCAAGGTCGACTCCGCCATCGCGCGCGTCGACCCGGGGCCGCTGCCGGACTGAAGCAAGCCCGCAGTGCCAACGCTTCTTCGCTTTCCGCCGCTATCGTCCCCCCGTCACGGGACGGGAGGACGAACCGCGCAGACCCCGCCAATGCAGCGGAGAGGCGGCGTCGCCGTGCAACAATTGGCGTCGGTCGTGCACTTGTCCTCCACCTTGGAACAGGGCGGCGGCGTCTTGCTGCACATGCCGTTCACGCAGAATCCGCCGCAACAGTCGATGCCGCCCGTGCACCCGGTGCCGTCGGACTCGCATGGGGTGAGCGTCGCGAACGCGCGGATGTTTCCCGACGCCAGCTCTTGCCCGGGAAGATAGAACGGGGGGTGGCTGGGATCGCCCGTCAATGGGTTCGGGAGCGAAGGACCATCCGATTCGATGTCGAGGGCGGCCACCCAGATCTTCTTGGTCACGGCGTCCGTTTCCGGTTGCACCATGACGTTGCCGTAGGTCCGCCGGCTCGTGAAAAACACCCAGAAATAGCCGCCCGCCGCGACGGGGCTGACGGTCGAATAGTAGTTGAGGTTCTGATCGCGAGCCGGCAGCGCTTTGCCATTGGAACGGTCGAGCGGGCGGGCAGGATTTTTGCGCAGATCGACGATGGCGAGGTTGCTCCGGTTGACGAAAAAACCGGTGGGGGGATCCTGGATGGTCGCGTAATCGGAGCCGTCGCCGAGCGCGAACACCACCTGCAACCCGTCGGGCGTGAAGAACGGCCAACCAGGGTAGAGCGCCGGATCGTTGAAGATCTCGATCCGATTGGAAAACGTGTTGGTCGCATTGTCGAAGTCCATGACCGACAGCGAGTGCCCGAGACCATTGTCGTGATCGTTGAAGACGACCTTCTTTCCATCGGGTGAGAAGGCCGGCATCTTGGCAAAGCGCACGAGCCCGGTGGAAGGGATAAAAGCGCCGCTGCGCGTATCGAAGAGCTTCGCTTCCCGCGGTCCGAGCATCCCCGGGTTGTTGAGCGGCGCAAAGGGAAAGAGCGCCGGCAGATCACCGGCCGGTTCCGATTGCCCGGCGGTCAGCAGCTTCGAGCCGTCGGGAAAGACGGCGCCGAAGCCCCAGTCTTCGTCTCCGGCCGAGCTCGTGGCGAGCGGCGGCGGATCGGGATTCGGGTTCGCTGCGACGTCGAACGAGTTGCTCGAGTAAGGCCCGCCCGGATATTGATGGCGCTGCGCCAGGAGCATCTGTCCGTTGGCGGATAGCGAATGGCACGAATAACAAGGGCCGAGCGGCACGATGCCTCCCGCGACCGTCTTCACGACTTCGGGCTCGCGGGCCAGGGGCAAAATGCGCATCACCGCGCCGTTGTTGGGAAGGGTCTTGGCGGAGTTGTAGGTGTTGTAGTAGACGGCGCTCTTCAGGTGTCCATTGGCGAAGCTCCAGCGCTCGGTGATGGGGCCGGTCACCACGTTGCCGCTGATCGTCGTCAGTTCGACGACCGTCGGATCGGTGGAGCCTAGGCTCTCCTCTGCCGCAGCGTCCCAAGCGTCCTTGGGCAACTCCAGCTGCGCCTGCGGGATAGCGGCAAAGATCTCTTTATAATCGAATTTCTTCGACGAGATATGCACGTAAACCCCTTCGATGGGGCCAGGGGCCGGCTTCCACTGCAGGAGAGGCGGCAAGATCCCGCCGGGGAAGACCGTCTGATCATAAGGATAGAGAAACGCCATCCCACTCGTGTTGGGACCGCCGCCGGTGATTTTGATGACGGTTCCTGGCGGCAGGGTACCGGTCGTGCGATCGATGACTCTGGGCGGCGGCATGCCGGAGTCGACAGTGCCACTCCCTGCGCCACCGCCCGTTCCACTTCCCGCGGCGCCGGCACTGCCGCCAGCGCCGCTGCTGGCGCCGCTCCCGGCGCTGCCGCCAGCGCCGCTGCTTGCGCCGCTCCCGGCGCGCCCGCCAGCACCGCTGCTGGCACCGGTCCCGCCGGCGCCGCCGCTTGCACCGCTTCCGCCGACGCCGCTGCCACCGGTGCCGTTACCGCCCACGCCGCCGCTGCCGCTCGTCGTCCCCGTCCCGGCCCCTCCCGAGCCAGTGCTCGTCGTGGCGCTCGCATCGCCTTTCGGCGCGGGGGCCCGCGTGCCCGCGGGATCGTTCGAGCAGGCGATCCACGTGAGCATCAATGCGACGGGCAGAAACGACCACGGCGTACTCTTCTTCATCGCGTCTCCATCCACGTTGCGCATGAACCGAACCCCGAGGAGGGTTCGCACAGCGCTCCGCGAGCTCTCAGTTGTCAGTGCACAGATTGGCGGCTCCGCTCGTGATCACACCGCCAAAGGGTGGATGATCCAGCGCGTGCGCCGGGTACGCGTAGAGAAAGTCGTAACACATCTCTTGTGTCGTACTCGGCCCGAAGCCCACGCCCGCCGTCGTGGTGTTGTCGTAGTAGCAAGTGGTGAAGAGCGAGTCGCCCGGCTTCAAGGTGAAGTCGACGTCGTAACCAACTTGGCTGTTGAAGTTGAAGGGCTTGTCGACCAAAAGCTCCTGTCCTCCGCCGGCTCGATTGATCACCGTCGACATTCGCACGCCGAGCTTGTGCATGTGCGGCCAAGCGTGAAAGACGTAGATCGGATCGTTCGCTCCGAGGCCGGTGCGCAAGGGCAGACAGTTTCCGCTCGCATTTCCCATCGCACGGGCAGGGACATTGATCTTTTCCGTGCCGGCCCAGGTAATCGAAGCGGTATTGCGGCGGAACTTCGACGTGGCGCAGACACGGACGCCGCTACGGTCCTGGAAGGGTTGGAGCGAAGGATTGTTGTAGTGCACCTCGAGCACGTACGAACCCGTGGTCGGGGCAAGCTCGAGACCCACGTCGGGCGGTAGCTTCAAACCGTCGTTGCCGGGAGCCCAGCCCGTAACGAGCGTCTGACCTGGATGCTGCCCCGTGCAGTAGGAGTACGTGCCGTCCTGAACGCCGAGCGGGCTGCTGTAGAGAAGCCAGTGATGAAGTTTTTCCGAGTTATCGATAATCGTGGAAAATTGCAGCCCCTGCATCGGCACGCTCCACGGCGAGCTGAAGTTGAAGCACGCGTAAAACTCGACTCCGGGCAGGAAGATCATGCTCGAATCGAAAGACGAGCGATCCCCTGGCGTCTGCTGCCCGTGCGCTCGAAGCTCGACGCATTCGGTGCCATCGTCGGTGGGAGCGTCGGGTAGACCGGCGTCGTAGCGGGTTCCGGCATCGGGCGGTGGCATCATGGGACAGTTGTCGCCAGCCGGGGCGCCTTCGGCGAACCACGCGTCGAGCGTGCTCATCTCGCTCGAACTGAGCGCACCGTTTTCCGGCATCCGCCCCGCACCCGTGCGATGGATGCGATCTTGCGCCGCTTGGTAAACTTTGCGCGACGGGTCCAGCGCCGGCCTTTGCCAATCCTGCCAGCCCGCGAGCGACATCGGAGCGCCGAACATGGGCGGCGATGTGTGGCAGGAGTTGGTGCACCTCGCATCGACGACGGCTTTGGCGCGACACGCAAGCCCCGGAGTTCCGGTCCCCGGAGTGGCGTCAGGGGCTACGCCGCCGCCGCCACCGCCGCTGCCGCCACCTGTACCAGTGCCACCGCTACCGCCCGTTCCAAGACCACCGCCCGTTCCGGGACCACCGCCCGTGCCCGGATCACCGGTGCTGGTACCGCCGCCCGTTCCGCCACTACCGCCTCGACTGGGACCGCCGCCCGTACCCGGGCCGCCGCCCGTCCCGGGAGCACCACCTTTTCCAGTATCACCGCCGGTACCAGGATCGCCGCTCGTCACCGAAGCACCGCCGGCACCGTCCACGCCCTCGCGAACACGTGGGGAATCGCCAACCGAGCACGCTTGCAGGGCAGCAAGGATGACCCCGAACCGAAAAGCGTTTCGCTTCGACGCGCCCGGCATTCGATTCTTCGCTTTCTGCGGCGTCCACCGAGTACTGCCCACGCCGCGGGACTCCACGCTGCCTGCTACCAGCCAGCCATTCTCGCGACGGACTGGTTGGACCAGCCGCCTGGTTGGACCAGTAGCAGAGCCTCGGGCCTGCGGCAAGGGCAAAAGCCCCAGGCAAAGCCTGGTTCGTCTCCTCGCGTCGCGCCCGGAAACTTCGCCCCCCTCGCGGCGGCCGCGGGTCGTGCGCGGCCGCCGGGTTCCTCGATGTGGGCGAACGAACCACTCTCGAACGCCACCCACGCTGCGGGGTTGTTCCTCGGGCTATCAGCGACGTCGAAGCGACGTGCATCGCGTGCCGCGACGCATATTGGGCGGGATGCGTCGCATTCGGACAATGAACGTGGCGCCGCGGGGAGGTCATGAGCGCCGCGGACAATACAATGGCCTCAGAAGTCAATGCACTGGTCGAGCGGCGGTCGTATCCGTGACAGGCTCCTCGAACAGGACATGAGAGTCACCACCACGATCGTCATTTCATTAGCGCTCCCCATGGCCATCATGGCGGGGTGTTCGGCGGAGGCGCCGCCGGGCAGATCGGGAGCGAGCACCGGTGGCGGTGTGCAAGGCGGCGCGGGCGGCGCGGGCGGCACGCTGGATCCAGGCTCCGGCGGATCCGGTGGCATTGCCGGAAGCGGTGGAGACTCTGGCGCCGGCGGAGGACGGATCGTGGTCGCCGACGCAGACTCCGATCGTCAGGTCATGCGCGATGCGCCTGCGTGCAGCGCGGTGGTGGCAGAAAACGAGATCATCGTCGTCACCACCACGATCCCCGTCGACCTTTACTTCGTGTACGACAAGTCGAGCTCCATGCTCTTGGCCGACGTGATTGGAAGTCCCAATCGCTGGGACTCGATGGCCGCCGCCGTGAGCGCCTTCGTCGATGCCTCGGCCGCCGATGGTGGCTCGGCCGGCCTCGGAATCGGGATGGCGTTCTTTCCCATGGGAGCGCCGCTCGCATCTTGCAACGTTGCGGACTATGCCTTGCCCGTGGTCGACGTCGCGCCGCTGCCCGGCAACGCGACGGCCATCAAGAACGCCATTGCCGCGCAGATGTTCGGGCTGACGACTCCCACCGTCGTGGCGCTGCAAGGAGGCGTGCAGTATGGCACGACGTACCAAAGCGCCCATCCCGATCGCAGGCTGGTTCTCGTCCTCGCCACCGATGGAGAGCCCAACGATTGCAACAGCACCGCGCCAGCGGTGGCGGCGGTGGCGGCGACCGCTGCCGCCCAGATGCCGCCGCTCAACACGTACGTGCTCGGCATCGGTCCGAGCACTGGAAATCTCGACTCCATCGCCATGGCCGGCGGCACCAACGCGGCTTATCTGGTCACCTCCTCGGGAACGACGCAGCTCTTGCAGGCATTGAACAACATCCGCAAGCAGACGCAGACCAAAGTGGGAACGATGATCGCGTGCTCCCAGAAGATCCCTCCCTCCAGTTCCTCCCAGGCGCTCGACTACGCGGCAACCGTGGTCAGAACGACGACCGGTGATGCCGGCATTTCCTCTTCGCCGCCGCGCGTCTCCGATCGTGCCGCATGCGGCACGATGGAAGGCTGGTACTTCGACGACCCCAAGCAGCCGACGACCATCGAGTTCTGTCCCGCAACTTGCGGCATGGTTTCGACGGGAAGAAGCCGGTTGACCATCGAGATTCCCTGCTTGCCAGTTCCGCCGCCTCCGCCGTCCTATCGATAGGCGGCGACGAAACCCGGCCTAACCGCCCTCGGTCAATCCCAGAAACGCGGAGAGTCGTACCGATTCCTCGGCGGTGAGCACCTGGGACAACCAGTCGTGCTGGCCGCGCGCGCTGACGAAGTGCCGGCGATTGTCATTCTCCGCCTCGCGAACGAGCCTTTGAACCTGGAGATTGGCGGTCGACTGCACGGCCAGGGTGAGAATCGAGCTTCTCTCGGCCCGGGCGTTGGATTTGGACAGCATGGCGCGTACGCGGGTGGCCGTCTCGGGCGACATCACCGTGACGTTCCGCCAGTCCGCGGCGATGACGTACTTCGCCTCTGGTGCCAACCCGCTCACCCGCTCACCTATCATCCGAATCATGGCGTCGACGTCGGCGATCGAGCGATAGCCGGCCGCCACTCTGATTTCCATCAAGCGTCCAACTTTGAATTCGCAGGTATTCGACGCCATCCCTACGATAGATTCTTGCCCCTGCGTCGGCGGCTGTCGAGCACCGTGAGATTTCCCGCGTGCTCGACCGTGTTCGTCGAAGCGCTTACAAGGAGGGTCGTGCGGGAGCAGGTCGCACACAGGACCGAGCTGGGATCTTTGGCCGAACGAAAATTCGCGGTACCCCTCCTCCCATGCTGCCGGCGAGCACGATGGTGCAGCCAAGCGCTGGCGGGACGGTTCGACGCGCGGCCAGTAGGCGATTCGCCGCATGAAGCATCATGACGCCGCGCGGGCTCGGCGAGGCCCGAGCGGCGTCAATGACCCTTCAAAGAAGTTGCAAGGAAAGGGTTGCCGTGTTGGGACAGGTCACGGGCGGCACGTCGGGTCCCGCGCCATTCAATTCGGACGTCATCGAGTAATGTCCGCCCGGACATCCTAAAGGTCGAGAGCAGTTGAGCACATGGCCAGTGGCCGACCACGGCTCCGAGCCGCTGATACTCGGAAGTGCGCCGTCCATGTCAGCATTCGAGCTGGCGCGACTGACGGTTACCCTGAACGGCGTTGGCCCAGCGGCCGAAGCAGTCGTTCGCGCCAACGTACAGCCAGTGGCTTGCACATCTGCGCCATACGCACAGTTGACAGGCGACGGAAGGCTGGGGTCCGTTGCGCTACCAAATTCCCAACCCGTGAGGGACATGGGTATATCCGTAAGAATGCATTGGGTCTTGTCCGACGCCTCGGTGCAGCTCGATGCCGTCGTAGAAAGAACTGTTGCGACGAGAGCAATGAGTTTCGTCAGCGTGATGAGGTCAGTTTTCATATCGTTCCTAGAGTGACGTCGCAGGAATGCTTCATTGACCGGACGAACGTTCGGACAAGCAAGGCGTGGCGAGCGAAGTCGAGTCGCTGATGCCTGCCGTCGCACTAAGCAAGGTGCATACCCACGCCAGGGGACTGCGATGCGGGCCAGGAACGCGGGCTGGTCAACGTCCGGTGCGGGCACGTGCCGGGCCCGTGTGCCCGCCGATTCCTTCTATTTCTCCGTCGAGCTCCTGCGCTGGGCGTGATTGGGATCAACCGATGATCGGTGGGCTCCATCGACCGCGATGGTCCTGGGCTCGCCCGTGCTCTTGACCGCGTCGCGGTCGAGATCGGATTGGTGCTCGCGCCACCAGGCCCGCGCGCTTTCGCTGTCCCAGAGCTCGACGGTGCACGCTTCGACGCGGCGGCGGAGCTCGTCGGCGCTCTGTGGGCGGCGTTGGGGATCCTTTTCGAGGCAAGCCAGTACGATCGCGTCGAGCTCGGCTGGGATCGCCACCCCTCGCGCCGACAGCGGCTGCGGCTGCTGGTGGAGGTGCTGGCCGCAAATCTCGACCATCGACTTGCCGTTGAAGACATCGACACCCGCGAGCAAGTAATAGGCGACCGCCCCCAGGGCATAAATGTCGGTACGGGCGTCGACCGAGTCCGGATGGAGGATGGACTCCGGAGCCATGTACTGAGGGGTGCCGACGACTGCGCTGGCGCCTGTCAGCTTGACGTCTCGATCGACCTCGAACTCTTTGACGAGGCCGAAGTCGAGCAGCTTCACGACGTCACGTTCCCCCCCTTGCGTGCACAGCATGATGTTGGCGGGCTTGATGTCGCGATGGATCAGGCCGATGGCGTGGGCTTCGGTCAGCGCGCCGCAAACCATCGCTACGATCCGCACCACTCTGCCGGGCGACTGCGCGCCGTCCACCGCTACGATTCGCTCCAGCGTCGCGCCGTCGAGGAGCTCCATCGCGTAGTAGAAGACGCCGTCGTGGGTTCGCCCGTAGTCGAAGATGGTGATGGTGTTGGGGTGGGTCAGACGCGCGGTCAGCTGGACCTCGCGCTCGAAACGACGGAGGTTGATCTCGCCGGCCCGATCGACCCGCAGCAGTTTCACCGCGGTGGGGCGCCGCATCATCCCGTGGCGGGCCAGGTAGACTTCCCCCATTCCCCCTTCGCCGAGTTTGCGTTCGAGCACGTACTGGCCGAGCCGGCGGGCCTCGCGGACCTCGGCCCGCAATCCGTAGATGACCCACGAGATGACGGTGCACGTGATGACGGCGAAGCCCCAGATCATGGCGGCGGTGGCAGGCAGCCATGGATAGGCCCCCGAATCGCGGGCGCGCCAGGCGAGCCCACCCTCGGCGGTCGGTACCAGGACGGTCGTCACCAGGATCATCGGGGCGCCGAACAAGGCGGAGATGAAGATGGTGCGACGAGGCGTCGATGGGATCAGGGCGGCGCGAATGGCGACCATCATCGCCATTCCGCCCAGTTCCAGCATCGACACGTACCCATCGGCCATCACGACCCCCTCCGCGGTCACGATCGAATGATCGCGGGCGAACCCGGCCAAGATGTAGCGCCCCATGAGCGCGCCGATGATCGTGTTGAGCAGCAGACCGCCGCTCTCCATCCAGCGAGAAAACCGGATCGACCGCTCCCCCCGCCGGCTCAGCCACCAAAAGATGCCAGCGTTGGCGGTCGAAGCCAAAGTGAGCAGCCAGTCCACCCCTGGCT
This sequence comes from Polyangiaceae bacterium, assembly GCA_035318465.1. Taxonomy (GTDB): domain Bacteria; phylum Myxococcota_A; class Polyangia; order Polyangiales; family Polyangiaceae; genus DASWDH01. Next base: position 30,900 of record DATHES010000031.1, read on the forward strand.
TCGCCACTGCTCCGACCGCACCTAGGCCACTGCTCAGCAGAATGATGAAGAAGATCACCTTCCAGAAGAGGGCGACCCTGGTCTGAAGGAAGGCGCGTCCCTCCTCGCTGTTCTCGCTGCCGGGTGATGGTCTCTGACTCGGCATGGCGGTGCGATCGATCAGCCCCCCATCGCGATGTGATCTTCAGCGTAGCGACGGCAAGCGGCTTCTTCTGCCGCTTGCCGTCGACGTGGGTTCGACCTTCAGCCGCCGCCGCGGCCGCCGTCCATCGTGGGAGTCGCGCAATTGCCCTGATTGTTGCACGTCATGGGAGCCGTGCAGTCTGCGCTCGTGCGGCAGGCGACGCATTCGTCGTCGTCGCAGAAGGGCTGCATGGGGTTGGTGCAATGGGCGTCCGTCACGCACTCTTCGCAATCGCCGTCGGCCGTGCAGTAGGGACTGCCGGTGTTGCCGGCGCACTGCGCGTCGGTCGCGCACTCGGCGCAGATCTTGGTCGTCGGATGGCAGTAAGGATTGTTGCCGCCGCCGTCCGCTGAGCAGTTCGCGTCGGTGGTGCAGGTGGGCTCACAATTGTTGTTGACGCAAATCTCCCCCGCGACGCAATGGCTGGCGTCCACGCACTCTTCGCAGCTGCCGCTAGGGAGGCCTGCCGTGTTGGGAGTCAAGTCGCAATGCTTGTCGGTGGTCTCGTCCGCGCAGTCCGTGTCGCCGAGGCAATCGACGCAGCGGTTGTTCGGCGCGTCGCAGACCTCGTTCGTCTCGCACGTCGTCGTCCCGCAGGGGCTCTCGCAATCGCCATTGACACACATCGCTCCCGCCGGACAATGGGTGTTGTCGATACATTCCTCGCACGAGTACGCGGGAAGACCCGCCGTGTTCGGCCGCGTGTCGCAATGCGGATTGGTGGGCTCGACGGCACAATCCATGTCGGTCATGCAGTCGACGCAGCGACTGTTGGGCAGGTCGCAGATGTTGTTCGACGACGGGTTGGTACTGCAGGGATTGGCAGTGCCGCAGCCCATTCTATCGCCCGAGGCATCGGCGGTACCCGATCCGCCCGATCCGGCCATGCCGGTCCCGCCCGTTCCACCCGACGATCCGCCGGATCCCGTCGTGCCCGATCCGCCAGTGCCCGCCGTACCGGTGCTCGATCCGCCAGTCGCAGCGGTGCCGGTCGCCGTACCCGGGGTGGAGTCGTCACCGCTGCAGGATTGCAGCACCCATGGCGTGACGACAAGCACCCACGCCAGCCAATAAGCATCTTTTTTCGCCATTGCTCCATCTCCCTTTGCGCCCTGAACACGTCGACTCTATGCATGCAATTTTTCAATTACAAGCATGTACGCAATCGAGGCGCGAGATGGACCGTTGATTTCCTTTCACCTTCACTTTGGAGTTGCGGGTTTGGTCTTGCATCCGAAGAGGACGTCGACCTTCGCAGTCGCGCCTCCCGCCTGCATCTCGGTACAAGTTTGCGGACAGGCGACGATCTTGGTCGGATTGCTGGGATTGTCGTAGTGCCAGCCGTGGGCGAACATGGAGCAGGCAGCGGCCGCCGGGACGCTGCCCAGACTCGACGCGAATCCATTGCCGCTGGTGTAACGGACGTTGACGCTCGTGAAGTCGAGCATCTGTCCGGCGGGCGGCATGGGCAGGTTCCATTCGCACGTAACGGCGCTGACGGTCGATGCCTCCGTGCCTACGCAGCTTCCCACCGATTCGCAGCCGAACGTGACGTCGATCTGACCAGCTCCCTGCCCCTGCACTTGGGTGCAGGTGCTCGGGCAAGCCAATATCTTGGTCGGGTTGAAGTTGTTGTCGAAATACCAGCCGCCCATCGTGCAATCGGCCGCCGAATTGACCCTGCCGATGATGTTGACCCCCCCGTCGCTCGACCGCCGAACTTCGACCAGGTCGACGGCGAATGTCTTGCCCGTGGGAGGCGCCGCCAGCGCCCAATCGCAAGAGATCTTGGTGCCCGACGTCGTAATGATCTTCTTGGCCAGGGCGTCGAAGACGGGCTTGAAATCCTGGAGACACAAGTCGCCCGCCACCCCCATGGTCTGGGCCACGAGATCGACGTAGACCCGTCCGATCTCGGCAGCGTCGGGGCATTCCGTGAAACAATAGACGCCGTTGAGCGTCCATTTGGCGAGCATCACCGGATCGAGCGCGGTGAAATTGGTACGGAAGGCCGCCGCCGAGTTGTTGGGCCCGTCGGTCGCGTCGTCGTCGGTCACGACAAAGAGCGATTTGGTGGCCTCGGGCCTCAGGTATTGGCGCCATTGGGGATAGGTCTGGATGATGATGTTCAGGGCGTCGTTGCTGTCGACTTCCGTGGGGATGTGCACGTAGTTGGGGAGCTTCGTGTCGCCCGGGCAGGTGCCCGATCCCAATGGCGCGCCGATGCAGACGGCGCCGGGATCGCCAATCATGATGACGCGGACATCGATACCGCTCGCGATGATCTGCTGGGAAAACGAGTTCAGGTTCTGCTGCACGAACACGATCTCCTCGTCCATGCTGCCCGAGCTGTCGACGGCGATGATGATGTCGGCTGGCACCACCGTGGTGATGTCCTTCGACGTGGACTGGGTCGCGGCGCATCCCGGCGTAATCGACCGACCGTCCGTCGCATCGGCGGCGCTGTCGGCACCGCTGTCGACCCCTTGGCCTCCGACTCCGCCGCTCGGGTCGATGGGGCCGCCGGTGGTGGTGCCTGTCGTCAGAGCGCTCCCGCCTTGACCGCCGCTGCCTCCTCCTCCCGAGCTGCCGCCCGAGCCGCTGCTCGCGCCACCGTTGCCCCCCGTGCGACCGGACGTCGAGCCTGCACTCGGATTGTCGTCAGCCGAACAAGAGAACAAAATAGCCGCGGCGATAGCCGAGCCCGCGGCCAGGCGAGCCACCCTCAAAACCGGCATAGTACGTCCTTGCTGGAGACGGCCTTCGCCATCCTGGTTGAGATCGGGCGCGCCTCGACTTCTCCAGTGTAAGTGTCTGCTGGTACCGAGACTGAGCAATGCGCGGCGATCATTTTCCGATCCGACCCCGAGAATGCTCGCCTCACGGCGCGCGAAACGCGAAGTGCGCGAAGTCGGCGTACCCGGCCGCGCCCGCCGATCCGATCGATGCCGCGAACACGCCGATCTTGGCGCCAATCCAGCGACCTGGTTGCGCCTGGAACGTCTCCCTATTCGATCCTGCCACCGGTGCTTTCCAACGCACCGTTGGTAGGGCCGTGCGTCGTCATTACCGGTTGCGGTTCGGGCGACGCGTGTCCGTCGGTTTCCCCGAACATGACCACCCGATCCCGTCCGCGGTCCTTGGCCTGATAGAGGGCGACATCGGCCGCCTTGACGACCGCCGCGATGTCCATCCCATGGTCGGGGAAGACCGCCATTCCGAACGACAGGGTAATGGCGCCCAGATCTCCATCGCCATGCCTTACCCGAAGAAGGTGGGCGTCCTGGCGAATTTTCTCCGCGCGCTGTTGCGCGCCTTCCGCGGACGAGGGGGACAGGATGAGGGCGAACTCTTCGCCGCCGTAGCGACAGGCAATATCGGTTCGGCGCACGTGGCTCTTCAGGAACCCGCCCAACGCGCGCAGAACGGCGTCGCCCCCGTCGTGACCGAACTTGTCGTTGAATTGCTTGAAGTGGTCGATATCGATCATGAGGACGGCCAGCTGCGCACCGGCACGCATCGTCCGGTACTGCTCTTGAGACAGAGCATCCTGCAGGTAGCGGCGGTTGAAGAGCCCCGTCAATGGATCGCGCAGCGACAGGTCGCGCATTGATTCGCGAAGCTTCAAATTGGCGATGCCGAGCCCGATGTTGTCGGCGAGAATCTTCGCCAATTTGCACTTTTCGGCCATGCGCGCTTCGTCATTGCTCCTGTCGCTTCTGGGCGGGCCATCGAGTAAACAGAGGATGCCCAGCGTCACTCCCTGCGCGAGCAGCGGCAAACAGATGTACATGTGTCCATCGTCATTCACATGAGCGCATCTGCCCTCGTGACCGACGACGAGGTGAACCTGTCCGCGCCGATGTGCCCAACACTCGCTCGGTGGAAAGATCACGCTGGCCGGCGGCCGCGCGCCCCACACCGCGGCGGCGTCCAACATGTCACGCGTGCCGTTGAGAACGAACACGGCGCCCGAGTCCTCGGGAAATAGCTGCATGACCGTTTCCGAGATGACTGAGTAAGCCTCGGCTTCCGTGGTGCTGGTCTGCAAGAAGTCGTTCATCTTGCTGAACAACGTGATCTCTTGATTGCGTTTGGACAGTTCCATCGCCTGGTTTCGGAGCTCGACGTTCGCCGCATTCAGCTGGACGGTTCGTTCGGCCACGCTGATCTCCAGATGAGCCTTTTGCTGCGCCAGCTCGGCGGTGCGCTCGGCGATGATCGATTCGAGCCCTTGCCCATAGGATAAGAGCTTGTCCTGGCTGTCCTTCAGGTCGGCGGCCATGCGGCCGAATGCGGCGGCCAGAGCACCTAGTTCTTCGCTGAGTTTCATTGCAGGTTGGCTGGCTCTGACCGGTTCATGTTTTCGGCAAACTCCAACGCCACGTCGAGCGTCTGCAAGAACTCCTCGACCCTGAGCGGCTTGGTGAGGTACCGAAAGAAGCCCGCCTGCAAACCCCGCTCGATGTCGCGCGGCATCGCATTGGCGCTCAAGGCAACGACAGGGATGTGCGCCGTCATGACGTCGGCGCGCAGGAGCTGCATGGCTTTGATGCCGCTCATGCCCGGGAGATTGATGTCCATCAGGATCACGTCCGGCTGCGACTCTCGCGCCAGCTCGATGCCGAGCGTGCCGGTCCTCGCGCTGAGCAGGCGCATCGACGGGCGGCGGGCGATGATCTGGACGACCAATTGCAGGTTGGCCGCGTTGTCCTCTACATAGAGCAAGGTGCGCTGCCGTGCCCCGCCCTCCACGAACGGTTCTTGAATCATCGTCAGTTCGCTGGCGTCGGAGTCGAACCGTGGTGCGGCATCCGCCATGAACTCGACCCAGAAGGTGCTTCCCAGCCCGACCGCGCTTTCCACGCCGATCGTGCCGCCCATCACCTCGACCAGTCGCTTGCTCACCATGAGGCCGATGCCGGTGCCCTCTTCCGAGTTGCCTTGCCCGAGGCGATTGAAGGACTCGAAGAGCTGCGCCACCTTCTCCGGAGGCAATCCGGCACCGGTGTCCTTCACGCTGATGCGAATGCGTCCCGGGGCGCTCGGGGCGCACGTCACTTCCACCCTTCCCTCCTTGCTGTTGTACTTGATTGCGTTGGAAAGCAGGTTGATGAGCACCTGCTTCACACGGGTGCGATCGGCGTTGACGAAGTAAGGCACGTCGAACTGGGGAAACCTCATGCTAAGGCCAGCCTTGAACGCCTGCGGTTCGATCATGGCCTGGCAGTCGAGCATGACTTCCGGCAGCGACACTGGCTCCAGTGATAACGACAGTTTGCCGGCCTCGATGGTCGCTAGATCGAGGATCTCGTTGATCAACTTCAGCAGATACCATCCCGCCTGGAGGATCTGGTCGACGCTCTCCTTCTGGAAGGGCGATGCGGCGGGGGACTCCGACTGCATCAACTGGGCGAAGCCGAGGATCGCGTTGAGCGGACTGCGCAGCTCATGGCTCATACTGGAGAGAAAATCCGACTTCGCGAGGTTGGCCTTTTCCGCCACCGCCTTGGCGGCCTCGAGTGCGCTGTTCGTCTCCTGCAGCGTCTGCTCGAAGTGCTTGCGGTCGGTCATGTCACAGGCCGACGCGAACACACCCTGCAGCGTCCGGTCTCGGTCGTAGAAGGTGGTCGCGTTGTAGGAGACGACCGTGGTTTTCCCGTCGCGGGCGCGGGCGGTAAGCTCGTAGTTGGTGACCTTCTTTTCGCTCAATACGAGCTTGATGCCTGCCTCCGCCCGTTCCGGATCGGTGAAGTAGTTCTTGAACGGTGCGCCAATCAACTCATCGCGCGTGCAACCGGTGAGCGCCTCCGTCTGCTTGTTGACGTCGGTGATGATGCCGGACGGGTCGGTGGTCATCAGGGCGTCGATGTTGGATTCGATGAGAGAGCGCGTATAAAACTGCTGGTCGCGGAGGCGCTGATCGAGCTTCTTTTGCTCGGCTTCCACCCGCTTGCGCGCGGTGTTGTCGGTGCCAATCAGCAGATAGCCGATGATCGCATCTTGCGCGTCGCGCAGCGCGGTCACCGACACCACAGCCGGAAACCGGCTCCCATCCTTGCGGAAGTACGTCAGCTCGTAGATGTCCTCGATCCCGCGGGACGCCTTGAAGACCAACGCCTCGAAGCCAGGTGTGATCGGCGTGCCGAGCTCGAGGCTCAACGCCTTGGCGCGCGCTATCACTTCCTGCGGATCGGAGATGTCCGCCGGCGTGATCTTGTTCATCACCTCCGCCGCCGTGTATCCGAGCATTCGCTCGGCTCCGACGTTGAAGATCTGAATCACGCCCTTCGCGTCCGTCGCGATGCTGGAGAAGTTGGCGCTGTTGAAGATCGCGCTCTGCAAAGCCCCCGCTTTGAGCAGCGCTTCCTCGGCACGCTTGCGCGCGGTGTTGTCGGTGCCAATCAGCAGATAGCCGATGATCGCATCTTGCGCGTCGCGCAGGGCGGTCACCGACACCACAGCCGGAAACCGGCTCCCATCCTTGCGGAAGTACGTCAGCTCGTAGATGTCCTCGATCCCGCGCGACGCCTTGAAGACCAATGCTTCGAAGCCAGGCGTGATCGGCGTGCCCAGCTCGAGGCTCAACGCCTTGGCGCGCGCTATCACTTCCTGCGGATCGGAGATGTCCGCCGGCGTGATCTTGTTCATCACCTCGACCGCCGTGTACCCCAGCATTCGCTCGGCTCCGACGTTGAAGATTTGAATCACGCCCTTGGCGTCCGTCGCGATGCTGGAGAAGTTGGCGCTGTTGAAGATCGCGCTCTGCAAAGCCCCCGCTTTGAGCAGCGCCTCCTGGCGTCGGACCTCGATAATGACCTTCGTGGCGCCGGTATCACCGTCCGTCGCCGCGTGCTCCTCTTGCAAATTGGGTATGGGCAATTGGTCCCCAGGCGGAGACGTCCAAAGAACACGTTCGCCCCCCTCGGATCTCAAGCAAGACGCGAGCCATGCGCGGCACGGCACGGCCGTCACGATCGCCCGAAGGAGACACCCCGATCCGTCGCTTGGTCTTCAGCAAGTCAACCATGGGGCTTTCGCCGCGTCATTGGAATGCCCCTTCGCGACGGGAACTTGACTCCCACAGGCACCCAGTAGGCATCTCGGCGCCCGGACCCATGAGGAAAGGCGGACGCACAGTAAGGGTGAGCACGTACGGAACGGTGACTCCGATGACCACGACCTCGAGGCGCTCGCCTTCGTGCTAGCGGCGGTTCCCGGCGTCATGATGCTTGGCGATTTGGACAGGCGAGAGCGCCTTACCATAGATGGCCACCTCGTCGACGACGCCGGAGAAGTTGTGACTCCCGGTCGACCACTCGAGACCGAGGGCCAGCTCGGAGTTGCGCACGCTCATCGATCCATTCACCGGCTGTGACGTCACCATGACCCCGTCGACATAGAGGTACGCGCGCGTGCCGTCGAAGGTGGCGGCGTAGTACCCGTACGTCGAGCTCGCCGCGAGCGGCCCTTGCATGCCGATTTGGCCCCCGTCGGGGACATCGTACTCGAATGCGGTGTAGGACGCGCTCGCGCCTGCCGTCGGTAGCAGGTAAAGGAGAAAGCCATTGCGGTTCGGAGGGCCGCCGGCGGAACTTCCCATCAGATGCTGGAAGTACGATCCCTCGCCGCCGTCGGCCAGGGGCTCGCGCCGTGCCCAACATTCGATCGTGAACAGCGCACCGCCGGGGAAGTCGAAATCGCGCGGCCGCATGGCAGTGGCGTAGCTGCCCACGCCGTCGAAGCGGATCGCCGTATCGCCATCGCCCGCGATCGCGCCGGGGGCACCGAGCGCATGACCGCCGCCTTGCAAGAAGAGATCGTTTTGATGGCCCGATTCGTCGGGGACCGTCGAACCGGCCCGGATCCCCATGCGCCAATAGGCGAGTGGACCGTCGGCCAGCACGATACTGCGGTAAGACGTTCCGCCTTCGTTGGTCGGCGCATCAGCCAAAGGCGCATCAGCCAAAGGCGCATCAGGCAAAGGCGGAACGCCATCGGTCTTGGAACCGGTTTCCGCCACGTCGGATCGCGCACCGTCGCTCGCTCGCGCGTCGATGAACGGAGGAGCGTCCGCAGCGGCGTCGCTTCGCGCGTCGCGCGGAGGTGCATCGGCCGGCGACGGGGCGTCGGCGCTGTCGCTGGTGACGTCGTGATCGCTCGGCGCAGCGTCGTGCGACGGTGCGTCCGCCGCTGAGGAGACGTCGGGCTCGATCGGCGCGCCGCCGTCGTTGGCGGTCGAAAAGGGGGACCCGTTGCAACCGCCGACATGAGTCGCGAGGCCGAGCGTCACCGCGATCGCGCTGCGCGCTGGCCAAGCGTGCTCGTTTCCAATCATTGCGCGCAGCATAGCGGCGCGTGCCAGCGCCGTCGATATCGGGGAGGAGCCGATCGCCTCCTACGGCTCGGGGCGCGGTCCCGAAAGGGCAGCTGGCGCTGCTCGAATCAAGAACGCGAGTCCGTCGAGGAATGCCCGCTCGCGAATCTGGTTTCGACCCGCGAAGAGCATCATGGCGGCGCCTTGCATGGCGGTGACGACGATTTCGACGGCGCGGTCGAAGGTCGGGAGCTCGGCGAGATCCGGAAAGAGAGTCCGTGCCTCGTCGAGGATGTGCTTGTGGTGCTTGGCGACGATGGGCGAGAGAGCCTCGCGGAGGGCGGGTTCGGTCGGGGCAGCCGCGTAGAGCTCGTGGAGCACGCGCACCTCCTCCGTCTCGAAGACCGACCACAGCCCGCGGATGGCGCGCTCGAGCGCATCCTTGCCCGACCGGTGGGTGCGCATCGCGCGACGAAACTTGGGAAAGAGTGAGGAACAGAGCTCCTCGGCCGCCGCGGAGAGCAGGGCCTCCTTGGTGGCAAAATGTTTGAACAGCGCTCCCTGGGAGACGCGCGCGCGCGCGACGATTTCGGTCGTCGTCGTATTCGCATAACCAAGGTCCACGAGCGATTGGATGGTGGCGTCGAGGAGGGCCCGGCGGGTCGTGGCTTTTCGATGAGCCTGGGTGCGGCGCGTCTTCACGACCTCGCACCATAGCAGGGCGCAAAAGGTCGGACGCGCGCGGTTCTCCCGCTCGTAACTTCACGGGTTGATTGATAAATAAAAAGTGACTAGTCACTTTCTATTCAATGCGCTATCCCGAGGACATGTCGCCGATCCTGATCCTGCTGGCGGTGCCGCTCTTCATTGGGACTTTCTGGGGCGAGGCATGGCTGCGGCGGCGTCGCGGGATGTCGTTCGACGTCGCGGACGGCGCTACGAGCGTGGGGATGGGAGCGGGATTCCTGGCCATCAACTTGCTCGCCTCCGGCGCCGCGCTCGCCCTTTTTCAGGTGCTCTACGAACACCGCTTTTGGGACTTGGGGGGTGGCGCTTGGGTGTGGGGACTTGCTCTCGTCGCCGACGACTTCGTGTTCTATTGGGCGCACCGGACCTCCCACGAGATCCGGTTCTTCTGGGCAACGCACGAGGCGCATCACTCGAGCGAGCAGTACACGCTCACGACGGCACTCCGTCAGCCGTGGACAGAGCCGCTCGCGGTCGTGTTTTGGTTGCCGCTGCCGCTGCTCGGTCTACCGCCGGAGACGCTCCTTGCAACGCACACCGTGAACCTCATCTACCAGTACTGGATCCATACCGAGCTCGTAGGTCGGCTCGGGATCCTGGAGTGGATCCTGAACACGCCATCGCATCACCGGGTCCACCACGGCTCGAATCCCCGCTACATCGACAGGAACCATGGAGGCATCTTCATCGTGTGGGACCGCTTGTTCGGCACCTTCGAGCCCGAGACGGAGCCGCCGGTGTACGGGCTGACCAAGCCGCTGGCGAAGCGCGGCGTCCTCCACGCGTCGTTTCACGAATGGCTCGCCATGCTGCGGGACTTGCGACGGGCGCGCACGTGGCGCGGACGCACGACGGCCCTCTTCGGCCGGCCCGGCACCGACTATCTGGCGTACGAGCGGACCTGCGAGAGCGCACTCACGACAGTGCGTTGACCAGCGTCTCGGTCAACACGCGTCCCGCGCGTCCGTCTTCGTCGAGCGATGGGTTATACACCGTGATCTCGATGCCAATCGCTCGGTCGCTTGCCCGCGCGATTCGCAGCACCGTCTCGAGCTCGTTCGGCGTCAAACCGCCTGGCAGTCGATACTCCACCGCTGGCATGACGGCGTCATCGAGACAGTCGGCGTCCACATGGATCCAGAACCCTGCGAGCTCCGCGCGCTCGAGATGTTTGACCGCTTCCCGGGCCGCCGCCTCGGCGCCCATGCGACGGACGGTGGGCAGATCGAATGAGCGAAGCGCTGGCGGAAGCGGCTGGCTGCCGTAGCTTGCCTGCTCTTCGGCATCGCGGAATCCAAACGCAACTGCATCGGTCTCGCGGATGAGCGGTGCGCGGTTCTCGAGGTTCGTGATCACAGCCGGTCCATGTCCAGTCGCGAACGCGAGGTCCATCGAAGCGGCTTCTCCGTTCGGATTGGCCTCCGGCTGGTAGAAATCGGCGTGCCCGTCGACGAACAGCAGGCCGTAGCGGCCACGCCTTCGCAGCGCGAGCGCCGGACCGAGAAGGATGGAGCAGTCCCCACCGAGGAGGATCGGGAACTCGGCTCTATCGAGCAGGTTGCCTACCGCATCGGCCAGCTTGACCGAATAGGTGGCGATTGCCTGCGCGTTCAGGGTGAGCGTTTGCGGGTCGCGTACCGGATCGTACGGGGCGTCGGGCGCGACCCGTCCCGCGCGACGGGCGCTCAAGCGCTCGGCAAGCCCATGGTCCAGCAACGTCTCGGGGAGACGTTCGACGCCGGTGGGTCTCAGACCGAGGACGGAGGGTGCTTCGAGAACCGCATGGCGGTGAGTCATGGCGTACGCTCCTTTCCTTGGGTTGCATTCAAACAACGTACCGTGACAGGTCGAGCTTCTGCTCCGTTAGGATGAGGGTGCTTCGAGAATTCTGCGGCCCCCAATATGACGACTTACGCGCGACGCCTGGGACTGATGTCCGGCACGATGGCCGTCGTCGGCGGAATCATCGGCGGCGGTATCTTCCGCAACCCCGCCGTCGTGGCCGCACGGGTCAAGACCTCCGAGCTCACGCTGTTGGTCTGGGGCCTCGGCGGGATCGTGGCGCTGGCCGGCGCGTTCTGCTTCGCTGAGCTTGGCGCGCGCAAGCCGAAGGCTGGCGGCAGCTACGTCTACCTGCGTGACGCCTTCGGGCCGTTGCTCGCCTTCCTCTACGGTTGGGCGCTCCTCCTCGTGATCTCGACCGGCGCGACTGCCGGCGTCGCCATGACCTTCGCCAGCTACGCGATCGAGCTTTTGCACCTGCCTGGCAGCGCGCATCAACCGCTCGCGATTGGCGCTATCGTGCTGCTCTCCGCGGTCAACTATGTCGGCGTCAAGCCGGGCGCGATCGCGCAGAACGTGCTGACTGTCCTCAAGCTGGGCGGCCTGGCGTTGCTCATCGGCGCGGGCCTTTTCATGGCCCTTCCGGAGGGCGCCGCCGAGACCGCGCGCGTCGTGCCCCATGCGGCCGGCCCGACGGGTTTCGACATCGTGATCGCGGTCGGCAGCGCGCTCGTGCCGGTGCTGTTCACGTACGGCGGCTGGCAGCAGACCAACTACGTCGCCGAGGAGATGGTCGACGCCGAGCGCAACCTGCCGCGCGCGCTCACGCTAGGCGTGTGCGTCGTCGTGCTGGTCTACCTGGCCGCGAACCTGGCGTACCTGCGCGTACTCGGACCGTCAGCGCTGGCCGCCAGCGAGGCGCCCGCCGCGGATGCCATGCGCACCCTGCTCGGTGACACCGGCGCGACGCTCATCGCCGCGGCCATCGCCGTTTCGACCTTCGGCTTTCTCGGGCTGGTGATCATGGTCACACCGCGTGTCTACCAGGCCATCGCCGCCGACGGGCTGTTCCTGCCCGCCTTCGCCAAGCTGCACCCGACGCACCGCACGCCGACGCGCGCGATCGCGCTGCAGGCGGCTTGGTCGATCGTCCTGGCGCTCTCGGGTAGCTACGGCCAGCTGGTCGACTATGTGGTGTTCGGCGACTGGATCTTTTTTGGTCTCACCGTCGCCACGTTGTTCGTCTACCGCGCGCGCGACCGCCAGGTCGGCGGCAGCCCGGCCCGCACCGGCTTCCGCACGCCCGGCTACCCGTTCGTCCCGGCGCTGTTCGTCATCGCGTCGGCCTACGTGGTGGTGAGCTCGGTGGCGACGAATCCCCTCAATGCGCTCATCGGCAGCGCGCTGCTCATGGCAGGCGTCCCGGTCTTCTACTTCTGGAAGAAGCGGGGCGGCACGTGAGCTCGAGCGCTCCTCGCAGACGGCTCGAGATGCCTTCCCGCTGCGGCGGGTCGCCAGCTGAAACCGAAATCGTCGTGGCGCGTAGTCCTGGCATCTACGGAGCGATCAACCCGTGACCGTCGATCTTGTCCATGAGGTCTCCGCTCTCGCGAGGTGTTGGCGATGCCCAAGACGTCGTTCGTCCCCGGTTCGCACGGTTTCCGTTTTCTCAACGAGTTTCAGGACAAGGCGCTCGGCACCGTGCCCATGTACGGCGCCTGCGGAGGCATGTCCTACGCAGCGCTCGACTATTTCATGTCTGGACGGGCGATTCCCCCTGATGCAAGAACGCCGTCGAATTCGAGTGTGCTGGGTCGATACATCTGGGACCGCCACTGGGACAGCACCGTGCGAAGTTGGCACGCTGCGAAACACGCCGAGCTTTCGGCGTGCCTCGATGACCAAGCGCTGGCACGACGGACGACGCACGCCGAATGGGGACGCCTCTGCGCGGCGATCGACCGGGGGACGACGGTTGTCCTCGGATTGATCGGATGGGGGCCCGTCCCATCGCGCAACCATCAAGTCGTTGCCTACGGATACGATGACAGCCCGCAGATGATTTACGTTTACGACAATCGCGTCGGTCCGGAAGAAATGTGCCTGGTGAACGATGGCAGCTCGACGTACTGGTGGCCTTCGGGAGTCGGCCCGTCGAGCTCGTATTCGTCGTTGGATAGGTGGCGGGGTTGGTTCGTCCAATCGGGATACTGGCCACGCACGCCCGTCAGCCTTCGATTCGCGCCTCCTGGGAGCAACCGCAACCGCAATTCAGTCTGAATCACGGGTAACGGGCCCGAGGAAACCGACGACCGGGTAGAGTAGGCGCAACCATGATGGCCGCCGGCCGCCTGCGCGCGACGAGTCTTTCAGGCTTGGGCGTTCTCGCGGCCGTGGCCTTCACGGGCACGGCGTGGGCGCAAGCGGAGGCGATACACCTCGAATATCGCGCTGATGAAGGATGTCCCGACGCCGCCTCGTTTTTCGCCCAAGTGCAAGAGCGGACAGCGCGCGCCAGATTGGCTTCGACCAATGAAAGCGCCCGCACCTTCGTCGTCACCCTTGCCCGCGGGCGCGCCGGTGCCATCGGTCGGCTCGCGATTCAGGAACACCAACTTACAACGCGGACTTCGACGCGTGGCTGGTGCCGCAATAAGTTCAGTCCGCGACCATAGATTGACATCGAAAGCTTCGATGTCTATCTATCCCGCATGCGACCACCCATGGGAGAGCCCATCGGGCTACAAGTCACCCGAACGGCCAGGCTGCTGAGCCGCGCTTTCGACGAGGCGCTGGCCGGGGCGGGCGGATCGCTTCCTGTTTGGCTGGTGCTGGTGTCGCTCAAGGGCAAGAAGCACGGTCAACAAAGCGACCTGGCGGCCGCGGTGGGCGTCGAGGGGCCGACCTTGACACACCATCTGAATCGCATGGAGACCGCGGGGTGGGTCGTGCGTTCCCGCGACCCTCAGAATCGAAGGATCCATCACGTGGAGCTCACGAAAGAGGGGAACGCCCTTTTCGTGCGCCTGCTCGCCTGCGTCATCCAATTCGATCGGCAGCTGCGCCGTGGCCTGAGTGAAAAAGACGTCGCCAATCTCGGCAGCTTGCTGGAGCGGCTTCGACACAACACGACGGCTCGAAGCCTGGCGGAGGTGGAGCCGTGAAGCTCAGCCGACGCACCTACCGCGCTCTCGTGACGGCCCACGTGCTTTGCTCGGTCGGATGGTTTGGAATGGCGGTGGTTTCCGCCTTCAGCGCCGTCCTGGCGAGCGTGCGCGGCGAGCCCGCTCTCGCCCTTTCGCTCTATCGGACCATCGAAGCCCTTCCCTGGCTTTCCATACCGACTGGGCTCGCGGCCGCGATCACCGGTATCCTTCTCGGTTTCAGCACGAAGTTCGGTCTGATTCGGTATTGGTGGGTGGTAACGAAGATGGGAATCGCAGCGGCCGTGGTCGTGACCGACGCGGTGCTCGTCGCGCGGGTCGCTCATATGGCTCTCCTGACGGGCCATGCTCCCGTCCCGCTCTATGGCAGCACCATCGCGCACGTCGTCGTGCTCGCCATCGCCACGGTGCTGTCCTTTTTCAAGCCATGGGGGCGCACGCCGTGGGCCAGAAGCGAAAAGGCAGCGAAGCTCTCGGACACCAGGGCAGCCAACGCTGCTGGAGAGGAAACGTTCGGCGCTGTCAACGAATAGGTACGCACGGCAACCCTACCCAATGGAGTCGGAGCATGAACATTCTCAAAGAAAAGGTCGCCCTGGTCACCGGTAGCTCGCGCGGCATCGGAGCTTCCATTGCCCGACTTTTCGCCTCTCAAGGCGCAAAAGTGGCGGTGCACGGAAGAGATGAAGCAGCGCTCGCCCTCGTTCGGGACGGCATCGAACGAGCTGGCGGAAAGGCAATGGCCGTCACCGCGGACGTGACGAACTTCGTCGAAATCGAGACCATGCGGGCGCGCATCGAAGAGACGCTCGGGCCCATCGACATTTTGGTGGCCAACGCCGGGGGCAACTACACCATTCCTGGACCGATCGAGGATACGAGCGAAGAAGGATGGCGCTCTTCCGTCGACGGCAACCTCACGGCGACATTCCTCACCATCAAGAGCGTGCTGCCCGGCATGAAGCAGCGAAAGACCGGCAACATCATCACGGTATCGTCGGCGGCAGCACGTCGTCCGACGATTCGATCTCCCATCGGTTATGCGGCTGCCAAGGCCGGCATCGAGCTCTTGACGCAAATGGTCGCTCTGCAGGCTGGACCCTTCAACATCCGAGCCAATTGCATCGCGCCCGAGACCATCCTGACGGAGCGCAACCAAGAACGTATCCCAGAAGCGCAGAAAGCGGCGCTGCTGGAGATGCATCCGATCAAGCGCCTGGGCACGCCCGAAGACGTCGCGGCGGCGGCTCTGTTTTTGGCGTCGGACAGTGCAGGGTGGATCACCGCCACGGTGCTCGACGTGGCAGGAGGATCGGTCGTGGTGCGGTGACCGCGTTCAGCATGCAATGGCGCCGACGAGGGCCGTTGGGCCGTAGCACGCGAGGCAGGCAGCCGGATTCCAAAAGTCACAAGCACGACACCAGCTGTCGTGAATGGCGCAGCCCGGATGGTAGCAGCAGTCCCCGCAAACGTTGGGCCAGCAATTACAGCCAGTACCGCACATTCCGTAGCAGCTATCGCCGCGAGGCTCCCTTCCTTCGCATCGGTCCGGTGGAGGAGGAGGCTTCGGCGGCTCGGGTTTGCATCCCGGATCGCTCGGGTTGCGGCTGCAACACTCCACGTCTCCCGGGGTGCAGATGAGCAAAGGTTGTGCGCCCGAGGAGGACTCGCTCGTGGCGCCTTCACCGGTGGAGGCAGCCGCCCGTTGGAAGGCAGGCGAACTCGTAGCGTAGGTCATGGCGAAAGCATGCAGCGGCAATGCCGCGGGAAGCTTATCACCCGTGAGCCCGCGGTCGCCGAGGGCACGCGAGAGTTCAGGAAGGAGCAAGAGCTCGGGCCTGCTATCCATCTCGGCGAACCTCGCGAGATCGCCTTCCACCACGAAGTCCTTACCTTCGCTGAGCTGGCGTTCGCTGGAAGGCACGGGCAGCGGAAAAGCAGGCGGCGGGCCGTGGCCCTGTGTCGACGCGATCGCGTTGGTGACCAGCGCGGGCGCCATGCGCAGCGTGATCTCGCCGTAACGTAGAATCATGCCGTCGGCTCGGCTGCCCTGCACGTGCATGAGCTCGCGACCGTCCAACGCGTGGAGTGACCACGCGATCGTCTCATCCTTCTTCTCGGAAGCGAACCTCAAACCAAGCCTCGGATCGCGCTCGCTCACGTAAGTCCCCGCCAGGCGTTCGGCGCGTTGGTCAGAAAGTCGGAGCCCGACCGTTTCTTGCGAAATGACGTCGCGCCCCTTCGCGAACCCTCCCTCGAATGGCGCTGTGACGCCACCGGATCCCTCCGGGGTCATGGAAGAGCCGTCGTGCGAACCCGTGCTGCATCCCAGCGCGGCTATCGAGAGCGACATCGCGGAAAGAAGGCTGATATTTCGTCGTAGCTTCATATCGTCTCTCCAGAGATGGTGGTTGATCGTCCTCACGCGAGCGGCCCTCGCACCAAGAACAAGATCGGGGCCGTCTACGGCGATGCTCCTCGACGTATCGATTCACCGGTTTCTTGTTGGTAATCGCCGCCCGTCCCCTGAGCAGCAACGCGTGTGCCAATCCCGCGGCCGCGTTGCCCTTGCGATGAGTGTCTCATTGTCAGCAATACTGGCGAGGCGGGTGGGCCGGCCCGATCGTGCCCGGGCCCGGTGCCCAGTACAGACAAGTGCTCGGGGACGCTACCGAGGATGCCAGATCGAGAAACAGCCCGACCTGGCTGCGAGATTCATTCGCCCAGGTCGAAGATGATCTTTTCGGCGATCGCCACGCGACAACCGGGCAGTAGCTGGAACCGGACGACATGATGCAGATGCGATCCGGTACGGGTACGTGCGCGCTCGTATCGAGCCCGCCGTAGCCTCCGGGATAGGCGCCCACGTTGTCTCCCGTCCAGCTCGAGGCTGGCGTCGGTTCTGAACGCTGCCCGTGCCATTGGCGACGGCCGTCAGCTCGTTGTAGTTGCCGACGTTCGTGTAGACGGCGGAACTGCATCCGGGCCTGGTTGGAGTTTCTCGGCCAGCTCCCGTGGCCGGCTGAGTGAGCGCAATCGAGACCGGCCGCAAGGCGGATGGGCTTGCGACTTCCGGACCTTCGCGCACGTGCTGTCAACCACGACATGCAGATCCGATCGATGACACAGCTGGGCCATCCCTGGCACACACGGGGGCGCGAGCGCGATGCCGCTGACGGGCAGCTGAGCGCGGGGCTCGAGAGTTGAGTCGCGTTGGATTCGGTCGGGGATCAGACGCGAGCACTTGGCATGACGCTCGCTCCGTTGCGGCGAAGACGCCAATCTTCATCGACGGCCTTCCTATCGAGATGCGTCCAACGCAGACTGAGGCGCGTCGAGCAAGAGGCAATCATGGTGGATTGTTTACAGTGCCGACGTGGCACCGTTTCCCGCGGCCACGTCTTAGGAGAGAGATATGATCAAGCAATATCGACTGTGTTGGATGCTCGGTTTTGCCGTGCTCGCCTGCGGTACGACGCCAACTTCGCATGAGCACGCTCCCCCGGCCGAAGGTGATCTGCAGGGTGGAAACGGCGTGGCTGTCGATGGCTCCATGGCCCCGGACGGCCCCGTATCGTGCGCCAGCAACTTGCAATGCGACGCGAGCGCGTATTGCATGGCGCCTGACGGGCAGTGCTCGTCGCGCGGAACCTGCCAAATACGGCCCGGCCGCTGTACGAAAATCTATGCGCCCGTCTGTGGGTGCGATGGGCGAACGTATGGGAACGAGTGCACGGCCGCCACCGCGGGTGTCAGCGTTGCGGTGGAAGGGGAGTGTGCGACCGGTCCTTTCTGTGGAGGTTGGGCCGGCACGCGCTGCCCAGGCTCGGGCGTTTGCGTCGACAATCCCGGCGACCCTTGTGACCCGAGTCAAGGTGGGAGAGATTGCGGCGGCAGTTGCGTCTGCCCGAGCGTTTCGTCCTGCGGCACGGGCACTCAATGGAACCCCTCTCCCGTCGTGTGCGCCTGCGTGCCCGATCCGTGTGCCACGGTACGCTGCCCGGCAGGGACGCATTGCGAAGCGAAGGACGGCACTGCCAGCTGCGAGCCTGGCATTCATCCATGCGCCGCGATTCTCTGCCCCCGCGACACGCACTGCGTCGTCAAAGACGGCGTCGGCGCGTGCGAAGCGAATACCCATCCGTGCGCGACCGTGCTTTGTCCTCCTGGCCAATACTGCGTCGACAACGGCGGCACCGCCACGTGTAAGCCATAGAAGGGACCACGCCCCAAGCACGGCCAACCAGGTGGGTCCGAGGAGCTAGATTCGGCTCAAAATCATTGGTTGAGCCAAATGGCTCACCTGGTGGCCTCTTGGGGGCCGCGCCCGCCACGGCGCAGGTCCCATCATGGAAACGATCAATCGAATCGTCAGCGACTGGTTCGTTCGCGTTTACAGTCTGCAGTTCCTTCTCCTCTTTTTGACGTTGATGGGCGTTCTTCGCTACCTCGCGAAGAAGAGAGCGACGCTGTCCGAGCGGCGATTCGTGTCGCTTTCCGTGGTGGCCGGTTTACTCGGCGTGCTGGTGGTGGGCGCCGGGTTCCAGACGCCGATCGTGGCGCGGCTCCTGGATTTGCCGGCCGGGGCGATGGTCGAGCGATCGCTCAGCTGGATCAAGGCGATACTCGCCCTCGCCGCGGCGGCCCTCTCCGTTCACGAGGCGAGGTGGATCGCCGAGCGAAAGCCCCTGCGCAAGTGCTGGTCGAAAGGTGCTGCGATGGCGCTCGCAGTGATGTCGCTGGCGGCGTACTTCAGCTTCGGCGACATCGGATATTCGGACTTTTATCACCGCCACGAGTTCTTTCATTACTACCTCGGATCGAAATACCCGCGCGAGCTCGGCTACAAACGGCTTTACCTGTGCACGGCGGTGGCGCAGGCCGAATTGGGTCAAGGGAACGAGGTGCGCGCGCGCAAGATCATGGATCTTGCCATCGATCGCATCGTTCCCGCGCGCACGGCGCTCGAGCATCCCGAAGCCTGCCGCAGTCACTTCACGCCCGACCGATGGGAGTCGTTCAAGTCCGATATCGGGTTTTTCCGCCAGTCATCGAACCTCGAGTACTGGAACAGCATGCAGACCGATCACGGGTACAACCCGCCGCCGGTCTGGACGGCGCTCGGCCATTTCTGGTCGTCGCTGCATCCTCCGAGCGTTGCCTATTTCAAATTCCTGGCCTGCCTCGACCTGATGTTCTGGGTGGGGATCTTCGCGGCCATCGGCTGGGCGTTCGGTTGGCGGGTCTTTTGCGTGGCTGCCATCTTCTTCGGCTGCCAGCTGCCGGCGGAGTACTTCTGGACGGGGGGCGCGTTCCGGCGTCAAGACTGGCTCTTCGGCCTCATTCTGTCGGCCTGTCTCGTTCGCAAGCGCCACTATGCGCTCGGCGGCGCCGCGATGGCTTACTCGACCTTGCTTCGCGTCTTTCCCGGTGTGCTGGTCGCCGGCTGGGCGGTGGTCGTGGGAGCCCACCTCTGGAAACACAAGCGCCTGGCGCCGCATCATCGACGGTTGATCGTGGGCGGGATAGCGGCAGCGGTCGTGCTGGTGAGCCTCAGCATCGGTGTGGCGGGCCCGCGCGCCTATCCCGAGTTTTACCAGCACATCCAACTGCACAAGCACACGCCGGTCACCAACAACATGGGGCTCGAGACCTTGCTGTCGCACAGTTACGCGGGCCGCATGGAATTCGTGCGCGACGAAAAGAAGGTCGATCCTTTCGGACAATGGGTCACGATGCGGCGCGAGCGGCTGCACGCCTTCCGCCCGCTCCACGTGGTGTTGCTCATCGCGCTCGCGCTCGTGTTCGTCAAGGTGGTGCGCCGGGTGAAGTCGCTTTGGATGGCGCTGGCGCTCTCGCTAGCGGTCGTCATCGCGGTGGTCGAGACCACGAGCTACTACTATTCGATGTTCCTTTTGGCGGCGCTCTTGTCGCGGCACCGTCGGGGCATCGAGGCATGGGTGCTCTGCGTGGCTGGCGTGAGCCAGTTGCTCGCCGTCAATCGCTTCCTCTCGTACTTCTACGACGATCGCTACACGACGCAGTCCGTTCTGTTCTGCGGGTTCGCGCTGTCGTTGCTCTGTGCCTATTGGCCTCCTCCGAAATCGCCTTTGCCCGCGCATCCAGCGGGCGGACCGCGCTAGAGTGCGCGCTCGCGATGAGCCAGCCCTCTTCTTCCGCCCCCTTGCCCGCGACCGCTCCGGCCATGCCCGAGGGTCCGCTCAGCGGTCCGGCGGCGTGGCGCGGGGCGGAGCTTGCTCGAAGCGCGGCGTGGATTCATCACCTTTCCATCGAGAACGTCGCGGAACTCGAGGCGGCGGCGGCCCGTCAAAATGCGCGGCCGCTCGCCACACTGCGCCGCGAGCATTTTGCGCTGCCCCAACTGGCCAGCGCGCTGGATGCCATCCGACGCGAGCTCCTCGGCGGCCGTGGATTCGTCGTGGTGCGCGGTCTGCCGCTCGAACGCTACACGCTCGCCGAGGCAGCGACCATCTTCTGGGGCCTCGGCACGCATCTCGGCACGGCCCTCTCGCAGAACGCGCAGGGGCACGTCCTCGGCCACGTGAAGGATCTCGGATACCGTGCCGATGATCCGCACACACGGCTCTACCAGACCAACCAGCGTCAGGGCTACCACACCGATTCGGCCGACATCGTCGGGCTCCTGTGCATCCGA
>DATHES010000032.1:0-54051 GCA_035318465.1 Polyangiaceae bacterium
CCTCAGCGGTTTCGTTGGCGTTCAAGCAGAGCGAAAGCCGCGCCTTGAGGATCGTCACACCCGCACACTCGCTCGCCGTTCGGCAAGGTGATCGGCTCGAGCACCAACCCGCCAGCAGCGCGCGTGGCCATCATCGCTGGCTCGAGCGCGTCCACCTCGAAAAAGAAGAGCCAATGTGGGTGCACGCCCGGCCGCGTCGCGATGTCCGCCAGCGCGCCCACGCTCTGGCCACCTGGCCGCCACGCGAACTGCTCGAAAGTGCCCCCTGGGCCGAGGTCGATCGGACTGGTGAGAGCCCAGCCGAACAGCTCGCAGTAGTCCTGCGTCGCGCGCGCGACGTCGTTCGTGTTGAGCACGTGCCAGACGACTTCCACGGCAGGCTTCGAATTTTCCAAAGGAGGCGTGGACAAAGCCACTACGGCTCCGCCGGGGTCGCGAAGAACCACGGCTCGCCCGCCGGCAACAGTCGGCGGCGCGGGACCGAGCTGTATTGCGCCGCGCTCGATGAACCGCGCCATGGCGAGCTCCACGTCGTCCACCGCGAGATACCCGAGCCAATGAGGCTTCGCGCCGCGCGCGAGCGCTTGCTCGTGAAGTGGCCAGATCACCGCGCGGTCGTGACCGAGGATTTTCGGATAGAACGCGCGCGCCGCCTCCGGGTCCGTCGTGCGCAGCTCGAAACGACAAAACTTCGCCATGGCGGCCCGAATGCCACGAGGAGCCGTGCGCAGCAAGCGCGCCGCGCGTCCCATGGGAGAGTAGGCTTGGAAAAGTACGCTTCTCTTGAGCGTCGAGATTTCGCCGCCCGACCACCTTTGCTTGGAGTCATCATGCGACACTTCTTCATCACCCTTCTCGGTGCGCTCGGCTGCGTGAGCGGCGCGCTCGGCTGCGCGAGCGGCGCGGGAAAGGCGCCCCCCGCGACCGACGCCGGAATTCCTCCGAGCGATGTCCTCGATGCGACGTCGTTCGACGGGACCAAGCCCGGCGAGGAAAGGGAGGTCGCGGGAGTGAGGCTCACCTGGTGCCCGCCGGGCACGTTCACGCTGGGGAGCCCGCCGACGGAGCTCGAGCGGCGCCCGGGCGAGGACCAGGTTGCCGTGACGCTCACCAGGGGATTTTGGATGGCAAAATACGAGGCCACGCAGGGGGACTGGAAGCGGGTCGTCGGCGCGTTGCCCGGTGAATTCACCACGGAGCTCCTCGAGGGGGACGATTACCCTGTGGGCAATGTCAATTTCGCCGAGGTAGAAGATTTTTGCCGCAAACTCACCGAGCTGGCGCGAAAATCGGGCGCGTTGCCCGAGGGTTGGGAGTTCCGTCTGCCCACCGAAGCGCAATGGGAGTACGCAGCTCGCGCGGGCACCACGACGGTGTTTTCTTTCGGCGACACGCTGACCAGCTACCAGGCCAACTTCAAGGGCAAGTCGTATGGCGTCGTCGAGCAAGGACCGTCACTCGGTCGCGCCACGCCCGTCGGCAGCTACCCCGCCAACGCCTGGGGCCTTCACGACATGCACGGCAACATCTACGAGTGGTGCCGCGATTGGTTCCACTTGGCGTTCCCGGGCGGCACCGATCCCGATCTCTACGACGCAGCGGACACGGCTACGCGCAATGGCACCGGGGACATTTCGCGATCGCGGCGCGGCGGATGTTGGGCTGACGAAGGTTGGCCCCTGCGAGCGGCGTTTCGCCTGCGTTTCGAGCCCGCGCGCCGGTATGACCACATCGGGTTTCGCGTGATCGCCGTGCGCAAGTGAAGCGCCCGGCCAGCCGCGTTCGTACGTAGCCGTCGATCGAATCGTCACGGCCCGCCGAAGGTGCGCGAAGTCACGAAAGGCGCACTGGGCGGGCCGTGCTGTTGTACCGGTCGCTGCGCGCAATTACTCGGCCGGGCAAGCGCCGGCGGTCAGCTGAACGCTGACGGCGTCGACGGTGTCGTCGTCCTTGACCAAGGCTCGCGCTTCGCCCCACGGCTCGCCCGTGCTGCATGCGCCGTTGCCGTCGCGGTCGTTGATGGCTCGCACCAAGACTTCTTTGCCCTCGAGCGGCGCTTTCGCGTCGAACGCGGCGAGCCCCTGAATCGTGATCGAGTGGACGAGCGCGGGCTTCGCGGTCTCGACCACGTCGAAAAACTGAACGGTGATCGGACCTTCCACTCGAACCGTCGAGGCTAGTTGGCCTTTGACGTCGATCTCACGGGATGCGCCACACCCGATACCGGCGCACATGAGCAAAGCAAGCGGAGCGGCCATAAGCGATTGACGAGTGATCATCGAGTCCTCCTTGCGCCAAAGGCGCGCGTTCGATCGGTTGGTAGAGCAACCGTCGTACCAGCGCCTTTTCCGCGCGTTATCGCCGCGATTCGCGGTCTTGGCCGCGCGCGAGGCCCGCGTCGGGCAGCCGCTGTGGCGCGCTTCGGACACAGTGTGGCCCAAGACCGCGCCGCGCGATGACACCGTGCGGCTGATTCACGCGCGGCAACGGTTACAGCCCTGCGCCCGGCGGCCAGGGCGCTTCGCCTTGCCCTTGGGAGACGATGCTGGCGGGGAACGGATCGGGAAGCACATGCGTCTCGCTGCGCGTGGCGTCCCAATGAACGTGCGGTTTACCGGCTTTGGTCGTCACGTCGAAGAGCATCTTGTCGGGCGCGCTGAACGTATAGCGGGCGTCGATGTAATTGCAGCCGTCCACGGGAAAACCTTGCTCTTTGACGGCACAGAATCGGTAGTAGCCCCGAGCCGTGTCGTATTCGACGAGCTGCAGCCGTGTATCCCGCTTGGCGCCGGCGAGAAAACCGCCGTTGCGGTAGGCGAGCACGTCTTTTCCTCCATATGTCTCGATATTGAAACCCCACACGACGGTGTTCTGCGGATCGAGCTGGAGCTTGCCGAACATGAAGCTTGCGCTGGTCGGCGCGAAGTCCACCGTCATCGGAAACGCCGCGTTGAGAGGACCGCTCTGGTTCGTACCCGACCATTTGCCGACGATGCGCTGAAGGAAGTCGATGCCGATGATCTTCTCGGCGCCGGGGGGCGTACCCGGGGGCATCGAGGCGTCAGGAGCTCCTCCGCCGGGAGGCGGATTCGTGCCGCCCGATCCGGTTCCTGGGCCCGCGCCGCCTGTGCTCGATCCGCCGGCTCCCGTCCCGGTTGCACCCGAGCCCGTACCCGCGCCGCCCGCGCCCGTGGCCGATCCAGCTGCGCCTGTGCCCGAGCCCGAGCCGCCCGAGCCGGTGCCCGCGCCGCCGGTGCCGGTGCTGGTTGCACCGGTCGTCCCCGCCGTGGCCGTGCCGGTCGTCGTGCCCACGCCGGGGCCGGCGGTCGTCGATCCACCGCCATTCGTCGTCGTGGCCGCGCCGGAGCTCTTGCGGGTATTGCTCCCCTCTTCGGACGTGCAGCCGGCCCATAGTTCCAGGGCAATGAAGGACAGCAACGACGCCCGCATCAACCGCCCGAGGGAGCACCTCGGAAGAGAATGGGAATCCATGATCACCTCCGTCTATGCAATGTTCAAATTGTATACGTTGTTTAGATCGTCCCTCAGCTAGAGGTGCAGCGTTCGCCGTGCCTCGGGCGGTCCCGCTTTCGCGCGTATCGCTTTTTTCCGGTGCGCGATTGAAAACTTGAAATGGCGGCGGAGTGGCGGGGCGCGCGCGATGGGCACAGACTTGTCTGCAACGCGGCAACGCGCTGCGCTGCGCCTAGCGCTTATCCATGGCCGCCAGCACTTGGCGCACGAGCGGCTCTGATCTCCGGACGGACTTGCCGACTTTGCCGAGATGTCCGTCGATCGCGAGAAAGGCAAGGCCGTGTACGATGCTCCACCAGCCGAGGACCTCTGCCTCGGTGATCGTCTCCGCGCGCTTGCCCTGAAGTCCGCTGACCAGAACTTTGCGCACCAGCTGGTACGCGCCGAGCGCGGCGCTCGCAATCTGCCCAGGTCCTACGTGCGCTTGCACACCGTAGCCAACCATGATTCGAAACCGGGTGGGGTGTTCGATGGCGAAGCGCACATAGGCGACGCCGACGTTCTGCGCGCGGAGGCGCGGCGAAGGTGCAGCCTCTAGCGCAGCTTCGCGCAGTACGGCGCCGAAGAGCTCGAAGCCCTCTTCGGCGACGGCGGCGAGGAGCGCGTCTTTGTCCTCGAAGTGGTGGTACGGAGCGCCCGGGCTGACCCCTGCGGCCCGCGCGGCAGCGCGCAGGGTAAATCCCTGTGGACCGCGCTGCTCGACGAGACGCAAGGTTGCGTCGAGAAGCGCCCGCCGGAGGTCGCCATGGTGGTACGCCTCCTTGGATGAGCGGTTGGTCACTGCGCACCGCATCTTGCCGTAGAACGCGCCGCGGTTCCAGGCGCCTGCGCGCGCCGGCCCGGTCACCGCCGGCACGAAGGCGGCGCGAGTGGTCAGCCAGGGCGCCCGCCCGCGAGCCGGCTGCGCTTTTTGCCGAGATCGGCTCGGGTCAGTCGTCGTCCGACTTCGCAGCGACTTGATGGTTGATGATAGCTGGATAGGACTTGGTGCCCATCATGCCCTTCCAGAGCACCTTGTTGAACTTCGCCGGCGGTACGCGGTCGGCGTCGGAAAAGTCGAAGCCAGCCGTGACCCGGGCCCAGTACTTGGCGTCGTGTTGGGGCTTGACGTCCGCACCATCGGCGAATTTTACGCCGAGACCGCTCAGCGCCTGCTCGAGCGCGGTGCCCTTCAATACGGTCGAGGCTTCGGCCTGGTAACTCCACGCGCCCGAGGATCGGATGTCGAACACATCGACCATCGGTCGCTGAAACGCCGTGTTCAGGTTGATGTGCTCCGTGCCGAGAATGTCTTCGATGGTGCGCAGCGCGTTGACTTGGCTGTAACGCGTGCCGATGACGGCGCCTTTCTTCACATAGGGGCCAATCATGTACGTCGTGGCGCGGTGCGAATCGACGTGGTCCGGCCCGTCCTGGCAATCGTCCTCGGTGACGATGAGCAAAGTGTCGGAGGCATAACGACTTTCCGAAACGGCTTGAACGATCCGCCCAACGGTGAGGTCATTGTCGGCCTGTTGAGTCTCGGGGGTGTTCACGCCACCTAGCGCCGTCGCGAAGCTGCCCATGTGATCATGGCTCACGCGCACCAAAGAGAGGCTCGGCAGGTTGCCCTCCGCCGCAAATTGTTCGAATTCGCGCTTCCACTCGTTGTAGCGCCACAGATCGGGGTAGTTTTGGTCGTAACCGCGGAAGTAGACGTCGGTCAGCGCAGAGAGTGAAGGTTCGAGCGGCGCGACCTGGACCACGCCGGCGGTGAACGGGTCGTTGACCGGCGCAGCGATGGTACCGATGCTGCCGATGTTGTTCACGAGGAACCCGTAATTGCGCACGGTCCCGCCCGCCCTCAAAACGGCAGAGAAAATGTAGCCGCCTTGAATCCCGAAAGGCGCATCGGAAGAAGCGTGGTTTCCCGTCCCCGTCAGTAGGTTGGCAGTACCGCCCGGCAGGGTGGCGGTGGCATTCGAATAGTTGGTCGTCCCCGCCGGACCGCCGGCGGCGTCGCGCTCGGCGACACTGCCGAAATTCACGGGCACGTTGCGGTTCGAGCCTTCGGACTCGTACGACAACCCGCGACTCACGAAAGCGTAATTGATCTGCTGCGTGATGGCTTCGGTGTTGGTGACCCGCCCCTGGAGCGTCCAGGACCACCCATCCATGCTGCCGTCGCCGGGATCCATGAAGTTGTCGAGCGTGACGAACTCGCGCGCGAGACGATGGTTATTGGGCGTGATGCTCTCTCCGAATTGCGTGAGCGAGCTGTCACCGTTCGAGCCGTTGCCGAGATCGCCGAGAATCTGGTCGAAGGTGCGGTTCTCCCTGACGATATAAATGACGTGTTTGATGCGCTGGCGCAGAAACGCCATGACACGCTGTTCGTCGCGGCCGGTCTCGGTGCCGTAGAAGTTGTTCTCCGCGACCCTCCCGGTCAGCCGATCGAGCTCGTAGGACGTGGGGACTCGTGCGCTGACGAGAGAGGCGCGCTCGAGCTGGAACTGATATTGGTTGGAGGCTTTGGACGCCAGGGCCGCAGCGGCATTGCCGCCCGGATACGTGATGCTCGTTATCGAGGCCGTGGAGCTCGCCAAGTGACCGGGGTTGGGGCCGGTGATGCTTTTCCCATTGACGATGTACATCCACTTGCCATCCGCGCTGAAAGTGATGTCGTGCGGCTCGTAGGCGGTGGGGATGAGCCCTTCGACGCGGTAGGCGCGCGGGCCGCGCAGCGGAATGACGGCGATGGAGTTGGCGCCGGCGTTGACCGCGTAGGCGGCACGACCGTCGGGTGAAAGCGTCACCGAGAAGGTGCCCGCGCCCGTATAACGCGGCGAACGGCGCCGGCGATCGTCATCGTCGGGCAAGAGACCAGCCGGGGCGCGCACATCGATCTTCGCGACGATCCTGTGGGTGGCGGTGTCGATCACCGCCACCTCGTCGGCGTTGTCTTGCGCGACGAACAGCTTGGCCCCCGACGCGTCGAGCGTCATGCCCAAAGGGTTGCCGTCGAGCTTGATGCGCTTGATCAACCGGCCCGCGGTTGCGGAGCTGATATCGACGACGTCGACCTCTCGATTGCGGTCCGACGAAACATAGGCGGTGCGATTGCCCTTTACGACGACCGCGAAGGGGAATGTGCCCCCCACCCCTCCCTGTGCGCCCTCGTTGTTGGCAAAATACGGGCGCAAGTCGTGCTCATATCGTACGGTCTTCGTCGTCGTATCGATCACGCTGATCGAATCGTTGTAGTTGTTCGCGACCACGAGCGTCTTGCCGTCGGCTGAAATACCAAGGCCGCTCGCGTTCGGGCTCACGTTGATGCCGAGACCCAGCGCGCCGTGACCGAGCGGAATCGTATGGCTCGGGGACCATGAGGCGCCGCTCTTCGCGTAAGCGTAGACCACGTCGTCTCGACCGCCAGCAGCGTAGAGGGTGCTCCCATCGGGCGAGAACACCAGACCGACGTGGGCGTTCGTCTGCTGGATCACTTGGGACAGCACCGGCGCTTCTCGGTGCGCGCCGCTCACGTCGTAGAGGAAGATGTATTGTGTCGAGTTGGCCGTGTCGGTCGTGCCGTCGGGTTTGATGAGCGAGTTGTGCCCGCGCACAGGATCGCCAGCGTCGTGCCATCCGGGCTGAGCTGCGAGCGCACCGCCTCACCAGCGACGAAGTTCGGATACGCCGCCAGCCCTGGATTCAACAGCTGCTGCACCGCCCCCCGCGGAGCAGTGGGCGTGATGAATTGGCCGGTCACGAGCTGCAGCGGCGCCGCGCTGAACTGCGCGGTCTGCGCGACCGCGCAGGGAGAGAGCGCTACGACCGAAGCGGAAATGCCGTACCGGAGGGAGGTGAGAAGCATTCGTTTCTTCATCGACGTCTCCTTGTTGTCGCTTTCATGCCTGGGCCCCCGAGCTGGCCGGCATGTTGGGCCCGCGTCGCCGGAGGCAACCCCTGAGCAGATTGGGCTGTCCGTATGACATTGAGAAGAAGTGTGCGTGAAGCCCGCGCGCCGGGGCACCCTCGGGACCCGGGCGACTAGAGACGCTCAGTCCGAGCTGCGCGCCGCGACCACCGAAAGGGTGTGCGCAACGAGCTCGAGCTGGCCATCGACGAGAGAGGCCCACGACCTCGATTCGCGAACCGCCACCGACTGTTCACCAGATCTTCGAACTCTACGCCACCGGTGCGAGTAGTCGTGATCCCGAGGAAGGAGCCACGCCGGTGAACACTCGTCGATTGGCAATGTACGTCACTCTTACCGCGATCTCGACCCCTGCGCTCGCGCAGTCTTCCCCGGCGAGGAGCAGCGAAATCCATCAACCCACCGAAGGGGCCGCGGTCGCAAAGCCCTCTGGGGAATCGGCGAATGCGGAAGGGGAGAGCAATCCCCCGAGTGCCGCCGAACCTAGGCCGCGGGGCGCTGAACAAGCGTCGGTCGAAGGGGCCTTTCTTCCGTTCACCATCGGTCCATCGACGGCCGAGACGTACGGAAGAATCATTTCCGGGTACGACGGCGCCCGCGAAGACTTCGTCTACGAGGCCTTCGCCGACGCACACGTTATCGGCGGTCTCGCCATTCGCGCCGGCTATTTGTCCTCGGATCTCTCGGGACACGCGAGCGCGTTGCTCGGCGCTCGTTTCCAATTCCTCTCGCAGGAGAGACAGGGCTTGGATATGGCTGCCGGTCTTTTCTATATGCCGCAAGATCTCGATGGCGAAGGACTCGTGAAGGCCCGGCTCTTGTTGGGTCGCAACGTTGGAGTGGTTCGTCTTTTTGCCAATGTCGGATACGGCCAGGACCCCGAAGCCGACGACGGGCAAGCGGAGCTCGCGATGGGCTTACTGCTCCCCACCGCACCTTCGCTCCTTCTCGGCCTCGACGCCCGCGGCCGGGCCCGGGTTTTCTCGACGGACGAGAAACACACCGGCATCTACGAGCCCATTTTCGACGTAGTCGTCGGACCCGTTGCCCATTACGTGCTGGGCCCCTTGGTGCTCACGGGTCACGCGGGCTGGAGCAGCGTGGTCATCCAAGGACCACAAGGTGCGCCCCAGCCGACCAACGACGTACGCAACGGCGTGTCGGCGCTCGCTTCCGTGGGATTTGCGCTCTGATGGCTTGATGCCCGCTCGGTGACAGTCACCTTCTCGGAGGTGTCGATAGAATGCGGCTATCGCACCCAGGAAGGCTCTTTGAGCTCAGTCTCCGCCACGTCAAACATGTCGCGCTCTACTGTGTGCAAGTTCCTGAGGTGCCGCGCGAATTCGTCCGAGGTCAGACCCATCTTGAAGTCGATTGCTTCTTGGAAGCACGAAACGACCTCATCGTGGGCGGCGAGCTCTCTCGCGATCATCGCGTCGATATCGCTTCGATCGTTGGCAATGAAACGCGCGAGCTTCCCTACGACGACATCGACGACACTCATCGCCGACACCTCGAAATGTTGGAGTTTCGCGTTGAGCTGCTCGAGTGGAACACAGACAGGGGTTTGTCGCCGGAACGGGATCCCGCGCCGGACGATGTCAACGTACAGGCCGCGTCGCTTGTGGATCGCCGTGTCCGGACCAGCGATCTCGATCAGCCGCGCCGCGATCGGGTAGGTCAGTTCGTCGGTTTCGAGAATGTCGCTGTCCTTGGTACCGCGGTCATACGAGGTCTGGAGCATCAGCG
Organism: Polyangiaceae bacterium; assembly: GCA_035318465.1. Taxonomy (GTDB): domain Bacteria; phylum Myxococcota_A; class Polyangia; order Polyangiales; family Polyangiaceae; genus DASWDH01. The sequence continues at coordinate 9,200 of DATHES010000032.1, forward strand.
CTGTCGACCCGATGATGCGCAGGGGGATTGTCGGACCCGGCTGTCGCCAGGCCGCGTCGACCTCCTGCAAGAACGCCTCAATCACCGACACGTGCAGCCCTCAACGCCATCGTGAAGTCCTTCGGCTGCAGCGCAGTTGCGATTCCCCATCGACGGGAGACTTCGGAGGAGGAGCCGAGAACGTCCCGCAGTGTGGCTTTGGAACGGATGTTCCCGTCGAGAATGTCAGGAGAGCTGTTCTGGGATGGGATGGCGTGCTCCTTGGCGAAGTCGAGAGCCGTTTGGAGGACTAGCTCGGCCCTTCGGTAGCGCTGCGCCCACACACGTGGGGGCGCACGCTGAAGCTCTTCTCGGAGGGCGTGGCATGTATTGTCGACGAGCCAATCGAGGCGGCGTTGTAGGCCGATCGACGCGAGCTTGGCGCGTACGGCGTTCAGGTTGAGCTCGTCGATGTGAAGAACAAGGACGGGAGCCAATGCGGTGATGAGTCTGGGCGTCCCGGATACAAGCGTTTCATACAGCACCGTGGCGGTATCTTCGAGCGCCGTTGTTGGTAGAGCGTCTTCACGCTGCTGCAAATGACGACCGCCCAGTCGAACGAGGGCGTTTTGAAGGTCGGCAGAAGTGTCGCGCGCAGTTTCGCTCGTGAAATGATCGATGCCGACGTTGAATAATTTGAGGATGTCGAGGAACTGGTCAGCAGTGAAAGTCCCGTCGCCGTTTTCGATCTCGCTGAGGCGTGCTTGAGAAAGACCCAGGCGGCCAGCCACCTCGGCTTGGGTCCACCCTCGCGCTTTGCGAAGCACCCGGACCTTTTCTGCGATCTTCGAGCGACGGTTTCGCACGTCGATGAAGGTAGAGCCGACGAATCGAAAAGTCGATACATATATCGAAATATCGATAATATGTAGGCAAGTTGCTATAATCGCAAATGAATATTTCGTACTCAGCCTGGCGATTGATCGCGCTGCAGCCGTCGCTCTCGCGGATCGCAATCGCGCGGTCGAGGGAGCATCAAACCGATCCCCAGCGAAGGCACTGCCATTGGGCCCAGTAACAGACGCTCGGCCGCTCGATCGACCGATGATTTTCTCGCTGAGGGGTCGAGCAAGGGCCCGGCTGATGCATGACGGCGGGCAGGTACGGCCAAGTGGGAAAGGATGGACCTATGACCACCGCAAATCGGCTCGTCGTTGCACCCGACGCACTTCCTCGCAGCACTTCCACCAACGCCGGCAGCCTGTCGCCCGCGCAAGAGCATGGGTCGGCAGGTCGCCGGAAATTTTGGACAATCGCGCTGCTTGCCGCTGCCACGGCATGCGTCCCCGCACTTTCCGGATGCAACTCGCGCGACGAGGGCGGCGGCGACACGCCCCAAGGGTTCACGAGCGAGGGGCTCGCGAATGTGCACGCCACGATGGCGGGTTATGTCGATAGGGGAGCGTTACCCGGACTTGTGACCCTCCTCGATCGGGGCGGCGAGGTTCATGTCGATCCCATCGGACGTTCATCGATCGGCGGAGAGCCGATGCGGCGCGATACGATCTTTCGGATAGCGTCCATGACGAAGCCGATTACGGCGGCGGCGGCGATGATTCTGCTGGAAGAAGGCAAGCTGCAGCTCGACGAGTCGGTCGAGCGCCTCTTGCCCGAGCTGGGAAGCCGCAAGGTTCTGCGGCGGATCGATGCGCCGCTCGACGACACCGTCCCCGCCAAGCGGTCGATCACCGTCCGCGATCTGCTCACGTTCACGATGGGTTTTGGCATCGTGTTCCCGTTCGACACCTATCCGATTCAAAAGGCCGCGACGGAGCTGCGTATCGGCTACGGTCCGCCCGAGCCTCGTTCTGTCCCCGATCCCGACGAATGGCTGCGCCGATTCGCAACCTTGCCGCTCATGTTTCAGCCGGGCGAGCGATGGGCCTACAACACCGGCGCCGACGTGCTGGGGGTGCTCATCGCTCGCGCGTCGGGCAAACCCTTTGACGCGTTCTTGCGCGAGCGCATCTTCGAGCCGCTCGGCATGAAGGATACGGACTTCAGCGTCCCACCGGCGAAGACGGGCCGTTTCACCGCCAGCTATTTCGCCAATCCCACCACGGGTGGACTGGATCTGTTCGACAGCATTCAGGAGAGCGCATGGTCAGAGCCGCCCGCCTTTCCTTCCGGCGCGGGTGGTCTCGTCTCCACGGTGGACGACTATCTCATCTTCGCACGCATGCTGCTCAGCAAGGGCAAACACAACGGTGTTCAGATCCTGTCGGCGGCGTCGGTCGAAGCCATGACGACCGATCAACTCCTGCCTTCACAGAAAGTGGAGGGCGATTTCTTTCCGAATTTTTGGGCGACGCGTGGCTGGGGTTTCGGCGTTGCCATCATCACGCAACCGGACGACGTGTCGCAGGTGCCGGGCCGGTACGGCTGGGACGGTGGCCTCGGTACGTATTGGTTCTCCGACCCCGGTAGGAATTTCGTCGGAGTCCTTCTCACCCAACGCTCGCTCGACGAGTCGGGCCCGGCCAACGATTTTTGGAAGGCTGCTTATCAGGCGATGACAGACTGATCCCGTAGCTCGGTGCCCATCGTGAACGTCAGCGTCGCCCTCAAATCGAGCGGCACCAACAGGATCGTGAGCTCGGTTCAGGGCTTTTGCTCGAACGCTTCGTGACCCTCACGAAGCTAGAGCGCGCCGAACTTCTACGCGCGCGCAATCGCTTACGGCATTGAAGCGCGGCCGAGGGCTCGAATTGGGCCCTCGGCCGCGCTCTCTCTACTGCGCACTGCGACCGATGCGGGTGCGACCGATGCGGGGGGCCGAAAGGTTGAGGAGCAAGAATCCCGGATAGACCAGGAGACCTCTGGGTCTTTTGGCGGAATTGCGCCCTTTATCGTGGCGGCCAGAGCGATCGATGTCGACGGTGCTGCGAGTGTTGCAGAGCAAAGTCGCCGTCATTTCCGAACATGCAGATGAGCGTGCCAGACGAACTGACCGCCACGCAGGGCATCCTGCTTTCCTGGGTGTCTGTGCGCTTGTCTTTACAGTGAGTGCGGCGGTCACGATCATCTGGTGCGCATCGATGTCGGCGATGGGCGAAATGCCGATGCCCGGCGGCTGGTCGATGTCGATGACATGGATGCGAATGCCCGGACAGACGTGGCTCGGCGCCGCGGCGTCGTTCGTTGCCATGTGGGTCGTGATGATGGTGGCGATGATGATGCCATCGCTGGTCCCCATGCTGTCGCGGTACCGTGAGGCGATTGGCAGCACGGGCAAGACGCGCAAAGGTACGCTGACCGCGCTCGTTGTCATCGGGTACTTCTTCATCTACACCGCGTTCGGCGTCGCAGCGTTTCCTGTGGGTGTCGCGCTGGCGGCAATCGAGATGCAGCAGCCGGCGCTGGCGCGCGCCGTGCCCATCGCGGTCGGGGTGGTCGTCCTCATTGCTGGCGCGTTCCAGGTCACCACGTGGAAGGCACATCGACTCGCCCGTTGCCGAGAGACACCCGGGCGCGGCCGCCCCCTGCCAGCAGACGCTGGCACCGCCTGGCGACACGGCGTGCGCCTCGGACTTCACTGCGCCTACTGCTGCGCTAATCTGATGCTGATCCTCCTCGTCATCGGGATCATGGATCTGCGGGTGATGGCTCTCGTGACGGCCGCGATCGCGGTCGAACGCCTTGCACCGGACAGTGAACGCGTCGCGCGCACCCTCGGGCTCGTCATCGTCGGAGCCGGCGTGTTGCTGATCGCGCGAGCCGCTGCGACCCGGACGACGCAAACAGGCCATGGCGGTCGTGAGGTGGCTCCGCGCCAGGAACCAACAGAAACAAGGAGAGAAACATGGACAAGAATAGGGAGAGAGCTGTGGAGCACCGGAACGGGGATCTCCGAATCAACCCACCCTCGATCGTGTCGCCGCAGCAGTGGGAGGCTGCGCGCCAGCAGCTCCTCGTGAAGGAGAAGGCCTTGACCCGCGCCCGAGACGCGCTGGCCGCCGAGCGCAGGCGCATGCCGTGGCTGCTCGTGGAGAAGGCGTACGCGTTCGACGGCCCGAAGGGCAACGCGAGCCTGCTCGACCTGTTCGACGGCCGCCGTCAGCTGATCGTCTACCGCGCATTCTTCGAGCCCGGCGTGGAAGGCTGGCCCGAACACGGGTGCAGTGGCTGCTCCTTCGTGGCCGACCAGGTGGCCCACCTCGCCCATCTGAACGCCCGTGACACCACGCTCGCGTTCGTCTCGCGCGCGCCGCAGGCGGACATCGTGCGCATGAAGGCACGAATGGAATGGAAGATTCCCTGGTACACCATCATGGACAGCTTCGACACCGACTTCGACGTGGCCGAGTGGCACGGCACGAACGCGTTCATCCACGACGGTGACAAGGTGTTCCGCACCTACTTCATCAATAACCGCGGCGACGAGCAAATGGGGAACACCTGGAACTACCTCGACATCACCGCGCTCGGGCGCCAGGAAGAGTGGGAAGACTCGCCGGAGGGCTACCCGCAGACCCCGCCGTACAAGTGGTGGAAATGGCACGACGCATACGGCGACACCTCGTCGTCGCAGCGGTCGAACGTCGTCGATCGCGGTCTCGCTCCCCAGAATCAGCCGGCCGCGCGCAACGCGGATCGCCGCGATTCCGCCGACCGCTGACCGCGTCCGACGGCACGGTGGCGTGCAAAGCACCGAGCGAACGGCTCGCGCTAGGATTGATGCGCCGATCTCGAATCACTTGGGGATGTCGCACTTACCGACATCAACGCCATGGCGGTTGTTGTCGTAATTGCATTCGACCGTAACCCTTCCGCCATCGCCGTTGTCATTGACGACCATCGTGATGGCGATCGCTGTTTGAATCGGCGTATCGATCTCGCACGACACATCGAGGCACGATCCGATGGGCACGGGTCCCTTGGTGTAGGCGGTGCAGAGCCTCTGGTGCTTGTCCGGGTCACCGAGATAGAACGTGGCCGGCAGCGCGGCCCCTACCGCTCGCCTTCCTCGGTTGCACACGGTCGCGTTCAGCGTGACCTTGCTGCCGTTGTATTGGCAGACCGTGCCGCCCGCAATCCGACCGGTGATGTCCGGATAGACCTGTCCTTTGGCAGACCCCTGAGCATTGGCGCGATAGTTGTTGAGGCCTTTCGTTCGGAAGTTCTGGTTCCAGGCGCTGCTCTTCGGAATGGTGCCGTCGTCGTTGATGTTCGTAGTCGAATAGGGATGCTGGTTCCAAAGCGGCCGCGACGACACCCAGCGGTCGAGCCTATCCTTCAGCACGCGCACTCCGGTTTGTCCTCGGCTCGCCGCCGGATGGTAGGCGCGGCACGTGTTGCCGGCGCCAGCCGTGCCGGCCAAAGGAGATGTGCACTTGTAGCCATCCGGACATTCCGCATCGGACGTGCATCGGCATAGCCCTTCCGTGCAGGTTCCGGAAAGGCAGCCGGCAATCGCATCGAGCGGGTCGCAACGGATCCCGCGATCGATGGGATCGATGTCGGGACAAGCGACGCTGCAGTTACGGTTGGATCCCACGACGATCTCCGTGTTGTCGTCGCGATCGGGGTCGGCCACGATGGGATTTTCGAACCAGGTGCACGACGTTCGATAGGCGGAAAACAGCACCTCCCCCGTCGGCCCCGCATGAACCCGAGTAAAACATTCGTCGCCGTAGACGACTTCGGCCTTGCCGTCGCCTTCGAAATCGAAGTTGGATGCGCCCGTGTTGTAAGAGGTCGAGTCCTGAACCAGCTTTTGCCAGCGGATGTACTTCGTGCTGGAACACCCCGGACCTGCTTGTTCGCAATCGATGTCGATGACCGCCAGGTACGTACGGGCCGCTGCCGCCACTTCGGGAAAACCGTCGCCGTCGAGATCGCCGATCGTCGGTGGACCGCCACCATCGCCATCGAAGATCGCGTCGAGGACCACTTGCCCTTCCAAAGTCGCGATGGTCACGTGCCCCCCGCTGACTCCAACGATTTCCGCCCGCCCGTCGAGGTGCTTCCAGTCGAAAATGCCCGCCCCTGGCGTACCGAAGTCGGCGAAAGCCTGGTGCCGCCGAACGGGGCCGCCTGGGTATTTCTTCTTCCACTGCCGAGCACCCGAGTCCCATCCGAAGGCCGACCCCGCGATGAACTCCGGTGTGCCATCGGCGTCGAGGTCACCGACGACGTACGACGTCTGCCCATCGCGGATGATCGTTGCGAGATCGGTGCTCACCGTATCGAGCCGCTTGCCGGTTTGCCCATTGTAGACCTCGGCCCAATACGTGATCTCCGGACGGCCATCGTCGTCGAGATCGTGGATACTCGGCGCGTCCCAGCGCTGCACACCGGGACCGAACGTCGACGGATCGCTCGCCCAATATTTGACGTGCTTGCGCAATCCCGGGTCCCATTGGAATGCGAGAAGGCCGCCCGCGTAGCTCACAACCACAATTTCCGGGATCCCGTCGCCATCGAGATCGCCAATCGCGGGCGTTGCTGTACCGAGGATCTGATGCGCTTCCTCGATGGTCTCGACGAGCGCGCAGGTCTGGCCATTCAGAATGCGAACCAGCCCAAAGAGCGTACTTCCATCGCCGCCACCTCCGCTCTCGTCATTGGTCGCCACGGCAATGATTTCAGCCGCTGCCCCGGAGTCATTGCCAAGGTTGGCCACGAGCGGTGTAGGAACCACGTTGACATGGTCGGGATAGGGATCACCGGCAGCGGCTCGGGACCATTCGCATTGCACCCGCGCCTCGAACTGGTTGATTTTGAGCTTCGGGTCGCCGCATCCGTCGACAAATCCTCCCTCAGCCGGAAACTTGACGCATTTGCCCTTCGTCTCGCCAGGCTGCAAACAGCTGCCCAAGCAGCAATACGTGTCGCCATTGCAGTCCTTGTTGCTGGCGCAATCTCCGTCGTCAAAAATGCAAACGCCATTGGCGCAGACCCGTCCGCTGCCGCACATCGCGTCCGCGGTGCACAGTTGGCCAATGGTACCGCCAGTAATGATGCCGCCGCCGCCCCCCGCGCCACCAGCAGGTCCTCCGCCTGTCGGGGCGCCGCCAGCCCCCGTCGCTGTGGCGTCCGAGCTGCTCGGCGTACCGCACGCCGTCAAGCCTGCGAGAAGGACGATGGCCAGGTGAACAGACGAGTTGGAGATGCCGACCATGAGTCATGTCCTTCGCCGCGTGGATCACGCGCGACGCGCCACGACGGTACGCAACCAGCGTGCCAAGAAATAGGCCGGGCTTGGCTCGCCGTGATGTCAGAAAACGAGGCTCGCGCCGTCAAAGGTGGATCCGCTGGATCCTCAGGGGTGTCCGGCTGGATCACCACGCGACCGCGCGAAAGGCACAGGGCTCGCTTGCAAGATTCGTGATGGGGGATGCACGATTTGCCGCCGGCGATCACCGAAAAATGAGCGATCGATGCGCGCCGATTCCCGCGCGAGCGCCGTCCGCGACAGCGAACGCCACCGACCCTGTGGGCAAGGCGGCGTCGCCGCACGCGAAGACGCCAGGGAGCGACGTCGTCTTCATCATGTCCGTCTTGATGATCGAACCGGTCGGCGCCTCCTCCGTCTCCAGTCCGAGATCGGCGACGAGGCGTCCCGCGATGCGGTTGCGGGGCGTGAGAAAGAGTCCCACGAAGGACAGCGCGCGATCGTCGGCCAGCATGACGGTCGCGCGCTGCTCGACGCGCACGACGGGGGACGGCTCAATCGTCACGCCGCGACGTTCGAGGGCTGCGCGTTCTTCGGGCGTCGGATCGAAGCCGCGCGTGAAGTAGGTCGTCTTGCCCCAGTCGGGCAGCATCATGGCCTGGTGCACGGAGAGCGGAGCCGTCGCGAGCACGCCGATGGGTCCGTCATCGAGCTCGTAGCCATGGCAGTACGGGCAGTGGAAGATGCTCTGCCCCCATCGCTCGGCGACGCCGGGCACGTCGGGTAGCTCATCGATCACGCCGAGCGCGAGGATCAGCCGCTCGGCCATGAGACGCTCGCCCGTGGCGACGGTGACCGCGAAGCCGTCGTCCATTCGCGTGACCGACTCCGCGCTGGTTTCGATCCATCTCGCCGTCGGATAGGCGAGCACTTCGGCGCGTCCCTTCGCTGCAATTTCGGCCGGATCTCGTCCATCCTGACCGAGGAACCCGTGCGCGTGCGCGGCGCTTCGATTGCGCCTTTCGCCGGCGTCGATCACGAGGACGCGACGGCGCCCGCGAGCGAGCTGCAACGCCGCGGACAGTCCTGCGTAGCTACCACCGATCACGATCACCTCGTCCATGCTTCACCTCTTTTTCGTCCGGCTCAACGTCGTGCCGTATGGAGCCGGCTGTGCTTGCGGCCGTACGCAAAATAAATCACGAGCCCCAGCAAGAGCCAGATCCCGAAGCGCCACCAGTTCGACGCCGGCAGTCCGAGCATGAGCAGAATGCAGCAACCCGCCGACAAGAGCGGTGTCACGGGATAACCGGGAACGCGGAACGGGCGCGGGCGGTCGGGGTCGCGCAGGCGCAGCGCGATGACGCCGCATGACACCAGCACGAATGCAAACAGCGTCCCGATGTTGGTAAGCTCGAGCGCTTGGCTCTCCGTCAAGAGCGACGGCGCCAGGGCGACCACCGTCCCCGTGATGATGGTGCCGACGTAGGGCGTGCGGAAGCGGGGATGAACGCGGCTGAACGCGGGGGGCAAGAGGCCGTCACGCGCCATGGCGAAGAACACGCGCGTCCCGCCGAGCTGGAAAGCCAGAAGCACCGCCGTCATCGCCACCACCGCGCCGAGGGCCATGAAGGAGGCGAGGTGTTGGAATCCCAGCAACTCCAAGGCGTGGGCGAGCGGGTCGGCCGTGGCGAGCTTCTGGTAAGGCACGAGCCCCGTCAGCACCGCGGCGGTCGCGATGTAGAGCACCGTGCAGATGAGGAGCGAGCCGATGATCCCGCGCGGAAGGTCCTTCTGCGGGTTCTTCGTTTCCTCGGCCGCGGTCGAGACCGCGTCGAATCCGATGTACGAAAAGAACGCGATCGAGGCGCCGGTCCAGACGCCCTTCCAACCGTTGGGGGCAAACGGGGTCCAGTTCGCCTTGTCCACGAAAAAGCTGCCGACAACGATGAAGCCGAGCACCAGCATCACCTTGAAGATCACGATGCTGGTATTGACACGCGCGCTCTCCTTCACGCCGATGACGAGAAGGACGGTGAGAAGCGCCGTGATGAAGAATGCCGGCAGATTGAAGGCGACCACGAAATCGCCGATATGGGGCGCGTGGGCGGCGATCTCCGGTGTTTTTGCGGCGGTTTGGAGATCGGTGGCGAGCCACGCCGGGAAATCGACCCCCAGCGTGCCGCGCAAGAACGAGCGCAGGTAGTCGGCCCAGCTCGCCGCAACGTAGATGTTGCCGACAGCGTATTCGATGGTGAGGTCCCAGCCGATGATCCACGCCACGACTTCGCCGAACGCGATGTACGAGTACGTGTACGCGCTGCCGGCGATGGGGAACATCGCGGCGATCTCCGCGTAACACAGCGCCGCAAACCCGCACGCCACGGCGGTGAGCAGATACGAAAGCATGAGCGCCGGGCCCGCGCCGAGCAGCCCGTCGCCACCCGCCGCCGCTTGGCCGAAGCTCGCGAAGATGCCGGCGCCGATGATGGCGCCGACGCCCAGCATGGTGATGTCGAAGGCCCCGAGGGTCCTCTTGAGCGAGTGCGCCGATGGTTGCGCGTCGCCGAGCACGTCCGCCGCGGACTTGCGCCTGAAGAGGTCCCATCTATCCACGGCGCGCCAAGGTGCCGGGCTCGACCAGTACAGTCAAGACCAGTGGGCGGTCGGGGCTGTCGCGCGGTGCGTCAGTCGCCGGCGTCGACTCGCGGGCAAGGGCGGCCTATAAGGGCCGTTCTTGACCCCCAAGGCCCTGCTCCTCGTTCCGCTGGCCATCGTCGGCCTGGCATTCGTTGCCTTCTGGGCCTGGCATTTCAAAAAGGCCCGCGCCACGGGCCGGCGCGACGATCCCGCGACCGACGCCGGCGCGCCGACGCTTTTGCAGATCGCGATCGGAGCGGTGACCAACTTTTTCGACACGCTCGGCGTCGGCTCGTTCGCGACCACGACCTCCATCTTTCGCTTCACGAAGATGGTCCCCGATCGCCTGATTCCCGGCACGCTCAACGTCGGACACGCGCTCCCCACCTTCGTTCAGGCCGCTGTCTATACGCAGATCATCGAGGTCGACATCACGGTCCTGGTGCTCATGATCGCCGCCGCGGTGGCGGGCGCGTGGCTCGGCGCGGGCGTGGTGGCGCGCTGGCCCAGGCAAAAAATCCAGCTCGGAATGGGCATTGCGCTGCTCGCAGCTGCCGCACTGATGCTGGCCAGGGTGGTGAAGGTCCTGCCCGCCGGCGGGGAGGCGCGCGACCTCTCCGGCGGGATGCTCGCCCTGGGGCTGGCGGGGAATTTCATGTTCGGCGCGCTCATGACCATCGGCCTCGGTGCCTACGCGCCCATCATGATTTTGGTCTCCATGCTGGGGATGGACCCGACCACCGCGTTCCCCATCATGATGGGCTCCTGCGCCTTTCTCATGCCGATCGCGAGCACGCAATTCATCCGCGACGGCGCCTATGCGCTGCGCCCTGCCCTGGGGCTCGCTCTCGGGGGCATGCCGGCGGTCCTCGCGGCCGCTTTCATCGTGAAGTCGATGTCGCTGGACACGGTCCGGATTCTCGTGGTCCTAGTCGTCGGCTACACCGCCGTCACCTTGCTGCGGGCCGCTGCCCGTGCGCAGGTGGGCGGCACATCGGAGGACGCTCCGGGACCGGCGTAGGTCCCGAGGAGAACAAGATGGGAAACCCGCTCTTCGCCACCAAGTCCGTTGACGAGCTCCGGGCTCATGCCGAGCACGGGCACGGGCTGAAGCGCACCTTGACGGCGCTCGACCTGGTCATGCTCGGAGTCGGGGCCATCATCGGGACCGGCATCTTCGTTCTCACCGGCCGCGCCGCCGCGGCGAACGCCGGACCAGCCGTCGCCCTGTCGTTCATCCTTGCCGGCATCGCTTCGGGTTTCGCCGGACTTTGCTATGCCGAGATGGCGTCGATGATCCCCGTCTCCGGCAGCGCGTACACCTACGCGTATGCGACCATGGGCGAGCTCGTCGCGTGGATCATCGGCTGGGACTTGATCCTCGAGTACCTGGTCGGCGCGGCCACGGTCAGCGTCGGCTGGTCGGGCTACGTGGTCGCATTCGTCAAGCACACCTTCGGCGTCGAGCTGCCCAAGGAGTGGACCAGCGCGCCCGTGATCTGGAACGAAGCGGCGGCAAGCTTCCAGTCGACCGGCGCCATCATCAACATCCCCGCCATCCTCGTCGTCCTCGCGGTCACCGCCATCCTCGTCGTCGGCATCAAGGAATCGGCGCGCTTCAATTCGATCATCGTGTTCATCAAAGTCATTGTCGTGCTGCTGTTCATCGGCTTCGCTTGGCGCTTCGTGAACCCGGACAACTGGCACCCGTTCATCCCCGAGAACCAGGGCACCTTCGGCAAGTACGGGTGGTCGGGCATCTTCCAGGGCGCGACCATGGTGTTCTTCGCGTACATCGGTTTCGATGCGGTCTCCACGGCAGCGCAGGAGGCGAAGAATCCGCAAAAGGATATGCCCATCGGCATCCTCGGCTCGCTGGCGGTGTGCACCCTGCTCTATATCGCGGTGTCCACGATCCTGACCGGCGTCGTGCCCTACCAGCAGCTCTCCGTTCCTCATCCCATGGCGGTCGGCATCGCGGCCACCGGGATCGGCTGGCTCGAATTTGCGGTGGAGGTGGGCGCCATCGCCGGCCTGTCGTCGGTCATGCTGGTCATGCTCCTCGGCCAGCCCCGCGTCTTCTTCTCGATGGCGCACGATGGGCTCTTTCCGCCGATCGCCGCGAGGGTCCACCCGCGCTTCGGCACGCCGCATGTCACGACCATGATCACCGGTGTCGTCTGCGCGATTGCCGGGGGGGTCTTGCCCATCGACATCTTGGGCGAGCTCACCAGCATTGGGACCTTGTTCGCCTTCGTGCTGGTCAGCCTGGGGGTCATGATCCTCCGCCTCAAGCGGCCGGACATCCCGCGCGCGTTCAAAGTGCCGGGCGGTTCGTACTTGGTCCCCATCTGCGGCGTCCTCACCTCGGGCGTCCTGATGTACACCGCCACCACCCCCACCCTGATCCGCCTCTTCGTGTGGATGGCGATAGGTCTCGTGATTTACTACTTCTACGGGCGCAAGCATTCGGTGTTGCGAGCGAAGCTCGGCGCTCAGGCGAGCTGAGCCTACGGATCGATTCACTCGAGGCGACCTCGTGCTCGCCACTGCTGCGCTGGGCTCCCCGTCATGATCGCGCTCCTCCACGGTCGCTGCGCATGCGGCTCGGTTCGTATCGCACTTTCACCGCCGACGCTCTTTGCCTCTTATTGCCATTGTGAGAGTTGTCGCCGCGTGCACGCAGCGCCGTTCGTGGCGTGGACCGCCGTTCCGCGGGAGGCTTTTCAGCTCGTCGCCGGCAGCGCCTCTATCTCGGAGTACACTTCCTCGCCCGGAACGGTCCGTGCATTTTGCCGTCAGTGCGGCTCGTCGCTATTTTATCGCGCCGATCACGCGCTCGATCGGACCTACGTTCCTGTCGCCATCCTCGACGCCATCGATCGCCCCATCGATTCTCACGTCAGCTACGAGGAGCACGTGGCGTGGCTGGCAGGAGCTCACGCGCTGCCATGCTTCGTTGGAAAGTCGGACCAGCCATTGGCTTGGACATAGCGACGCAACGAGATCGAATCCGCCTCTCGACCCATGTTGTGCGCAGGCACGTACTGGCGGCGACTGAGGCCGCTCGCCAAAGAAACGCCAAACTTCCCGAAGTGTCGATGCGCCGTATGATAAGGCTCCTGCGCGAAGGCACAAATGACAGCTCGACCGCGAGATTCCGGAGCGATCGGAATGCCTACGGTCACGCCGCTGTAACCAACTAACAAATCATTTACATCAGCGAGCTCGCGGAGCTACACCTTGCATGAAGATCCGTTCATCAAGGCATCGGTTCTTAGCCAAGAGGTGGAGAAATGAAACCAGAGTGCACGGGATCTCTTTGCGTGAACGGCGCTGCTTCGCGAGCTCGGTGGGCGCGCGCGACTTGGCGATTCTCCCTCGTGGCGTTGAACGTCGCGGCGCTCGGTTGCTCATCTTCTGACAGCACGACGGAGACGGCGGCCGGCGGACGAACGTCCAGCGGCGGCAATGGAAACGCGACGGCCGGCGGCACGGGCGGCGCGTCCACGGGCACCGGTGCGGGCGGCAGCAGTACCGGCACAGGCGCGGGTGGCTCAGGCACCACGGGCGGTTCGGGCACCAGTGGCACCGGCACCGGCGGCGCGACCACCGGCGGAACGACGACCGGCACCGGCGGCGCGACCACCGGCGGAACGACGACCGGCACCGGCGGCGCGACCACCGGCGGCACGACGACCGGCACCGGCGGCGCGACCACCGGCGGAACGACGACTGGCACCGGCGGCTCCTCTGGAGGAATGGGCGGCGCCGCGGGCACGGGTGGAGGACCGAGCGTGGACGCTGGTGGTCCCGACGGTGGCCCCGCGGGTTGCAACCTGAACACCGGCTACCTCGGCGACGATCAATGCCTCTTGCCACCGCCGCCCGACAAAGGGTTCCAGGTGCACATCGGTCCGACCGACTACAAGAACCCTGGTTCCGAATACCTTCTGCAACCGGGCCAAGAAATCACCAACGACATCGCGGGGGCTCCGTCACCCAACACCACGCAGCAATACTTCTTCTATCGGCAATACCGGATGCGACCGACGGCGCACCACGTCATCATCTCGGCGCCCAACGGAACGGACGTCGGACGACGGATCGGGACGGCCAATAAATCCGAAGATTATCCGGCGGGCGGTGTCATTGCGCCGGAAGACAAGAATGTCGGCATCCCCATCCAGCCGAACACCCCCATCAGCGTCAGCTTCCACGCCATCAACACCACCACCAAGCCGCAGCTGCGCGAGATGTGGGCGAACTTTTGGTACCGCGATCCGAAAGAGGTCACGCAGCCGGCCACCGAGTGGTTCGAGACGGGCAACGTGACGTTCGCCATCCCCCCGCGCACGAAGACCCAGATCGGTCCATCCACGTGCACGGTACAGGGCAATGGTCGCTTGCTATGGACGTACGGCCACCGTCACGCGAGCAACACGCGCTTCCTCATTACCCGCATTCGCGGAACCCAGCGCGACGTCATTTACGACGCGTACCACTGGGAGGAGCCGCTGCTCCTCGAGTTCAGCAGCACGGTGACCAATCGCGCCGCGGATTTCGCCAATGGCGTCGAAGGCGGTTGGAACGGCATTCTCGATCTCATGACCGGCGACAAGATCGAATGGACGTGCGACATCAACAACACGACGGACGGCACGCTGCGGTTCACCAACAACACGTACACCGGCGAGATGTGCATCATCGACGCCGAGGCCGTCAACTCGACCTGCCAATAGGCGCGTCCCGCGACCAGTAAGCATCATCGGTGACGGCGTGTTGGCCGGCGCGGGCGTCGAGCTTCGTCCCTCGCGCGAGGCGACGAATGCCTCCACCTGCCGGCAAAAATCCGATATAAACCGGACGTTGGGGGGCATGCCTTGCTCGGTGCCGCCCTGCGACGTCGCTTCCCGAATTGCCGCCAAAATCGGGCGAGAACTCCAGCGGTGAACTCGAATGTCCTTGGGTGAGGCGCCTTGCGGCTGGCGGTGAATGGTCCTTCAACCATTCGTGGCATCCTTCGCGACAGTTCGAAAAGCATCAACCACTCGGTAAGCAGGTGTGCGCGACGCGCCGTGCTGGTAGGCGCGTCGACGTCCGTTCTTCCCCAGCGGCGCGCGGCGGCGGCGCGCCGTCAGCGCATCGAGTTTCGCGCGGAGATCCTCAAGCCGACCAGGGTGTACGAATGAGGATCCGCGCCCAGCGCCTGCTCTCGTTCGTGGTGCCTCTCTCCGGTCTCTTCACCACCGCGAGCGCTCGAGCCACCGACGACACGGGCGCCGACGTGCAAGCGCTGCTCGACGAGAACATCGTCACCACCGCTTCGAAGTCGCTGGAGACCGGCACCACTGCGCCCGCGACATCGACCAGCATCACCGCCGAGGAACTGCGCCGCTTCGGCATCCACTCGCTCGACGAGGCCATCGATTTTCTCTCGCTCGGCGTGGTGACCGCCAATCCGCTGCGCGATCCCGACATCGGATCGCGCGGCGTCCTCATGACCGGCGATCGTGGCAATCACATCCTTCTTCTCATCAACGGTCATTCCGTCAACGAGCCCCTCTACGGCAGCGCGCAGTTCGGGCGCGGCATGGGCGTCCCCATGGAGATGATCGACCACCTCGAGGTCGTCATCGGACCGGGCTCGGTTCTCTACGGATCGAGCGCCATGTTCGGCGTCATCAACGTCATCACCAAGCGGGCCAAGGACTTCGCCGGCACGCACGTGATCGCCGAAACGGAAGTGGGAAAGTCCTATCGCGTCGGCGCGGGCGCGGGTTACCAACTCGGCCGCCAAACGGAGCTGACGCTCGGCATCGGTTACTACGCCCAGAAAGGTCCCACCTTCCATTTCGGCCCGCAGAATTTCGGCACCGACGACGTCATCGGCGCGCCGATCGTCACGACCTACAAAGGGCCGACCACCGGCATCTGGGGCGGCGACGCGCGAGAATCGTATTACAGCTACGTTCCGAGCGCGGTGGTCCGCTTCTCGAGCGGCAACCTGGAGGTGAACCTCCGCGGGACGACGTTCAAGCGCTCCGCGCCGTACGCTGCCTATCTCTCCCCGGTTCCGGGCGATTTCGACTATCACGACAACTACGATCTCGACCGCTCGGTCTCGGCCGACATCGCCTACCGCGTTCGCCCGACGTCCTTGCTCGAGATTGCGGCGCGCCTCTATGGCGACACGTTCGACACCCAGCGCATTTACACCGTATCCGCTCGAGCGAACTGCATCTACCCCGGCG
Source organism: Polyangiaceae bacterium (assembly GCA_035318465.1). Taxonomy (GTDB): domain Bacteria; phylum Myxococcota_A; class Polyangia; order Polyangiales; family Polyangiaceae; genus DASWDH01. The sequence continues at coordinate 25,250 of DATHES010000032.1, forward strand.
GGGATACGTCGCCGTGCCGCTACCATTGGATCGGCGTCTCGCAGTGGGCCGGCACGGAGGTGCAAGGGTCCTTCAATTGGCTGCAGGACTCGAGCCTGGTGACGATGGTGGGCGCCGACGCGAGGATCGTGAGCGTGCAGGCCAAGCAAGACGTGCAAAACGCCGACACGCTCGCCTACCGCGAATCCTCCACCAACGTGATTCCTCATCCCGGCAGCAGCAGGTTCGAGGAAGTGCTGGGCGCTTATCTGCAGCAGACGTGGACGCCGTCCTCCTGGCTCGCAATCAATGCCGGCGGGCGCGTCGACGCCAGCGGGCGCTACGACCCGGTCCTGTCACCTCGCTTGGCCGCCAATTTCGCGGCGTGGCAGGGCGGAACCCTGAAGATCATTTACGCCGAAGCGTTTCGCGCTCCATCCTGGAACGAAGCGCAGTCGAGGAACGTCAACCTGCTCGAGGCCGACGACCTTCGCCCCGAGCGCGTCCGTTCGGTCGAAGCTTTGCTGGAGCAGAAACTCGGTGCGCAGCGTGTGCTGTTCGGTGTGTTTCGATCATGGTGGACCGACCTCATCGAGCTCCACCGACTCACCCTCGAGGAGTACATGCGTCTCGCTGCCGAAGGGAAGCTCCCGTCGCTCCTCAGTTTCAGCGCCCAGCAGTATCGCAACGTCTCTTCCATCGACAACTTCGGGCTCAATGCGCGCGTGGAAGGGAGTTTCGCCAGGGGCAAGGTGCACTACGGGCTGAACGCGACCGCCGCCTTCACCAGCCTAGTCGACGGCGAGTTCGGCTCTTCCCACCCGCCGGCCGTGACGCCGCAGATGTTCGGCAACGCGCGTCTCGCTTACGATTTCGGCGAGGGCTATCCGGTCATCGGGCTCGCGGCGCATTTTCTCGGTAAACGGCCGGCCGCCCGCGCATTCGAGAAATATTTCACGCCTCCCTACGTCGACCCACAGCTGCAGCTACGTCTCACCATCTCCGGGCCTTTCCCCGCTTTACCGGGGCTCTCTTACCGCGCCAGCGTCGACTACGCCTTCTCCGGCGAAGCGCCGTATATCGTCGGAAGACCGGTCGACAATCATAACCTACGCACGTCCCTGACCCCTCAGTTCGCTCCGGTCGACCAGTTTCGAGGAACGGTGGGACTGCAATACGATTTTCTGCCGTAGCGCCGTAAAGAGAAGAAGAATTCGATGAAGCAGCGCTGTACCGTCGTCATCATCGCCACCTTCACGAGTCTTTTGGCCGGTTGCCTCGACGCGTCGCCCCTCACGGTCGCAACGGAAGACGCTGGCCTCGTCATCATCGAAGCGGGCATCGGCGACGGCCCTTTGCCCATCGATGCCTACGCTCACCCCGGGTGTCGTGCCTGCGTCGCGGCCGACCCGGCTCTCGGGCCCGGTTGCGGCGACAGTCTGGCCAACTGCGCCGCCACAGAGCACTGCGTGGATATCTACGAGTGCGCTTACTTATTGGGTTGCGTGACCAAACCGACGCAGAGCGAGTCGATCTCCTGCGCCCTCCCTTGCGCTGCTGCTCTCAACCTCACCGACGTGAACGACCCGTCGATCCAGCTGGCCATCCGTTTGACGGAATGTTTCCACGGCAGCTGCGCGAGCCAATGCGAAATCTCCGAGCTCGGCGCCGCTCTGCGATCCTACCGAGCGCGCTAACCTCGCGGTGACGAAGGCGGCGACGAAGCCGCTTGACGAGAACGCGGCGTGTCGGCTTCTATGAGGCTTCCATGCCGAGACTACGTCGCGCCGTCGGCGTCTTCACGTTACTCGCAGGCGCCGCAGCCTGTACGTCACCGCGCGCCGGACAGCTCAACGGACGGTGGGTCGCGATAGGCGGAACGGACGGCGCCTCGGCGGGCGTCGCCGGGCCGCCCACTGCCGCGCGCCCCCTCGCCGTGAATGCGCCGCCTCCTGGTTGCTTCGACAGCGGCACGCTCGACGCCGAGTTCGGCGCGCGATGCAAAGAGAACGAGCCGGAAGCCGCGGGGAGCGTCGCCCTCACCGACGAGGTCCCGACCGGCAACCATCCGACGCCCGGCGAGGTGCGCTGGTACTGCGATCGGCGCACGGTCGTTCGTCTCGTCATCGAACGCTGCGGCGCGACCAACCAATTCCGCGTCCGGCAGATCGCCGTTTCCATCGACGGCAACCGCTGATGCCGGACTTCGACCAGGTCATCGCCGAGTTTGCCCAGTTTTTGGCCAGGAGCCAGCTGGCCCTGCAAGCGACGGACGTTCGCGTCGTTTTCGCCTCGCCCATCATCGACACGGCCATCTTCGCGATACCCGACGTCCACCTCTGCCAGGGTGACGCCGGCGACATCTTTCTCAACGGCACGCCCGAGAAGGCGTCGGCCCTGGCCGGGACCTTGCGCGCCATTTACGCCTATCAAGAGATGCACCCGCAATCGTCGCGCGCCGTCCAGCTCGGCGATTGGTTCGACGTCTGGCGCGTGTGCGGCGAGGATCCCATGAGCATGGCGTTCGGCGCCATCGAGAACGCCGCCGCCTTCGCCGACATCCTCGACTACGACGCCCGCATCGGCCTCGCGCACGTCATTGGCAATCACGACGCCGCGTTTCTCAATGCCGTGCCCAATCGGCGCGCCGCGCAGGCCAACCTCTTCCGGCTCGGTTTCTGGCTCGGCCCCAACGTCTACGCGCTCCACGGTCACCAGACGTCGATCGCCCTGCCCGTCAACAAACGCTTCGACGAAGTCGTGGTGCACATCGCCACCCTGCTCGGCAACTTCATCCCCGGGGTGACGAAGATCCAGGAGTTCATCGACAAGCAGCAGATCGCCGCCGAGATCAAACTGTGGCTGCGCGACGTCTTCACCGGCAGCCACGAGGACACCGGGCCCCACCTCCGGCCGCACGACCGAAGTCGCCTCCCCGGGACACTGAAAGCAGGCGATTTCGTGGTCCGCGAAGACCTCGATGCGCTCGTCTCCATCGTGCACGAGGTGGAGCAGCTTCCAGCCGCGCAGGGGCGTGCGGCTGACCTCTTGTTGGTAGGGCATAGCCATGTACCGTGCGCGTCATGGTCCGACGCCGGAGGTCGGCCCCTCGTCCTCGTCGACGCGGGCGCTTGGGTGTACGGACAATCGAACATCGCGATTGCCGCCGGGGACACGGTCGCCGTTTTCGACATCGTGTAGAAACCTCGTACAGGTGACCGGTCGGACGACCGCGGACGCCCCGCCGCTGCTTGGCGGCGAGAAATCGACGAGTGGGCCGTCGGGCGGACCCGGTCCAATCGCCAAGCGTCCGCCGCGGCCTGGACCGTGATCGGTTGATCGTGGTCGGCACAACGGCACGCAAGTTTTTTCCCCTACGACGCGCTGTCCCAGGAGGCATTCGCATCCCCCACAGCGGTTTCTGACGCGCTCAGCGCTCCGCTGTGGCGAGAAAAGGCGCGGCTACGCTGCCAACCGGGGGGTCGTTCCGTCGTCCGGGGTGCGCGGATTCGGGCCGGGACTCTCGTTCGGTGCGTTGGGACCGTCGCCCCGCACTGCGGCGGCAGCGTTCCGCGCGTTTTTCCACCGTCGCATGTCTGCAATCAGCAATGGAAGGAGCAGGATCCCACCAGGAACCAGGAGCACGGCAATCAAGAGAGCGATTCTTCGGAACATGACGGCGGCACTTTTCATCGTTGCACGTTCCGTACCGAGTGCACGGCGCGCGCGGGATGCCCACCAATCGCTGGCGAACGACGCGGGGTTTCACGGGAATGTTGGACTTTCCCGTCCGGCGCCGCGGAGATGCGCCCGTGGAGGCTCGGACACCCGGTGTGGCTGCTTGGTGACAGTCCAACCGCGACGGCAAGGCCGGCCAACCCGACCGCCTGGTAGCCGAGGGGTAGCACGACGCTCTGACAGCGAGTGTTAGGCCGGCTCGAACGCCGCGGCGAGCGCGCGCGCTTCGACGATGTTGTCCTCGATGGAGCAGTAGGTCCATCCGCCGTAGCGGCCCGCCGGATAGACGCCTTGCGCGTTCAGGAGGCGCGTCAAGCGCCGGTGCTCGGCCAGGGAAGCGCGCGTGATGTGCACGTAGGCGGGATCCATCACCACGGCGTGCCGGGCCACGAGCTTGTGGTTCGTCACGACCCCCTCCGCGCGCAGGTCGTCGAGCACCCGCGAAAGGGCGCCCTCCACATCGACGACCGCGTCGCGCGCGTAGCCGAGCTCGACGTACAGGCTCATGCGATCGGTGTCGAAAATGTTGTCGTAGAAACCGACCCGATAAAACGAGCGCGCGCGATCGGGATAATAGATCCAGTGCGCCCCGCGGGGCCCCTTTTGATCGAAGCCCAGATTGAAGACGAGGACCTTGTTCCAGGTGAAGGCCGCGGCGTCGTGCGCCAATCCGGTCGCGCGCACGAGGGCGGGGAACGGCGCCGACGATACAAGTCGTTCGAACCGGATCTCGCGCTTGGAAGTGCGCGCCACCCGACGGTCGAGATCGATACCGAGGAGCGTCTCCTCCAGCGCAATGCCTCCCGGCCGCACGGCGCTGGCGAGCGCCTTGATGTACTCGATGGCGCCGCCGCGGGGATAGGAGAACGTGGCGTTGTAACCGGCGTTGTCCGGCGCGCGCATGTTGCGCACGATGTCGGTGAGATCGGCGTGGGGAAAGAAGCGCCCCATGGCGTCCTCGTCGAGCGTGGCGAGGTCGCAGGCATAGAGCTTTTCGTTATAGGGAATGAGAAACTTTTCGGCGATGCTGCGGCCGAAACGCGCATAGAGCATCTCTTGGAAGCTCGCCGGGGCCGGCGTCGCCGTGCCCGGCAGGCGCGCGAAATAGAGGTCGTGGAGGCAATCGATGAACTCGTCTTGCGGCAGCTGATGGATATTTTTCTGAAAGGGGAAATCGATCAGCCGTCCGCCGTACGAGATGAACGACCGCCGCTGGATGGTCCGGACCTCTTGGCCGGCCATGCGCTGGCGGAGCCAACTTTCGATGTCGGGGTGCTTGAAATGGAAAAAGTGCCCGGAATAGTCCCACACGAAACCGCTCTGCTTGACGGTCTTGCAGTAGCCGCCGATCTCTCGGTCGGCTTCGAGCACCAGGTAGTCCGCGTCCCGCAGGAACGCGGCGGTGGCAAGCCCCGTCACCCCGGCCCCCACGATGAGGTGGCGAATCGCTTCCATGCGAGGCTCGTCTTACAGCCTTTGAAATCAGGGCGCAATTCCAGCTCGATGCCCCCGCTGCCTCTGCCGATCGCGATCGGGTGAGGCGAAGACCGAAAAGGCGCCGTGCTGGCTGCACCTGCCATAGACGGCGTGAGAGGTGCTACTAAAGGCTCGAGATGCAGCGCATCCTCGTGGTCGAAGACGAGCCCGCCATCGCGGAGTCGATTTCCTACGCCCTCAAGCGCGATGGCTACGCCGTCGCCATCGCCCCCACCGTGGCCCAGGCCGAAAAAGAGCTGGAGGGGGTCGACCTGGTGGTGCTCGATCTGATCTTGCCCGATGGCAGCGGATTCGATTTGCTCGGGCAGATCCGGCAGCGGGCGACCGGCATCGCCGTCATCATCTTGTCGAGCCGCGACGAGGAGGCCGACCGCGTGGCCGCGCTGGAGACAGGAGCCGACGACTACGTCACCAAGCCCTTCTCGCCGCGGGAAATCGTGGCGCGGGTGCGCGCGGTGCTGCGCCGTGCCCAGCCGCGTGAGGCAGGAGCGATCCCTTCCAGTGTCGTGCCTTCCAAGGCGCCCCCTCCGGCGCTGATCGTGGAAGAGGCGACCCGGAGGGCCTTCGTTCTTGGTCAGCCGCTCGAGCTGACGCGAGTCGAATTCGATCTGCTCACCTGTCTGCTCGGCGCGAAGGGGCGCGTCTTCACGCGCGCACAGCTCATCGATCGGGTGTGGGGCGACGGATTTGCCATCACCGATCGCACCATCGACAGCCACGTCAAGAGCCTTCGGCGCAAGGTCGGCGAAGCCGGGGGGCATCCGGCGATGATCGAAACGGTGCGTGGGGTCGGCTACCGCATCACCGAAGGACTCCCTCCACCGTCGAGCGCGCCATGACGCGGCTCGTTCTCGTAGCGGCCGCCGCCATCGGACTCATCCTGCTGGTCGCCTTCATCACGCAGCGGCTGGTGCGCGCGCGCACCGCCGGCATGTCGATTCGAATGCAGATCTTCCTGGCGCTGGCCGGCATCGTGGGAGCCTTTGCCCTCGGCGTCGGCCTCTTGGTGCTCGATCGCATCGAAGCGCGCGCCACCCTCTTGGCCACGGAGGCAGCGCGCGACGAAGCCCAAGCGATCGCGCGTTTCGTGGGAGCGGAGATGAGCTCGGGATCGGTGTCGATTCAGGACATCGCCAAAACCCTGCGGCGCGAGGGCGAGGGGCATGATGTCCACCTGGTCCTGCTCGACACCCGGGGGCAGGTCGTTTTCGGCGAAGGAGCGCAGGAACCGGGCACGGTCGTCGTCGAAGTGCCGATCGTCGCCGAGGGACGCGTGCTCGGCTCGATCCGCGTGCTCAAGCCGACCATCATCATGCGGCGCCTCTTGGCCGATTTCGCGCCCACCGTCCTCGTCATCAGCGTGACCCTCGGCGCCGCCGCCGCGCTCGCCGCCGCGGTGATCGGACGGGCGATTGCGACGCCCATCGAGGGGCTCACCGCTTTCGCGGTGCGGGTCAGCGAGGGCGAAACCAGTGTCGTTCCGCCGCTCGTCCACGGCAAGGAGGTGAAGCGCTTGACGCGCGCCATCGACTCCATGCGCCGGGAGCTCGAGGGGCGACCTTTTCTCGAGACTTTCGCCGCCGATCTGTCGCACGAATTGAAGAATCCCGTGGCCGCCGTGCGCGCCAGCGCGGAGGTGCTCGAAGAGGGAGCGCTCGCCGAGCCCGAGGAAGCGCGCCGCTTCGTGGCGCGCATCCGCGAAGCCACGGCGCGTATCGAGACGTTGCTGGGGGAGATTCTTTCGCTGGCCCGCATCGAAGCGCGCGGCCTGGAGGAGTCGGACGAGGTCGACGTCGGCGCCCTCGCCCGCGCCGCCAGTGAAGCCGCCAAAGACCGCGGCGCAGCCGTGGAGCTCAGCATCGAAACCAACGCCATCGTGCGCGGGCAGTCGAACTGGCTGGCGCGGGCCATCGATAACCTGATCGACAACGCCATCGTGCACGGCGACCCCGAGGGCCCCTCGCGCATCGTGGTCCGTCGCGAGGGAGAAAGAATCGCGGTCTTGGTCGTCAACCAGGGCACCGTCCCCAAGCACGTGAGAACCAACCTTTTCCGGAGGTTCGTGACGACCCGCGCCGCGGGCGGGGGCACGGGGCTCGGGTTGGCCATCGTCAGAGCCGTCGCCGAGGCCCACGGCGGAAAGGCTGAACTCTTGCGCCCTGGTCCCCCCCAGGTCGAATTTCGGCTGACTTTCCCTGCAGTTTGAGTCGTCCGGCCCCCACGGGCCGCAGTGGGAGGCCGTCACGACACAGCGCGCCAAGATGGGAACTATCCATCGTCATTGCCATTTAGACGACAGCGCTGGAATCGAGCGGCCTCCTCGAAACCTCCACGGTTCCACCATGGAGGTTCCCCTCTGATCCGCCCTTTGTCGTGCCACGCTGCCACTCACTCGGCATGAGCCGTGTAGCCCCTACCCCCACGCTTTCAGAGGTTCCGTCGATGCGTTCGAGCACGTTGTCACGTCGCCGAGAGTTGCCCCGGCACATCGCAGTCATCATGGATGGCAATGGCCGTTGGGCCAAGAGCCGCGGGCTCGAGAGGTCCGCCGGTCACGACGAAGGGGCGCGCGCCGTCCGGGAAGTCGTGCGTACGTGCCGCGATCGCGGCGTTCGCTACCTGACGCTCTACGCGTTCAGCCTCGCCAACTGGTCGCGGCCGAAGCTCGAAGTCGAATCGCTCATGAGGCTCATGATCCGCTTCGCCGAGAAAGAGCTGGCGGAGCTCATCGAGAAGAACATCAACGTCAGGGTCATCGGCGATCTCGAAGATCTTCCCACGCCGACCCGGCGGGCCGTGGAGCATCTGGTTCAAGAGACCAACAGGCTGCCCGCAGGGGAGACCGAGCACGCTCTGACGCTCACCCTCGCGCTGAGCTACAGCGGCCGGCGCGATGTCGTCGACGCCATGCGCGAGATCGCCGCCCGCGCGCGCGCCGGACTGCTCCTTCCCGAGGACATCGAAATCGGCACCTTGCGCCAGCACTTCACCACCAACGAACTGCCCGACGTCGACCTGCTCATTCGCACCGGCGGCGAGCAGCGTCTCAGCGATTTTCTGCTCATCGAGTCAGCCTACGCCGAGCTCTTTTTCAGCGATGTGCTGTGGCCCGATTTCACCTCCGACGATCTCATCGGAGCGCTCCAGGTGTTCACCAGCCGCGAGCGACGCTTCGGGCGCACCGGCGAACAAGTTCGCCTCGCGCGCGTCAAGTAAATCGCGGGAAAAAGCGCCGGTAGCGGAGGGCCAAATTCCCCACTGCGACGGCCGATATCCCCTTTTCAGGCACGGCGGGGTGCATGCTAGGCTCCCGCCGTGTCGAACGCGATCACGAGCGGCATCCGCGTCACCGTTTCCTCGAACTACATCCCGGCCCAGTCCGCGCCCAAGGCGCGACGCTATGTCTTTGCCTACACGGTTCGCATCGCCAACGAGGGGACCGAAGCCGCGCAGCTGAAGAGCCGGCACTGGATCATCACCGACGGCAACGGCAAAGTCGAAGAGGTCCGCGGGCCCGGCGTCGTCGGCGAGCAGCCGATGCTACGGCCGGGAGAGCACTTCGAATACACGAGTGGTTGCGTGCTCGAGACGCCGCGCGGTTCGATGGAAGGTACGTACCAAATGGTGCGCTCCGACGGAGCCGAGTTCGACGCGACGATCGCGCCGTTTGCCTTGATGTTGCCTTATTCGTTGAATTGAGCTGACGCCGCTGGGTGGGGAACGAGCGGCGCTTGGCCGCCGCACGACCGCGTGCGATCGGGCCCGTCACGGTCCGCCGCACGCCTACCCACGTGGAGGAGCCTGTAACCTCCCGTGGGCCCGATGGAGCTGATCCACCGCGGGAAGGAGAAACCCTCCGTCCTTGCGCCGGGCGGGATGTGCAAAGAAGACTCGCTGAGGCTTTCCTCCTGGCGAGGGCTGAAACGGCGCATCGCTGGAAAACCGGGGGGGAAATCGAAAGCGAACTTCCCTGGTGGCCTCTGTTGCAACGGTCCGGTCGTTGCACCTCGAGTGGCGGCGCCCCCAACGTCGTCGCAGGTTCCGACAATCTCGTCGCGGACGACGTAGGCGGTTTCGCGCACGATGCCAGCTGCTCCGCAAGACCTACCGAACGAAGGCGACCGCCTTCGCCGCGCCGCCGCGCGCATCGGCGATTTCGTCAATGCGCGGTGGCGCCTCGACTCGCTCATCGGCTTGGGCGGCATGGCCTCGGTTTATGCCGCGACCCATCGCAACGGCAAGCGGGTCGCGATCAAAATGCTGCACCCCGAGCTGTCGGGCCTGGCCGGTGTCAAAGACCGCTTCATCGAAGAAGGCTACATCGCCAACCGCGTCAAGCACGAGGGGACCGCGTCGGTGTACGACGATGGAGAAACCGCTGATGGGTTGGTCTACCTGGTGATGGATCTTCTGGAGGGACAGACGCTCGATGCACGTTTGGAGATGGAGAAGACGCTCCCTGCGCGCGAAGTCCTGGCCATCACCCGGGCCCTCTTGGACATCCTGGCGGCGGCGCACGACGAAGGAATTGTCCATCGCGACGTCAAGCCTGCCAACATTTTCATCACCCACCTCGGGGCAGTGAGACTGCTCGACTTCGGCATCGCACACTGCATCGGTGCGGGGCACGCTCGGACGTCGCAGTGGGTTGGGACCATAGGGACGCCGGGATTCATGCCGCCGGAGCAGGCGCGCGGGCAGTGGGAGCAGGTGGATGCTCGAACGGACCTTTGGGCCGTCGGCGCGACGATGTTTACGGCATTGACCGGACGCGAGGTTCATGTTGCGGGCACGGTGGACGAAGAGTTGGTCCTCGCCAGGACCGGACGCGCGCCGTCGCTCGGAGCCATCCTGTCGACTGCCCCCCGTCTCCTCGTCAATCTCGTCGATCGCGCGCTGGCTTTCGACCCCAGCGAGCGCTGGCCCGGCGCCCGCGCGATGCAGGCCGCCCTCAGGCTGGCTCAAATCGCGGTCGAACCGCAACCGGCTCGCATCGCCGCCACCGACGAAGGGCGGCGCGTCGTCCGCGATACGGCTCGGTCGCATCTCGCATCCTTGCGTTCCCAGCGGTGGCTCGACCGCAAACGACGGGGGATCTGGGCGGGAGCAGCGGCGTTCGCCGTCGCCTTCGTGGGCAGCACGGGCTGGGCGCCGGCAAGTCGTCCCGAGGCTCCATCCGCGATTGGCCCGCCCACGACGCTGCAGCCTGAGGTCGACCTCGATGCGTCCAGCGTCGACGCTCGAGCCTCGGAAGCCGAAGCGTCTGTCGATGCTCAGAACTCGGATTCGCGGGCGCCGAGCCGCGCGGCGTCTGCAAGCAACGAGATTCGTGGCCCGTCGCAGGTGAAGGGCAACGTCGACGTCGACCAACGCAAGGGTCCGAAAGGCCCCATTTCATCTCGCAACGTCGGCGTGGCCGGCCGCGTCAGACCGCTGGAAGGCGAGACGTTGCGTCGTCACAAGTAGGGAGTGGAACCACGCGTGCCACTCTGTGTGGACTGCTTATTGCTCTCTGCCGAATGGTCCACCTCGCTTCGTTGTCGAACGCTCGCCCGTTGTTGCAGCCTTCGAATCGCTCTTCTGGGCACGGTGAAGCGACCTGGGGGACTGAGATGTCCTAGTCACGGGGAGGGGGAGAGAGTCTTGCACCATGAAATGGCGGCCTATGCGCGTGGATTGGTGCCATGGCATCGTCATCCTGGCGGGCGTCGCTGCGACCAATTGCCTGCTCGGCAGCGAATTCGAGAGCTTTCAATCAGGTCACGACGCGTCGACGGGATCCTCTGTCGAGGCGGGCCTCGATCCCGGACCGTCGACGGGGAGCGGAGGGGCGGCCGGCAGCGGCACGTCGGGTGGCGCGGGCTCGCCAGGGGCGAGTGGAACGTCGGGCATCGGTGGTACAGCGGGGACTGGAGCGGGCGGCCGCGGGCGCGACAGCGGATCGACGTCCGACGGCGGGCCAGCCGATGGCTACCCCGATGCGGCGACTGGACGCAGCGACGCCACGCACGACAACGCCAGCTCCGACGCGCCGGGCCAGGACGGACCGTCGACCGATGGTCCCCCCCGTTTGCCCGACGCTCAAGGTACAGCCGATGGACCCGGGCATGACGGGTCTCCGGTCAGCGACGGTGGCAGCGATGCGCCGCTCGATCTCTGGAAATGCGAGGGCGTCGATGCTTCACCGGTCAATGCTCCGTGCACGATCAATGACGCGTATGGCGTCTTCGTCGCGCCGACGGGCAGCGATGCCGCGGGGCTCGGAACCAAGGCCGCACCCTACCAAACGATGGGACGGGGCCTGCAAGTCGCCAAAGCGAAGGGGCTGCGGCTTTACGTTTGCGACAACGGGACCGGCTATGCCGAAACCATCACCATCGATCGTTCGCTCGACGGCGTCGCCGCTTTCGGCGGGTTTCAATGCTCCGATTGGAGCTACGCGCCGCTCACACGCGCCGTGATCAAGCCCGCCGTGAGCCCGGCGCTCGTGGTGAAAGGTCTCGTGCTCGGCGTCGTGCTCGAGAACTTCGAGTTCGATGCCCCCGACGCGACCGCGACGGCGACCAGCAGTTTGGGGGCGATCATCGACAGCTCGGCCAACGTCGTCCTTCGACGCGTGAAAATCGTGGCTGGCAAAGGCGCAAAAGGACAGGCGGGGGTGGACGGCGCTTCGGGCGAACCGGCGCCCGCGGTGACCGCCAGCCAGAAGGGCGCTGGCGCCTCGTGTGGCGACGGTGCGCCCGGCAGTCAGGTCGGAGGAACCTGGCCGAACGCGAGCACGTGCGGTTCGAAAGGTGGCAATGGTGGCCCGGCGAACAAAGGCGCCGACGGCTATCCCGGGTTGGCCGGCGATCCGCGCACCGGCGTCACGCCATCCGATGTCAACAACGGCGGCGCTGCCGGGCCAGTCGGTGAAGATGGTGCTCCAGGTTCTCCGGGGGATCCGGGCCCGAGAGGCGCCGCCCACGTTGGCGCAGGAACATTCTCGTCAACGGGCTATGCGGCGGCGGGCCCTGGAACGGACGGCGCCGACGGCCTCGTGGGGCAAGGCGGTGGAGGCGGCGGAGCGAGCCACGCGACTTCGATTTGTATCGGGGCGAGCGGCGGAGCCGGAGGAATGGGAGGCTGCGGCGGAACGGCGGGGACCGGAGGTGGCGCCGGTGGCGCCTCGGTCGCGATTCTCAGCTGGATGAGCGGACTCTCGCTCGACGCTTGCGAGCTCGTTGCGCAGGCCGGTGGAGCGGGTGGCAAAGGGGGCAATGGTGGGCTCGGTGGAGCGGCGCAGGAAGGTGCCGAGGGCGGCGCGGGCGATGAAGCCAACGCGGTCGGCATCGGTGGGCGCGGTGGTCCCGGCGGTCCCGGCGGTTCCGGCGGTTCGGGCGCTGGCGGCAACGGCGGTCCATCGCATGTCCTCGTCTACAAAGGGACGGCTCCGGCCAAGCTCGCCGGTACCACGCTCGTCGTGGGCGCCGGGGGAGCTGCGGGCCCCGGTGGTGCGGTGCAGATGTTAGCGGCTTCCAATGGGCTGGTCGGGACCTCCGCAGCCGAGTTCGCCATTCCGTAACGGATCGCGCGGTTCGTCGCTCGCGCCATCTTTTGCATCTTCCGTCCTATGGCAAGGTGTCCGATTCGGTAACACCTCCGTCCGTTCCGAGGACGCTAGCGGTTTCTTCCCGTGATCCCCCTTGTGACGAAGGATGCGTGTGGGGGCGGGAGACCTGTTTAGGCTTGGATGGCGGTGCAGCTCGTCGTCGTCAGCCCGCCGCCGGCGCCGAACTCGGTGAGCGTGAGCCCCGCCGCGCGCAGCACGCTGAAGAGCACGGTGCTTGTGTTCTCCTTGCTGGCCGAACGGTAGTGGACGCCGGGGTACTTGAGAAACCCGCCCCCTTTGCCACAGACGACGAGCGGATAGTCGGTGAGGCTGTGGGCCTTGCCGTCGGACACGTCCGAGCTTCCGAGGATAGCGGTGTTGTCGAGCACGTTGCCCGCGCCTTCGGGAATGTTCTTGAGCGCCGTCAAGAGGTCCGCCAGACACTGCATGGTGAATACCGTGCAGGCGTGCACGAGCGGCTGATCGCCCGCCTCGTCGTGGGTGAGCGCATGGTGTCCCGAAGTGGCGTTCACCTGCCAGAACACGGTGCTGTTGGTGGGGCCCGAGTACATCATCGAGAAGACGCGGGTCAGATCGCAGGCCAGCGCCATGGCGATGAGATCGCTCATCAGCTTCGTCGCTTCCTGGAGATTCTCCTTGCTGTTGGTACCTCCGACCGCGCCCGGTTTGACCGGTACCTTGCAGTTCGAGGACGGAGGAGGCGTGGTGCCGGTGCCGACCAAACGATTCTCGATCGAGCGCACGTTCTCGAGGTGCTGGTCGAGGCGCAATTTGTCGGCTCCGCTCACCCGCATCCGCAAGCGATTGACGTCGGCGAGAACGCCGTCGAGCACGCTTTTGCGGAGCGCGAGCGTGATGTCGGCTGTCCCAGGGGGAGGCGTGACACCCGCACCGAAGATCCGATCGAACACTTTGATGGGGTCGTACTCCGACGGATTGGGATTGTCGGGGCCGTTGTGGGAAAGGTATTGGAGCGTGGTCCCCTCGCCGCCATTGATGCGCTTGGAGATACCCACCTCGAGGGACTTGAACTTCGACGTCTTCCCGATGGCGGCCGCCGCCAGTTGATCGATGCTCGGCGCGCTGAACGTCGAGCGGTAAGGGGCTCCGTTGGCCGGCTGGGTGACCATGGGGCATCCCGAGAGGACCCCCACGGCGCCCGAGTGGTGTCCCTGCAGGCTCCCGGTCTTGACCGACATGCCCGACACGATGGAGACGTAGTCTTTGACGGGCTGAAGGGGCAGAAGCTCGGGGCTCAGCGTGTAGGTCGGACCGGTGTCGACGGGATTCCACCGATCGTGCTTCACGCCGCCGCCCCAAAAGAAAATGCCGAGCCGGCGTGGCAGCGCCGCGCCTTGCGCGTAGGCCGTGCCATTGGCGTTGAACATCGCTTCGAGGGGCGGTAGCGCGAGGGACACGATCGTTCCCGCGAGCGTTCCTCGAAGCACGGTGCGTCGATCCATCTTGGTGGTCATCATGGCTCCTTGACGTTACGGGGTCGGCTTCGCGGCGTAGACGAACGCCGGGCTCTTGACCATGCCTTCGACGAGCGAGCGGAAACGAAACCCGTTGTCGCGAAACGCGTTCACGAGAAGGGTAATCGCCGCCTCTTCGCCCGCATTTTCGATATGGGCCGTCGCGTGGCGGTACAAGTTTCGCGCGACGCAAATGGGGGCCTCGGGGTGATTCTTCAGGGCGACGCCGAGATCGCGCGCTCCGGCGAAGCGCGTACCGTCGAGGTCACCGGTCGCGTCGATGACCTGGCCGTTGTCCATGGTGCGGAAGGCGCCGATGCCGTCGAAGTTCTCCAGCCCGAGGCCAATCGGATCCATGACCTGATGGCAACCCGCGCAAGCCGGATTCTGCCGGTGGGACGTCAGCTTCTCTCTCGCGGTGCCAGGAGCGGAGTCGGGAAAGGGGTCGACGTCGGGCGGCGGCGTGGGGATGCTCTGGCAGAGCAACATCTCGCGGATGAATTTGCCGCGCCGGGTCGGCGAGCTGCGGTTCGGCTGCGAGCTCACGGCGAGGAAACTGCCTTGGCCAAGGAGGCCAGCACGCATACCAGTGTCGGGCAACATGGTGGCGGCGAAATCGGTGCCCGCCGGTGCCGGCAACCCGTAGAGAGTCGCAAGCTCCTTGTTCACGAAGGTGCCGCGCGTGTCGAAGACTTCCCGAAAATCACTGCCGCGCGTGAATGCGATGTCGTTCAAGAACCGCAACGTCTCGCCGCGCATCGACGCTCCGATGGTCGCCGACATCAGCGGGAAGACAGTGGGCAGGAGCGACAACTGATCGAGCTCACCGAGGCGGTAGAGCTCGGAAAAGAAAGTCTGCATGCCGGTAGCGGTCCGCTCCGAGGTGAGCAGCCGTTGTGCTTGCGTCGCGAGCCCGCCGCTCGCCGTCAACTGCTTCGCGTCGGCCGCGGTGAGGAGCTGATCGTCGGGGGTCGAATTCCAGAGGAAAAAAGAGAGCCGCGTAGCAAGCTCGTGGTCGCTGAAAACGACGCGCGCCGGCTGGACGGGATCGGGCGTGCCGAGCTCCTCGCGGTAGAGAAAGAACGGAGACTGCAGGACACCGGCGAAGGCGTACTGGAGCCCGCCGAAGAAGTCGTTCATCTGCGTTTGGGCCGTCCGCGCGATGGCGATAAACTGTACGATCTCCTCTTCCACGAGAGGCCGGCGCCAGGCGCGACGTCCGAACTTCGTGACGAACGTGCGCACGCATGCGTCGTCCGTCGTCGCGGCCGGGGTGCAGCCGACGAGCGCGCCGCGCGTCGTCGTGTTCGAAAGCACCTGCTTGGCGATGGCGAGCGCCGACGTCTCGAACTGTTCGGTGAGCTTGGCCGAGAGACTGACCCGTGCGGCGCCGATCGACGAAAAGCCGCTCAGCATGGTGTCTTCTTCGAACTCGGTCGTCACCGTCACGTCGGCCCCGAGAAGATCGCGGATGCTGTTGCGGTACTGCGGAATCGTGAGGCGCCGCAAACCTGCAGCCTGGGGAGCAAATTCCGGCTGCGGCGGAGGAGGTCCGCCGCCAGTTCCCGTGCCGGTTCCAGCCGTCCCGCCGCCCCCCGTGCCCGTGGGACCACCGGTTGTCGCTCCACCGGTTGTCGTTCCACCGGTTCCCGTCGGACCCCCGGTTCCCGTCGCACCGCCGACCCCGGCTCCGCCGGCCCCCGTCGTGGTTCCGGTCGCCGTTCGACCGCGACCCTGCGGACCCCGATCCTCGTCGGGGGTTCCGCCGATGACGCCGGAACAGCCGATCGCCAGCCCGAGCGCGCTGGCGATGGCAGCGCTCCGCAGGGGCCAACGCAGGAATTTCGGAGACTTAGCGTGCTCGTCCATGCGGGTACCCTTTGTTTCGGTGTGCGGCAGAAAACGCGCGAGTCTCTGCGGCGCGGCCGAGGCAAGAAGCCGGCGCATCGTCGTTAGCAGACGCGTGAGCTCTCGGTGGGGGCCCCTCGTTGGGGCCGTATGAATTAGATGTCGGTGGGCGCTGGTTCCGTCATAGAAAATGGAGGGGGGCGGCTTATTCCTTCTCCATTTCTTCCTCTTCCCCGCGCACCACCCGCTCGACGTGCTCGCGCTCTCGCCCCAGGTAGTCGCGAATCGCGCCATTGAGACGCGGGTCGACTAGATGGTGCACGCTGTGCGTGAGCGTGGGCGTAAACCCACGCGCCCTCTTGTGTTCGCCCCCCGCGCCGGGCTCGAAGCGGACGAGCTTGCGCTCGATGCACCGTTCGATGCTGTGGTAGTAGCAGACGTTGAAATGCAAAAAGGGGTGCTCTTCGACGGCGCCCCAATACCGGCCATACAGCACGCCTCCCCCCGCCAGGTTGAACGCGCCGGCGATGGGGCGCCCCGAGGCGTTGCGCGCGAGTACAATCTCGACGTTTTCTTTCATTCGCGCGGCAATGTCGAAAAAGAAGGGGCGATTGAGGTAGCGGCGGCCCCAGTGAAACTTGTCGACAGTGTGCTCGTAAAATTCGCACATTGCTTCGAGCACCTCGGAGGTGATCTCGTCGCCGCGCAACGTCGCGATGCGAATACCGCGGTGCTCCATCTCCTTGCGCTCGCGCCTGATCTGGGTGCGCTTCTTGGAGGGAAACGTGGAGAGAAAATCTTCGAACGAGCCGTAGCCCTGGTTGTGCCATTGGTACTGGGCGCCGAGACGTAACGCATACCCGGCGCGCGCGAAAAACGCGGCTTCCTCTTCCCGTAAAAAGAGCACGTGTGCCGAGGAGAGCGACTGCGCATCGAGCACGCGCCTCACGCCCTCGGCCATCGCGAAGACCATGCGCTCGCGTTCCGCTTCGTTCGCGACCAGCACGCGCGGGCCGGTCGCGGGGGTGAAAGGTATCGCCAGAACGAGCTTCGGGTAGTAGCGGACCCGAAGCTTGTGAGCGAACTCGGCCCAGCCCCAGTCGAAAACGAATTCGCCTTCGCTGTTTCCTTTCAGGTAAGCGGGAGCCGCGCCGACCAATCGCTCGTCTTCCCACAGCGTCAGGTGAAACGGGAGCCACCCACGCTTCGGCGCGACGCAGCCGGAACGCTCGAGGGCTTCGAGAAAAGCAAAAGAGAGAAAGGGCGGTGCGTTGGCTCCCACCAGGCGGTCCCATTCCGCGCCGGGAACGTCGCGGATGCTCTCGTGGACCCGCAGCTCAATCATCCGGCCATCTTGGCACGGCCGCGCTAGGCTGTGGCCGCCATGGCGCTCGTCCCGTCGCTGGATTACACGCCCGAAGAGGTTCGGTCGCTCTTGAGGCCGCTCCGCAATCGGGTGTCGGTGGCGGTGTACAGCGCCCAGAACGCCTTCGCGGTGGGGGCCATCATCCGCGTGGCCCACAGCTTTCTCGTGCACGAGATCATCCTCATCGGCGAGTCGCCCTGGTACGAGAAGGCCAGCATGGGGATGCAGCGTTTCGAAGAGGTCGTCGTCCTGCCCGACGAAAATGCCTTCTTCGACCACATGCGCGGACGGCCGCTATGGGCGGTCGAAAAGGACCACGCCACCCAGAGCCTCTACGAGGTGATGTCGTACCCGGACGACGTCGTGCTCGTCCTCGGCAGCGAGCGGGCGGGGCTGCCGCCGGGCATCCTCGCACGTGCGGACGCCGTGCTCGGAATTCCGATGTACGGCGTCAACCATTCGCTGCCCCTCGCGGTCGCGGCGGGCATCGTCATGTCCGACTGGGCGCGGCGCCGCTACGCGCCGGGGACGACGATCTCCGGGCCCTCGCGAGGCAAGCCGCGCTCGACCCGCGAAGGCTAACCAATGCCATGATGGCTCCGTCGATCACCGACCTGGCCGCGGGCATGTGACGCCGTTGTGCTTGTCGCTTTCTCGAACGGAGGAGTGCTAGAAACCGCTTCGCCATGGACCAAGGCCTTCTCCGCTCCTACCTCTCGACCATTTACGAGCTCCCGACCTCCTCGGGCCTCATGCGCGTCTCGCTGGACGGCGAAATCACGAGCGACATGGCCAAGCTCCCCGAGCTCTTGACGCAGCGGTTCGGCATCGTGACGGCGTACAACCCACGCTCGATGTTGCTCCCGCGGCGCGTGAACGAACAGCGAAACACGGTGATGCGCGACCTCCTGGTCCTCGGGTGCTACCGCGTCGAGCAGTGCGTCGGATACGAAGAGGAACCGGAAGGCGTCTGGCGCGAGCCGGCATGGCTGGTTCAGGGGGTCGAGCGTGACGAAGCCATCGCTTTCGGGCGCGTTTTCCGGCAGAACGTGGTGGTGTTTTGCGAGGGCGGGCGCCCCAGCATCATCGTGACGGACGTGACGCTCGACGACGTCGGACGAACCTACACGGGCAATTGGCGCGTCCGAACGTAGCGAACGGCGCACCAGACGAGCCATCAGGGCCGCATCCTGGAAACGGCCATGCTGTCGCGGACGGCCCAATTTCGGCTAAAGACGCGGGCTTTCCTTGACGCGGGTCGGCGGCCACGGCTAATGGATGGGCAAACGATCCCGAAGGAGTGCCCATGGCCGTCGATATCCCCAACATTTTCAATGAACAACTGCCCGGTATTCTTCAGCGCAACGCCGACGAAGCCAAGGCGATCAATGCCAAGTTCCAAATGAACATCACGGGCGCTGGTTCGTGGCATCTCGATCTCACCAGCACCGGCCCCAGCGTGTCGGCCGGAGAAAAGCCGGCCGACTGCACAGTGACCATCGCTGCCGATGACTTCGTGAAGCTGCAGGAGAACCCCGCCTCTGGCATGCAGCTCTTTTTCGCGGGCAAGCTCAAGATCAGCGGCAATCAGATGTTGGGGATGAAGCTTCAGAAGCTCTTTTCCTTGAAGTAGAGCGCCTGCCTCACGGCGGGTGGTCGGGATCGCCGAGCGTCCGCAGCAGGCGCTCGATCCGCAGCGCTTGCGCGAGGTCGGAGCTCGCGTGGGCGAAGTCCATGGCGGCGAAGAGATGCGTCTGCTCGAAGTCGAAACGCTCGGGATGTCTCTCGAGCAGCGCGAGGTAGTGCTCGAAGATACGCCGCTCATCGACCTTCGTTCGCCGGCGTAGGGCGAAGCGAACGACGGCGTGCAGCGCCCAGCGGCCTGGAAAGGGCTCTTGTACGAGATGCCAGCGGCGAAGCTGGTTCAGCGGGGCAAGGCCGGCCGCCCCTACCCGAGCCAGCGCCCAAAGCGAATCTTGCGCCGTGTGGTCTCCGCTCACGTGCGCGAGCACCGCGAGCAGCCGCCGCGCGACGTGATCGAGCCGCCGCCAAGCCCAATCGACGAGAAGCGTCACTTCCGGCAGATCGTCTTCGTGGCTGACAGCGCGCACGCGATCGACCCCCCCTTCGAGCAGCCAGCGCTCCAGAGCCCTTACGCTGGTCGCGCGCGAGGCAACGAGGGCATCGGCCATGTCGAGCGCGAGCGGGTTGTGCCGTAAAAGTCCCGTCAGCCGCGCCACCCTCGGAAACGCGGCCTTTCCCTGGGTCACGAGTGGCGCCGTGACGGGAAAGATGGAAACGCCGGACAAGAGGCAACGCCGCGCGGTGATCACCCACGTCACGTGCGCATGGCGGAGCTCGTCGAGAAACCGCGCCATGGCGCGATCGTCCTCGTGGTTGTCGAGCACGATGAAAGTGGGGCGCTCGCGCGACAACCGACGCCGCAAGGCGGGAAAGAGCGCCTGTCGATCGCGCGGCGTGCCGAAGCGAACGGCGAGCATCTCGCCGAGGGTGCGGGCGTCCCACGCGCCCACGCGGAACCAATGGATGCCGCCGACGAAGTCGCGCCGGACGCGATGCCCGAAGGCGCAGGCCAGCATCGATTTTCCGCTTCCTCCCTGACCGACGAGGGCAAGACGGCAGGGCCGGTCGGGATCGACGTTGCGCGTGAGCGTGGCGAGCTCCGCCGCCCGGCCACGCAGACGGGAGGGGCGCGCCGGAAATAGGCTCGGTGAGGGCGGGCGCACGTGGTCGTCAGGGCGCGCAGAGCTGCAACCTGACGAACCTGATCTCGGCGATGGACCGCAAATTGGCCAGCGCCATCTCCGTCACCGGTGTCTGGAAGTCGCGCCCTTCGGGCACGTACGCCCAGCCGATGTCGCCGTTCGGAAACTGCACGATGTCGTCGGGACCGTTCGGCGCGATCGCTTCGAGTAAGAACTCCTCTTCAGAAGCCTTTTTGCCTTGGAGGTCGACCAACTGAAAATGGGTGCCTCCGTACGTGCCCGTCGAAAAGCCATCGCTCAACTGCGGCGAATCTATCGTTTCCCAAACGATGAGGACCCTGTCGTCGCCATAGGGTGCGGCGTGCACGTTCACCGCGTCCCGCGCGGGAACGCCCCCCGCCGGGAGAAACGGAAAAACGGGCGGAGGCACCGGCATGCGGTTGTCGTTGACGACCGCGACCGCCGGCTCGTGCGAATCGAAGGCGGGGTTCTGGGTGTTCGACTCCTTCACGCCGCGCGAAGCCCACACCACCATGTAGCCGCTGGCGGTCTTGACGGCCGAACCGAAGTTTCCTCCGGCGTAGGCCGGGGCCGCCGCCTCGAGGGCGAGGCGCCTCGTTGAGAAGGGGCCGAGTACGAGGGTGACCCCCGGAGTTTCGATGGTTCCATCGGACATACAGAACGCGACGAAACCGCTCGCTTCGGAGACGAGCCGGCCCCCCAAGTTCTGTCGGCATCCCATCCTCCAGCCGCCCAGAAATTTCCCGTCTTCGTCGAACTGCAAGAACTTGTCGCCGTTGGCCCCGCGGTACCTGTCGCCGAGCCCGCCGCGAACGCCAAGGTAGATGCCGTAGCGCGATCCGTTGAAAGCGAGGCGTCCCGAGGGCCCGTTGGGGTAGTCGCGCTTGATATCCGCGTCGGCGCTGAACATCACCCGGGTGCCCGTCAGCGGGACGGCCGAAATCTCGCGCCCATTCAGCAGCGAGCGGACCCAATAGGTGGCCTGCATCTGCGTCATTCCTTCGCCGATGGGTTCGCCGGGATCGGGGCGGCGCGTGAGCAGCGCGAACCCGTCTTCGAGAGCGACCAACCCGCTGAGCTCCGTTCCGGGGACGATGACGTCAGGAGCGTAGCGCGTGATGGTGTCGGTCCCGACTTGCACCGGCGTGACGTGCACCTGCGTGCCGGCGTTGTTGAGCCACGCGACCATGACGTTGTTGTTCGAGGCGCTGAAGGCGATGCGGTCGTCCTGCGGGAATCCAAAGAAGTAGTCGGTGCGCTTGTAGCGAACGCCTTCGTCCAGCACGACGCGGCCACGGGTGAGACGATCGGTGAGCTTGCCCGTGCGGCACGGCGGCGGCTTCTCCGGAATGCCTGGAGGCCCCGAAGGGCCGGCGTCCACCTCCGCCGAGTAGACCGCGCGCGCCACCTCGGTGCCGCACGCGACGCTCGTCCAAGCGCACGACAGGGCAACCAGGTAGCGGGCCTTTTGCATGAGACAAAGCCTCGTCGGGCCCAAGAAAACGCAGGTGATGCATTTCTGCCGGCGGCCCGACAAATGACCGGAGATGTCTTCGAATCTAGAATCCGACCAAGAGCCCGGCGGAGACGCCGAGCAACGGGAATTGTACCACAGCATTCGTCCTACCTACGCCGACTGCAGGACGCGGGGTAAGTCCAATGGCTCGGAGCGTCATTCCGATTGCTGCGTTGCCCCCCAAGGACACCTCGACGTGTCCGGCCAGCATGGCGGCAAAACTCCAGACCTGATCGGGCCGCGAAAGCTCGGCCGGCTGAATCCCTCGCACCACCATGCGAAACACACCGGCCCCCGCGCTTGCCCCCAGGACGACGGGGCCCGCGTTCCACCCCGAAAGGCGAAATTCGGCCCAGCCGAGCTCGCTGTGGACCGACGCCGAGCCCTCGGAGGTGGCCCAGTTTCGCCCGACCACGACGGGACCCGCCGCAGCCAACCCGACTTCGATCCCGTCGACGACACGGCGCGTCAATCCGAGGCCGGCGCCATAGGCAGCCCCCAGTGTCGGCCGGTTCCACAAAAGGACGCCCTCGGCGCGGATCTTCCAATTGGGCGGCCGCGCCGGCACGTGGGGGTGCACGGGCGGCGGTCGCGCCTCGGGCGCGGCGACCGATGGCGGGCGGTCGCTCCCGCCAAACTCGCGCAGCGTCGTGCGCAACAGATCCACGGTTCGAATGGCGAGCACATTCGGCGCGTCGAGTCCGCCGGGGGGTTCGATGGTGTGTACGGCGTTGGGTCCGCCCGCGCGCGGCCCGAGCCAGACGTCGATCGCGGTGCTGTCGCCGCGCCGGAAGAATCGGACGGCGGCGACCGAAGAGGTGCGGCGCGCCACGTCCGCGAGCGCTTCGGGGGAACGTGCCTCCACGCCCGTATCGAGAATGGCCACCTCGAAGTCCTGCAGGCGAAGCTCGGCGCTGAGACGGTTGAAGACCTCGAGCAACACTGCATCCGCATCCGGCGGACGCACCAAGGCGACCCGCTGCGCCTCGGCCACCCACGCAAAAAGGAGCACTCCGAGACCCACCAGTGCGGCAGGCAATCGGCCCCGACGCGGCATCCCCTAGCACTACTCCGGCAGATTTCTCGCTGCCAGAACGATCATCCGCGCTACTCGGTCCCCGCAATTTTGCGCGCGGTCTTCACGTGAACACCCTGAGGGTAGCGGCGCAAGTACTCGAGCGCCAAAGGCTTGGCCGAGCTGGGTCCGCGCGTCGTCGTGACCGCCCTCATCTTGCCCGCCAAAGCTTCGGCCGCGAATTCACCGTCGGGTGATTCGGCCAGGTACGTTTCGTACCATCGCTGCGCGCTCGTCGGTTGGTTGCGTGTCTCGTGGGTGCGACCGAGCATGAACGCGGCGGCGGCGGCGTAGGCCCCCGTCGGAAACCGCTGCCGGAGAGCGAGCAAGCATTTCTCCGCCAGCGCCCCTCGACCCGTGTAACGAGCGGCATCCGCGAGCGATCGCAGGTCGCCCGCCGGGCAACCCGTGATGCAAGCTTC
Source organism: Polyangiaceae bacterium (assembly GCA_035318465.1). Taxonomy (GTDB): domain Bacteria; phylum Myxococcota_A; class Polyangia; order Polyangiales; family Polyangiaceae; genus DASWDH01. The sequence continues at coordinate 48,525 of DATHES010000032.1, forward strand.
CAGACCGCGGGCGTTGGCACCGACGACGATGGATTCGAAATCGCCGCGCGTGAGGAGCTCTTGCCACGACTCACGGCGCGGCGGCGGTTTGCTGTTCACCGTCGTCGCCACGGCCGCGGGCGGGGCCGGGGCCGCTGCCGCTGCCGCTGCCGGGGGGGAGGCTGGCGGCGCGGCGACGATGGAGCTGCCCGCGCCCTCGGGTGCGGGCACTGCGCTCGGCACGGGGGTCCCTTCGCCTTCGGTGACCATCAGGCTGCGACTCGACACAGCCGCTCGAAATCGCTGCCCGGCGCGCACGACGATGGGCCCTTGCGCCAAGGGGCTTCGCACTTCGACCGATCCCTCGATCAAGCTCAGATCGATCTCCTCGAAGAGCGGATCCCAGCTCAGCGCGAAGCGCGTGCCGGTCACGTGCACCTCGAAGGGACCGGCGACGAAGGTCCAGTTCGATGCCTTCTCGTGGCTCACGTGCGATGTCGCCGTGCCCCTCTCGACGAACACCCTGGCACCGTTGCGGTACGTCTCGTCGACACGCAAGCGGCAGCCCGGATCGGCCTGCAGGTTCGACCCGTCGGAAAAGAGGAGCTCTGCCGGCGAGAGTGGGCTGGCGCTGACATAGGGCCCGTCGAACCCCGATCCACCGCGCACCTCGTAGCTCAAAGGTCGCGACCAGAGTCTCCATGTAGCGAGCCCTCCCACCAGCACGGCGGCGGCGGCCAGAGCGACCGTCAGCCGACGGCGCGGGGTCAGCGCGCGGCGATGCAACGCAGCCGTTCCGACCAGGCGTTCACGCCCATCCCGATGCACTTCCTCCGACACCGGCGTCGCGACGGACTCGCGCACCAACGTGGCGATGGCGGAAAGCTGATCGAGCTGCTCGCGCCAGTTACCCATGACGCCCCCCCAGCACCTTGTCCATATAGTGGAGGAGGGCCGGCTCACGGCCAGCTTGGCGCAGCAGTTGATCCTGAGCGCGGAGCACTTCGCGCTTGGCCGTCGAATCCGAGACGCCGAGCGCCGACGCCACTTCAAGGATCTCGCATCCTTGCACGACGCGAAGCACGAAGGCCAAGCGGCGGCGATTCGGCATCCGACCAAGGAGCCGGTAAAGCGCTTCGAGCGCCTCGCGCCCTTCGACGTCGCGCGGCGCGACCGGCATTTCTGGCAGCGAGCCGGAGGGGGAGAGGCTCACCCAGCGGCGGATCTTGCGGCGCCGCAGCTCGAGCGCGACGAGACGAACGGTCACGCCGATCAAAAACCCACGCAGCGCGGAGGCGTTGCGGAGCGTGTCGACCGAGCGCAGAAACGCCACGAAAACATCCTGCAGCAGATCTTCGGTGGCGCTGTCGGGACCGAGGCTGGCTCGCACCACGCTCCTTACGAGCGGGGAGTACCTGTCCCATACAACGGCGACTGCTTGTGAATCTCCATGCGCCACGGCTTCGACGAGCTCGGCGTCGCCGAGTCGCTCGTACGGAAAACGAGAGACCGGCGCAACGAATTCGGAGGATCGTGTGTTTCGGAGGGACACCGGATTATCAGTTGCTCATATATCACTCGGCGGGCCAGGGAAATCGACGGGTTGGCGCTCCCATGCCCGTGACAAAATGCCTTCAACCAATCGATTTTCGAGCAATTTTAGTCCGTTAACTCAATTCTCGGGCGCCGCTCGTCCGGGAGGTTTGGGCTCGGCGGCCACGGGCAGCCGGCAAGGGTGGGGGTCGTCTTCGGTCCCAGGGTCCGGCGGTCCTGTAGGAGACGAGGAAACGCGTAGGCGCGGCGATCCCATGTCGGACGATTGACGCCACCTCGGGTCGTGGATGCCTCTCCTGCACCTCCGCCGCGGTGAGGAGGTCGAGCCGGGTCGAGCCTAGAGCGATCGCGCACCGGACCGGGCAGAGCGGTCTTACCAACACCTTATGCGCAAAGCGGCGACGAGCTTGGCGCTTCACCATCTTTGCACACAAGAGACGACAAACCGCGTACGGATCATCGACAAAAAGCCTGTTTCAGAAAATTCTAAAGTACCAACGGCAAAGCCCGTTTGGGATCACGGGGAATCTTTGTTCCGCCGTGAGGACGATGATGACTAAAAGTTCGTGGGTTGGGCGATCGCTGGCGTTCGTTGCGCTTGTTTCGAGTGCGGGGTTGTTTTCGATCGGCTGCGGGGGGCAGCCTGATCTTCCCGTCGACAACTCGAAAGACGGTGGATCGATCGTCAACCCCGACGGCAGCCGGAGCGATTCTGGCGGCGGCATCATCACCTTCCCCGACGCGTCCGCTCAGCCGGACACCTCCGTCCCACCGCCGGGGATGAAATGCGACGGTCCTCCGGTCTTCAAATGTTCGACCTCCGCCGGCAATTACTGCGGCACGCTCCCCGACGGCTGCGGCGGCACCCAAGTGTGCCCCGCGTGTCCCGCGGGCGAGGAGTGCAAGAACAGCATTTGCCAGCTTCCCACCGCCGATGGGTGCGCGCCCCTCACCTGTCTCCAGCTCGGCGGCACCTACTGCGGCAAGATTGGCGACGGCTGCGGGCGTCAGCTCGACTGCGGTGATTGCCAGAACAACCTCACCTGCGGCGGCGGCGGCATCAGCAACGTGTGCGGCGCGAACCCCGACTCCGGGGCGTGTACCCCGCAGAGCTGCGCGCTCCCCAACGGCCGTTATTGCGGAATCATCGGGAGCGGCTGCGGTGGTCAGCTCGACTGTGGCGTTTGCCCGGCCAACGAGAGCTGCGGCATCGCGGGCATCGCCAACGTTTGCGGCAAGGTCAACTGCACGAAAGCCGTCTGCAAGCCGGGATCCGGCGGTCAGTATTGCGGCACCGTCGGCGACGGCTGCGGTGGCCAGCTCGACTGTGGCTTTTGCCCGATCGGGCAGAGCTGCGGCGGCGCAGGCATCGACGGTCTCTGCGGCAGCGCGCGTGACTCCGGCGCCTGCGTGCCGACGAGCTGCGATCAACCGGGCGGCGCCCGTTACTGCGGCAAGGTCGGCGACAACTGTGGCGGTGAAATCGATTGCGGCGGATGCCCCAATGGAGGGAGCTGCGGCGGCGCAGGCCTGCCGAACGTCTGCGGATTCGGCGTCGATTCAGGGCAATGCGTGCCCACGACCTGCGCGAACGCCGGCGGCAACTACTGCGGCCTCGTCGGCAACGGCTGCGGCGGTCAGCTCGACTGCGGCGCGTGCCCCCTCGGCCAGACGTGCGGCGGCGCGGGCTTTTCCAATGTTTGCGGCTACCAGCCCGATGGCGGCTGCCAGCGGCTGACTTGCAGCCAAGTTGGCGGCCAGTACTGCGGCACGGTCGGTGACGGTTGCGGCGGTACGATGGATTGCGGAACCTGCCCGGCCGGCCTGTCCTGCGGCGGCGGCGGTTTGCCGAGCGTTTGCGGCACGACCACGGACGGGGGCGGTTGCACCCCCACGAGCTGCACGCAGACCGGTGGTCAGTATTGCGGCCTCGTCGGCAACGGCTGCGGCGGTCAGACCAACTGCGGCGCGTGCCCCGCGGGCCAAACCTGCGGCGGCGCGGGCACACTCAACGTCTGCGGCTCGCTCCCGGACGCGGGGCCATGCATTACGAGCTGCGTTCAGCCCGGCGGTACCTACTGCGGCACCATCGGCAACAACTGCGGCGGTCAGCTCAACTGCGGAACCTGCTCGGGTTCCCAGACCTGTGGCAGCGGCGGCATCACCAACGTCTGCGGCTATCCGCCGGACTCGGGCTCTTGCACCCCGCTCGCCTGCACCACCGCGAACGGCAAGTACTGCGGCACGGTGGGTAACGGCTGCGGCGGCGTCGTCAATTGCGGCACCTGCCCGACGGGCGACACCTGCGGCGCCAGCATTCCCAATGTGTGCAGCCGGACGCCTGGCACGTGCACCAAAATCACTTGCCAGCAGCTCGGCGGCAAATATTGCGGCCTCGTCGGCGACGGCTGCGGCGGTCAACTCGACTGCGGCACTTGCGCCACCGGCCTCAGCTGTGGTGGCGCCGGGACGCCCAACGTTTGCGGGGCCATGCCCGACGCAGGAACGTGCACCACGCCCATCGCCTGCCAGCAGACCAATGGCAAATACTGCGGCGTCATCGGCAACGGCTGCGGCGGTTCGCAGGACTGCGCTGGCTGCCCCGCTGGCCAGACCTGCGGCGCGCGCACGCCGAACGTGTGCAACAAGCCCTGCCCGCTCTGCGGTCTGATTCCGACTTGCGAGGCGGGCACCACCACGGTGTCAGGTACCGTCGTCACTGGCGCACTCACCAACCCCGACCCGCTCTATGGCGCGCTCGTCTACATCCCGAACGTCGCGCTCGGCACGGTGTTCCCGCCGCTCTCCAGCGGACCGACCTGCGACCGATGCACGCCGCTCAGTCCGGATGACTCGATCGCGGCGGCGGTGACCGGACCCTCGGGTCAGTTTACCCTGACCGGCGTTCCCGCCGGCAACGGCATCCCGCTCATCATTCAGCTCGGCAAGTGGCGCCGGCAGCTCACGATCAACGTGACCGCCTGCACCAACACCCAGCTGGCCGCCGGCTCGGTGCGCCTGCCGCGTAACAAGACGGAGGGCGACATTCCGCTCACCGCCATCTCCACCGGCCGCGTCGACACGCTGGAGTGCTTGCTCCGCAAGATCGGTATCGCCGACACGGAGTTCACCAACCCGAGCGGCACGGGCCGAATCCGCCTCTACCAAGGTCAGGGTAACGGCAACAACAACTCCAAGGCCGCCCGGATCGACGTCAACACGCCGACCGAGTCGGTGTTCAAGGGCGGCGTAACCGCTCCGAACAATGGCGCCGGCGAGTGGATGACGTACGACCAAGTCATCCTTCCGTGCCAAGGCGCGGAGTACAACCAGGTCGGCCCCTCCCTCACCAACTTCAACAACTACGTCAACGCCGGTGGTCGCGCCTTCACGACGCACTATAGCTACGTTTGGCTCTACCAGAACGGCGCGTTCCAGACCTCCGGCGGGTGGCAAGTCGGTCAGAACAACCCCGGTGATCCGCTCACCGGCTACATCAACACCGGTTTCACCAAAGGTGCCGACTTCGCCACGTGGCTAGGTATCGTCAATGCGCTCAGCAACGGCGGCGTCGCGCCGCCGCGCATCGCCATCAACGACCCGCGTCACGACCTGAACAGCGTCACCGCTGCCGCCCAGGGGTGGATCACCGCCAACACGACACCGAACGCCTCGGTCCAGCACTACACCGTCAACACGCCGGTGAACGCGCCGGCCGACCAGCTCTGTGGCCGCGTGGTGTTCAGCGACTTCCACGTCATCGACAGCGGCTCGTCGAACGCGAACTTCCCCACCGAGTGCAATACCGCTGCACTCACGGCCCAGGAGAAGGTCCTGGAGTTCATGTTCTTCGATCTCGCGTCGTGCATCGGGCCGAACACGACGCCTCCTCCGCCCCCGCCGCCGCCTCCTCCTCCTCCGCCGCCCCCGCCCCCGGCTCCGCCGCCCCCCGGCACGCCGCCGCCGCCGCCGCCCCCGCCGCCGCCTCCTTCTC
>DATHES010000033.1:0-11280 GCA_035318465.1 Polyangiaceae bacterium
GGGGCGCCCTGGTTTCTCAAGGCACTTCGGCTGGTTGAACGAGGGAAGGCTCGTTGCGCGACTTCCGTCGCGAACGCGCGTTGCCCGTATGTTGCCACAAGACAGATAGTTCGATTCCGCTCGATCCTGCAAGGTCACCCAGCAGTGCGTCGAACCCAGAGCCACTTGTCCCTGAAACTCCGGCGGTTTGCGCGCCAGCACGCAATCCGTTGAGGAGAACTCTTGCGCTCAGTGGGCGGCGGGCAAAGGTGCTGTAAACCGTTGGTCATCTGCTCTTGAGGCTCGCGTCAAAGTGCCCCAATTCAAGCGTCTATCGAGCGTAATGACAACGTCATTCCAACGTGATAGCGTCTGAGGTTGATACGAAAACGGAGTTTCAGATGACCTCAGCCACCAAGCGACAAACGCGTCCGCGCGAGACCCTCAACATTCGGATTCGTGCCGAAGATCGAGGGCTGATCGATCGGGCGGCGTCGGCACGCGGTACCAACCGGACCGACTTCATCCTCGATGCCGCCAGGCGCGCCGCCGAGGAAGCGTTGCTCGACCGCGCTTTGATCTCCGTGAGTCCCAAGGCCTACGCCGAGTTCGTTGCTCGTCTCGATGCACCGGCGAAGCCGAACCAGCGGCTCCGCCGCACGATGCCAACAGCTTTGCCCTGGAAAGCGGGCTGATGCTCTCGGCGCCGGAGCCCCTGGCTCCGCACCATAGGATCGACGAATTTTCCTGCGGCGAGCCGCCACTCGATGACTGGCTCAAACGCCGGGCGCTCGCGAACCAGACGAGCGGTGCGACGCGTACCTTTGTCGCCTGTGAGACGGGAATCGTCATCGCGTACTACGCGCTCGCGTCGAGCGCGGTTGCTGTGGCGAGCGCGCCGGGCAAGTTCCGGCGCCATATGCCCGACCCTATCCCAGTCGTCGTCCTTGGCCGGCCGGCGGTTGCGCAGTCGCATCACGGTAGAGGAATCGGTCGGGCACTTTTCCAAGACGCGGCACGACGAGTGATCAATGCCGCCGACGCGATCGGCATCCGCGGTCTCATCGTTCACGCGCTCTCGGAGGGCGCTGCCTCTTTCTACGTTCGTCTCGGCTTTGATCCGTCGCCGCTGAGTCCGATGACTCTTATGGTCACGCTCGCGGATCTCCGCGCCAGCTTGACGTGACCAGACGTACATGGGAGCGCAAGGCGCCGCCGCCCCCTTGTGGTGTCAGCGCGGCGTCACGCGAGCGAATGCATCAGTTTTTCGACGTGACGAATTCTCGCTTCGCGTGCCCCGGCCCTTGACCTACTCCGGCTCCCCGATATCGTCTCGTGGCGCCAGCAACCGGAGCTTGTCCACCGTGCGACACCTCTTTGCCCTCGTCCCGCTCGTCCTCCTCACGGCCTGCGCTGGCTCTCCAGCGCCTTCGTCCAGCACAATGAAGATGACAGGGATGACAGGAGCCAATGGGGCGTCGCAGCGCGTGCCGGCGGCGGCACCGGCCGCACCCGTGCTCGATCCGCAGGCGGAGCTGGCAAAGAAAATCGACCCCATCTTTTCGAACTTTGCGCAGGGAGGCGCGACGTCGCCCGGGTGCGCCGTCGGGGTCTACCGCGCGGGGGAGATCGTCTTTTCGAAGGGCTACGGCTATGCGGATCTCGAGCACGAAGCCCCCATCACGGACACGACGCCGTTCTACACCGCCTCGCTCTCCAAGCAGTTTACGGCCGCCGCCGTGCTCTTGCTCGTTGCCGACGGAAAAGTCTCGCTCGATGACGATGTGCGAAAGTACATCCCGGAGCTGCCGAATTTCGGCAAACGCATCACCCTCGAACATCTCGTCCACCATACGAGCGGGCTTCGTGATTATCACATACTCCTCCTCCTCCAAGGGCTGAACGAGGAGGACGTCATCACCAGCCGCGAGATCCTCTGGCTTCTCAGCCATCAGCGCGCGCTCAATTTCCCGCCCGGCTCGCATTACGCGTACGGCAGCAGCGGCTACGTTCTGCTCGCGGAAATCGTGGCGCGCGTCAGCGGTGAGTCCTTCCACTCGTTTCTCACCCGGCGGGTGTTCCAGCCGCTCGGCATGACGAGCTCTCTGATTCGAGAGGACCACGCGAAGCCGATACCGCACCGAGCCATCGGCTATATGCTCGGCCCCGACAAGCAGCCGCGCATGCTGATGGGGAATTTGGAATACGGCGGCTCGAGCACGCTCATCACCACCACGCGAGACCTCGCGAAGTGGGACGAGAACTTCTACCAGCCAAAGGTCGGCGGCCAAACCTTCATCGACGCGATGCGCGTCCGAGGAAAGCTCACGGACGGCAAGCCAATCGAGTATACCGGTGGCTTATTCGAATCGGATACGCAGGGCCTTCCGGTCGAACGACACGGTGGCGATTTTGCCGGCTATCGTTCGTGGCAGGCACGCTATCCGACCAAACGCCTGACCGTATCGGTGCTCTGCAACACGAGTGAGGCCAATGCCGTTGGACTCGGCGAGAAAGTCGCTGGGCTCTTCTTGCCCGAGCTGAGTGCCCCCGAACCCCCGCCGGCGGGCGTGCCGCTCGAGGCGTTCGGCTTCGATCTCAAGACCATCCGCGGTACGTACATCGAACCGTCGCTCGCGCAGGTGCGCACCATCGACATCACCGATGGGAGCATCCACTTGCTCTTCGGCAAAACCCCAGGCCCGCCGCGAGACCTCATCCCGGTGGGGCCTGGAGATCTCGCGGTGAAAGGGTCGCCGACACACTACGACTATGAACCGGCGAAAGGGCCAAAGCCTGCCCGCATCGTGCGGAATTCGGGCGGCTCACTGCCGCAGACGTTCGTCCGCGCCGAGCCGGTCGAACCTTCGGAACTCAAGACGGAAAAGCTCTCCGAGTATACGGGTCGATACGGAAGCGACGAGCTGGCACACGATGTGGAGATTCGGCTGGAAGGCTCGCATCTCGTTGCGGGGCCCGTCGGAGGTGCGGCGAGAAGCGCGCCCTTCGCGCCGATTGCGCGCGACCTCTTCGAAACGAATGACGAGAGTTTGCGATTCTCGGATGAGGCGGGTTGGAGATTCGAGCGCAACGCGCGCGGAAAGATAGTACGGCTCGTCGTCTCCACGGACCGTGCGTGGAATGTCGTTTTGGTCCGACGCTGAGCCGTCGCGCGTCGGAATTTGGCCGCGCGTGCACGGACACGGCAAGAACATCGCGAATCCTGCATCGTAAATGCCCGACCAATCCCACTTTGCGCCGTGTATGCCACGACTGTGAATTGCGCGGTGCGCGGGATATGGATTCGAAATTGCGGGATTTTGATGCATGAAATGGCGAGCGAGCATGCCTCTTCGGTTACTGGGGTCCCTCACTTCGATCATCGACCACCGCCGGCCCCGCCATCCGGCGATGAGCGACGAGCCGCAGGTCTGACGGAGATCGTGCCAACGGAATGGCATCTCGTCGTGACGCTTGCTCGCGTCGACGATGAAGACCGGCTCCTTCTGTCGAGCCCGTCGACCCGCCTGAAATCGGCAGTCGTCGACGCAGGAGAGCCAGTCCCGCGAAGCGGCTGCGGGTCACGGGCGGCGTTGAACGGCCTATTTCGCAGGTGTGTAGACTTCGAAGAGATTATTCGTCACCCACGGCTTACCCCGATACCCGACAGTGATGCCGTGAGCACCACCCGGGACTCTGACCCAGTCACGCCTGGTCGGAATTCCGGAGCCTCCCGATCCGGAGCCGGTTTGCTCGTTCCATATGAAAATGGAACTGCCTCCTGGCGTCGAATCCGTACCGATAATCCAAGCGTAGTTGCCTTCGCCAATCCCAATGTCGCGAGCGCGACCGGGCAAGAGCTCCCAGTTTCCCGCGAAATCGCCGCGGTAGATTTCGCCAGCCGAGTTCACCACCCACGGATCGCCCGATGGGCCGACGGCGATCCGAACAGCTCCGCCGCTCACCCAATCCCAGTCCGAGCCGTTCCAGCGATGGATGCTGCGGTCGCCAGCGCCGCCCACCAGTCCAAATCCAATCAGCCCAACGACTCCGTTTCGGCCGATCGCGATGTCTTTGCCGAGACCAGGCATCAGCTCCCACCCGCCACTCGTGGCACTGTTCGACGTGCGGCGAAAAATGTTGCCGGCCGAGTTGACGATCCAGGGGACGCCGTCGGGGGCGACGGCTATCCGCAGGGCTGCGCCGTCGGACTGGGTCCAGCTCGATCCGTTCCATTGATGAATGCTGTAATCCGAGTTGCCCATCGCGAACACGCCAATGCACCAGACGCCCCCGGTGGGGCTGGATGCAGCGCCAATGTCGATACATTTGTTCGGCAGCCTGACCCATGTGTCGTAAAGCGAGCTGATGGCCATCTTGTCGTCGAGCGTGGTAAGGGGAGTGTCAGTGGCGGTCGCGTCGGAAAAGGCGTACATGACCGCGTCCGGAAACGCAGAATGGTGGAGCCCCACGGCATGCCCAATCTCGTGCATGGCAACGGTCGTTAAATTTCTGAATCCCGCTGGCACGCCACCCACCGCCCATTGCTCAGCTACGTCGAATGTGATCTGCGCCCCGCCCACGACGGTACCTGCCAGCGTACCGCCGGGCCCATCAATGCTGCCAAACCTCATTGTTATCACCCCGTTCGGATGGGCCATCTCAGCGAACGTCAGACTCGTCTCCGGGATCCACTGGGCGAACGCTGCCAGAAAGCCACGCCTCGCGGTCGTTGGTGCGAGGTTACCGGTTCCAATAGGATTGAAGGACCAGGGGATATTGCTGCCGTTGAGCCTGAATCCTTGCAGACCAAACTCGACAGATGAACCATCCCCATCTGGCCCGCCCATGCCATCGGGCGTGCCGCAACGAGAGCGGCGTAGCAAAGTACGCGTGTCCATGTCGACGCGGCCTGTGATAGGCAATCCCGCATTGGCCTGCAGCGCTCGGATTGCCGCCCCCATGTGTTCATCAAACAGCTCGGGATTTGCCGGCCCCTCAGCTACGATCGGTCGCCAGGTCGAATGCTTTTGCGCCAGCTCGTTGCTGGGGAAGTATCCATACCTGGTCAAGTATTCATGAACCGCCCGCACGCCCTCACCCTCCGAACCGAGAGTGAGATCCTCGCGTAATGCGTCGAGCCGCTCACTCAGCGGGACCGAGCCGGCGGCCACGGATAGCGTGACGTCGTGTCGATGCGAAACGCTCCGCGCCACGACACTGCCTCCCATCGCGTGGTGCTGCGCGGGATCTTCTGCTCCGCACGCGGCCGTTGTAGCTGCAAGCAATACACATCCGCTGAACCTTACAGTCGTCGTCACGGGGCCTCTCTTTTCTCGCGCTGTTGCGACGCAAGCCATACCCATCGCCCACAGCGCCACTGCGGATTGGGCAACCAATAACGTCGCTGCTTTCGTGGCGTCAATCGTGAAAGGTTAACTGTGCTGTTAACTCGGCTCGCGCGTCGGGTGCATGGCGGGCAAAGGTGAATTGATCGACGTGTCTGCCACGTGAGCGGCCCGACCCGGTAACCGCTCAAATTCAGCAAGCGAAAGCGGAGATGCGCCGCCTAGATCTCCGAGACGTCAGCCTGGGCCTGGCCTATCTCACCAATCAGAGTGACGCAATCTGCTATCGAGGCGCGGGCTGCGCGAACGATCGCACGCCCGCGCCGGGTACCGTCCTACCTCCTTAATTGTCGGCCTTTACTCGAAAAAAATTGGTTCTGGAATTTGGATCGGCGGAAATGTATTCGAGCGGCCGACGTCGGGCGCGAAGCGATCTATTGTCGGCAATTCGAACGGCGATTTCTGACGACGCGGGCCTCGCGTCGCGACATGCGCTGGTCTCGCTATTCGTTCGTGATTGGCCCATGGCCGGCGGTGGCAGGAAGTTGTAGAGATCGTGCCATGCGAATCTCGACGGCGTATCGAAAGCCGGCGTTTTCGTACAGACGAAGCGCGGGCCCGAGCCGGATCTGACGCGCTCACTGAGGCATCGTCGAAACGTGGACCACCTGCATATGGGCTCCCGGCCCACGGGCCCGTCGGTGGGCCGGCATTCTCGACTGCATGCGCGCGAGCCCTGGGTCTCCGCCGGGGTCAACAGCAAGCGACGTGAGCGTTGCGCGTCGGCTAAGGGGCGTCCGTAGGAGCGACCGCAATAATCGCAACAAATGCGGAAGGGACTGTCGTGCAATGGTCAAGGCTTGCTTTTTCCCTGAACGGGAGGCGGACGAAATTCGTCCCCTCCATGTCGCCCTCGTGGGCTGAGCCTGCGCCGCCATCGCCGCGATCCGCCCCCGCAGCCGGATCGCCTCCACCTACCCATGGTCTTTGTCGTTGCCGAGCGCGGTGAGCGCGGCACCCGCCAGCCGCGAACTATCCAATATCAATTCACGAAGTGTGCTGGACTCCATCGCGCTGCTGCACCGTTCGGATCTCCCCGGCCCGCGATCGCTGTCCAACGACGACAAGTTGTCCCTGCGCTGGTGGTTCGCGAATCGGCTTTCCGCCAACTTCGACGAAGATCGGCATCGGTACCTGGCGCACGACGGCCGTCTCGGGTCGGGCCTGTGTTGAGGCGCTCGACCCAACGTACCGATGAAGGCGTCGAAGCGTCGACGCTGAAATCCTAACAACTCGGCGGTGTCGCGCGGTGGGCACCGCCGGCGCGTAAATGCAAGTCCATCAGGTCAAGTTGGGATCCTCGAGATCGTCGGTGGAATTCAGGCAGATTTCGGTCTACTGCTCGATCGCCGCGAGGACCCATGAAAGCAATCGTTCAGGAAAGGTATGGTCCGCTGGACAATCTCCGCCTGGTGGAGCGGGAGAAACCTGCGCCCTCCGGCAAGACCGTGCTCATTCGCGTGCGAGCGGCGGGGGTGGATCCCGGCATTTGGCACTTGATGACCGGCAAGCCGTACATGGTAAGGCTCATGGGGTTCGGGTTCTCGAGACCCAAGGTCCCCGTTGCGGGCTGGGACGCGGCCGGCGTCGTCGAAGCCGTAGGGTCGAACGTTACCGCCCTCAAGCCGGGCGATGAAGTCTTCGGCAACTGCGACGCCCGCGGCACGGGGACCTTCGCCGACTACGCATGCATACCCGAGGACCATTGCGCTCCCAAGCCGGCGAATCTCTCGTTCGAGGAGGCGGCCGCGCTGCCCGTCTCGGGATGCACGGCGCTGCAGGTCGTGCGCGACCAAGGCAAGGTTGGCACGGGAACGCAGGTGTTGATTCTCGGCGCCGCTGGTGGCGTCGGCCACTACGCCGTTCAGATCGCCAAGGCCTTCGGCGCCACGGTGACGGCCGTGTGCAGCACGGCCAAGCTGGACCTCGTGCGTTCGCTCGGGGCCGACGACGTCATCGACTACACGCGCGATGGACTCGCGAACTCGACCCGCCGCTGGGACGTCATCATCGACACGGCTGGCCGCCGTTCCTTCGCCGAGCTGCGTCGTGTCCTTCAGCCGAAAGGTGTTTTGGCCATGGTCGGAGGCGAGGGCGGCAACGCGTGGACGGGAGGTTTTCTCGAGCGCATGGCTTCTGCTTCGTTTCTCTCGCTCTTTTCCGGCCAGAAGATGATGGTCGTGACCGCCACCGTGAACACACCCGACCTCTTGGTTCTGAGGGAGCTGGTGGAAACGAAGAAACTCAAGGTGGCCTTGGACCGCCGTTACCGACTGGATGAGGCCGTCGATGCGTTGAAGGAGCTCGAAAAGGGCCACGCCCGAGGAAAGAGCGTCGTCGTCATGGACTAGACGAGGGCTCCGCGGCGCAGCCGGGTCATACGGCTGAGCCTTTCCAGGCGGCCTGCGTCCACTAAGGGGGACATGGGAAAGTCGCCGCATTCGCCGTCGGCATTTCCGATTGATGCCTTACGGCGCCATTCCGAGAAACCTCTGCCAGGATGGCGAGGCTGCGCGGACGATCTGCACAAGCCGGATCGAGTAGCACCTTAGTCGGACCGAGCAGCCCTCCGTCGATTCCGATGACCGCGCTTGAATCTGCGCGCCTCGAAAGTCCAGGACCAATTGCCTGAGAATGAGTGACGCGACAGGAAGACCGATAGTGAGGCGACATTGCCACAGCGGTGTGTGTGTCCTGGCGAGCGTTCATAGCGGGCGTTATCCGCTTCGCCGGGTCTGCCAATATCCGTTAGCATGGCATTGCAGCACGTTGAAAGCAGCGAGGGTAGCCGAGCTGAAGGAGGCACCGGAAAAAACATGAAGGCGCTGGCATTCACTTCGGCCGTTGTCCTAATGGTCGCGTGCGCTTCGGACAACACGGCAGCCAGTCTCGATGCTGCGCCTCCCGAAGGCATTGACGTCGACTCTGGCCGAGCATGCTCCCATTGCGATGGCTATTGGACTTGCGGAGACGTCCGACGCATCGACCTCAAGCCCGAAGTCGATGGCTGTTATCTAAGCGGACTGCCTGGTCGGAATCTGCTCACCCCAGATTGCACGATCATTGCAGACGGGGTGGTCGTTGGAGAGGCGACAGTTTACGGTGTGAGCGTTGTCCACGTTTTATATTCCGATGGCGGTGAATGGCTCTATTGCAGGGCAGCGGGATGAGGCCGGTGACTCTTTGGACAAGGGCGACAGGCAACAGGAATGACCCCTGTTGGTGCGGATCGGGCCATAAGTACAAGCAGTGCCACCTCATCCGAGAGAAGGAATGACGAGTCTCAGCACGTCCTCAAGTTTGATCCAGCCCGTCGAACAAGCGAGGATCTGCTGCCCCTGCGTCGAGTCGTCGAGTCGGCTGCGCGAAGCGTCAACCTTCACGGGCTTCTGTGCACGACACGACGCCGCGACTTACGGGATCTCGTGGCTGCCCGATTCCAAGTCATTCTTCTACACGCAGATGGCCGCCGCGAAGCCTGGCATCGATCAGCATCAAAACATGCAGGCGCGACACCACGTGCTGGGACAGTCGAACCAGAGGGACGTGCCTTTGCTCGGTGGCGATGCCCCCGGCACCTGAGCGTGACCTCCGCGGAACAACCGTTCGTTCGGGTCGAGCAGGGCTGGGCGATTGCTCTGATCGGGGGAGCGCACGACGAGGTTCAGGTCGCCATGGCTCCGATGTCGAGCCGACCGCCTTCTGCGAGGTCGATCCCAAGAATGGTACGCCGTCTCCGACTGGCATCGGGATGAAGACCAACGTGGGCTGAGAATCCACGGAATGCGCACCTTGATCGGGAGCCAATCCAGGGCGAGCAGCGCGAGGGCAAACAAAGAGGTCATACCACTTTGATCTCCACACGTTACGAGAGGGGGCCGCGAAGCCGCTGCAGAGGTCATACCACTTTTAGAGGTCAGACCACTTTGATCTTCCGCCATCGGCTTTCTGATAGGAATGTCGACGCCGGTGCCTTTTCGGGCTTGTCGCCCGTGCTACGTTGTGGTCGCTTCACGCAACACGACCGAGGTACCGGGACCGCAGACGCATGGCGAACCCTTCGAGACTCTGGGCGCGATTCCTCTTTGCTGTCATGTCAGCCCAGCCGGCTTTGGCCTTGGTCGGCTGTAACAGCGAGTCGCCAAGCGAAAGAACGCCGACGAATACCGGCACCGACGCCGGAGGAGGATCCGCGATCGACGCATCGGCGACGGATCCGTCGGCGAGGGATGCATCCGCCGACCAGGGAAACACGGTGATTGTCGGTCCCGGCGTCGACAGTGCGGTGGACGCTCCCATGTGTACGAGCTGTACGCCCCAAGGTGGTCAGTACTGCGGCGAGATCGGCAATGTCTGCGGCGGCAAGTTGCAGTGCGGCAACTGCGCGGCCGACTCGACCTGCCAGGGCGGCCTTTGCGTCGGAGGTCCCAGTTGCCCGCGCGGCGCGTGTCAGACGGCGGGTGCCCAGCTCTGCGGGACCATCGGCGATGGCTGCGGTGGCTCTCTCGCATGTGGATCATGTCCTGTCGATCAGACATGCAAAGACGGCGTGTGTGTCCGAGTTGGCTGTGTCCCGCTGATGTGCATGATCCAGGGCGCGACCTTCTGCGGTGTGATTGGCGACGGCTGCGGGGGCACGCTCAACTGCGGCGACTGCGCGAACGGCGGCGTCTGTGGCGGCGCGATCCGCAACGTGTGCGGCGCAGGCCCTGGCTGCGTGAAGGCGACCTGCACGCCCACCGGGGGCACGTATTGCGGCACGATCGGCGACGGCTGCGGCGGCACACTCGATTGCGGATCGTGCGCGGCCGGCGAGTCATGCAACGCGGGTGGGCTCTGCGTGAAGAACGGCTGCATGCCGGCGTCTTGCGATACCCCGGGCGCGCGGTTCTGCGGGACCATCGGCGACGGTTGCGGCGCCTCCATCAGCTGCCCTGCGTGTCCCACCGGTCAGGTATGCGGAAGCGTTCGCCCCAACATCTGTACCGTCGCCAATTGCGTACCGATCAGTTGTACGCCGCCGGGCGGCGGGCAGTACTGCGGCCGCATTGGTGACGGCTGCGCCGGCGTGCTCGACTGCCCGACGACGTGCCCCAATGGCGCGGCTTGTGGATCCGCCGGCGTTGCCAACGCGTGCCCTGGCTGGCCTAGCGACGGCGGAGCCTGCACAGGGCTCGGTTGCCAGGTCGACAAGTGCGTGGGACGCCCCAAGACGACCATCAAGGGAACGGTCTACGACCCGGGTGGCAAGCTCCCGCTCTACAACGTGATGGTCTACGTGCCGAACGGGCCTCTCGACCCCATCGTCGAGGGCGTTTCCTGTCAAAAGTGCGACACGACGGCCTCGGGTCGTCCCGTCGCGAGCGCCCTCACCGACGCGGCGGGAAACTTCACCATGCAAGACGTGCCGGTCGGCGCGAACATCCCCGTGGTCATCCAAAGCGGCAAGTGGCGCCGGCAGATCACGCTACCGATGGTCCCCGCTTGCCAGGACAACGTGTTCACGGGGCCCGATGTGTTCCGTTTGCCAAAAAATCAGGCCGAAGGGCATCTTCCGAAGATCGCCATGACGCGCGGCGGCGCCGATAGCCTTGAATGCGTGCTCCGGCGAATCGGCATCGATGCCGCAGAGTTTACCAATCCGACGGACCAGGGACGCATCAACATCTTTTGGGAAACCGGGGAAGGTACGGCCTACGACAACGGCGCAGCGTTCCCCCCGGTGTCGACGCTGTTCGATGCGGCCGTCATCCGGAACTACGACATGGTCGTCATCTCGTGCCACGGCGAAAGCGCGAGGTCGCGCGCCCAGCCGCTCGCCGAAAAACAGATCGTGAAAGGCTTCGTCGATCAGGGCGGTCGCGTGTTCGGATCGCACTTCTCCTTCGGCTAT
>DATHES010000034.1:0-97248 GCA_035318465.1 Polyangiaceae bacterium
CGGCCGCCAAGCCGACGGCCAAAAAGCCGAAGGCAAAGGAAGAGACGAAATAGCCATGGCCGAGAAACCGACCAGCAAAGAAGCTTCCGGCAAGGCGGCCCCCGCCAAGACCGCGAGCGCGAAGGCCGACGTCGCCAAGGCCGCGCCGAGCGCCGCGGAGAAAGCGCCGGCACCGGCGCAAAAGCCGCCCGCCGGCGAGCACAAGACGCACTCCTTCCGCCGGCGTCTCCTCGGCAAGGTCGTCTCCGACAAGATGGACAAGACCGTCATCGTGGAGGTAGTCCGGCGCTCACGCGACGCGATGTACAAGAAGTACGTACGCAGTCGCGACCGCTACAAGGCGCACGACGAAGCCAATCAGTTCAAGGTCGGCGATCGGGTCGAAATCATGGAGCACCGCCCGATCTCCAAGGACAAGCGCTGGAAAGTGGTCCGGTTGGTCGCGCGGGCGGTCGAGGAATAACGCCATGATTCAAATGCGTTCCATCCTCGACGTGGCCGACAACAGCGGCGCCAAGCGCGTGCAGTGCATCAAGGTGCTGGGCGGCTCGCGCCGTCGCTACGCCTCGCTCGGCGACATCATCGTCGTGTCCATCAAAGAGGCGCTCCCCGGAGCCAAGGTGAAGAAGGGGGACACCGCCAAGGCCGTCGTCGTGCGCACCAAGCGCGAGCAATCGCGTGCCGACGGCAGCTACATCAAGTTCGACGCCAACAGCGCAGTGCTCATCAACCCCCAGCTCGAGCCGATTGGCACTCGCATCTTCGGGCCGGTCGCGCGCGAGCTACGCGCCAAAAAATTCATGAAGATCATCTCGCTCGCGCCGGAGGTGCTCTGATGCAACGGCTTCAGCGCGGCGACACGGTCGTCGTCATCAGCGGCAAGTACAAAGGCAAGCAGGGGCGCGTGAAGCGCGTCCTCCTCGATGACGACAAGATCATCGTGGAGGGGATCAACCTCGTCAAGCGGCACACCAAGCCGAACGCGCGCAACCAGCAGGGCGGCATCGTCGAGAAAGAGGCGCCGATGTTCGCCTGCAAGGTGATGCCGGTCGACCCCAAAACGGGCAAGCCCACGCGAGTCAAAGTCAAAGTCGACGAGAGCGGAACGAAGACGCGCATTGCCAAGAGCGGCGCCGAGATCCGGGCGGAGCGGTAAATGGCCAAGAAGACCAAAGAAGACGGCAAGAAGAAGGAGAAGGCGAAGGCGAGCGCCGAGGTGACTTCGACGACCCCCGTCGAAGCGCCGCGCAAGCGCCGCCTCTACCTCGAACAAGCCTCGGCGGAGCTGCGCAAGCAGTTCGCCTACAAGAACCCCATGCAGATCCCGCGTCTGCGGAAGATCACCGTCAACATGGGGCTCGGTGCCGCCGTCGGCAATCCCAAGATCATCGACTCCGCAGTGGACGAGATCCGCGCCGTCACTGGGCAAAAGCCGGTGGTGACGCGCGCCAAGAAGGCCATCGCGACGTTCAAATTGCGCGAAGACGTCCCCATCGGCGTCATGGTGACGCTCCGCCGCGAGCGCATGTGGGAGTTCTTCGACCGCCTGGTCTCCATCGCACTTCCACGCGTGCGCGACTTCAAGGGCGTCTCGCCGCGCGGCTTCGACGGGCAGGGCAACTACACGCTCGGCTTGAAGGAACAAATCATCTTCCCCGAGATCGACTACGACAAGATCGACGTCATCAAGGGGCTCAACATCTCGTTCGTCACAACGGCGAGAACCGATGACGAGGGGCGCGCGCTCCTCGCCCAGCTCGGCATGCCCTTCCGGGCCATTGCTCAAGCAACCACGGACCGCTGAGAGGCAAAAATGGCTCGAGCCTGTCAATTCGCAAAGCTCAATCGAACCCCGAAGTTCACGACGCGCCGCCGGAGCCGGTGCAAGGTCTGCGGCCGCGCTCGCGGCTACTACCGCGATTTCGAGCTCTGCCGTATCTGCCTCCGACTTTTCGCGCTGAAGGGGGAAATCCCCGGCGTGATCAAAGCGAGCTGGTGACGCCATGATGACCGATCCCGTTTCCGACATGCTCACGCGCATCCGCAATGCGGCCATGGCCCGCCACGAGCGCACGCTCGTCCCGGCCAGCCAGCTGAAGAAGCACATCGCGGAAATCCTCAAGTCCGAAGGTTTCATCGCCGACGTGCGTGACACCGAGGACGACCCGCGCAGCCTCACCATCGTGCTGAAGTACGGGCGCGACCGGTCGAGCGCCATCGACGGCATCAAACGCGTCTCGCGCCCCGGGCGCCGCGTGTACGTCCGTCACGACCACATCCCGCGCGTGCTTTCGGGGATGGGCGTCGCCATCCTCAGCACCTCGCGCGGGGTGATGAGCGACAAGGAAGCCCGGCGCCAGAAGGTCGGCGGCGAGCTGCTCTGTGAGGTCTGGTGATGCAGACGACCACCGAGAAGAAGCCGGCGCGGCAGATCCAATCGCGCATCGGCAAGCGTCCCATCCTGGTCCCCAAGGGGGTCACGGTGGCGCTCAAGGACAGCACGGTGCGCGTCGAGGGGCCGAAGGGCAAGCTCGCACGCAACCTTCCGCCCGGCGTCGACGTGAAAGTGGACGGTGGCAAAGTGAGCGTCACCTCCGCGCTGCCCGGTCGCGACGCCTCGCGCATGCAGGGTCTGGTACGGGCGCTCATCGCGGCGATGGTGAAAGGCGCCAACGACGCCTACACCAAGACGCTCGAGCTGCGCGGCACCGGGTACCGCGCCGAGATGAAGGGCACCACCCTCAACATGTCGCTCGGATTTTCCCACCCCATCATTTTCCCGCTCCCCGCGGGCATCAAGTGCGAGATCCCCTCGGATTCGAAGGGAACCATCGTCAATCTTACCGGCGCGGACAAAGAGCTCATGGGGCAGACCGCCGCCAAGATCCGCAGCTTTCGGCCGCCGGAGCCCTACGGCGGCAAGGGTGTCCGCTACCAGGGTGAGAAGGTCCGCGAAAAGGCGGGCAAGGCTGGCAAGGGCGCGAAGGGTGCCAAGTAGGAGATCGTGCCATGGCAATGAGAATCGTTGGTCGCGAGCGGCGCAAGCTGCGCATCCGAAAGAAGCTCTCTGGGACGGTCGTGAAGCCGCGGCTCACCGTGTTCCGCACCGCGCGCCACATCTACGCGCAGGTCATCGACGACGACAGCGGCCGCACCTTGGCGCATGCTTCGACGCTCTCCAAGGACCTGAAAGGTTCGCTCGACGAAGGAAACAAGACCGAGGCGGCCAAGAAAGTGGGCGCGCTGGTCGCCAAGATCTGTCTCTCCAAGAAGATCGACAAGGTCGTCTTCGATCGCAACGGGTACCTCTACCACGGCCGGGTCAGCGCCCTGGCTGACGCTGCCCGCGAGGGTGGGCTCAAGTTCTAGAAACCAGCATCACGGCCCGACCCCAACGGGAACGGGCCAACCGACGGGAGACTCCATGTCGTTCGAGCAGATGGATGAAGAGAAGCTGAAGGAGCGGGTGATCCACATCAACCGCGTCGCGAAGGTGGTCAAAGGCGGCCGGCGTTTCAGCTTTTCAGCGCTCGTCGTGGTCGGCGACGAGTCGGGTCACGTCGGGGTCGGGCTCGGCAAAGCCAACGAAGTGCCGGAAGCCATCCGCAAGGGGAACGACCAGGCGCGCAAGAACATGTTCAAGGTGCCCCTCGTGGCGAGCTCCATCCCCCACGACGTATTCGGCCATTTCGGCGCCGGCAAGGTGCTGCTCCGTCCGGCGTCGCCCGGAACGGGCGTCATCGCGGGCGGCGCGGTGCGCGCCGTCGTCGAATCGGCTGGCATCCACGACATTCTCACCAAGTGCCTCGGCTCGTCGAACCCGCACAACGTCGTGCGGGCCACCGTGGCCGCCCTCCAGATGCTCAAGGCCTCCGAGCAGATCGCCGGCAAGCGCGACAAGACGGTGGACGAAATCATGACCAAGCGGCGCAAGGACGTCGTTCCGGTCGCGACACCCGCCGCCACCCCGACGCCCGAAGCAGGAGGCACCGGATGAAAAAGAAGCTCAAGATCAAGCAACTGAGGAGCGTCATCGGCACGCCCCACACGACGCGCCTCGTCGTCAAGGGACTCGGCTTGCGCGGGCCGGGCACCGAGGTCACCGTTGCCAACACGCCGTCGTTCCGCGGCATGGTCAAGAAGGTCCTGCACCTGGTCGCGGTCCAAGAGATCGAAGGGTAAGCGCGTCATGTCCGACATTCTTTCGAAGCTTGCGCCCCCGGTCGGGGCCGTCACCAAAGAGCGGCGCATCGGGCGCGGCGTCGGGTCGGGGCTCGGCAAGACAGCCGGGCGCGGCCAGAAGGGGCAGAAGGCGCGCTCCAAGGGGAACATCAACAAGCTCCATTTCCAGGGCGGTCAGACTCCGATGCAGCGCCGCCTTCCCAAGCGCGGCTTCCGCAACCCCTTCCCCGTCGAGACGGCTGCGCTCAACATCGGTGAGCTCGAGCGCTTTCCCGCCGGCGCCAACGTCGACGAGAAGGCCCTGCGCGGTGCCAAGCTCCTGCGCGGCCAGATCGACCGCATCAAGATCCTCGGTGAAGGCGAGCTCACCAAGAAGCTCACCGTCACGGCCCACGCCTTCTCCAAGAGCGCGGTGACCAAGATCGAAAAAGCGGGCGGCAAGGCCGTGGTCCTTGCGCCGCCCGCACCCGAGACTTAACCGAGCGTCTCGGTTCCCATGGCACTCGGCGGATTCGCTAACATCACCAAAATTCCGGAGCTCCGGAAGCGGATCCTCTTTACGCTGGGGATGCTCGCCGTCTACCGCATCGGCGTCTTCATCACCGCCCCCGGTGTCGATCGCAACGTCATGCGCTCGGTCGTCGCCAAGCAATCGGGCGGTCTGCTCGGCCTCTTCAATCTCTTCTCGGGCGGCGCGCTGGAGAACCTCTCCATCTTCGCGCTCGGCATCATGCCGTACGTCTCCAGCTCGATCATCCTGCAGCTCATGGGAATGGTTTACAAACCCATCGACGAGCTGCGCAAAGAGGGCGAGCAAGGGCGACGCAGGATCGATCAGTACACGCGCTACGGCACCATCCTCCTCTCGGCCTTTCAGGCCTTCGGCATCGCGATGTACCTCGAGGGGCTGAACAACCAGGAGGTTGGGGCCGGCAAATTCGGCGACGTGGTCGCGCACCCCGGGTGGGGGTTTCGCTTGATGACGATCATCACGCTCACCACGGGCACCGCCTTCATCATGTGGGTCGGCGAGCAGATCACCGAGCGCGGCATCTCCAACGGCATTTCGCTCATCATCATGGCCGGGATCGTCACCGACATCCCCAGCACGATCGGCAACTACCTCGCCCAGAACAAAGGGAACATCCAGCCGCTCAACATCGGCGCCGTCAGCGGGCTCATCCTCCTCACGATTGCGACCATCGTCTTTTTCGAGCGCGGTCAACGCAAGATTCCCATCATCTACTCGCGGCGCAACGTCGGACGGCGCGTGTACGGCGGACAGACGGCGCACCTCCCGCTCAAGGTCAACACCGCCGGCACCATCCCCCCCATCTTCGCTTCGTCGCTCCTCATGTTCCCGGCGACGCTCGCCAACCTGCACGTCCCCGGCATGCAGTACCTGGAGGCCATCATCCAGCGCGGCGACTGGGTGTTCAACACCGGGTACGTCGTGCTCATCGTCTTCTTTTGCTACTTCTACACGGCCGTCACCTTCCAAGCGGTGGACGTCGCCGACAACCTGAAGAAGCAGCAAGCCAACATCCCCGGCATTCGCCCGGGCAAGCAGACCGCCGAGTACATCGATCGCGTGCTCACGCGCATCACCTTCGGCGGCGCCATGTACGTCGCGGCGGTGTGCGTCATTCCGAGCATCATCAGCGCGGTCTTTCGCGTCCCATTCCGCTTCGGAGGGACGTCGATCATGATCGTGGTCGGCGTCGCCCTCGACACCGTCAGCCAAATCGAGGCCCACCTCATCACGCGCCACTACGAAGGCCTCACCGGCCCCCGCGGCGCGAGAATTCGAGGGCGCCGTGACTAACGACGGCCCGTTTGCTCATTGCTCGGCTTCTTGGGATTTACAGGGAGACGGGGAGGCGGGGAGATTTTTTGTTTCTGCCGCCCTTAAAAATACCAAAACCTCCCTGTCTCCCTGCCTCCCTGTAAAAAAATCTGAGGCCGTTGTCGCGGAGGGATCATGCGGTTGATCCTCGTGGGGCCGCCGGGGGCGGGCAAAGGAACGCAAGCCAAAGTGCTCGGCGTGAAGTGGGGTGTCCCGCAGATCGCAACCGGGGACATGCTGCGCGATGCCAAGAAGGCGGGAACGCCGCTCGGCATTCAAGCGGCGGAATACATGACCCGTGGGGACCTGGTGCCGGATGAGGTCGTCATTGGCTTGGTCGGCGAGCGGCTCAAACTTTCAGACGCCCAGAGCGGATTTATTCTGGACGGCTTCCCTCGCACGGTCGCCCAGGCCGAGGCATTGGAGAAGCTCCTTGCGGAGAAGGGGCTAAGCCTCGACGCCGTGGTGCAACTGGACGTCCCGAGAAACCTTTTGGTCGAGCGGGCCGTGCTCCGTCGCACGGACAAACGCACTGGACAGATCTACCACCTAAAGTATAATCCGCCGCCCCTTGGCGCCGCGCTCGAGCACCGCGCCGACGACCAGCCGGAGACCGTCGCCAAACGACTTGATGCTTATGAAGCCATGACCGCGGCCCTTTTGCCTTACTACGAGGCCAAAGGGCTGCTTCGCCGGGTCGACGGCACGCTCTCTCCGGGGGAGGTTACGAGGGAGATTCTGCGGTGCCTCGAAGGGCCATCCACGAAGTAACGAATACGGCCGCCAGGCCGATCAGTCGAAGGAAAAGCATGATCGCACAGCGAGGTAGAGCGAGGTGGGAGTGAGCGAACGACGGGAACGCAAAGAGCCGCGAGGCGACAAGCTCGAATTTGACGGGATCGTGGAAGAAGCGCTCCCCAATGCGATGTTTCGCGTCAAAGCCGACAATGGCCTCAACGTACTTGCGACCATCAGCGGCCGCATGCGCCAGTTCTACATCAAGATTCTGCCCGGTGACCGGGTGACGGTCGAAGTCTCCCCCTACGACCCGAACCGCGGTCGCATCACGTACCGCCACAAGTGAGCTTCGGAGACGGCACCCAAGCGACTGCCGCCTTCAAGGAATAGCGAACAAGGAATAGCGAAAATGAAAGTTCGCCCGAGCGTCAAGAAAATCTGTGACAAGTGCAAGATCGTGCGCCGCAAGGGTGTCGTCCGCGTGATCTGCGAGAACCCCCGCCACAAGCAGCGGCAGGGCTAGGAGCATCGGATGGCACGCATCGCAGGAGTCGATCTTCCCCGCCGAAAGCACGTCGCTTTCGCCCTCCCGTACATTTACGGAGTCGGCAAATCCAACGCCAGGGTCATCTGCAAGAAGGCCGGCATCGACCCTTCCAAGAAGGTCGAAGAGCTCACCGACGCCGAGGTGAAGGCCATCCGCGAGGTGCTCGAAGCGGACTACAAGGTCGAAGGCGACCTTCGCCGCGAAGTACAGATGAACATCAAACGGCTCATGGACCTCGGATGTTACCGCGGGCTTCGGCACCGCAAAGGGCTCCCTGTGCACGGCCAGCGAACGCACACCAACGCGCGCACGCGCAAGGGCCCCCGCAAGGGAATGCTCCAGCGCCGCCCCGCCGCCGCGGCACCCAAGCCTTAACCCCCGCAGCCGGAGCTACGAAGAAAAGACACCATGGCAACCACGACGAGCAACGCACCCAGTCAGGCGCCGGCAGCGGGCAAAGGCCCCAAGCAGAAGAAGAAGGTTCGCAAGAACGTCTCCACCGGCATTGCGCACATCCAATCGACCTTCAACAACACCATCGTCACCATCACCGACATCAACGGCGCCACGGTGGCGTGGTCGTCGGCAGGCTCGCGCGGATTCAAAGGCTCGCGCAAGAGCACTCCCTTCGCCGCCCAGCTCGCTGCCGAAGAAGCTGCGCGCCGCGCGATGGAGCACGGGATGCGTTCGGTGGCCGTGTTCGTGAAGGGCCCCGGAGCGGGCCGCGAGAGTGCCCTTCGCGCGCTGCAGGCCACTGGTTTCAAGGTGACGCTCATCCGCGACGTCACCCCCATCCCCCACAATGGTTGTCGCCCCCCCAAGCGGCGCCGCGTCTAACCGGATCGAAAAGGAACGACCATGGCCCGCTACATTGGCCCCGTATGCAAGCTCTGCCGCCGCGAAGGGATGAAGCTCTATCTCAAGGGCGACCGCTGCTACTCGGAGAAGTGCTCTTTCACCCGCCGCCCTTACCCCCCCGGTCAGCACGGCCAGGGTCGTATCAAGATGAGTGAGTACGGGCTCCGTCTGCGCGAAAAGCAGAAGGTGCGCCGCATCTACGGTGTCCTCGAGCGTCAGTTCCGTCGTTACTTCGGCGAAGCCAACCGCAAGAAGGGGCGTACCGGCGAGGAGATGATCAGGCTGCTCGAGCGCCGTCTCGACAGCATCGTCCACCGCATGGGTTTCGGCGTCACGCGCGCTGCCTCACGGCAGATCATCAAGCACAACCACGTGCTCGTGAACGGCAAGCGTCTCAACATCCCGAGCTACATCGTGGAAACCGGCGACAAGGTGGAAATCCGCGAGTCGAGCCGCAAGATTCCGGACCTTCTTGCCTCCATCGCCAGCGCCGACAAGCGCCCGCTCGTCACTTGGATCGAAGCCGACCGCGCCAACTTCGCGGGCACCGTCAAGGGCGTGCCCATTCGCGAAGAGCTGAACGAGCCGGCCATCCGCGAGCAGTACGTGGTCGAGTATTACTCGAGGTAATCGTCACCCAGTTCGAATCACCAACGTTGAAGGACTCCAAAGAAACGCGGGCAGGCCGCGGATCACACGGGCGGAGCTGGTTCCCCCGCGAGATCGAGATGGCCGCGCGAACCCCAGCCAAGAAAGAGAACAGCCATGTCGCTAGCCATGACCAGCCGTAACTGGCGCGATCTCATCCGCCCCAAGGGCATCACCCTCGAGACGGAGAGCGCCACCGACTTCTACGGCAAATTCACGTGCGAGCCGCTCGAGCGCGGTTTCGGTATCACCGTCGGCAACTCCCTGCGCCGCGTGCTGCTCTCCTCCTTGCAGGGTGCCGCCATCACCGCCATTCGCGTCGACGGCGCGCTTCACGAGTTCACCACCATCCCCGACGTCGTCGAGGACGTGACCGACATCATCATGAACCTCAAAGAGGTCGTGCTGAAGGCGGCCAGCCCCAAGACGTATACGGTGCGCATCGACAAAGAGGGACCCGGCCCGGTTTACGCCAAGGACCTCACGCTGTCCGAGGGGCTTTCCGTTCTGAACCCCGACCACCTCATCGCGACCCTCGACAAGAAGGGTCCGCTGTCGATGGAGTTCACCGTCAACGTGGGGCGCGGCTACGTGCCTGCCGAGCGCAACAAGACGGCGACGATGCCCATCGGCACCATCCCCATCGACGGCCTCTTCAGCCCCATCCGCAAGGTCAACTACATCGTGCAGAACGCGCGCGTCGGTCAGGTCACCGACTACGACAAGCTGACGCTCGAAGTATGGACCAATGGCTCGGTCAAGCCGGCCGACGCCCTCGCTTTTGCGGCCAAGATCCTGAAAGAGCAGCTCTCGATCTGGATCAACTTCGAAGAGACGGAAGACACGTCGTACTCCGCGCCCGGCGGCGAAGACGAGCCGCTCAACGACAACCTCTTCCGCTCGGTCGACGAGCTCGAGCTCTCGGTCCGCTCTGCCAACTGCTTGCAGAACGCCAACATCACCCTGATCGGCGAGCTCGTGCAGCGCACCGAGCAGGACATGCTCAAGACCAAGAACTTCGGCCGCAAGTCGCTCAAGGAGATCAAAGAGATCCTCGGCAGCATGGGGCTGTCTTTGGGCATGAAGATCGACAGCTGGCCCCAGATGCTCGAGCGCTGGAAGGCGCAGCAGAACGCCAACTAGCACTAACGCTCTGGAGCTCCCATGCGACACTTGAACGCCGGCCGTAAATTCGGCCGCAACAGCAGTCACCGGCGGGCGATGTTTCGCAACCTCGCCGCCAACCTCGTGCTGCACGAGCGCATCGAGACCACCGACGAAAAGGCCAAGGAGCTCCGCCGCGTGGTGGAGCGCCTCATCACCAAGGCCGTCCGCCTCGGTGAGACCGCCTATACACCCAACGCCGATTTGGAGCTCGACGCCCGCGCCAAGCGACTGCACGCGCAGCGCGTGGTGGGGGCGTTCCTCCCCCGTTTCGGGACGCGGCTCATCGAAGGCGCGACGAAGAAGGTCGACCTGGTGGAGAAGGTTTTCCTCGATCTGGGCAAGCGCTTCCAGGGGCGCCCCGGCGGCTACACCCGCATCGTCAAGCTCGGCCTCCGCCGCGGCGACGGCGCGTCGATGTCGATCATCGAGTTCGTCGGTGAGCTGAAGACGGCCGGTGAAGAGCCGGCCAAAGAAGAGAAGAAGTCGAAGAAGAAAGCATCGACCAAGAAGGCGACGGTCGCTGCGCCCGCCGGTGGCGGTACCAAAGCCGGCTAAACTCCGTCAAACCCGCTAGGGCGCCGACGGCGCCCTCGTGTGGCCGAAAAGCCAATCCAGCGCGTCGCCCATCGTCTTCTCGGGCGTCGGCCCCATCGCGCCGTGCGTTGCCTGGGGAATGACCATGAACGTCGAAGGAATGCCGGCTTTGGCGAGCACTCGTGCGCTTTGCTTCATGAGGTCCTGCCGGTCTCTTTCACCCGCCATCATGACGGTGGACCGCACGCCGTCGAAACCGCGGGGCGACGCAACCCGCGGCGACGCGATGAGCACCAGGCGCGTGTACCGCTCTGGCCATCGACGTGCGAGATCCTCGGCACGCATGGCCCCTTGCGAGTAGCCGATGACGACGATGTCGTCGATGGGATCGGTTTCGCCCAAGCGGCGAAACGCGCCCACGATGCGCGCATCGAGCGCTTCCAGATCGCCTGACCACGAGGCCCAAGGACCTTGGCACGGCTTGTCGCCTTGCGGCGCCACGAGCTTCCCTTTTTTCGCGGCGTTAAATTGGAAAGCTTGGGCGTATCCGAGCGCGTGGCCGCACATACCGTGAAGGAACACCAGCCGAGCCGGGCCCGCGGGTCCGCCGCGCAAGACGAACGTGGGCGGGTTCTCTTGCGGTGAAAGGGGTTCCATCCGCACCGGGCCGTCCCCCGAGCTCTCTCGGGATGCTGGTGCCGAAACTGGATCGGCCAGCGGCGAAACGTCTTCGCCCCGCGCCGTCGACAATGGCAGCGCCACGCCGATCACATGCGCCAGAACGCGCGCTCCATTCCGGTTCGCTCCCACGGGCTTTCGCGTTCGATGTTATGCGCAGGACAGCGTCCACGCCACTGGCCATTGTGCCGACGCACTTCACGCCACGCGCCGACCCCCGCGCGCCGCTCGCGACGTACTCTGGCAGCGAAAAGCCGACAGTGTGGTGCTAGGCGTGAGCTAAGGTCGTCCTAGTCGAACGGCGTTGGTTTTCGCCGACAACATGAGCGCACTTCTCGTCGTCATCTTGGTTTCTGCCGGTGAGGCGAGTCATCCGGCAACGGTCGGCGCTGCCGCGGCGGCACGCGAGATCCTCGGCACGGATCTCGATCTCGAAGTGCGCGAGATGGAAGTCGTCCCCAACGATGACCGGGCGCTCTCGCTGGGGACAACGCTTCACGCGTCGGCCATCGTCGCGCTGGCCTGGGATGTCCCTTCCCACCGGCAAGTGCGGATTCGCTTTCACCTCGATCGCCGGCCCGGTTTCAGCGAACGCCTCATTGTCTTCCAAGAAGGCGACGACGTGGCCGAAAGGGGACGGACGGTCGGTTACGCCGTGGCATCGATGATGACGGCGCAGCCCGCCGAGCCGACGCAACCCCCGACGCCGCCTCCGCGACCCGAGTCCAACCCTCCTCCGGTCCGCCCTGTCTTGCGCCCCGATTTCGCGCCAAACACCCGGACGCAGGGAGCGATCGACGTGGTCGCTGCGGGCGCCATGGGCCTCGACGGTCCTGCGGGCGGATGGGGGGGATCGCTGAGCGGACGCTGGTACTTCGTTGCGCCTTTCGCCGCCCGGCTCGGGGCGTCCGCGCGTGGCGGTCAGGTGACAGTCGCTCAAGCGACGTCGCTGCTCGTCCACGTGGCCGCCGGCGTGGCGTGGGTTCCTTGGCCGGCGACGCGCACGAGGCCGTTCGAGCTGGGCGCCCGCCTCGACGCCCTGCTCATGCGCGAACAGCTGACCCACTTCAGCGATGATGATCCCGAACCCGTCCCGGCCATGCGCTGGTTGCCGGGGGCCGACGCGGCCCTGGAGGGGAGCTGGCAATTTAGTCCAAATGCCGGTTTCCTTGGATCTTTCGGCACCGAGCTCGCCTTCGGAACGACGGATGTCACCCTTCACCAAGCGAAGGTAACTTCAATCCCTCCCCTTCGGCTCGTCCTGCAGGCGGGGGTAAGAGCAACGTTTTGACCTTAGCTGCCTGCTCGCACCACCCTGACGGTACTGCTTCTTAGGTCGTGGAATGAGTCCTGTCCGAAAGAACGAGCCCCCCCGGCTTCGGCTCGTCGCCCCGCCGACGTCACCGAAGGACGAATCGGCGACGGCTGCTACGCCCGCCGTCGACGACAGCCAGCTTTTGGCCGCCATGCGCGCCGGGGACAAGAGCGTCGCGTCGGCCTTCCACGACCGGGTGAGGCCGCAGGTCGACCGCACCCTGCTCCGGCTTTTTCGGCGTTACGACGTCGACCACGAAGACCTGCGGCAGCTCGCGCTCATCGAGCTCGTCATGACCATCGGCAGGTTTCGCGGCGAATGCTCGCTCGATTCTTGGGTGGGCTCGCTCACGGCCCGCATCGTCTTCAAGCACCTTCGCCGGCGTCAGGCCGAGCGCCGGCTCTTCGGTGCGCTCGAGGCAGAGGACGCCGCTCCGCAGTCCGGTGTCGGTACCAACGACCCCTTGGTGCGAAACTTGATGCAGCACGCCGCGCGGCACCTCCAAGCAATGGACGCCAATCGCGCCTGGGCCTTCTTCCTGCACGACGTGCTCGGCTACGAGCTCCGCGAGCTGGCGCAGATCATGGGCATCAGCGTGTCTGCCGCGCAGAGCCGGCTCGTGCGCGGCCGCCGCGACCTGCACGGGCGGTTCGCCAATGACCCCGAGCTCGCTGACCTCTTGGAGACCTTGGGGCAATGAAATCCCTTCGTTACGCCCGCCTGATCGCCGAAGTCTTCAAGCGCGGCGAGCCGCGCCCGAGCGACGTTTTGTCGGCGCACTCGAATCGCGACGAGGAGATCGCGCTCATCGAGCGAGCGATGGATCAAAAGCGGCGTCAGAGCCGTCGCTTGCGCATGGCAGCGCGGTGGTCGTTGGCCGGTGCGCTCGTTCTCGCGGGCGCTGGCGTTTGGCGGGCAGTTGGCGACCGGACGTCGAAGGGGCATCCCCTGGGCCCCTCCGAGGCGTCGCGGGAGACGACAACCGATCCGCCCATCGCCATCGCCATTGCCAGCGGGGGCGGCGCCATCGTCGCGGCTCCGGGGTCTTCGTCGGCCGCGGTGGCGGGCCGCGCTCTGCAGGCGGGCAGCCGGCTCATCGTGGACCCGAGTGCCGGTGCAACGCTCTCCCTGTCGACAGGAACGCATCTCGAGGTGGAGCCGGGCAGTCAGCTTTCGGTCATCGAGGACAGCCGAGCGCAGATCTTTGCGCTGAACGCCGGCTCGCTGCGAGCGGACGTCGCCAAGCTCGGCCATGACGAACGGTTCATCGTCCGCACCATCGACACGGAGGTCGAAGTGCGGGGGACGTCTTTTCTCGTGAACATCGTCGCCTCCGATCCCGGTTGTGGTGCAGGTACGACGACCCGCGTGGCCGTCTACGAAGGCGTCGTCGCGGTGCGCGCCGGTGGCCAGGAGGAGTTCCTTGCACGGGGCGAGCATTGGCCGCGTGGATGTCGGCAAACGCCGGCGCTCCCGCCGTCGGCGCATGCAGCGGCCAAGCGCACGCCAAAGCTCGGAGGTCCGTCGACGGCACGCGCGGCGCCGGTTGCGACGCCGGTACCGGGCGCGGCCGAACTCCAAGCCGCAGACCCGCCGCCTCCCGGACACGCACGCCGCCCCGCTTCGTCCAGCCTTGCGGAAGAAAATGATCTGTTCGCCGAGGGGATGGCGGCTCGGCGTTACGGCAACTTGTCGCTCGCGCTCGACAAGATGGATCGTCTTCTCGAAAAGTTCCCCGCGAGCCATCTGGCGGAGAACGCCACCGTGGAGCGCATGCGAATCCAGCGTGCCCTCGAGCCCAGGAAGGCAGCGGCGGCGGCGCGACAGTATCTCCAGCGCTACCCCGCCGGCTTCGCGCGCGGAGATGCCGAGGCAATCCTAGCCGGAACGCGCTGATGCCCGCCTGCAATGCGCGCACGCGCGTGGCCTTTCTCGCGGCCGTCGTGGGCTCGGCTTGCAACGGTCAGTTCGATTTCGACACCGCTTTGGCCGACGCAGCCGTGCCGCCCTTCGTCATCGATGGCGGCCCCGACGACGCTTCCTCGACCACCGACGCGATTGCCGATAGGCCCCGCACCGGCATTCACATCGCCTGCGGGGCGTCCGACTGCGTGACGCCCGGCTGTTGCAACAGCAGCACCACCGGACTCAGCTGCGTCGACATCGCCGAGGCTGGGACGTGCGGCGGGCTCCTGATTCAGTGCGACGATGGTGACGATTGCCCGGCGGGGCAAGTGTGTTGCGCCGAGGGCGATGACCTCGCCCTGCCCGCTTGCCTGGACGGGGACATTTGCGATCATCAGGTCATCGAGCGGGTGCACTGCGAACCAGAAGCGCGCTGCCGGACCTCGAACTTCGTCATTCTCTGCAATCCCGATCGCCCGAGCCCCTGCGCGCAGTGCAGCGCATCTTCACTGCCCGGGCTGCCGCCCGGCTATCATCAATGCGCCGTCACACCATAATTCGCTGCCGACGGCGATCAGCGCGCACCATCGAATCCACATGGATTCGCACACTGCCGAACGGAGTTGCACTTGGCGGGGAAGCGGTGCACAAGAGGTGAGGCCGTCGAGAGAGGCCTCGCATGCGGGTCGAATCGGAAACCGCATTGCTCGAGTGTCGAAGCGCTCTGATTCGAATAATCCGCCGATAGCATCTCGCATCGATTTCTTTTCCTCCCGTCAGCCTGATTCCGTTTTGCTCGCGGTACTTTCAACCTATGCGCCCTATCCTTGGCATTCAGTCGCCATCAAAAAATAACAGCATGAGTGATTGCCGAAGCACAGCACGGCTGGACGAATCGAAGATCCGGCCGAAGCTCGCAGCGCTCTTGCTGGGGTTGCTGGCTTGCAGCTGTTACGGGGTCGTCGGCGAAGACGGTCTCGCGGCTCCCATCGACGATGCAGGCAAGGTCGGGCCTAAGAGCTCGGGCGGCGTGGGAGGCGCGAGCACAGGAGGAGCGACGGGCGGCACCGGTGGCACCGGTGGAGCCACGGGCAGCGTCGGAGCGACGGGCACCGGTGGCGCGACGGGCACTGGTGGAGCGACGGGCACCGGCGGAGCGACGGGCACCGGTGGAGCGACGGGCACCGGCGGCGCGACGGGCACCGGCGGCGCCGGCACCGGTGGTGCGGGAACGGGTGGCACAGGCGTCGGGGGCGCAGCCGGCGCAGGCATCGGCGGCAGTGCGGGGACGGGCACGGCGGGAGCGGGTGGCGTTGGTGGCGCCGCGGGAACCGTTGGAACCGGCGGGACCGCGGGCACCGGTGGTTCGGTCGACGCAGGCACGGGCAAAGGCGGCGCTGCCGGGACAGCGGGAGCTGGCGGTACCGGCGTCGATGCAGCCGTTCCACCCATCTGTACGAGCGGCACAATGTGGAGCTCGGGAGAAAACGCGATGATGCGGCCGGGGGCGGCCTGCCTCGCATCGGGCTGTCATCTTACGGGCACGAGGGCGTGGGCGATCGGCGGCACGGTCTACCCGACGCTGCACGAGCCGCTCAGCTGCAACGGCAAGAGCGGCGTTCAAGTCGTGATCACCCCGGCCAGTGGAGCGGCGGTGACGCTGACCACCAACTCGGCCGGCAACTTCTATTCGGCGACGAAGATCACGACACCCTATCGAGCCAAAGTGGTGGTGAACGGCGTCGAGAGGGCGATGATGGCCACCCAGACGAACGGCGACTGCAATTCGTGCCACACGCAGAATGGCACCATGTCGGCTCCTGGTCGTATCATCGTCCCCTGAAACGGATTCCCCGCCACCTCTTCTTCCCACGTCCCGTCTGCCGGAGGAAGGTTCGCGACATCGTACTGGTCGCGTTCTTCCTCTTGGCCGCGCTCTGGACCAGGCCCGCCGCCGCCTACGCGTGGATGATCAAACATGACTATGCGGGGTGCAACCAATGCCACGCCGATCCGTCGGGGGGCGGCGTGCTGACGGAATACGGACGCGCCCAGAGCGACTTTTTGCTGCGCATGCGTTACGGCGCCCAAGACGCGTGGGAGGCTCCCCCGTCGGCGGGATTTCTCTTTGGCGCGTTCAAAATGCCGCCCAGCCTGCTGCTCGGCGGCGACGTGCGTTATGCGGCGCTCACCAAGAACGCCAATGGGGTCTCCTCCCCCATCCGCGCCTTCTTCATGCAGGCGGACTTCACGGGCCAGATCACGAAGGACCGCTTTCGCATGAACGGCAGCATCGGCTACGCCGAGGAAGGAGCGCTGCTGGCGAGCCTGACCCACAAGGTCGATGGCAACGCGGTGTCGCGCGTCCACTGGGTTGGTTTCGACATTGGTGAAGACAAGAACTGGCTCTTGCGCGCGGGGCGCATGAACCTCCCCTTCGGCATTCGCGCGGTCGAGCACACGCTCTGGGTACGGACGGTGACACGAAGCGACATCAACGTGTCACAGCAACACGGCATTGCCCTCGCGTACAATGGCACCCACTGGCGCGCCGAGCTCATGGCCATCGCCGGCAATCTCCAAGTGTCTCCCGCCGAGTACCGCGAGCGCGGCTACAGCGGCATGCTGGAGTACGCGGCCGCGACGAACCTCGCGCTCGGCGTGTCGAGCCTCATCACGATTTCCGGGCGCAACCTCTTCTTCCCGCAAGTCCCCACGACGCGACACGCGCACGGCGGTTTCATTCGCTACGCGCTGTCCAAACTCTTCGTCCTCATGGCGGAGCTCGACTTCATCGCCTATGCGCGGAGCGGTTCCCCCCAGCAAGGGGGCAACGTGGGGATGTTGCATGTCGACTTCGAGCCGACCCAGGGCTTGCACTTCATGGCCACCGGAGAAACGTTCAGCGAACCCGGCGGGGTGGGTGCGGCCAACGCGATCTGGGGATCGGCGGCGTGGTTTCTCGCGCCTCATTTCGACATCCGTCTCGACGCGGTTCGTCAGAGTTCGCCGAATCTGGCGACCACCACGCTGCTCGCGCAGATTCATGCGTTCTTGTAAGGAGTTCTCATGAGCCGTCGTCTTTTTTGGCTCCTCTCTTCACTGCTCGTCGCGCTCTGGTCGAGCGTGGCCCGCGCGAGCCTGGCCTTCCCCGGCGAGATCGCCAAAACACTTTCGCTCAGCTACAGCCCAGCCTGCACGCTCTGTCACGCGACGGAGGAGGGCGCGGACTCGGCACCGTCGTACAACCCCCCAGGCACCTCAGCAAGAGCCGCACGTACATGAGCCCTTGCACGGCCCAGGCGAATTCCGAGCGGTGAACGGCGCTTCAGCCACCCTCGCGATCAGCCGCCGCGTCGGTGATGGCGTCCCCTCGACCGCCGGTATCCTGCGGCGGAGACTCGGAGATCGGGTCGCCCGTGGCGTCGGCTGCGCGATCGGGTGGGACATTCATGTCGCCGGAAGCGGCATCCATGGGTGTATCGGCCGATCCGTCGGCAACCTCGTCGCGCGCGTCACCCGCATCACCCGCGTCACCCGCGTCGCTGCGCTCACCGGCCGTCCCGCCGACACCCCCGGTCCCGCCGGACCCACCGCGACCCCCCGAGCCACCGCTGCCGGTCGCAGCGTCCGTCGCATCCAGGGCAGCGTCGCCAGTGTCCGGCGCGACGTCGATCGATGCCTCGGGGACGAGGGCCGGGTCGACGGTCGTCGGTTCTGCGCAAGCCCCGGCGAGCAACCAGGTGCAACTAAAAGCGAAAGTGCGATGCGTCCAGCGAATACGCCAGCCCACCAATCCTGCGTTCATCTGTCCTCCGCTGGAGACTTATTCCTTCCGACCGAACTACCACTAGGCTCCACAGAAGGACAAGCGTCCCGGGAAGGGGAGAAGAACGTCACCAGCTCTTGATGCCCGGAGCCCGAGGGGTGAAGATGGAGCGCTGTGGAAAAACCCTACGAGCGCATTCTGAGCTTTTGGTTCGGCCGCTCGGCCGACGAAACGAAGGAGCACGCTTCGCGCTGGTGGAAGAAAGACCCGGCCTTCGATCAGGAGGTCCGCAGCGAATTCGAAGCGGATCTTCTGCGAGCAACGCGGGGCGAGCTCGATGGGTGGCTCGAAGAGCCGGCGGGCTCGGTCGCATTCGTGGTGCTGCTCGATCAGTTCTCACGCAACATGTATCGCGACACGCCCGAGGCTTTTGCCCAAGACGAGCGCGCTCTCGCGGCGACCTTGCGGGGGCTGGAGCGCGGGTTCGATGCGCGGGTATCCCCGCTCCAGCGCTACTTTTTCTACATGCCCATGATGCATGCCGAAGACCGTGCCGTGCAGCGACGCTCGGTGGAGATCTTCGAAAGGCTAGCTCGAGAAAAAGACACCGGTTTCGACGGGATGCTGCGCGGAGCCGCCGACTACGCGCGCCGCCACCATGACATCGTCGAACGCTTCGGCCGCTTTCCGCACCGAAACTGCGTATTGGAGCGAACCACGACCGGGGACGAGTCCGAGTTTCTCCTTACACCCGGCTCGTCGTTCTAGAGCGCCCTCCGGGGCCGAAAGGGGGCCCCCCTCGAAGCGAGCGCAGCCATTTTGGCCAGCGTTCGGCTTCCCTCGAAACCAGCGGGGGAAAGTGGACGCGGTCCAGGCTGTGACCCCGAGACGGGGTTGGCGATTGTCCCCGACGAGAAACTCATTTTCCGCTATGCTTTGAGGTTCATATGCACCGCCTTCCCCTCGAAAACGAAGTGCTCGCCGACAAGTACCGGGTCGAGCGCGTCGTGGGGCGGGGGGGGATGGGGATCGTGCTCGCCGCGTGGCACCTGGCGCTCGATCAGCGCGTGGCGCTCAAGTGTCTGCAGCCGGAGCTGGCGCAAAACACCGAATCCGCGGCGCGGTTCTTACGCGAAGCGCGCGCGGCGGCCAAGATCAAGAGCGAGCACGGCGTCCGGGTCCTCGACGTCGGCAACTTCGAGGACGGCGTTCCCTACATGGTGATGGAATTCCTCGACGGGCGCGATCTCTCCGACGAGCTGCGCGATCGCGGGCCTCTTCCCGTCGAAGAGTGCCTGAACTACGCCCTGCAGGCGATCGAAGCGGTGGCCGAGGCACATTCGCTCGGCATCGTTCATCGCGATCTCAAGCCGGAAAACCTCTTTCTGGCGCGGCTGCCCGACGGCACGCGCAGCGTCAAAGTGCTCGACTTCGGCATTTCCAAGAGCATGGTCATCGGTTCGGCCGACAACCGATCGCTCACGCAGTCCTCGACGATCATGGGCTCGCCGCTCTACATGTCGCCGGAACAAATGCGCGCGCCACGCACCGTCGATGCGCGCACCGACATTTGGTCTATCGGGGCCATCATTTACGAGCTCTTGTCGGGTCATCCACCCTACATGGCCGATACACTGCCTCAGCTCTGCGCAAGGATGCTGGAGTCGGATCCGACCCCGCTCCGCGCCTTCCGGCCGGACGTCGATGTCGAGCTGGAGCGGACGGTCACGCGGTGCCTCGCACGCAACGTCGGCGAGCGCTGGCAATCGATGGGCGACCTGGCGCAGGCGCTGCTCCCGTTTGCGAGCCGCTCCGCCCGTATCAACGTTGAACGCGCGGGGCGCGTGCTCAATCCGACGGACCCCAACGCGCCCTTGAGTCCCGCGACGCTCCTCTCGCGCGAACCGCAGCGCGGCACCCCGCCCCGTCAATCGGGCAACGACTTCGGGGACCCTGGTCAACCGGTGAGGGGACGAACGCCCCCGTCCAATGTGCAGCGATCCGACCCGCAACACGTGCCGCCCATCACCGATACCGCGGGCCGCGCCTCGTGGGAGCATCCGCGCGGCGCCCGGCCACTCAGCAGTGGTGCACACCCTTCGGGCTCGGGCCGCCGGACCGCAGTGTTGCTCGTCGGCGGCGCGATGGCGCTCGTCGCGGTGGGCGGGTTCGTCTGGTCCCAGCGAACCGAATCGGTTCGCACGGTCACGCCGGTGCTCTCGGCCGCGACCGACATCGCTCCCGCCCCGCGCGCCGGATCCGAAACAGCGCGCACCGCGCCGTCCCCTTCGCCGTCATCCCCGGAAACCGCGATGAAGCCAGATGCTGCCAGCGCCGCAGCGAGCGAAGGAAGCACGCCCTCGGCACGGCCGAGCGAAGCAGCGCGCGCAGGCGAAGGCTCGACTCCCGCGCGCGAGCCGGCGACGGAGGCGCGACCGCGCCGCACCACGACGCCGGTCACGCCGATACCGAGCCCAGCGGCGCCCGGCAAGGGGCTCACCGACTTCGGCGGAAGGCGTTGACCTGAGCAAACCGGGGTGCGATTAGTGGGGCGACCTACGATGGGACGTAGACTTTTCCGTTGTGCGATGGCCATGGCGTTGGCGGCGAGCACGCTCGCGCCGCCTCTCCTCGCACAGACGGCCGCTGACAAGGCAGCCGCCGAGGGGCTCTTCGATCAGGGGCGCTCCCTCATGCAGGAGGGCGATTTCACCAAGGCCTGCGGCCTGCTCGAACGAAGCCAGCACATCGACCCCGCGGTGGGCACGCTCCTTTACCTGGCGGAGTGTTACGAAAAGAGCGGCCGCACCGCGAGCGCGTGGGCAACCTTTCGCGAGGCATCCGACGCCGCGTCTTCGGCCCGGGAACCTCAGCGCGCGCGCACCGGGCGCGAGCGCGCACAGCGGCTCGAACCGCACCTCTCACGGCTGACCATCCAGGTCGCGCCGGAGACGCAGCAGCTTGCCGGGCTGACCGTCGACCGTCGTGACAAACAGATTCAGGCTGCGCTTTTCAACGTTCCCGTTCCGACCGACCCCGGCGAGTACAGCATCACCGCCTCCGCGCCCGGGTACGAGCCATGGTCCGGCACGGTGACGGTCCCGGAGCGGGCGGGCCGTGTTTCGATCAGCGTCCCGGCGCTACGAAAAAGCAGCGAACCGGACAAGGGCGCCGCCGCAGCGGTGCCGATCGCGCCGGGCCCCGGTGCAGTCGGCGCGGACAAACCCGCCGCGGCAGGGGACGCCTCGGGTGCCGCCCTCAACCCGTCGACCGGCTCGCCGGAGACGCGGTCGAACGCGCAGCGCACGATGGGGCTCGTGGTGGGTGCGGCGGGCGTCGTGGGAATCGGCGCCGGCACTTTTTTCGGTCTTCGCGCTTTCTCGAAGAACGGCGAAGCGGAAGACCTTTGCCCCAACGGGCCGAACTCCGTGTGCAATGACGAAAAGGGACTGTCCCTCACCAGCGAGGCAAGAAACGCCGCCACCGCGGCCAACATCGCGTTCGGCGTCGGGCTCGTCGCGCTGGCGGGCGGCGTCGTCCTCTACCTCACCGCGCCACGCGCGGGCGGGGATGCAGCGAGCGGAGCGCTTCACGCGCGGCTTGGTCCAGGCAGCATCCTGGTCGGGGGCTCGTTCCGATGAGACGAACCGCGCGCGCGGTGATCGGCGCCGTCATGAATCTCCTGTGGGTGGGCGGCTGCGCTGCAATCGTCGGCATCGACGACCACACCACCGACGCCAGCCCCAAGGACTCGCCGCAGTGCATCGCTTACTGCGACAAAGTGATCACCGCCTGCACCGGGCAGTTTGCCGTCTATTCGGACCGCGACGCCTGCCTCGGCGTCTGCCGTCAACTGCCGCTCGGCGACGAACCGTTCGACA
Organism: Polyangiaceae bacterium; assembly: GCA_035318465.1. Taxonomy (GTDB): domain Bacteria; phylum Myxococcota_A; class Polyangia; order Polyangiales; family Polyangiaceae; genus DASWDH01. Next base: position 22,069 of record DATHES010000034.1, read on the forward strand.
ACACCGTTGCGTGCCGCAGTCGCCAGGCCGACTTCGCGGTGAGCACGCAGGAACCCCGCGACCATTGCCCCGCCGCTGGACCGGGTGGTGACGGACTCTGCGGCAAGAACTGCGAGGCTTGGTGCTTGCTGCTCGAGAAAACGTGTCCCAAGGAGTTCGGCGCCATGTCGAGCTGTCCGCGAGCATGTGCGGCCTTGAAGGACACGGGGTCGTTCAGTCTCGACGCCGACCACACGGGCGACACCATTCAGTGTCGCCTCGAGCACGTCAGCAATGCAAGCGCTAGACCCGCGGCCCCCGCGACGCATTGTAGGCACGCGGGGCACGCCCCGGAGGAATACTGCCTTGCGCCGCAGGACAAGCCCCCCGATTGCGCCGAGTTCTGCCGATTCAACGGGATCGGATGCATGGGCGACCTCGCCGTGTACGAATCGAACGCGCAGTGCATGGCCGTTTGCATGGCGCTCGACCCGGGGCTGAACAGCAACCGCACCGAAAACACCATGGGATGCCGCAGCTGGCACACGTTCAACGTGCTCATCGACGACGCGTCGCACTGCTCGCATACAGGACCGGGCGGCGACGGTCATTGCGGTCTCGACACCACCGGCAAAACGGGCAACTGCGTCTCGTACTGCTTCCTCGCCGAGAAGGCGTGTGGCGCCGGTTTCCTGGCCAAGTACGGGACGCAGAGCGCGTGTCAGGTCGAATGCTCGACCCAACCCGACGCCTTCGGCGCCAAGCAAGACTCCAAGTACCGCGTCACGACGGCAACCACGGGCAACACGCTGCAATGCCGCCTTCTGCACGTCAGCCGCGCCCTTTCCGAGGCGACCGAGTGTCTCAGCGCGCTCGGACAAGGCGACTGCCAGTAGCGGCCTCCGAGCGGTCAATCAGGGACGACGGTTGGCGACCGGCGCGAGACGCGCTGCCTCGGCACGACCCTGCCGCAAACCCTCGCCGAGGGCGAGCGCTTGACGGCTGGCGTCCATCAAGTTCGCCCCCACCGCTTGGAGCGCGTCGGTGTCGAGCGCGATGACCTCCACCGCCGCTCCCCCCTCGCGCAAGGCATGCACTTCGCGCTGCAGCGGGGTCTTCCTCTCGCGTGCCGTGTCGGCGGAGCGCATCAGCACCTCCGTCACCGCCAGCACGAAAACGACGTCATGGCCGCGGGCGAGGTGAGCGTTGGTCGTGGACAGGACACCGCCGTCGAAATAGCGCCGCCCCTCGATGCCGACGGCCGGAAAAATGCCGGGCACGGCGCAGCTCGAGGCCACCGCGCGCGCGAGGTCAGCGCCGGACGCGGCGTCCCACATCTTGAAGGTGCCGTCCTGCGCGTCGAATGCGGTGCAGATGAACGAACGCGATGGCCACGCTCCGACGCCGTTCGACCGCAGCGTGGAGAACCGCCCCACGAACTCCTCCTCGTCCATCGTCTTGGCATCGAGCGCCATGGCGCCGAGCTCGCGCGCAATCTCCGGAGCCGAGCGACCGGCTCGGGCCGCCTCTTGGATCGTTTGAAACAAGAAGGCGAGGTTGGGGACCTCTCGCGGCGATGAAGACCTTTTCTTCGCCGATGTCTCCTGCCCGTCGCTCGTGCTCTTTTCACGCGGCGCGTAGGGCTTGGCGATGTCGGCCGGCGTGTGGCCGAGCGCGACTCGCGCGCCCACGAAAGCACCGGCCGACGTGCCGATGACGTGATCGACGACCGTGAGATCGACGCCGGATTCGGCCAATCCCAAGAGCACGCCCGCCTCCCAGGCGATCCCGACCGGCCCCCCGCCTCCCAACACCAGCGCGTGTCGCGGCATCGTTTTCTTCCTTCCGGCGCGACTTTAGCACCGCCCCGCCCGATTCCTGCGGTCTTCTCGGTGAGGCGACAGGTGAGGGACCACGCGTGTTCCTGGCCTTGCCTGCCCTCGGCGCTGTTCGATGTTACAGTCGAGCCGCGCGCTAGCCACGCGAAAACGAGCATGAAAGACCTCGATTACCGCATCGTCGATGCGGACAACCACTTTTACGAGCCCGATGACTGCTTCACCCGTCACATCGAGGCCCGCTTCCGCGATCGAACCGTGCGCGTCGAACGCGAGACGCCGGACGCCTTGGGTCGCGTGTTCATCGGAAAGGAGCGATCGGGCTTTTACAGCGTGGCGGTCGGCGATCACGTGGGGCCCCCCGGAATGATGCGCGCCTTTCTGCGGGGCGAGACCGAGCAGGGCGCCGTCAATGCTTCGCCCATCGACGCGCGCAAGGTCCCGGCTTTCGTGGACAAGCGGGCCCGCGTCGCCCTCATGGACGAGCAGGATGTCGAGGCTTGCATCATGCTGCCGACTTTCGGCATCGGGGTGGAATACCAGCTGCGCCGCGACCCCGACGCCCTCTACCCGAGCCTCGCTTCTTACAACCGCTGGATGGACGAAACGTGGGGCTTCGGCGCCGACCGCCGCGTCTTCTCCACTCCCCTGCTCTCCCTCGCCGAGGTCGACAAGGCGGTCGTCGAGCTCGATCGCGTACTCGCCGCGGGCGCGCGCTCCATTCTCGTCACCACCGGTCCCGTCGGCGGCCGTTCCCCCGCCGATCCGCATTTCGACCCCTTCTGGGCGCGGCTCGCGGAAGCGAAAGTGCCGCTCGTTTACCACACCGGCGCCAGCGATTTCGCGCGCCTCTACGCCGCGCCGTGGGGAGAAACGCCCGATCCGCCGTCGCACCGCCATTCCGCGCTCCAGATGTACCTGGCGCTGGGTCCGCGGCCCGTCGCCGACTCGCTGGCCGCCCTCGTCTTGCACAACCTCTTCGGGCGCTTCCCCGATCTCACCGTGCTCAGCATCGAGAACGGCTCTTCCTGGGTCGCACCTCTCCTGCGTCAACTCGACGAGCTGGCGCGCATGGACAACCGCGACATGTGGCGCTTCGGCCGACTCGGCGACAAGCCGAGCGCGATTTTCCGCCGTCACGTGTTCGTCGCGCCGTTCCACGAAGACGACATCCCGGCCCTGGTCCGCCTCCTCGGCGCTCGCCATGTGCTGGGAGGCTCGGATTTTCCGCATCCGGAAGGGCTGGCCCGGCCGAAAGAGTTCGCCGAAGGTCTCGAGTCCCTTCCACCGAGCGACGTGCGCGCGATCATGCGCGACAATACGGCGGCGATTTTGGGGCTTTAGACGGCGCGGAACTGGACCGGCAAGCTCGCGAGACCCCGCACGAAGGGGGACGGCTTCACGGCCGGTTCGTACCCGGGGGCCACGGTGAGGTCGTGCAGCCGGCGCAGCACTTCTTCCAAGAAGACGCGGATCTCGAGCCGCGCCAGCGAAGCACCGAGGCAGTAGTGTTTGCCGAGCCCGAAGGCGAGAGCGGGCTTGTCGAATTTGCGCCGCACGTCGAACTCCTGCGGGCGGTCCCAGACGCGGGGATCGCGGTTGGCAGCGGGATAGATCATGATCATCTTGTCCCCTTCCTTCATGGTAATGCCGTGCATCGCGTGGTCGGCGAGGAGCGTGCGCTGCATGCGCACGAATGGCGTCGTCCAGCGCACCATCTCTTCGACGGCGTTGGGGATGGCCTGGGGATGGGCGCGCAGGAACGCGACGTCGGCCGGGCGCCGCAAAAGCTGGTACATGCCGCCACTGATGGCATGGCGCGTGGTTTCGCTGCCACCGACGAGCAAGAGGTTGTGCTCGTAGAGGAGCTTTTCTTCGCTCAGCCTTTTGCCGTCGATCTCGGCGTCGAGCCAGATGCTGATGAGATCGTCGCCGCGCCGCTCTTTGCGCTGGGCGAGCAGCTCCTCGTGGAACGCGCAGAATTTCATGAAAGACTCGGCGACCTCGGGGGTCACGGAGTCAGGCCCGTTGCCCCCCAGCACCACCATATCGGTGATGTCGAGAAGCTCCTCGTTGCGCTCGACCGGGTAGCCGAGCATGTCGCCGATGACGCGCATGGGGAGGGGGCGCGCCACGGCGCTCACCAGATCGCATTCCCCTTTCTTGGCCACGCCATCGAGGAGCTCGCCGACGATGGATCGGATCTTCGTCTCCAGCTCGGCGATGCGGCTCGGAGTGAAACCTTTGCTCACGAGGCCGCGCTGGCAGGTGTGCTCTTCTCCGTCGAGGTTGATCATGGCCTCGTCGGGCCACATCTCGAGGTTGACGCCGGGGACGACGCCGAACCGACTGCAAAAGATCTCCGGGTGTTTGGAGACGAAAACGACGTCGTCGTAGCGGGACACGGCCCACAGGTCTTTGGCGTCGCGAAAGAGGGGCGCCTTCTCGCGCAGCCACTCGTAGAGCGGCTCCGCCGCAAGCCCGTGCAGGTGGATTTCGTTGAGGTCGATGCCTTCAAAGGACATGGTAAAAGCTCCGCGCTACGACATGCCGAAATTGGAACATGTTCTAGCACGACCTGGCGGCCTATCGCTGCCCGATCGAGAACCGAAGCGATCATGCGCCGACCGCGCCCCGCTGGCGCGCACTTCTAGCGATTCTGCCAGATTTTCCGCCGAATGGGCCGATCGCGATCGGGTAGGGCGAGAGCTGACAGCGTAGTTCTAGGACGAACGTTCGTGCTTCTTTAGAAGAAGTAATCGACCGTTGCCATCGGCTGATTTCCCTCCAGCGTCGTCGTCGAGGCGGCCGTCATGGCGGTGCCGGGCACGTAGTTCTTGGTCCAGATGTGCAAAAGCTCGAGGCCGATCGCGTAGGGGCCGTCCTTGTAGGCGATTTGTCCGGCGGCTTGCACGTTCTGCAGACGCGTGAAGTTGGCGGCGATGGCTTGCGACTCCGTCGGTTGATCGATCCCGCCGAAGGCCCACACGCTGAGCTCTTTGGTGATGCTGAAGCCGAGCTGTCCCCACGCGCCGAAGCCGGTGACGTCGGGCCCGTTCGGCGCCTGCATCTGGATCATGTTGCCGTAGACGGCGCCTGCGTTTTTCCCGTACCAGGCGTTGCCGGCGATGATGGCAGGGCCGAGCGCCGCCTTGAAACCGAGATCGCCGATGAGGGTGGTGAGCGTATCGCCGCTTGGGGCGCTCGCGCCAACGCCGGAGAGGTCCTTCTGGTCCCAGTGCCCGATGGCATAGACGGTGAAGTCGCTCGCCGGATAATAGGGCCACGGGCTCGGCTTTTTTCCAGTGGAGAAGACAACGCGCGCTTCGAGCTGCGGCAGCGTGGACGCTTCCCCCAGGCTGATGCCGGAAGGGAGGCAATTGGCGCCGGCGGCCGGAGGAATCTGGGTGGCTGCGCAAACAGGGTAGTTGTCGATCCAGCTGTTGCGATTGACCTGCAGGTGGAGGTCGACGCGCATGTCGTCCGGCAGGGCGAACTTATGCAGATAGGTGATGCCCGGCGTACGCCAGCCGAGCTGACCCGCGCCATAGCCGAGAGGTACACCGATGTGACTGGCTGATGCGGGTATCATGTAGACGAGCAAGTTGTGCTGCTGGCCAACGCGAAGCATGTCCGTTCCTTCGCCCCAATTCAGCTCGGCGTAGGCAAGGCGCAAGCGGGGGAGCACGGACTCGTCGCCGGTGGCTACGGACGTCGCTGTATTTCCTACTGTGCCGATAGGCATTCCCATGGCGTCACGCACGATCGCGGTCGGTCCGGGGACGGTCGTCACTTGGTTACCGCCGAGTAAGTCGAGCTCGACGACCGCCATGGGACTCGCGCCCCCGAGGACCTCGGGCCCTTTGACGGTGAACTTCAGCTGCGTTTGACGAACGTCGCCGCCGAGAAACCAGCGATCGGAATCGAGCTTGTTGGGGCCGAAGATGGCGCCCCCACCTTGCCCCGACGCGAACGCAGCATCCTGCAGGTAAATTCCTCCGCTCACGAAGCCGTGCAGCGCAAAGGTGAAGGGCGACGGTTTGGCCGCGATGGGCGCCGGTGCCGGTGGCAATGGGGCGATGGCAGGTGGCAGAGCCGGCGAGGGCGATGTCGCCCCGGCGGCGGGCTCCGTCGCGCCGGGCGATCCCTGCGTCTGGGCCGCGGGGACGGTGGTCGGTGGGGGCGGCTCGGGCGTGACCGGCGGCGTCTGGGCGATGGCGCCAAAAGGCACCACGATGACACTCGCGACGATCCCCCAACGAAGAGGACGATTCTCAAAACGTCGCGCTATCTGCAATCGAGCTATCGACATGGCGCACCTCTCTCCTCTGGCGTTGCAATTTTCCGGCTGGCGGGGCTAAGGCGTGATTCAGGGCACACGTCGGTGACTCACCGCGCTCGCGAAACGCGCGACACCGAGCCGTGCGGAGGCTCGCTTTCTAACACAACGCGGGATACTTCCAGCCAGGAGATCGAGCCGGGGTTTGTGAATCGCGGCCAATGCACTCCCCGGTCCGTTCTGGAGTCGACTTCGGCATCGGTGCCAGGGCCGGCCAATTCATGCCGGAAATTGCTGGCTCTGGACGGACCTCTCGTGCAGCATGCCTGGAGCCGCTCTGAGCAGCTCCTCAGGGCTCGGCGACTCGTAAACGGCGACGGAGAAACGAGGATCCCGATGTCACTGAACCTTGCCACATTGCTCCGCGACAGCGCCGCGGCTTCTCCGAAGAAAGCCGCGCTCATCATCGGGCCGACCACCCTCTCCTACGAGACGGTGCATACCTATGCGCAGAAGCTCGCCGGCGGGCTTGCCAAGCTCGGAATCCAAAGAGGCCAGCACGTCGCGCTCATGCTGCCCAACGTGCCGCAGTTCACCATCGCCTACTTTGCGCTGCACTATCTCGGTTGCCCGGTCGTGCCGCTCAACGTGCTCTTGACCCCCGACGAGATCGCCTACCATCTCTCCGACTCCGATGCGGTCGCGCTCTTGGCGTGGGAAGGGTTCGGCGAGCAAGCCCAGGCCGGATTCAACCGCGCGGAGGCCTGTAAGCACTTCGTCATCGCCCGGACCGATCCTTCGGACACGACCGCACCCTCGGGAGGCCATAACCTGACGGCGCTCATCGCCAGCGGGGATCCCGTGCGAGAGCTGCCCGATACGATGCCCGACGAGACCGCGGTGATCCTCTATACCTCGGGGACGACGGGGCGCCCCAAAGGGGCCGAGCTGTCGCACTTCAATCTCTTTTATAACGCCGACTATTCGGCGACGCGGCTGGTGACGCTCCCGCCGGACACCGTGGCGCTCGCCGTCTTGCCGCTCTTTCACAGCTTCGGCCAGACCGTCATTCAGAATGGCGTCTTGCGGGCGGGCGGGACGATCGTCCTTTTGCCGCGCTTCGAGGCGAAGGCTGCCTTCGAGCTCATGCAAAAGCACCGGGTCACTTTGTTCGCCGGCGTGCCGACCATGTACTTCGCGCTCCTCAATTATCCCGAGGCGACGCAATACGACCTCTCGTCACTCAAGCACTGCTCGTCGGGTGGCTCGGCGATGCCGGTGGAGGTCATGCGCGCATTCGACGCCAAGTACAACGTGAACATCCTGGAGGGGTACGGCCTAAGCGAGACGTCACCGGTGGCGAGCTTCAACGTGCTCGACAAGCCGAAACGGCCGGGGAGCATCGGCATCCCCATCGCCGGCGTGGAGTTCAAGCTCATCGACGAGCAGGGTCGCACCATCACCGAACCGATGGTGGCGGGTGAGATCTGCATCAAGGGCCACAACGTAATGAAGGGGTACTACAAGCGCCCGGAAGCGACGGCCGAGAGCATCAAGGACGGCTGGTTCGCAACGGGGGACATCGCCCACCGCGATGCCGACGGCTTTTATTTCATCGTCGATCGCAAAAAGGACATGATCATCCGCGGCGGTTTCAACGTCTACCCGCGCGAGATCGAGGAAGTGCTGTACGCGCATCCCGCCGTGGCCGAAGCCGCCGTCATCGGCGTGAAGCACGAGAGCCACGGGGAAGAGGTCAAAGCGGTCATCGCCTTGAAACCCGGACAAAAGGCGACCGCGGACGACATCATGGCCTATTGCAAACAGAAGCTCGCGGCCTACAAGTATCCGCGCTTCATCGAGTTTCGCGATTCGCTCCCCAAGACGGCCACGGGGAAGATATTGAAACGCGAGCTACGCGACTGAACCGACCGCGCCGTCAGCCGGCGTGCTCGTCGAGCGACGCGAACGTCTTTTGCTCGCTTGCCAGACGGACGAGGAGCGGGGCCGGCTCCCATGCCTCGTCGTGCTTTTCGCGAAAGGCCTTCACGGTGGCGAGGATCTTGGAGAGCCCCACGGCGTCGGCGTAGAACATCGGGCCGCCGCGGTGGGCGGGAAAGCCGTAGCCATTGATCCAGACCGTGTCGATGTCCGATGCCCGGAGGGCGATCTTCTCCTCGAGAATCCTGGCTCCCTCGTTGATCATGGAAAAAAGGCAGCGCTCGAGGATCTCCTGGTCGGAGATCGAACGGCGTTCGATCCCTTTGCTCTGGGCGATCTCGACGATGATCTTTTCGACCTCGGGATTGGGAATGGGAACGCGACTCCCGTCCTCGTATTTGTAGAAGCCGGCGCCCGTCTTCTGACCGTAGTGCCCCATTTCGGCCAAACGGTCGGCGACGCCCCAACCGTAGCGATCGCTCGGGCCCGGCTTGGGACGTGCCTTGCGGATGCGCCACCCCACGTCGATACCGGCGAGATCGCTGGTAGCCATCGGTCCCATGGCGAAACCGAAAGCGGTGATGACCCGGTCGACTTGCTGCGGGAGCGCTCCTTCCAGAAGAAGGTGTTGCGCTTCGTGAGCGTACTTGTGGAGCATCCGATTGCCCACGAAACCATCGCACACACCGACCAGCACGCCGACTTTGCCGATCTGCTTGGCGAGCTTCATGCTCGTGGCGATCACCTCCCGCGAAGTCTTTTTGCCGCGCACGATCTCGAGCAGCCGCATGACGTTGGCCGGGCTGAAGAAATGAAGTCCGATGACTTGCTCGGGGCGCGAGGTAACGGCGGCAATGGCATCGACGTCGAGGCTCGAGGTGTTGGTGGCCAGGATGGCGTCCGGCCTGCACGCAGCATCGAGCCTGCCGAACACCTCTTTCTTGAGCTCCATTTCTTCGAACACCGCTTCGATGACGAGATCGACCTTGGACAAGGCATCCCAGCTGGAGGCGGGGGTGATACGGGCCAAGCGCGCGTCCATTTCCGATGGTGCGAGGCGCCCTTTCTTGACCGTGGAGCCGTAGTTCTTCTTGATGACCTCCATCCCCTTGTCGACGAAGGCTGGCTCGCGATCGATGAGCGTCACGGAAATGCCCGCATTGACGAGGGCCATGGTGATGCCGCCGCCCATGGTGCCCGCTCCGATGACCACCGCGCTGCGGATGGTCGCCGCCGGTGTATCGGCGGGCACGTCCGGGATTTTCGCCGCCATCCGCTCGGCGAAAAAGACGTGCCGGAGTGCCGCCGATTCCGCGGAGCTCACCGCTTCGGCGAAGAGCTGCCTTTCGCGAGCGAGTCCTTGATCGAACGGCAGCTCGAGGGCGGCGCGAATCGCCTCGAGACAACGAAGCGGCGCGCCGGCGCCGCGGGCACGCTGGGTGACGTCTTTTTTGGCTTGGTCGAAAAGTTGCGAATTCTTCCGAGCGGCGTCGACGTGGTCTTGGCGATCGCGGGCGCGCGGAAGCGGGCGCGCACCGGCCACGCGTTCGGCGAACCGGACGCCAGCATCGGTCAGGTCCCCATCGACGATCTCGTCGACGAGGGCGAGTGCTTTCGCTTCCGGTGCCAGGATGGGCTCGCCGCTCGTGATCATGGCGATGGCCTTTTCGAAGCCGACGAGACGCGGTAGACGCTGGGTTCCACCGGCGCCGGGCAAAAGCCCGAGCTTGACCTCGGGGAGACCGAGCTTGGCCGTCGCTAGCGCCACGCGATAGTGGCACCCCAGCGCAACCTCGAGCCCCCCGCCGAGAGCTGTGCCGTGAATCGCGGCGACGACGGGTTTCGCGCTCGCTTCGTAAGCGGCGATGACGGCGCCGAGATCGGGCCCTTGCGGCGCCATGCCGAATTCGGTGATGTCGGCACCAGCAATGAACGTCCGCCCGCGGCAGGCGAGAACGACCGCCTTCACGTCGCCGGCCGCGTTGGCCTGCGCGAGCGCTTCCAGCAGACCCTGGCGAACGGCTCGGCTGAGCGCGTTCACGGGGGGATTGTCGACGTTGATGATTCCAATGGGCCCACGTTTTTCGAAAATGACGGTTTGGCTCATGGCTCGCTCTCTCTCATTTCGTACCCAGACCCGGGCAGGGGCGTCAATGCCGACGCGAGCGCGGGAATTTGAAACAAGTTTCGCTTCTCTCGGCGAGCGCCGGTGACCTATAGTGCGCACGCAGCGACGGCAGCCGGCGCGGTACCGCGGAGGAGGACGTCATCGAAAAGGCCCATCAGCCGAGCCCAATGCTCAGCTGCGAAGACGTGCGCGTCCGCTTCCGCGGCATCGTCGCCCTCGACGGCGTCAGCTTCGAGGTAGCGAAAGGTTCCATCGTCGCCATCATCGGCCCCAACGGCGCCGGCAAGACCACCCTCTTCAACTGCATCAGCCGCCTCTATCCGATCGACGGCGGTGACATCCTCTTCGATGGGCAATCGCTGCGTGCCTTGGCCAGCCACCGCGTCGCTGGGCTCGGCATTGCGCGCACCTTTCAGAACGTTGCCCTCTTTGATTCCCTGACGGTAACCGAGAACATCAAGCTCGGTGCCCACGCCGATCTCGGCTGCGGTTTCGCCGCCCACGCGCTGAGGCTGCCGGTCGCGGCGCGTGCCGAGCGCAAGCTGGCCGCCGACGTGGCCGACCTGGTCGCCCTGCTCGACCTCACGACCGTCGCCCACCGGCGCGTCGCCGAGCTGCCCTTCGGCACGCGCAAGCGCATCGAGCTCGGTCGCGCCCTCGCCGGAAAACCACGCCTTCTGCTCCTCGACGAACCGGCGTCAGGGCTCAACCACACCGAGGTCGAAGAGCTCACCTCGCTCATCGGCTCCATCGCCGAGCGTCTCGCGTTGACGGTGCTGCTCGTCGAGCACCACATGAACGTGGTGATGCGCGTCTCGCACCGGGTGGTGGTACTCGATTTCGGGCGCAAGATTGGCGACGGCACACCGGAGGAAGTGAGGAGCGACCCGCAAGTGATTCGCGCTTACCTCGGGGGGCAGGCATGACCTTGCTCTCGGTGCGACGGCTCACGGCAGGTTACGGAAAAGTGCCCGTCTTGGCCGACGTCGAGGTCGAGGTGGGGCGCGGCTCGGTCACGGCGGTGCTCGGCGCCAACGGCGCCGGCAAAACGACGCTCCTTCGCGCCATCTCGGGCATGATCGCGCGGCGGGGGGACATCGCTTTCGACGGTGTTCGCATCGACGCGATGGCAGCAGAGGACATCGCGCGGCTCGGTTTGGCGCACGTCCCCGACGGGCGAGGTACGTTCGACTCGCTCACCACCGAAGAGAACCTCCGCCTCGGCGCCTACACGCGCCCCGCTTCGCCCGAGGTGGAGCGCGACTTCGCGCGCGTCTACCAATATTTTCCCCGCCTCGCCGAGCGCCGCCGCCAACAAGCAGGGACATTGTCGGGCGGCGAGCAGCAGATGCTCGCCATCGGACGCGCCCTCATGCTTCGCCCCAAACTGCTCGTGCTCGATGAGCCATCGTTTGGTCTCGCGCCCCTCGTCATCGAGGAGATCTTCGGCATCCTCCGCCGTATCAAGGCCGAACATCAGACGAGCGTGCTCCTCGTCGAACAGAACGCCCACCTTGCCCTCGAGATCGCCGACTGCGTCTGCCTTCTCGAAACGGGTCGGGTGGTCAAGACCGGTCCCCCCGAGGAGCTGCGCCGCGACGAAGCGATTCGCCGTGCCTACTTCGGCGACTGAGGGACGCATGGAGACCTTGCTGCATCAGATATTCTCCGGGCTCGCTGCCGGCGGCATTTACGGGAGCCTCGCGCTCGCGCTGGTGATGATCTTCCAGGCCACGCATCTGGTGAACTTTGCGCAGGGCGAGCTCGCGATGTGCTCGACCTATCTGGCCTGGAGCTTGATCCACGCCGGGTGCCCCTATTGGCTCGCCTTCGTGGCCACGGTGGGCATCTCCTTCGTCGCCGGGGCAGCCATCGAGCGCTGCGTGATAAGGCCGGTCGAAGACAAGCCGGCCCTATCAGTGGTACTCGTGTTCATCGGTTTGATGCTGATTCTCAATAGCGTCGCGGGATGGATCTTCGGTTACACCGTCAAGCCCTTTCCCAGTCCGTTTCCCGACCATCCGCTGTTCGGCAATACGTACGTCGGCAATCACGAGCTCGGCATCATCGCCGTCATGGCTCTGACGGTCGTGCTGCTCTACCTCTTCTTTCGTTATACGTCGCTCGGGCTCGCCATGCGGGCCGCCGCCGTGAACCCCGAGTCGAGCCGGCTCGTCGGCATTCGGGTGGGGCGCATGTTGGCGCTCGGGTGGGGCCTGGCAGCGGCCCTGGGCGCCGTCGCCGGAATGATGATCGCCCCCATGGTCTTTCTCGACCCCAACATGATGTCGGGCGTTTTGCTCTATGCGTTCGCCGCCGCACTCTTGGGCGGCATCGACAGTCCTGGCGGCGCGGTCATCGGCGGGTTCTTGGTCGGTGTGGTCGAGAACGTGATGGGCGCCTACGTCATCGGCACCGAGCTGAAACTCACGGTCGCTCTCGCGCTCATCGTCGGCGTCCTGGTCGTTCGGCCGAGTGGATTGTTCGGCAAGGTCTTGGTGACGAGGGTTTGATGCAGAGCGAAAACTCCTCCGCTCTCGCGACGCTCGCTCATCCGCAGCGCACGGCGAGGCTCGTCCTTCTGGCCCTCATCGTCTTCGCCTGCGTGGGGCCGTTTCTGCTCAGCGATTACCGCGTGTTCCAACTGACGCTGGTCATCGTGCACGCTATCGCGCTCCTCGGGCTCAATCTCCTCACGGGATACGGCGGACAAATTTCGCTCGGTCATGGCGCCTTCTACGCGATTGGCGCTTACACGGCGGCCATTCTCATCGAGCACTTCCACGTCGCTTACTGGATCACCGTGCCCTGCGCGGGGATGGTGTGCCTCGGCGCCGGGTTCCTCTTCGGACTTCCCGCCTCACGCCTCGAAAACCTCTATCTGGCGCTCGCCACCTTCGCGCTCGGCGTGAGCTTGCCCCAGATCCTCAAATACAGGCACGTCGAGCATTGGACGGGCGGCGTGCAAGGGATCACGCTGACCAAGCCCGAGGCGCCGTTCGGACTTCCTCTGTCGCCCGACCAGTGGCTCTACTTCTTTTGCCTCGCGGTGATGGGACTGCTCTTTGCCGGGGCTTGGAACCTGCTCCGCGGGCACGCCGGAAGGGCGATCGTCGCCATCCGTGACCGTCCCATCGCCGCTGCGGCGACGGGGATCGACGTCGCTCGTTACAAATCGCTCACCTTCGGCGTCAGCGCCATGTACACGGGCATCGCCGGCGCGCTCGGCGCCATCGCCGTGCAATTCGTCGGTCCCGACAGCTTCTCCTTCTTTCTTTCCTTGAGTCTTTTGGTCGGCATCGTCGTGGGCGGACTCTCCACGATTTCGGGCGCGGTCTACGGCGCCCTGTTCATTCAGTTCGTGCCGAACCTCGCTGGCGACATCTCCAAAGCCGCTCCTTTGGCCATCTACGGCGTTCTTCTCATCGCCGTCGTTTACGCCATGCCGAGCGGTATCGCCGGCGCTATCGACAAACTCGCCCGCCGCCTTGGCGGATTCGGTCGTTCGACTCCACCAGCAAGCGTCTCCAAACATCGCCCAAGCCAACCCGGGAGGAACCATGCATAAGCCTTCGTCACATTGGACTCTGCTCGTGATCACCACGCTCCTCGCAGTGGCATGTTCCCGTTCCGAGCAAGGCGCCGCGGGAGGAGACAACGCGAAGGCGACGGCTCCCGTCGCCAGCGCCATCAGGATTGGCCAGACCATGCCCTACAGCGGGCCTGCCTCGGCGTACGGCACGATCGGCAAGCTTCAGACGGCGTACTTCAAGAAGATCAACCAATCGGGCGGCATCAACGGAAGGAAGATCGAATTTCTCACCGTCGATGACGCCTACAGCCCTCCCAAGGCCGTGGAGCAGGTGAGAAAGCTCGTCGAGCAGGACAACGCGCTCGTCATCTTCCAGCCGCTCGGTACGCCGTCCAATGCCGCCATTCACAAGTATCTCAACACCAAGAAGATACCGCAGCTTTTCACGGCCACCGGTGCGAGCCAATGGAACGATCCGGAGAATTTTCCCTATACCATCGGGTTCAACATCAACTACGTGGACGAGGGGCGCGTCTACGGGAAATACATCGCCGAAAAACAGCCCAACGCGAAGATCGGCATCCTTTATCAGAATGACGACTACGGAAAGGACTACCTCAAAGGTCTCAAGGACGGACTCGGCAACAAGGCCAAGCTCGTCGTGGCCGAAGCAACCTACGAGGTCAGCGACCCCACCGTCGACTCCCAGATCGCGACGCTCAAAGGCTCGGGCGCCGACACCTTCCTCAACGTGACCACTCCCAAGTTCGCCGCGCAGGCCATTCGTCGCGCTTACGACATTGGCTGGAAGCCGACCCAGTATCTCAACAACGTGTCGGCCTCGGTCGGCTCGGTGCTGACCCCAGCCGGTCTCGACAAGGCGATGGGACTCGTCACCATCGCGTACTACAAAGATCCGACCGACAAGCAGTGGGAAAACGACGCTGGCATGAAGGAATGGCGCGAGTTCATGACCAAGGAGTACCCGGAGGGGAACCTGAGCGACGGCACCAACGTCTACGCCTACATCGCCGCCCAAACGCTGGTGCAGGTCTTGCGTCAATGCGGCGATCAAGTGACGTCGGAGAACGTCATGAAACAGGCCGCGAACTTGAAAGACTTTGCCCCGGCCCAGCTCCTCCCGGGCATCAAAATCAACACGGGCCCCAAAGACTATGTCCTCTTCGACCAGCTGCAGCTGGCGCGCTTCGATGGAACGAGCTGGGTCCCGTTCGGCCAAGTGCTGAGCGTGCTGTAGAGCCGCGCGGCAGGAGCGAGGAGAGACGGAAGGCAACCCCGATGAGCGAGCCTGACGAGGAGCCGAGTTGGGACGTCGCGACCGACGTCGTCGTCGCGGGAACCGGCGCGGCCGGGCTCGCGGCGGCGCTCGCCGCGAGAGAAGCAGGAGCGTCGGTCGTCCTTCTCGAGAAGGCAAACGTCGTCGGAGGTACGACCGCTATTTCGGGGGGCGTCATCTGGGTGCCCAACAATCGGCAGATGGCCGAAGCGGGGCTCCACGATTCGCGCGACGAGGCGATCGCTTACATCGAGCTCATGGCGGAGGGGCGCGGAGATCGCGCCCTCATCGAACGCTTCGTGGACGAATCGGTCCGCGTGGTCGAGTTCCTCGAGGAACACGCCGCCATTCGCTTCTATTCGCTCACCGACTATCCCGACTACCAACCCGAGCTCCCCGGCGGCCGCAGCGGTGGGCGACCGCTCGATCAGGACCTCTTCGACACCGCCGAGCTCGGCGCATGGAGCACGCGCCTGCGCCGTAACCCCGTCAACGGCGGCGCGCCAATGACGATTCGGGAAGCCATGGCCTGGAATGTGTTCGCCAGCCCGAGCGGCTTTCCTTACCGTGAGGTGCGCGATCGTGCCAAGCGGGGCGTCGTTCACGGCGGAGCCGCGCTCGCCGGACGTCTGCTCAAAGCTTGCCTCGTTCGCGGCATCGAGCCCGAGCTGTCGGTGCGTGCGCGCCAGCTGATCACCGATGACGACGGTGATGTCGTCGGCGTGCACGTCGAGCATGCCGGCGTCGTCCGCCGAATCCGCGCGCGCAAGGGGGTGATCTTGGCCAGTGGAGGGTTCGAATGGAACCAGGACCTTTGCCGAGCCTTCTTGCTCGGCATTCCTACGCACCCTGCCACGCCCCCGGCCAACGAAGGGGACGGCCTTCTCATGGCCATGGCAGTCGGCGCCGAGCTCGATGCCATGAGCCAAGCGTGGTGGTGCCCTTCGGTCGTCGTCCCCGGCGAAACGTACGACGGGGCGCCCATGTACCGCCCCGAGTTTTCGGTGCGCTGCCTGCCGCACTCGATCATCGTCAACCGACGCGGCGCACGCTTCACCAACGAGGCTCACAACTACAACGACATGAGCAAGCCTTTCTTTCACCACGACCCCTGGCGTTACGAGCAACTCAACGTCCCCGCCTGGCTCATCGTCGACCAGAACTATCTCGACAAGTATGCGTTCCTCACGGCGGTCCCCGGGCGCCCGGTGCCCGATTGGATCGCGCGCGCCGACACGCCCGAAGAGCTCGCCACCAAGCTCGGCATCGACCCCCGCGGGTTTCGGGCGACGCTCGATCGCTTCAATCTTTTTGCACAGTCGGGCAAGGACGCCGACTTCGGTCGCGGCGACAGCGCCTTCAGCCGCTTCTACGGCGATCGCGCGCAGCCATCGAACCCCAACCTCGGCAAGGTCGAACGGGCGCCGTTCTACGGCGTTTCCGTCTATCCGGGTACGCTCGGCACCAAAGGGGGACCCAAGGTCAACGCCGACGCCCAGGTGCGTCGCGTCGATGGCAAGGTCATCGATGGGCTTTATGCGGCGGGCAATGCGATGGGTGCTTTCTGCGGTCCTGGCTATCCGGGTCCCGGCATCACCATCGCCGTCGCCCTGACATGGGGCTTCCTGGCCGGACGTCATGCCGCCGCGCGCGCGCCACGAGGACTCCCTGGCGAGCCTGGGTGATCCCATGAAGTATCGCGTCATCCAATGGGCAACGGGAGGCGTCGGGCGTGCCGCCATCGAGGGCATCGTCGATCACCCCGATCTCGAGCTCGTCGGATGCTGGGTGCACGACGCGGAGAAAGAGGGCCGTGACGCCGGTCAGATCGCGGGCATGGGCCCCATCGGCGTCACCGCCACGCGCAACGCCGATGCGCTGCTCGAGCTCCAGGCCGACTGCGTGATCTACAGCCCCATCATGGCGAAATCGGCGGAAGTGGAGCGCATCCTTCGCTCGGGCAAAAACGTGGTGACGCCTCTCGGCTGGTTTTATCCGTGGAAGAGCCGCGACGTGACGGCCATCGAAGGCGCCTGCCGCAGTGGGGGCGTCACCTTGCACGGCACGGGCATCCATCCCGGTGGCATCACCGATCGCTTTCCCCTCATGCTCTCTGCGCTCTCGCGCGCCGTCACGGCCGTGCGGGCCGAGGAATTCTCCGATCTTCGCACCTATGCGGCCAAGCAAGTGGTGAGCGAGATCATGCTCTTCGGCAAGACACCCGCCGAGGCGAGGGCAAGCCCCATGCTCGCTTTCCTGGGCGGCGGCTACGCGCAATCGATCGACATGGTGGCCGCCGGCCTCGACGTCCAGCTCGACCCCGAGAAACGCATGCAGCACGAGATCGCCGTGGCCACGGCGCCTATCGATTCACCGATCGGACCCATCGCCACAGGGCGGGTGGCCGCCCACCGTTTCACCTGGGAGGGCACGGTGAAAGACGTCCCTTTCGTCACCGTGCGCGTCAATTGGCTCATGGGGGAAGAGCATCTCGACCCGGCTTGGACCTTGGGGCCCGCGGGGCCCCGTTTCGAAGTGGAGCTTTTCGGCGATCCCCCGGTTCTCGCCACCTTTCACCACCTTCATCCGACATCGATCGCGGAGGGTCTCCGGCGAAACCGCGGTGTGGTCGCGACGGCCATGCACTGTGTCAACGCCGTACCCTACGTTTGCCGCGCCGAACCCGGCATCAAGACCTACCTCGATCTGCCCCTCGTCTGCGGCCGCGCGGCCCCGTCGCTGCGGCAGCGATGATGCCCCGAAAATAGAACATGTTCTTGTTTTGTCGGCGCGCACCGGGCACACTCCAGGCGCCGTGGTGGATCGCAAATTCACGTATTGCAGCATTTGCGAAGCCACGTGCGGGCTTACGGCCAGCGTCGAGAAAAATCGCATCCTCGAGCTCCTGCCCGACCACGACCACGTGGTGAGCCGGGGCTACGCCTGCGCGAAAGGGCTGCACCAGCACGAGATCGTGCATTCACCCGACCGGGTGAAGACGCCCTTGAAGCGGGTGGGGGACACCTTCCACCCCATTCCATGGGAGCAGGCACTGCGGGAAATCGGCGGCAAGCTGCGCACGCTGATCGACGCCTACGGCGGTGACTCCATCGCCAGTTACCTCGGCAACCCCATCAGCTTCAACTTCTTCGCGCCCATCTTCGCTGCGGGCTTCAGCGAAGGCCTCGGTTCGCGCAATTTCTTTCAGACCGGCTCGCAGGACTGCAACAACAAGTTCGTCGTCGCACAGCGCATGTACGGCTTCCCGTTCTTGCAGCCATTTCCGGACATCGATCGCACCGACTGTCTCATCGTGGTCGGCTCGAACCCCGCCGTCTCGCGCATGAGCTTCATCCATTTGCCCAACCCCGCCGCCCGGCTCGCGGCCATCGAAGAGCGCGGCGGGCGCGTGGTCTTCGTCGATCCGCGGCGCATCGAAAGCGCCAAATCGTTCGGCGAGCATGTCTTCATCCGCCCCGATACCGACGTCTTTTTCTATCTCGCTTTCTTGCACGAAGTGTTGGCGCGCGGCGCGGAGAACCCGCAGCACGTCGCCGTCCACATGCGCGGATTCGAAACGCTGCGCGAGGTGGCACGACCCTTCACGCCCGAACGGTGCGCCGAAGTGACGGGGATCTCCGCGTCCACCTTGCGCGGTCTCGTCACCAGCTACGTCTCAGCCGACGGCGCGGCGCTCTTCTGTTCGACGGGGGTGAACCAGGGGAGCAACGGCACCATCGCTTTCTGGCTACAGGAGTCCATCAACGCCATCACGGGCAACCTCGATCGAGCGGGAGGAACACTGGTCGGCCATGGGCTCGTCCCCGATCTGCCGCGTCATTTGCGCAAGGCGGGCAAAACGATGCGCGCCGACCGATCGCGTATCGGCAATCTCCCTTCCTGCGTGGACAGCTTGCCGGCCGGCATCCTCGCCGAAGAGATCCTGACCGCCGGGCCGGGGCAGGTCAGGGCGCTGGTCGTGCTTGCCGGCAATCCGCTGCTCTCGGTGCCGAACGCTGGTGGCAAGCTCGAGACGGCTCTCCGCTCGCTCGAGCTCCTGGTCAGTATCGACATTCTCCGCAACGAGACCGGCAACCTCGCCCACTACGTGCTGCCGGGGTTGCACGCGCTCGAACGCCCCAACATCCCTTTCGCGTTCCAGTCCCTCATGGGTGCGACGCCGGTACCGTTCATCCAGTACACCGACGCCGTGGTCCGCCCTGCCGACCAGCAAAAGGACGAGGTCGAGATCATCATCGAGCTGGCGCGGGCCTCGGGCACCGCGCTCTTCGGGTCCAGCGTTTTTCAACGCGCGATGGAAGCCTGGCTCGATGCGCGCCACCTGCCGCTCATCGGCGGCCACGTCGGCTTCTCCCACGAGCGGCTCGACGACCTCGTGCTGCGCGCGACGCGGACGGGAAGCGTGCGTTCATTACGGCGCTGGCCCCACGGTCGCCTGCGGACTGCGGCACCGGCGGGCGATTTCCTCTCGCGCCGCGTGGTGACCGACGACGGCAAGGTCGATCTGGCGCCTCCCGATCTCGTTGCTTTGGCCGGGCGGCTCGAGTCTCGCTTCGCGTGGGAAATTGGGCATCGCCAGGAGCTCAAGCTGATCGGGCGGCGCGAACCGCTCTCGCACAACAGCTGGATGCACAACATCGAACGGTTCGTGCAAGGGCGGCGGCAGACGAACTATCTTTACATCCATCCTGAGGACGCAGCATCGCGCGGACTCCGCGACGGGGACGTCGTGCGTGTGTCGACCGAGGGGGGAACGGTCGAAGCGCCGGTCCGTCTCACCGTCGACATGATGCGCGGCGCGGTGGCCCTTCCCCACGGGTGGGGGCACCAACGGGCGGACGGCCTGCGCGTCGCGCGCACGACGGGGGGCGCGAACAAGAACCATCTGGTCAAGACGGGTCCCGATGCCCTCGAGCCGCTATCGGGGATGGCTCATTTCAACGGGCTGCTGGTGACGCTGGAACGAACGGGTGGCTCTCGGCTCGCCGGCAACGACGGCTGAACGTCACCCGCCGCAGCGCGCGCGAGAGAGGATAGCGCCGTGCGCGATTCGCTCGAACGGGGTTCCCCCATCGATGGGCGCGGCGCCGGTGCCGAGTGGCGCTCGGGAGCTCCCGATCGAACGAGATCGACTTCACGTTCGTAGATGCGCAGGATGGCGAGAAAGAGCGACATCAAAACGGGACCGACGACGATGCCGGGAAGACCGAAGACTTGAATCCCTCCCAGGGCGGCCACGAGCATGAGGAGCGGCTGACCTCTGCCTTGGCCCCCCACGAGCCGCGGTCTCAGCACGTACTCGCCGAAGCCCGTAATGAGAAAGAGTCCCCACGCCGCCATCAGGATCCCCGAGACAATCGAGCCTTCCAGAAAGAAATAGATGCTCACCGGAACCCAGACCGTCGCCGTGGCGATGACTGGGATGAAGGAGGCGACCCCCGTGAGCAACCCCCACGTGATAGCGCGCGGAAGCCCGAAGATCAGATAGGCGATGG
This sequence comes from Polyangiaceae bacterium, assembly GCA_035318465.1. Classification (GTDB taxonomy): domain Bacteria; phylum Myxococcota_A; class Polyangia; order Polyangiales; family Polyangiaceae; genus DASWDH01. Next base: position 42,579 of record DATHES010000034.1, read on the forward strand.
CCGCAAGCACCGCTTGAACGGCGGCCGTGGCGAGCAGCCCGAGCAACGCCGATCGCCCGACTTCGCGAAACTCGAGCACGAGCGCACGCGTGTGGCGCGGATCGAGCGGCATCACTCTTTCCAGCCGCGTCGAGATCCTCGCCCAATCGTCGAGCGCGTAATACATCGTGATGCACCCGATGAGGAGGGCCAGCACCGCAGTCGTGGTCGTCTCGAGGACGAGCCCGGCGGCCTGGGTGACGTACCCCACCGCTCGCCCGAGCTCGGCCTGGATGCGTTGCACGAGCTCGGCCTCGCTGAGCCCAAAACGCGCGATCAGGCGATGTCCACGCTCACCGATGATTTCGGAGAGCGGCGCGCCGGCGAAGCGATACTGCAAGGCGATCACGGCATCGCTGAGCTCGCGGGTAAGCCCGTAAGTGATGCCAGCGACGAGGACGAGCGAAACGCCCACCGTGCCGAGCGCCGTCAAGAGCGCGGCCAGCTTGTGGCGCCCGCCGAGGCGCGACTGCAGCCGAATGTGCAACGGCTGCATGGTGAAGGCCATGAGCAAGCCGAAGACGATGCCGACCCACAGCGGCGCCGCTAGGCGCACCACGACCAAAAACGACAGCACGAGCAGCACCCCGAGCGCGATCCGGCGGCGCTCGGTGGTACGGGTCCCGTCGCCCTCGGGGCGGGGTGCTACCTCCAGCACATTGGTTTGCACCGAGCGCCGAAGCCGGCGCCATCGCACGTGCACGCGCCGACTTTCAGGGTCAATCAGAGTCATCTTTTCGTCTGACTTGCAATGAATGTACCTCGACCGAACATGCTGCTGATGTATCGCAACGTTACAGCCGACTTCGGGTAGCCGTGTGTCGCATTCGCGGCATTTTCGTTCTATGGAATGGCCGTCGGCACGAACGGTCGCGATCGAGCCCTTGGACGGAGAGAACGGGTAGCGGCATGCAGTCCACCATGGTTCGGGGCGCGACCCTCGGGCTCGCATCGCGCACCCGTCGAGAGCGTGCAACCGACAGCCGCGCGTGTCACGGCCCGGTCCTCCGCGTGGGTGCCATCGCCTGGCTCTGCGCGGCAGGACTGTTCGGTTGCGGAGGGACCTCCCAGATGGGCTCGCCCCCCTCGAATGGCGGCGCCGCGGGGAGCGATTCCTCACGCGGCGACGACGCCTCGCGCTCCGATGACGCGCACGCCGATGGCCCGGCGGCCGACTCCTCGAGCGACAGCAGAACGGAACGCGACGCCGCGGGCACATCCGACGACGGCGCAGGGACCACCGACACGCGGGACGGCGCAAGCATGACCGAGGCATCCGTCGACGCAGCGATGGACATGGGCGCGAGCGATCGCAGCTCCGACACCGATCCGATCGTCGATACGCGATCGATCGATGCTGGGTCGAGCGACGTCCCGAAGGACGCCAGCACCGACGTCCACGCCGACGTCGCCACGGACGGCGGCGGCGCCTGCGGATGCGCGACATATGGGGCGCCCGCGGCCACCGGCACCGAGCCGTCGTCGTTGACCGAGCTTTCGGGGCTCGTTGCGAGCCGCAAGAATCCGGGCGTGCTCTATGCACACAACGATTCGGGAAGTAATTCGACGCTCATCGTGATGAGCGACGTCGCTGCGCCGCTCGGACAATTCGTGCTCTCCAACGTGACCGCGGTGGACTGGGAAGACGTCGCGGTGGGCCCCTGCGACGCAGGTTCGTGCATCTTCGTCGGCGAAATTGGCGACAACAACCTGGCGTATGCCTCACGCGCCGTCTACCGCTTCGCTGAGCCGAACCTCTCCCCCACCACACCGATGGGGACACAGATGGTGACCGCCGATGCGCTCTCGTTCGTCTACCCCGACGGGCGACACAACGCCGAAACCCTGCTCGTCGAACCGACGAGCGGCGACATCTTCGTCATCACCAAGGTCTCGAACGTCGCCAGCACCGTCTATCGCATGCCGAAGCCCTTCACACCGGGCACCCAGGTGACCATGGAGAAAGTCGGCGATCTTTCGCTCCCCGCATCGGCCGGCCTCGTAACGGGGGGAGACGTCCACCCCTGCGGGACGCGCATGCTCATTCGCACCTATCCGATGATCTACGAATTCAAGCTCGCCGCCGGCCAGCCTTTTTCGTCGATCTTCGAGGTGCCGGGGACGGCCGTCGCGACGCCGACGCAGGCCCAAGAGAGCCAGGGGGAAGCCGTGACGTATGCCGCTGACGGCGTCGGGTATTTCACGGCCAGCGAGCTCGACGGTCAATCGTCGCGATCGCTCTTTCGCATTCGCTGCCAGTAAAGTCGGCTCCTGAGCCTGGGAACGGCGCTGTGACCAACCGCACCGGCGAAGATGCCGCCCGAAAGCGCTCCGGTGCTCCACTGAATGGCCGGTCACCCCAACGCGACCGAAACAAACATCGACTAGGAGCTTTGAATGGTGCGACGAAGAAATGTCTTGGGCGTAGTTCTCGTAGCCAGCTTCGTGATGGCAGCCTTTTTGCTGGCCCCGCCCGCGTCCGCTCATATCAGCCTCGAACAGGCGGGGACACACAAGTCCCGCTACGGCGATGGGGAGCTGAAAAGCGGACCCTGCGGCAAAGCGGGCGGCACGCGAGGCACCAACCTCTACACCTATGCTCCGGGACAGAAGATCACCGTAAGCCTGATAGAATACATCGCTCATCCCGGCTATTTCCGCTTCGCGTTCGACAATGATGGCGACGACGCGTTCATCGAACCTGCCTCCATCCTCCCCATCGACCCCGCTCGCAAGTGCCCCACCGGTCCCGGCGATCATTGCGGCGCCTCCGACTTCTACAACAGCCCGGCGGTTCTTCCGGGCATGGACAACTTGAATCCGCACATCACCGCTGCCCCCTTCATGAAGTACACTTGGGAGGTGGCGCTGCCGGACGTGGAATGCACGAACTGCACGTTGCAAGTCATCCAGGTGATGGAGGACGATCTCGCCCACGGCCCTTACGATCCGGCGCCGGGCGTGGGAGTCGCGGACATCTATCATCAATGCATCGACATCGTGCTCAAGCGGCCCGCGAGTGACGGCGGAACCGGCGGAGCGAACGACGGCGGACCGGCCGGAGACGGCCCCACACCGCCCGCCGATGCGAGCCCGATCGATACCGGAGCCGGCGGTGGTGCGAGCGACGGCGCCGCGACGCGCGATAGCGGCGGATCCGCCGGGGCCGACGCGACGACGCCGCCGACGAGTGACGCCGGTGGCGGCTCCGGTGGAGGCGGCGGAACCGGCGCCGGCGGAACCAGTGGCGGCAGCGGAACGGGTTCCGGGGGAACCGGTTCAGGTTCCGGGGGGACCAGCACAGGTTCCGGGGGAACCGGTGGAAACAGCGGAGCCGGTGCCGGTGGAGTCGGCGGATCGAGCGCCGGGGGAAGCGGAGGAAGCGCCGGCAAGCCTGGCGACACGAGCCCCACCGACGACGGCAACGGGTGCAGCTGCGCCGTGGTCGGGGCGCGCGCGCCGGTCGGCGCGCTCGCAGCCTGGTCACTCTTGGCGTTGGCCCTGGCGTCCCGACGTCGCCAGCGGTAATCGTCCATCATGCCTGACGTCTTGTGGGAAAAGCGGGGCGATGGCGTTGCGCTCGTCACCCTGAATCGCCCCGATGTCCTCAATGCCTTCGGCGCAGAGCTCCCCCGCCTCTTCGCCGAGGCGCTCGCCGAATGTCGATCGGACCCCGCCGTGCGCTGCGTGGCCATCACCGGTCAAGGACGCGGCTTTTGCGCGGGCGGGGACGTGCGCACCATGGGGAGCATGATCCAAGGGGATCTCGGCGGCGCACCTGCGGCGGACGACGTCGAGGGATCGATCGACATGATCCGCAAGTTCCAGGACGACATCATCACGACCGTGCACGCCTTCCCCAAGCCGACGGTCGCACTCGTCAACGGACCGGCCGCGGGAGGCGGCATGGGGCTCGCGCTGGCCTGCGATCTTCGCATCGCGTCGGACAAGGCGCGCTTCGTCACCGCTTTCCGCAACATCGGTCTCAGCGACGACTGCGGGGTGGCGTACTTCCTCGAACGCATCGTCGGGCGCGGCGTGGCCCTCGAGCTCCTGTACCTTTCCGAGCCCGTCGACGCCGCGCGCGCGCTCGCCCTGCGCCTCGTCAATCGCGTCGTGCCCCACGACGCGCTCATGACCGCAGGGATGGCGTTCTGCGCTGAGATCGCCAGAGGTCCGACGGCGTCGCTCGCCCGCATGAAAGCGAACGTCACCTTCGCCGAAAGCGCAACGCTCGCCGCCGTCCTCGAGCGAGAAGCGGTTGCCTGGAAGATCGGTCAGCTCGGCCCCGACCACCGCGAAGCAGTCGCCGCTTTCACGGAAGGGCGAAAGCCGGTCTTTTTTCGGGCTTAGGGCTACGCTGTCAGATTCTCGTTGCCACGATCGATCATCGGAGAGGTATACGCCCACGGAGCCGCCTGACCGGACAGCGGAACGTCCCTTCGACGAAGCCGGCAAGGCGAGCACCTCGCGGCCGTGGCCATCAGAGCCCCCTTGGCGGCGGCCTCGCCGCATCTCAAGTGGCCGCCTCGCTGAATTGGCCGATCGCGATCTGGTATGGCGAAGACTGGCAGCGTAGAGCTAGCGCCGGGTTTCGATGAGACGAGCCAGGTCGTCGAGCACGGGCACCACCTTGCTTGCTTCGGCGCTCGGCACGCGAAAGGCGACTTCGGCGCAGCCAATCGATTGGTAGTAGTCCATCTTGGCGGCGTCGGGCAAAACACCGAGTGGCACCACGGCGAGCGACGCTGGATCGCGCCCCGCTCGTTCCATTGCGCGCGCGAGCTCCGGCAAAGCGGCGCGGACACCCGCGCCGCCAATCGGCATCCAACCATCGGCATAGTCGGCAATGGCCGCGAATGCTTTGGGTCCTGCGCCCGCACCGATGAGCACCGGGGGGCCGGGGCGCTGCACTGGTTTCGGCCATTGCCAGGACGCCTCGAAGCGCACGTGCTCGCCGGCATACGCCGCGACCTCTTGCCCCCAGAGTGCACGCGCCGCTTGTACTTTCTCGCGCACCACGTCGCGGCGCTCTGCGAACGCGACGCCGTGGTTCTCCACTTCTTCCCGGTTCCACCCGAAGCCGATACCCCACGTGAATCGCCCACCCGAGACGAAATCGAGGGTGGCGATCTCCTTGGCCAGCGCGATGGCGTCGTGCTGGGCAGGGAGCGCGACCCCGGTTCCTAGCCGCAGCTTTTTGGTGACGGAAGCGGCGGCAGCGAGCGCGATGTACGGGTCGTAGGTCCGCCGGTACAGGTCGGGGAGCTCGGCATCTCCGCTGGGGGGTGAGGTGCGACGACTCGTCGGGATGTGCGTGTGCTCGGGAACGTAGAGCGAATCGAAGCCGCGTGCCTCCGCTTCGCGCGCCAGATCCACGGGACTCATGGCGAGATCGGTGGTGTGAAAAGCGAGACCGAATTTCATGGCGTGTCAGAGCTCGGAGACCTTGATCACCAATTTGCCGAGGTAATCGCCTTGGAAGAGGCGCACCAACCCTTCGGGGGCGCGTTCGAGACCGTCGAGCACGTGGGCGCGGTACTTGACCGAGCCGTCCGCAATCCACTGGCTCACGGCGGCAGTGGCTTCCGGAAATCGGTCCCAGTGATCCATGGCATTGAAGCCCGAAACGGAAAAGCGGCGGCTCAGAATACGCTCCCAATGCTGGAGCCGATAGGGCTCGACCGAGTTGGAGGTGGCGAGCGTGCCGCACAAGATGACGCGTCCGTGCATGGCCATCCGCCGCAGCACCGTGTCGAGGATCTCGCCCCCCACGTTGTCGAAAAAGACGTCGACGCCTTTCGGGGCGAGCTGCAGGAGCGACGAGGCGATGTCGTCGGTGCGGTAATTGATGCACGCTTCGAAGCCGAGCTCGTCGGTGACCCACTGACGTTTCTCTTCGGTCCCGACGATACCGATGACGAGGGCGCCGCGCCGACGCGCCATCTGCCCCACCAAAGAGCCGACCGCGCTGGCCGCGGCGGAAATGACCATCGTTTCCCCCGCCTGCGGCTTGGCGACGACTTCGATGCCGACGTAGGAAGTGGTGGCGATCTGGCCGTGCACGGTCAAGGCCTCCACTGGGGAAATCCCCGGCGGAATCACGGTGCCGAGCTTGGCGATGTCGCTGAAATCCGAGCAGGCGAGCGCCCATTCCTGCCACCCGGTGAGGGTCGTGACGAGGGCGCCGACCGGCAGTGCCTCGGTCGTGGTGCGCACCACGACGCCGACGCCGTTGGACCGCACCGGCTCCCCGAGGGCAAGGGGGGGCAAGTAGCCGCTGCCACGCTCGTTGAGCCAGCCGCGAATGGCAGGATCGACCGCCACGCACAAAACACGCAAAAGCGCCTGCGCCGGGCCCGGCTCGGGAATGGTGCTCTCCCGGCTGCCGAAGCAGGAAACGTCGACCATACCCACGGGCCGCCGGGTGAGCACGATCTGTTGGTTGACGCCTTGGTCGGGTCGTCGCGAGTTGCTCAGGCGGGCACCCTCCGGTCTGACGGAGGCTTCAGTCTCATTGATTGCGGTGCCGACTTCAAGGTGGACGAATAACTGATCAGGTGATAATTAATCGGTCATGAGCTCGAACACTCGCTCCGATCTCGGGCGATCCGAGGGCCCCGAAACGCGCAATCTCATCGGCGGCAGACTGGTCGGCGCCTCCAATGGCGCCACTTTCGACAACGTGAACCCGGCCACCGAAGAGGTGATCGGCGTCTGTGCCGACGGCACCAAGGAAGACATGCTCGCCGCCATCGCCGCGGCCCGCCGTGCTTTCGACGAGACACGCTGGTCGACGGACCACGCCTTTCGCAGCCAATGCCTCACTCAGCTCGCCGAAGCGCTGGCCGCGTCGAAGGACGAGCTACGCGACATCGTCGTGGCCGAGGTGGGCAGTCCGCTGCTGCTCGCGTACGCCGCGCAATGCGACGGCTACATCGATGCCATGCCCTATTGGGCCGACCTCGCCCGAAGTTACGAATACGAAAAGCCCATGCGCGACATCTCGTTCATGGGTACGCCCCAGTCGCGGCTTCTGCTGCGAGAAGCGACCGGCGTAGTGGGTGCCATCACGCCCTGGAACTTTCCTCTCTACTTGAACCTCTGCAAGCTCGGTCCGGCACTGGCCGCGGGCAACACCGTCGTGCTCAAGCCGGCGCCCGACACCCCTTGGTGCGCGACGATGTTGGGCCGCATCATCGCTGAAAAGACGGACATCCCCGCCGGCGTCGTCAACGTCGTGGCCTCCGCCGATCATCGCGTGGGCGAGCTGCTCTCCACCGATCCTCGCATCGATCTCGTCACCTTTACCGGCTCGACCGCGACCGGCCGAAGGGTGATGGAGTGCGCGGCGGCTACCGTCAAGAAGGTCTTTCTCGAGCTCGGCGGAAAATCGGCCAACATCGTGCTCGAGGACGCCAACTTCGCCGAAGTGATTCCCGGCGCCGCAACGATGTGCGCCCACGCGGGACAGGGCTGCGCCCTCACCACGCGGCTCCTTCTGCCCCGCTCTCGCTACGAGGAGGGCGTGCGCCTCGCCAAGGAGTCCTTCGAGCAAGTCCCTTACGGCGATCCGCTCGACATGAGCCATCTCATGGGACCTCTGGTGAGCGCCAAGCAACGCGAGCGCGTGCTCGGCTACATCGCGCGAGGAAAGAAGGACGGTGCGCGTCTGGTAACGGGCGGCGGTATTCCCAAGCACCTTCCCAAGGGGTTTTACGTCGAGCCGACGATCTTCGCCGACGTCGATCCCGCGTCGGCCATCGCCCAGGAAGAGATCTTCGGACCGGTGCTGGTGATCATCCCCTACGACAACGACGACCACGCGGTGCGCATTGCCAATAACTCCCTCTACGGACTTTCCGGCGCGGTGAGCTCTTCGAGCGAAGCGCACGCCTTGGCCGTGGCTCGCCGCATCCGCACCGGTACCGTCTCCGTCAACGGCGCCATCTGGTTCGACATCGATACGCCTTTCGGCGGCTATCGACAAAGCGGGCTCGGTCGGGAGAACGGGCTCCAAGGTTTCGAGGAGTACCTCGAGACCAAAGTCATCGCTCTCCCTTCCAAGAGCGTTTGACTGCCGAGCGCAGCGGACGCCGAAAGCGCACGACATGACGCTGCGCGGCGACCGAGCTGACGCCGCGCGGCGCTCGAGCGATGCTTGGCGGCGCGCAAACGGCTCGGGTTTACGAACGATCGTGCGAATATTTTGGGAGCACACCGTCTCCCCGTCGAGTGAATCGACGACATTGTGTCCAATTGCGGGACTCGAGCTGCGTTCGCCGATGGGTTCGGCTAGAGTGCTCGCGCATGTCGGCGCGCCCCGCCTCTTCCCCGAAGATTTCCCGTCGCCGGGGGCGCCCCCCCGGCAGCAACAGTCAGGCCACCCGCGAGCGCATTCTCCACGCGGCGTGGGAGTGTTTTGCGAGAAAGGGCTACGCGGGCACGACCAATCGCGACATCGCCGATCGCGCGAAGATCACCAGCGCCGCCATCTATCAGTACTTCGATTCCAAGAGCGATCTCTACGTGGCCGCGGTCCGCGCGGCGCAGCGCGAGCTTTTGCCCGATCTGCGCGGCGCCATCCAGGATGCACCGACGGCGCGAGCGGCGCTGCGCGGGTTGGCGCAGATGTACGCCACCATGCATCAGCGCAATTCGTCGATCGCCCCCTTTCTTTCGGCCCTGCCGGTGGAGATGCAGCGTCACGACGAAATCGCAGAGGCCATGCTGGGCGAGCGCAGCGACGTCCTCTCCATGATCATTTCCGCCGTCGAGCGAGGGGTGAAGACCGGCGAGATACCTGCCGCAAGAGGGCCCGGAGCGGTGGCGATGTTCGTGGCGTGCACCATGGGCCTATCGATGTACGCGTCCCTCATCGCGCCGGAAGGGGTGATTGCGGCGGTCGATGCGTACGTGCGGCTCATCGACGGAACGCTGCTGACGGCGCCGCGCACGGGTGCCAAAGACGGCAAACGAAAACGAGGCGATGGCGGGACTGCCTCGCGCACCCGATCCCTGGTGCGCGGCGTACAGGGTGTCATCCGCGTCAATCCGAAGAAGTGAGCGCCGAGGCGCGCACGCGACGCTGTCAGAATGGTCTTGGCGGCGGTGTCCCTTCCGTCGAACCGTCCGATGGTGATCGGCCAGGGCGAAGAACGGGCGGCGTAGAGCCCGGAGTCAGCGCATGAAATTCGACGGTGCGCTCCTGACGACCGACCTGGCCGCGGTGCCAACGCTGGCACGCGAGCTCCAGGCGACCGGCTATGACGGCGCATTCTCCTTCGAAGGACCGCACGAGCCTTTCCTCCCTCTGCTGCTCGCGGCGGAACACGCCCCCCAGCTCGACATTGCAACGGGCCTCGCTATCGCCTTGGCGCGTAACCCGATGGTGGTCGCCAATCTCGCCTACGACCTCCACGCTTACAGCAAGGGGCGCTTTCTCCTGGGGCTCGGCTCGCAGATTCGTCCTCACATCGAACGGCGTTACGCCAGCACGTGGGAAAGGCCGCTGGCGCGGATGCGCGAGTTCGTGCTGGCCCTGCGGGCCATCTTCGCCTGCTGGAACGACGGACAGAAACTCGATTTTCGCGGCGAGTTTTACACCCACACGCTGATGCCGCCCCTCTTCGACCCCGGACCCAATCCCTACGGACGACCGCCGATCATGCTGGGCGCGGTGGGAGCGAAAGCGACGGCGATCGCCGCCGAGGTAGCGGACGGGATACTGGTGCACCCTTTCCATACGCCGGCCTCGCTGAAAACAATCACATTGCCCGCCATAGGACGCGGTCTCGAGCAAGGTGCGCGAGCTGCTCGCGATTTCTTCGTGGCGTGCCAGACACTCATCGTGACCGGAACCGACGATGGCGAGATGGAAGCGGCGCGCTCCGCGACGCGCAGCCAGATCGCGTTCTACGCGTCGACACCCGCGTACCGTGTCGTGCTCGACGCCGAAGGATGGGGTGCGCTCCAGTCCGATCTGGAAGCCATGACCAAGCGGGGGCAATGGGCGGAAATGGCCGGCACGGTAACGGATGCGATGCTGGAACGGTTCGCGGTGGTCGGGACGCCGGAAGAGGTCGGAGAGAAACTCCATGCGCGCTATGGCGGCTTCGCCGAGCGCATCGCGTTCGCCTCGCCCTATCCCATTTCGGCCGACGCCGCGCGCCGCATCTTCGCTGCGTACGGCGCCATTGCGCGGAAAGGGGGCGCATGAAAGCGCCAACGACGACCGTTGCCGCCGGACCACGCTGTATTGCGATAGCCCATATTGCCGGCGAGTCGGCCGGGGGAAAAGCCGGCGGCCTTTTCGATCTCCTCCGGCTCGGTTTCGAAGTGCCCCCCGCTTTCGTGGTGGTCGGCGCCTCCCCCGGTGATCTCCCGCTCGACCTCGGCGACGCTTACGCCAAGATCGGCGGAGGCAAAGTGGCGGTGCGATCGTCGGCTTCCGACGAAGACGCGGGCGACGCATCGTTCGCCGGACAGTACGCGACCTTGCTCGACGTGGAGGGCCTCGAGGCCGTGCGGGCCGCGGTCGACCACTGTCTGCAGTCGATGCATTCGGCACGCGCCGACGCCTACCGCGAAAAGCGCACCGGTCGAGGCGAGGCGCGCATGTCCGTGATCGTCCAGCGCATGGTCGATGCGCGGGCCGCCGGCGTCACCTTCACCGCCGACCCCGTGAGCGGCCGCCGCGACCGCATCGTGGTGGACGCGGTGCGGGGGCTCGGCGAGTCCCTCGTCGCCGGCCAACGGTCCGCCGATCATTTCTTGCTCGATCCACGCGGCCGCATCGTGGCGCGCGAGATCGAATCGACGACGTCGTGCCTCGACGACGACGCCGTGGCGCGCATCGCCGATGGCGCCCTGCGCGCCGCAGCCGCGGTGGGTGCGCCGCTCGACCTGGAGTGGGCCATCGACGAGAGCGGACGCCTGCATTGGCTGCAGGCGCGCCCCATCACGCACCTTGCGGCCGACGTACGTGAGCTCGACTTCGTGAAGCGCGCCGGGGATGTCTTCACCAAGTGCAACATCGGCGAAATGATGCCCGGCGCCGTCACCCCGCTCACCTGGTCCATCTCCGCCCGCGGTATCGACTACGGCATGCAGTCCATGTACGTCGCGCTCGGTGCACAGCCGCGCATCGAGCCCGAGCCAATGTACGTGGCCATGTCCTTCGGTCACCTCTTCTTGAACCTCACCCGCTTGGCGGAAGCGATCCGGTACATTGCCGGTTCCACCTCCGAGCGCGCCTGCATGGCAATCTGCGGACGCAACGTGCCCGATGTGGTGGTGCGCGAGCCAGCCATCCCGGGCGCGATCCGTCTGCGCAACGGGCTCAAATACGCGCGGCTTACCGCGAGCGGCAGCGCCCACCTCCGCCGCATGCAACGACGGGCCAGTGCCCTCTTCTTCGATCGGCACCCGAGCGCGGACGCAACGTACCGAGCCATCGACGCCCGCGTGCCGGATCTCTTGGCTTGCTATGCCCATCACCTCGTGGCGTCGACGGCGGCGGGGGCGCTCGCTCCGACACTGGTGGAAATCGTAGCGCGCGGGCGGGCGGTAACGGAGCGCGATCACGCGCTCGTCGCCTCCTGGTTGGCCGGCGCCGGTGACGTGGAGAGTCACGATATCGCGGCCGGGATCGATCGCATCGTCGATTGCATCGCCGCCGATCCCGCCGCCGCGGCACGACTCGCCTCCATCACCAACGACGAGGCCGTACAATGGCTCGCTTCGTCGGCAGCGGGGTCCGCAGGTGAAGCGTACGCCGCCTACCTCGCCCGGCACGGACACCGCGCGGTGCGCGAAATCGAATTGCGGCAGGAGGAATGGCGTGTCGACCCGACGCCGGTGGTGGCATCGATCCTTGGCGCCGTCGCCGCCCGTCGGAGCGGACGCGCCCGTTCGGAGCGGACGCCGCCGAGCGCCCGATCGGCGCCCCTCCTATTGCGCCCCCTGGTCGCTTTCGCGCGGGCCGGCGTCCGCACGCGCGAGCGGAGCAAATCGCTTCTCGTTTCCGTCACCACCAAGTTCAAAGAAGCCTACCGTGCGCTCGCCGCTCTCCTCGTCGCCGAAGGGCGTATGCCCGATCTCGATCTCATCTTCTTCTTCCTCCATGACGAACTCGGCGAGCTCGCCCGTGCCGAGCTCGCACGAACGCCGCCGCTCGTTCAGCGTGCCCTCGCTCGTCGCCGCGCCCTCCCTTTGCAGATGCGGCTCGAGTTCCCGGATGTGTGGACCGGCGCTGCCGAACCGCTGCCCACCGAAGGGCCAGCTCCGTCGGCGCGATCGTTGAGTGGTCGACCGGTGAGCCCGGGCGTGGTGCGGGGCGTCGCTCGCGTGGCAGCGACCCTCGCCGAGGCCAGCCAGGTGAAGGCCGGAGAAATCCTGATCGCTCCCATCACCGACGTGGGGTGGACCCCGTTTTTCAGCGTCATCGCGGGACTCGCCACCGACATCGGTTCGGCGGTTTCGCACGGCGCGGTGGTCGCGCGCGAGTACGGCCTGCCCGCCGTCCTCAATTTGCGCTGCGCGACGCGGGTGTTCCGCACCGGCGACCGCGTCGTCCTCGACGCCGATCGCGGCATTCTCGCCTTCGACGACGAACGCTCCACCCAGGCCAACGGGCCGCTCGCGACCGCACACTGACCGAAAGTAGAGGTGCCCATCATGTCCGCGCTCGAGCATCAAGAGAACGACCCGCGCATTCCTCACCCCGCTACCGACCATCGCCATGAGCCGGGGGCCGACCCCATGCCCCTGTGGAACGAGAGCTTCTGGTTTCCGCTCTACGATCCCGAGCGCGATCTCGGCATCATCGTGCGCTGGGGGCTCTTTCCCTGTTTCCAAGGAGGGACGTCCAACTTCTACCTCGCCATCCTCCGCGGAGGACAAGCCGTCTACTTGGCCAATCATCAGCGCGCACCCCTTCCCGCTCACGAGCCGGGTTGCCTCGCCCTCTACAACGGCCTGAAGATGGAATGGCTCGAGCCGCTGCGCTCTTTTCGCCTTTCGTTCAAGGAGGGCGACATCGGTTTCGACCTCACCTTCACCGGAATGAGTCCTCCATTTCTTTACGATAGCTGGCGCCACGGTCCGCCCGAGCTCCTTCCCCGGCACATCGAGCAAGGCGGGCGCGCGAAAGGAACGATCACCATCGACGGCCGCACCCACCCCTTCGACGGCTATGCGCATCGCGACCACACCTTCGGCGGCGAGCGAGACTGGAACAAGTTCTACCGATGGAACTACTTCTCCGGCGAATTCGACCGGTTCTGGTTCAATGCCGTTCGCATCAAGTTCGACGCCGAAATGGATTGGCTCTACGTGGGGTGCCTATTCGATGGCGAGCGCGTGCTCGGGCTGGAGAAAATCGACATCACGGTTCGCACGGTGCAGGGGGGGGCGCGCCCGATCGGAGCCAAGCTCACCCTGACGGACGAAACCGGCAAGATTCATCACATCGAAACAGGCACTTTCCACGGCGTTTGCCCAGTCTTGATCTGGCACACGTGGGTCAAGGATCACATCGTCCAGTATCGAATGGGGAATGCCATCGGCTACGGCATTCTCGAGCACGGCTACCGGGAAGACGAGCGGCTCGCCGAGTTCGAAATCGAGCAGGAGTAAGAGTTTTTACCTACCTCGGCGAAGGAACCGAGCCACGCGCCGGCGCGCCAAGCCGGCGCGGCGAGACACGGGAAAGGCGCGGGTACGGGGGGCGCTTTTCGCGGCTCTATGTTAGATCCTACGTGCCTCTTCTTCTGTGCGAGAGAGGTTGCCACGGAGGCGGCAAGTCGAGGACATGAGCCTAGAAGGCCCCATCAGCGCCGGCGCTCCTGCTTCGAGCGAACCGGCCTTTTACCGGCGCCGAAAAAAGCGCGACAACGAGATCGGGCAGGTCCTGCTTCGCAATGGCGACATCAAAGCGGAAGATCTGCGCGCCGGGCTCCGCCTGCAAGAGGAGCAAGGGGGCCAGATCGGTCGCATCCTCATTCAAATGGGGGCCTGTGACGAGAGGGCCATTGCGCAAGCGCTCATCAAACAGTTGCAGCTTGCGCACGAGAAGGGCGCCGGGCGAAATCACTCGCAGGCTGCGCGCGAACAGCCGGAAATCGCGGGACTGGAAGCGCCCTGTCGCCCGCGGCAAACGGTGGCGGTACTCCTGATGGGGGATCTGCTTTCCCTCGGTCTGGCCGCCCTCTTCTCGGTCGGCATTGCCCAGTTCATCACCGGCACGTTCCCGAGCCGCACCTACCAGCACGCCTTGCCGGTGCCGCTTCTCTGCATCGCCTTTGCGATGCTCCATCTGTACACGCCACCCAGCTTGAGTCCGCCGGAGGAGCTCCGGCGCACGACCATCGTCACGACGCTCGTGTTCATCGTCATGGCGTCGGTCGTGTCGCGCTCGCAGTCGCTCTCTTCCTTCTGGCTCGCGCAGGCGGCGCTCGTCTTGCAGCTGCTGGTGTCGCTCTGCTTCACTCCTCTCACCCGCGCCGTCCTGCGCACCTTGCTGGCCGACAAGCCGTGGTGGGGACATCCCGTCGTCGTGCTCGGCGCGGGGGTCACCGGGCGCATGGTGGTGCGCACCCTGAAAAAGTACCCGAGCCTCGGCCTCAAGCCGGTGGCGCTGCTCGACGACGACCCGAACAAACACGGGACGCTGCGGGCGCTGGTCGGCGCCGACGACATCGAGGTCCGCTCGATCCGCGGCCCGGGTCTGGAGGCACTTTCGGCGCGCCAAGTGGCTCCGGGACATTTTTCCGAAGTGGAAGGCGTTCCGGTGGTCGGCGGATTGAGCCTGGCCCCCGTTTTGGCGGAGCGACTCAAGATTCACTACGCGGTGATGGCCATGCCCGGCGTCGCATCGACGAAGCTCGTGCAGATCGCGGAGCGGGTCGGCGGCACATTTTCACACGTCCTCTTGATTCCGGACTTGTTCGGATTCGCCAGCCTCGGCGTGCCGGCGCGTGACCTCGGAGGAGTGCTCGGGCTCGAAGTGCGCCAGCAGCTGCTTTTGCCGTGGCCACGCTTTGCCAAGCGCTTGATGGACATTGCCTTCACCCTGCTGGGCGGCATCTTCGTGCTCCCGGTCCTGGCCGTGCTCGCCATCCTGGTGAAGCTCGATTCGAAAGGACCGGTCTTTTACCGCCAGTCTCGCCTGGGGCGCGATGGCTCCCGCTTTCAAGCCGTCAAGTTTCGCACCATGCACGGGGACGGCGAGAAACGACTGGCCGATGTGTTCGCCAAGAACCCCAAGCTCTGGGCCGAGTACCAGCAGTTTCACAAACTCAGTAAAGACCCGCGGGTCACCCGCATTGGCCGCGTGCTCCGCAAGTACAGCTTCGACGAGCTCCCCCAGCTGTGGAACGTGCTCGTGGGCGACATGAGTCTGGTCGGGCCGCGCCCCTACCTGGAGCGCGAGATCCCGGAGATGAACAACCAGGAGCGCATCATCCTGCGCGCCACGCCGGGCATCACCGGCATGTGGCAGGTCAGCGAACGCAACGCCACGACCTTCGAAGAACGGGTGAGAATGGACGTGCACTACGTTCGCAATTGGTCGCCGTGGCTCGACCTTTACCTCTTGGCGCGCACCTTCGGCGTGGTGCTCGGCGGCACGGGTTCGTAGGGACGGCGGGCGCTCAGTCGACTTCTGCCCGCACGCTGGGGCGAATCCCGAGCCTGACGATCATCTTCTGCAGGCCGAAACGCGAGAGCCCCAGAAGTTTGGCGGCCTGCGTCTGGTTGCCGCGTGTCTGATCGAGCGCTTGACGCACGAGATCGGCCTCCAGCATGTCGACGCGGGAGCGCAGGTTCAGCCCCACGTCTTTGCGCGCCACCGCCGCGATCTCGGGAGAGAGATGCTGGTAATCGACGGTTCCATCGGAAAGGACGATGGCGCGGCGTATCTCGTTCTCGAGCTGACGGACGTTGCCGGGCCAGTCGTACGATCCGAGGCGCTCCATGGCGGCGCGGGTGATGGCAATGCTTTTGCCCTCGCCGTGCTTGCGCAATAACTCGCGCACGATGAGGGGAATGTCGGAGGCCCGTTCGCGCAGCGGCGGCACGCGGATGGCGATGACGTTGAGCCGGAAGAACAAGTCTTCCCGGAATTGTTTGGCCCGCACCATCGCCGCCAGATCGCGGTGGGTGGCGGCGACGATGCGCACGTCGACGCGGCGCGCTCGCTCCGAACCCACCGGCCGCACCATGCCGTCCTCCAAGACGCGAAGCAGCTTCGACTGCGTGGGCAAGCTCATTTCGCCGATCTCGTCGAGGAAGAGCGTTCCTCCGTCGGCGACCTCGAAGAGGCCGGCGCGGGTGCGGTCGGCCCCGGTGAAGGCTCCGCGCACGTGGCCAAAAAGGGCCGACTCCAGAAGTCCCTCCGGAAGCGCGCTGCAGTTCTCGCTGACGAACGGACCCTGGCTGCGTGGTCCGTTGTTGTGGATGGCGCGCACGATGAGCTCCTTGCCGCTGCCCGACTCGCCGATGACGAGCACCGGCACCGAGGTGGCCGTCACGCGGTCGACGATCTGGAGCATGGTCAGCATGGCATCGCTCTCGCCGATCAACTCGTCGTAGGGAAAACGCGTGCGCGACCCGCGAACTTTGGCGAGCTCTCGCTCGGCGACATCGAGCGCGGCCTCGCGCTTGGCCAAGACGTCGGCGAGCTGTCGCGACACACGGGACGCGCGACGTGCCGCCCGCCGATAGAGCGCCTGCGCCTTCGCGTCGGCGATGGCGATCGCTGCCAAGGAAGCGATCGTTCGCACCCAACCGAGCTCGCGCACGCCAAAGGCTCCGCGCCGGATGCGATCGTCGAGATAGACGACGCCGAGCGCTTCGCCACCCGCGATGAGCGGGACGGCGAGCACGCTGCGTAACTTGAGGGCGACGGCGCTGCGGTGAAAACTCTCGACATCGCCGGCGGCGTCGGTGGCGATGATGGGCTCACGCAGCTCGAGCGCGCGGTGCGCCAGCGTTTGCGAGAGCGCCAGCTGCTCGCCGCGCAGATCGGCGCGTTCGAGATTGCGCGCCGCGCGGGGCACGAGCCGTCCGTCCGGTGCGCGCAAGAGAAGCAGCCCGCGTTCCACCCCGGTCCACAGCACCAGCGAGTCGACGACGTGGGAGAGCAGATCGGAGAGCCGCTCGCGCTCGCTCAGCGATCGCACGATGGCCTCGAGCTCGCGGCTCTGCTCCGGGTCGATCCCGGGCTCTTTGGAGCCGGCACCGCGCACCACCCACGGGAGCATGCGCGCCGCGTCGGCGAGCTCCGGCGGGAGACGGCGCAGGAACGCGCTCGCCTCGGCGGCAAGGGCCGATTGCAATCGCCTGGTCATCTCGCCGTCGCCGACCCGCGCCGCCAGCTCGGCCCCCGCGGCCAAGGCTGGGCCCCGAGCCGTCACCTCGGCCCGGGCGTTGCTCAGCACCGCCAGACGCGACAGGACCAAGGCCGCCGAATTGCCTTCGCTCGCGACCGGATCCTCGCCGCGCCCGAGACGCAGCGAAAGATCGGCGGCGCGCGCCGCCCACCACTCCAGCTTGGCGGCGCTGCTGGCGGTGCCTTCTTCGGAGGCCAGACCGTCCAGCTCACGGATCAGCGCCGCGTTGAGTGAACCGCTTGCATGCAGCAAGAGCCGCGCCTCGGCCCGCAGCCGCTCGGCGGCCATGCCGGACGCCACGAGCTCCGCGGCACGCCGGGATGCAGCGATCGCCTCCGCCGAGAACCGCGCCGACGCGTCGGCGATGACCCATTGGGCAAAGGCCTCGGCGTGGACGTCGGACGCCTGGCGCGCCCAAAAGATGACCTCGCGGGCGAGCCGAATGGCGTCGTGGTCGGCGCCCACCGTCCCATTGGCGACAGCTCCCGCCAAGAGGGCGCGCGCCACCAGCGAAGGGCGTTCGATGAGCTCGGCCAAGAGCGCCCCGCGGCGCGAAGAGGTCATGGCCAGCCCAATGTCGCCACAGTCGGCCGCGGCGCCCGCCAGGCCCGTCAAGTACGACGCCTCCTCGACGATGGCGCCGGCGCGCACCGCGTGATCGGCAGCGAGTGAAAACGCCTGGCGCGCTGCCTCCGGATCATGCCCGTGGCTGACGTACGCCTTGAGGCCCGCGAGTCGCGCCAGGCCTTCCGGCGTCGTTGCGAAAGCCTCCCCGCGCGCTACCTCCGCGAACGCACGCCGCGAGTCACCCTGGGCGACGGCAATGAGGGCCTCGACTTCGCAAATAGCCGCTGTCGGCGCGGCGCCGCGCGTAAGATCTGCCGCTTCGCCCACGCGGCCCGCATCGAGGGCCATGCGAGCGAGGACGGCGCGCGCCACCCCATCGGGGTCGACGCCGCGCGCGATGGCGGCACGCGCCCGTTCCGACGCCAGCCCGAAGTCGCCGGCGCGACGAAGCACCTCGGCCGCCACGGGGTCCATCTCGCGCGCCGCGACGCCGACGCCGCGAAGCACGAGACTGCGTGCGCGCCCATATTCGCCGCGCAAGGTGAGCGCACGCACCGCGGCCAGAAGAAGGGCGGATGGCGCGTCGGGCGTGCGTTCCACCACCTCGATGGCACGCGGATCGGCCGGCACGCGAACCAGCGCGAGGGCAAGCTCGGTTGCCGCGCCCGGGTCGAGGGCACGACCCCAGAGAACCGGCGACACCGCGGGGCCGACCGAAGCCGCAGCCTGCCCCGGCGAAAGCGCCGCTTCCAGATCGAGCGATGTCCAGATACGAGGCGCCGTGCGGCGCGCGAGCGCGACCAGCGCTGCGGCCGTGGCCGCTTCGCCGAGGCGCAACATCGGCGCCACTGGCCACCCCGCGGCGCTGCTCCCAGCCAGCGCGGTCAGCCAGCGCGCGAGCTGCTGCGCATCCATGGGCCCCAAGAGGTCCGTCCCGTTCACGACCTCGCCGGCGATCGATTGCGCCCGGCGATTCCACTGCACCGCTCCTGCGAGCCACGCCGCCGTGTCGCCGCGAGTCGCGGTGGCGGATGCCATTTCGTGGCGCCGTAGTCGAAGGTACGTCGCGCGCACCTGTCGCACGTTGCGTTCTATCGTCC
The DNA here is from genome assembly GCA_035318465.1 of Polyangiaceae bacterium. Classification (GTDB taxonomy): domain Bacteria; phylum Myxococcota_A; class Polyangia; order Polyangiales; family Polyangiaceae; genus DASWDH01. The sequence goes on from DATHES010000034.1 coordinate 61,678, forward strand.
TCGCCGAGTCCGTAGCGCCGCTGCCGACGTCGACGATCAGCGCGGCGCTGGCGGCGTCGGCCACCCACGCGGCCGAAGGTCGCGCCCCTGGCTGCGGCGCCAAGAGCGCCGCGCAGATGGATTGGAGCGGTTCGTCGAGCGCGGCGGCGCGGGCCGCGATGATCGGCGCGGTATCGCGCCCCACCGCATCGTCGACGATCTCGGCCAAGACGATACCCAAGGCGACGAGATCGCGCGCTCGAGCATGCCCCAGATCGGCGTCGCCGCGCGCGAGGTACCGCGGGCTGGCGCCTTCGATCTCTTTGTCCTGACTGTCGCAGGCGAGGCCGAGGTCGATGACGTGCACCCGCCCCAGGGCATCGACGAGGAGATTGTCCGGCTTGATGTCGCCATGCGCAAGCCCGACAGCGTGCAAATCGGAGAGCGCCTCTCCCACGTCGCGCGCCACCGAGAGCGCCAGATCGCGACGCTCACCGGGGCTCGTTCTCGACCGGAGCGCACATGGAATCGCCTCACCTTCTACCCACGCGAGGGCGATGCAGCACGTACCGACCGCGAGCGCACTAGCTTCCACGAGCCACGCCGAGCTACCGTCCACTCGGAGCCAACCGACGTCGATGAGCTCCGGCAAGAAGGGCGACAATGCGAGCGAAGCGTGCGCGGCTTCCCGAGCCAGCCAACGATGCGAACGCTCGTCTCGACCGATCTTGAGCGCGACCAGCGCGCCGCTCGCACAATCGCGCGCCTTCCAGACTTCAGCAAAGCTCCCGCTGCCCGCACGCTCGAGGATCTCGAACCGGGGTCCCGCCGACGTCGAGTCCGGTAACCCCGGTGTCGCCACGGTTCAGAGCATAGCTTGGAGGGAACGCGGTGCCAACCGAGGTTGGCGGGGCAGTGCCAACCGCAGCCGGATTGTCACGTAAATATTCGTTACTGTTGCATATATTACCCAGACACCGTTTCTACCAGGAACCGATCGGCTGACGACCGTCGCCAACTCATCGCTCGAGCGAGGGCAACCGCCGAATCAGGACGGCGGGCCCTCGACCTCCGACTATCTCAGTCGCGCGTCACTTCGCTCAGCTTCACTCTTCGGAACGATATCGACAAAGGCTCTCTGCAGAGCAGCGCACGCAGGCAGATCTGGCCCTGCCGGTGTCCGGCGGTCTCGATCCAATTGGGAACTCCAGGATCGCGATGAGCCAAGACGACGCGGAAGGAGCCGTCCTTCTCGAGCTTGGCCTCTTTGCTGTTGATGGCGACGTGGAGATGGCGGTAATCGGGCGACTCGAGCCAGCGATTGAAGATCTGGACCGACCAGTAGCGCGCCGCGGGCGCCGGCCCTTCGACGAGGACCGCTTCGTCGTCTGCGAGCTCCCACCAAGCGCCGGTGTACATGATGTCGGGTGTGGGCATGTGGCCGAGGATGACCTTGGGGTCGATGGTCTCGGCGAGCGCCTGCGCCCTGGCCAGAGGGCTCTCTCGCACGATGCCGTCGATGACTTCGCCTTGCGAGCGCTTCGCTTCGCCCTGCACGACTTGCAGGCTGGCGTAGATGCTGAGCGAGGCGCTGAGATCGACGGTCTCGCGGACGTAGCGCCCGACGGCAGCGAAACGTTCGGCGAGCTCGGCTTCGTCGAGCGGCCCCGGTGGCAGCGCGGTTTCGACGTTCTCCACCGTGATCTCGGAGCGCGCCTCCTTGCGCCGATCGAGGTAATATTGACGGACCAGCATGCAGTACGAGCGCGGCGAGAGCTCGAGCCAGTTGTCGCAGTTGGGAGGGCGCCGCGCGCTCAGCACGATTTCGAAGCAGCCGTCGGCAGCGTACTTCAGCTGCTCGTCGGCAAGGTTTCCGCCGACTTCGATCCCCCCCTCTTGGCGGACATCGTAGAGGCAGAAACCGAGGTAGGTAACGTTGCCGCGCTGACCGCGGATGCGGTAGGTAAAATCGCTTCGCACGGGGAAGTAGTCGTAGTCGGTGTCGGGGTTGTCCCCCAGGAACTTGCGCGTCGGCGTGAGCATCCGCGTCAGAGCGGGGCGCTCGGGATCGGCGCGCTCGAGGTGCATGTCGAGCGCACCGGAAAGCACCCGCAGCAGGTAGCGAAAACCTTCTGCGCGCTCGAGCGCGTCCACGGCGCCTCTGGGACCGGTGAGCACCTTGGCGGTCTCTTCCAACTGCGTCAGCAGGTTCTTCCAGGCGCGCTCGCTCACGGTGAGCGCCGGACTCGAGTCGGGCGAAGGAGACGATGACCGGGGCGAACGCTCAGGAGACTGCATGGGGGGCTCCTTCGGCGGAGGCGTGGGGAACATCGAAGCGCGTGTAGTAGTCGGCAAATTGTTGCTGGATGCGTTTCGCATCGAGGCCGAACATGGCGGCTGTATAATGGTGGGCGCCGTGCTTGTCGCGCGGATGAGCGGCGATGAAAGTCTTCATGCGCCGCTCGGCTTCGTCCGTCAGCGGGAGATCGAAATGTCGATAGATCCGGCGCACGACGGCGAGGGGGTCCTTCAAAATCTCCTGAAACTGGACGTCGACGAACTGCGCGGCGTGCTGAGGCAAGCGCTCGCGCGCAGCTGTCGCGCGGGACAGCGACTGCGACCAGAGCCGACTCTGCTCCTCGCCGAGGGCACGAGGAGCGAGCGCGTCGGTCGTCGCCGCGCGAAGGGCGTAGTGCAGGCTCGAAACCGAGGGCAAGACTTTCACCGGATCGCGATGGGTCTGAACGATGAGGGCGTCGGGGTATTCGGCGAGCAAAGCGTCGAGCGAGGCCAGATGCTGCGGAGATTTCAGCACCCAGCGTTCGGCGGGAGCCCGCGACGAAAGGAGCTGCAGCACCTCGCGGTGAAAGCTGTAGGTCGGACGCAGATCCTGCGCGAGGTACCACGCCTGGTAGGAGACGGCATTGAAGCAGAGCTCGTACTGCAGGCTGTGAAAGTCGTACGCCATGATGACGACGCACTCTTGGGGGAGTTTCGCGCCCATGGGATGGATGCTGTCGATGTTGGGCACCAGTTTGCGAAACTGGTCGAAATCCGCTTCGGTGCGGGCAATGCGCCGGTCGGTGTCGTAGGTCGCACGGTCGGGGGGCGGCAGCGGATCGGCGAGCTCCCATGACGCTGGGCTGCGGTGGGCGGGGTCCTGGGCGATGATGCCGTAGAGGATGGTCGTGCCGGTGCGCGGCAAGCCCAGGACGAAGAGCGGTCGCGCGATGCGGATTTCGGCGAGACCTGGATGACGCCGGCGATGATCGACGAGCCTCTGCCGCACCGCCAGCGCGTGGACCACTTGCGCGCGCGCCACGATGCGTCCCATGGCATTGAGCGCGGCGTCTTCTTCCAGTGACCGCAAAAGTACGCGCAGCCCTTCGCGAAAACGCTCAGGGCCGAAATCGGACAGCCCCGTACGACGGCGTGCCGCCTCGAGCAGCGATGCTTCGTCGAGTCGCGGCAGCTGGCCGGTGACGTGGAAAGCGAGGCGCCCCATACCGTTGAGGAGGCGAACGGGCAGTGGGCGATGTGGCGGCGGCGGGGTGCTGAGGTCCACGCTGTGGTGCCTCTCTTTCGTCGGCGCACGGCGCATCCTCCGCGACCGAGAGCGCAGTATTCGAGCTTGCCATAAATAAGTCAACTGTCTTATTTTGATCGCCATGGGCACTGGGCAAGCGCGCAGCGAAGTCACCAAGGACCGGCTCCTCTGCACCGCCGAACGGCTCTTTGCACGGGAAGGAATCGACGGCGTCTCCACCCGGCGAATCTCGCAGCAAGCGCGCCAGCGCAACAACAGCGCGCTGCAGTACCACTACGGCGATCGCGAAGCGCTGCTCACGGCGCTGGTGGCGGCGAGGATGATCCCCATCAACCAGCGGCGGCGCGCGTTGCTCGAGGTGCTCGACGAGACGAGAGAATCGCTCCAGCTTGCTCGGCTCGTCGCGGTGCTGGTGGTCCCATTCGTGGAGCAACTGCTCGACGGTGAACGCGGCTGCAACTACGTGCGCATCGCCGCCCAGATCTTCGCGCACAACCGGGCCGAGCAGGTGCTCGGGCCCGAACGGCCCTGGAACCAGGCCTTTTATGCCACGGTGGAGCGCATCCGCGCGCATCTGTCCGACTTGCCTCGCGCGGTGCAGGACCGTCGCATCCGCTTCATGGCCGGTCACCTCGTGCAAGCGACGGCCGCGGCCGAGGTCGAGCTGCGCGGCCTCTCCGCGCGAGCTCGGAGGGCGCGCGTACGCGCGTTTGCCGATGATCTCGTGGACTACGCCACCGGGGCGCTCACCGCCCCGCGTCGCTGCGTGGCGGCGGCGCTCATCAAGGCGGATGGCGCGGGAGGGCGAGCGACATGAACCTCCTTGCCGGGAGTCGAGGTGAGCGCCGCGACGCGAAAGGCCAGCGCGTGGCCATCGTCACTGGCGCTTCGTCCGGTATCGGGGAGGCGACGGCGGTCTGCCTGGCGCGCGCAGGGTTTCGCGTGGTGGTCGTCGCCCGCCGCGAGCCACTGCTCCACCTTCTCGCCGCTCGCATCGGCGGCGAGGGGGGCCAAGCGCTGCCGATAGCGGCCGATCTCGCGGACACCGCAGAGACGCACGCCATCGTCGAGCGGACGCTCGACGCGTTCGGCGGGGTGGACATCCTCGTCAACAATGCGGGCTACGGACCGCCGTGGGCGCTCGAACAGATGAACCGCGACCAGGTGCGGCATGCCTTCGAAGTCAATCTGTTCGGGGCCGCGCAGCTCATCGCCGAACTGACGCCGGTCATGCGCGCGCAAGGTGCTGGTCGCATCATCAACGTGAGCTCGCTGGCCAAGGGCGTGGCCGCTCCCTTCGCCACCGTTTATGCGGCGACCAAAGCAGCGCTCGAGTCGATGACCGACTGCCTGCGGCTCGAACTCGGTCCGTTCGGCATCGCACTTTGCCTCGTCGTTCCCGGCTTCGTGCACACGCCGACCTTCGAGAAGGCGAAGGCAGTCGCGCGCGCGGTGCGTGCCGACCCCCAGAACCCGTACCGCGAGTCGATGGCCACGCTCGAACGGTTCGCCGACGTGCAACTGGCCAAGACCGGCATACCTGCCGAGGCCGTGGCAGACGTCATCGTTCGTGCCGCCACGACGCGCTCGCCGAAGTCTCGTTATTACGTCCCCTTCAGTGCCAGGGTTGCCGCCAAATTCTTCAGCGAGCTACCCGACGCGTCGCGCGACTGGCTGCTGCTCCGATTGTACGGCCTCGCGGCGCACGAACGAACGCCGGCGCCGAGCGCGCCTCATGGAGGTCGGCATGTCGAATGACGCGTTTCCCGAGCTCGGTTGCTACGCTCTTCCGGGCCATACCAGGTCGCCCGCCGATCTCATCGGAGAAGTGCGGGAAGCGGAGCGGCTCGGCTTCGGTTCGGTCTGGATATCCGAACGGTTCGACGTCAAAGAGGCGGGCGTATGCCTGGGAGCCGCGGGCGCCGTCACCGAGCGCATCTACCTCGGTACGGGCGCCACCAACGTCAACACGCGCCACCCCGTGCTGACCGCCACCCTGGGTGCTTCCGTTTCTCGCCTCACCGGTGGGCGCTTTGCGCTCGGTGTGGCGCGAGGGGTCGGCATCCGCTCGACGCTGTTCGGCATCGGGAACGTCACGAACGCCCACCTCCGTGACTTCGTCGATCTGATGAAACGCCTCTGGCGTGGGGAAAGGGTGGGTGGCTACGCGGGTCCCCTCGGCGAAATACCCTACGTGTACCTGGCCGATTGGCTCGACGAGGACATCCCCATTCTCTTCTGTGGCTTCGGCGCGAAGAGTCTCGAGTTCGCCGGGAGCGTGTTCGACGGCGTCATCCTGCACACGTTTTTTTCCGACGAAGCGCTGGCGACAGCAGTGAAGACGGTGCGCCGGGGAGCGGAGCGGGCTGGGCGCGACCCCGCTTCGGTCAAGGTCTGGAGCGTGCTGGCGACGGTGCACGAACCGAGCGAGGAAATGCGCCTGCGTCGCCTCGTGGCACGCATGGCCACGTACCTGCAAGCCCCCGTGTACGGCGATTTGCTGGTGGCGGCCAATGGGTGGGACTCGAGGACGCTCGACGCTTTTCGCGAGCACCCCCTGATCGCGGGCATGCGCGGTGGCATCGACGGCTTGGCCACTTTGGAACAGCTCGGCGAGATCGACGCCCTGATTCCGAAGGAATGGCTGCCCGCCGCGGTGGGCAGCGCCGCAGAATGCGCAGCGCGCCTCGTCGATCAGTTCGCAGCTGGCGCCGATGGCGTCATCCTGCACGCCAGTCACCCGGGCGAGCTCGCCCCCGTTCTTCAGGCTTACCGCAGCGTGCGCGATGGCGCGCGCTTCGCCAAGCGCACGGCGCGGCCCGCTTAGCACGGCGCTGGATCAGCCGAAGGGACCGCCCGGTTCGCCCGGACTGGGCAGACCGATCATGTCGGCCAGCATGCGGGTAGCGATGTTGTTCTGCCCTGCCCCGCTGTCGGGTGAGAGCAGGCCGCGCGACTCGTAGAGATCGGCGATGCGCAGCATGACGGTCGCGTTGCGCCACGCGGCGAACACCTCGTAGAAAAGAAGGTCATCGAGCTTGCGCCCCGCGCGCCGCTCGTAGGCGGCGATGGCATCGTCACGGCTGGGAAAGCCGGCAAGATCCGGCACACCGAGCCCCTGGGAGAAGAACTTCTGAAAAAAGAGAAAGTAGGCGACGTCGACCTCGGCGGGGCCGAGCATGGCCATTTCCCAATCGAGCACGGCGACGGGGCGAAAGTCGCGGTACATGACGTTGGAAAAGCGCGCGTCGCCCCAGTTGAGCACGATGGGCCCGGAAGGTTCGGGCACGTGATCACGGAGCCAGGAGCTCGCGCCGTCGATGGTCGCCTGCGGGCGGCCCGCACAGACCCATTTCGCAAAGGACATCCACCAACCGAGCTGCTGCCCTATCCCGGCCGGACCGTGCTCGGGGCGCGCGAGCACGTCGAGGCCGGCCTTGCGCCAGTCGATGGCGTGGAGCGCGGCCAGAACGTCGATCGAGGAATCGAAGAGCGCCCTTTGCTGCTCGACCGTCGCTTCGAAGAGCCAACCCGAAAGTGTGTAGGGGAGCCTATCGGTCGGCACCAACCCATCGATACGATCCATGACGTAGAACGGACGCCCGAAGACCAAAGTCGCCGGTTCGAGCCAGCGCACCCGAGGGACGGGCACAGCGCTGTGTGCGGCGATACGGTTCATGCAGGTACACTGCAGCCCGAGATCATAGCGCTGGAAAACCGCGGGCAAGTTGGCCTCGACTCGCACCACCAGCGAAAGAGGTTCCTTCGTGGCGGTGAGCGCCTCGACGAGGATCGTCTCGTTGGAGTGCCCGGCTCCTTCAGGGGCCTCCCATTGCGTGATCTCGACGGACGTGCCCACCTTGTGCCCGAGCCACGAGGCAAAGGAAGATCGCACGTCGTCGGCTCCGCGTACGGGCGTACCTTCGGAATTGTTTGCAGAAGCAGAAGGCGTGCTCATGAAGACCTGCCCGTGGCTAGAGGATGGTTCGTAGCGCGTCATCGGCGAGATGGTCGATGACATTCCAAGCGGAAAGCTCGAGACGTCCACTCTCGCAGGTGAAACGGCTCACCGAAGCGTTGAAAAGACGACGAAAAAGGCACTCGCGTTCCGGCTCGGTCTCGCATTGGGCGTATCCCGCGAGCCAGCCGATGACCCCATTGGAGGTGACGACGGCGACATGACGCCGTTCTTCGCTACCGCGCAAGACGAGATCGAGCCCGGCACGCACGCGCCTCCCGAACTCCGGCGCTGTTTCGACGCCGGGCAATGTCACTTCGCCGCTCAACCAGATACCGACGACGTGCGCCAACACGGCTTCGAAGACGCCGGTGTCGGGCCCCCCGCGCTGCTTGGCATAGAGCTCGCTCATGAGCGCCTGCAGCTTGACGTCGGTGGAGATGCGCTCGGTCATGCAATGTCGCGCCAGGGCCTCGATGGGCGCTTCGGACAATTCGGCCAGTATGACCGCCGGCGGCCACGCCGCGCCGATCTCACCGGCCGCCTCGCGCATGTGCGCGAGCGTATCCAGCTGGCGCGTGAGCGGCCCGCAGAAAACTGCGTCGAAATGCAGCGCTTTTTCGCGCAAATGCTCGCCGAGCAACCGCGCTTGCCTTTGCCCCGTCGCGTGGAGCTTGTCGTACTGCTCGGCGCCGGCCATGGCCTTGCCGTGCCGAATCGCGTGAAGGGTGATCATCGACGAACTCGAGCGTCTTTAGCACGCGCGCTCGAGCGCAAACAAGCGCGCACCGAGGACGCGAATGGTTTAGCGCTTGTGAAACGCCGCACGGCCTTCGTGCCAGGCCGTCACCGCGCGCGGGAGATCGAAAGCGCTGACGGCCTGCAGCCAGCGGAGACACCCCCCGATGTCCCGCGGTCCGAAAGAGCGCATGGTGGACTGCGGCACCACCCAGCTGAAGGCGACGATGGCACCGCGCAAGAGGGGGTTGTCGGAGACGACGGCGAGACGAGCGACCTTGGGGACGCTATTGCGCTCGAGAAATGCGGTCGTCTGGCGCCGCTGGGAGGCGTTCGGATAGTCTTGGGTGAAAGCCGCCACGATCGCTGTCGTCTTTCGACCGAGGAGGCGACCGAGGCGTAGCGAGCTCTCCAGAAAATCGCTCCACTCTTGGTCGTCGATTTCCTTGGCCACGCAGATGCTGATGGAAAGCTCGTCGACCTGGCGGAAGTAAAGCTCACCGTTCAGGTAGAAATGCGGCCCGGTGTCGCTCACGTACATGGCGGGTTGGCCCGCGATCGGTAGGACCGTCACGACGGTGGTCTCCCAGAGGAGGATGACAGCGCCGCCGGCGGCAGGGTCGCGTTCAGCCGGAGCTGCACGAGACCCGCCAGCAAGAGGTGCCGATACCGCGGCGCTGATTCGCCCACCGTCTCGAGCACCCAGTCCACGCCCTCCTCTTCCTGCCGAAGGACCTTGCGGGGGTGATTGACCGAGGTGAGCGACCAGATGGTCGTCATGACGCCTCGCATGGCGCTCGACCAAAAGCCGTCGCCGAGCACGATGAGCGCATGAGCGAGGGTTTTGGGGCCGGTCTTGCGCGTGACTTCGAGCGCCACCCGGCGCGTCTCCTCGGACGGAAAGGACGCGGTGGGGTCGACTGCGACGATCGAGCCCCCGCCTTCCGGTCGGTAGGCGACGAGCGCCGCGTGGCCGAGGAGCGTGGCCTGAATGTCCACGGGCGTAATATCGCCGTAGCAACGCATGAGGAAGAACCCGTCGATGGTCCCGATCGCGACCCCCTTCGATCGGTGATGCACCACGAGTTTGCCCACCGCCCGCGACATCGACTGATTGTACATGAGCGAGGATTGGCCGTCATGCCGTGGCGCAAGATCGAGCGCGAGGACGCCGGGTTACGGCCCGCCGTACTGCGTGATGAGCGCATCGGAGAGCACGTGCCAGCGGGCGATGGAGTCGTACACGCCCACGGCCTTGCGCGGAGCACGCAGCTTCATGGGGTCGTCCTTGCTCACCGCATAGAGGCCCATACGAATGTCCATGCCGTGGTTCCATTCGTAATTGTCCATGAGCGTCCAATAGAAATAGCCGCGCACGTCGGCGCCGGCGCTCATCGCATCAGCCGTGGCTTTCAAGTTTCGCACGAGACACCTTGGTCCGGCGCCGTCGTCGGCGGGGTCGCCCGTGCCATTTTCGGTGATCACCACGGGGCGTGCGAGGTCCTTGTTCACGTATTGCAAAAAGCCCGCGAGCTTGTCGGGCTGGTTCGGCGTTTCGACCATCGTCAGCGGGTTGACCGTGAAGAGCGGCGAGAGATCGGGCAAAAAGGAGACGGGCCACCCCGTCACTTTGAGCCCGCCGTACCAATTGACGCCGACGTAGTCCATGCGATTGGCCAGATCGGCGCGTAAGACGGTCGTGCCGTCCAGGTTTTCGTCGTACTGGCCGAGCGTGACGGCGTTGAGATAAGCGCGGTTCCAGAGGTAGTCGAGATTCTTGGCGGCCTGGACATCGAGCGGTCCCGCCGGTTCGATGGGGACCAGCGGATAGACGACGCCTACCCAGCTCGCAGCGCCGTCGCTATCGGCGTCCACGGTGTCGTATTGCTTGATGGCGTCGTACATCCGCGCGTGCGCCTCGATGAGCGCGTGGAAGACGACCTTGGCGTCTTTTTGCTGGAGTAAAACCGCCGGCGGGTGCGATCGCCCGGCCTGCGGCTGCAGGTAGCCGAACACCATGTTTTGCAGGGGCTCGTTGACGGTGGCCCACCAGTCGACCTCGCCGCCGAACTCGCGCCCACAAAAGGCAGCAAACTTGGCGGCTTCGCGGACGGCGCGTTCCTGGTTCACCCACCCCTTGGGCGTGCAATTCGCGTAGTCGACGTGACATCCCTTGGCGTCGTGGATCCAGGTCGGTAGCGCGTAGTGATAGAGCGTCACCAGCGGGCGAAGGCCGCGCTTCTTCAGCTCGGCGAAAATGGCGTGGTAGCGCGCCAGGGCTCCCGCGTTGGCGATGCCTTTGAGCGCGTCGTACCCCTCGGCGCCGTCGGTGGCGGTAGGGAAGATGCGGCTCCATTCCAAGCTCAAACGCATCCCTTGATGATGCAGTTCTTCCTGGGCCCGCCGGATATCGTCGGCGTAGAGCTCCCAGAAACCGGGACCGACGATGCCGGGGTTTTGTCCACTCAAATGGGCGCCGGGATCGCTGACGGTCTCGGTCGCCGTCGTGAAGACGTACCAATCGGAATTGGGGTCGTCGCAGGCGGCGCGTCCGAGCGTGGGACAACCCATCTCGACCTGGAAGCCCGCAGTCGCCGCGCCGAATACGAAGCTATCCGGAAAGCGCAATCCGCTAGGTGCATCGTTCGGCCGAATATCCGCCATCGAACTCTCGGCGCCATCGGGACCGTCGCTGGCACCCTCGTCCCCACCGGCGCCCCCATCGAAGGGACCATCGGATACCGCGCGAGCGTCGGCGTCCGTTTCGGCGCTCACGTCATCGCTGTCCAGAGGCGCAGCGTCGGAGATACTGACGTCGGCATCGTCGCGATCGGCATCGACGGAAACATCGGCGTGAGAATCCTGGTCGACCGCCGCGTCCGCCACTGTCGGCGTCTCGTCGCCCTGCGCCGGCGCTCCCTCCGTCGCGCCACAGCCGACGAAGCAGAGCGCGACCATCCTCACCGCGCATCGACGAAGAATCGATGTCCCCACTCCGGGCGGGGGAACGAACGAAGACGCTACCGCCATGTCCACATGGTCTACTGACGTGGGGGAGCGAACGCAAAGGAGATGATGGCGAGCTCGACGAACCGCCTACCAGCCCCCGGTAGTCGCGCCGCCCCCCGGCGGTGGGCTGAGACGCGAGCAGGTCGACGTCTGTGTCCCCGTCGCCATGGCAGGCACCATCATTCCACCAACATTGAAGGTACCACTGGCGTCAAACGAGAACGACGATTCCATCGAGCTTCCGCTCACCGTCGCCGATCCCGACTTGTAGCTGAGGGAAACACCTTGCCGGGTCGTACAGGTTTGGCCCTCGCTCAAGGTGGCGGTCGAGCCGTTGCTCGTAAACGAAACCTTGCAGCTCGGCCCGGCGTCGGTGTTCTTGCTGGCGGTAAGGACGCCTCCTGCCGCGGTGATGCTCAGCGTCGACATCTCCGTCTGTTTCTGATCCGCCATGCCCGGGGGAGAGGTGAAACTGAGCGACATCTGCTCGGAACACGCCCAATTACCGACGAACGGATCCGTCGGCGTACCCGCGGTGGTCGAATCGCCGTTGCACGCGACGCATGCGACCACCCACAGAAGGAAACCACCGAGCGACCTTTTGCTCATGACACGCCACCTCCGCCAAAAGGAACAATCGTTCATGTTACCAGTGGATCTTCGGCGAGACCAGCTTCCCTACGCGTGAGTGCCAACGAGCCCTCTCCCCGAGCGGCGCGCGCCAGGGACCATCACGCGGCGCCCTTCGCCGCTCGAGCCGACGACGAGGGATCCTTCTTTTTCAAGATCAGCGCGTTGCCTCCGAGACAGAGGACCGCGCCAAAAATGGCGGGCATCGTCCAGTGGTATCCCTCGAGCGCGGTGGAGAGCAACAGAGCCACGACCGGAGTCACGACGCCGACGTAGCCCGCGCGATCGGCTCCGATATCGCCGGCCAGCGTCAAGTAGGCGACGAAAGCCACCACCGATCCGAAGACGGCGAGGTACGCGAGCGATAGGAGATAACTCGGCGTCGCCGCGAAGCTCCACGGGACACCGGTAACGACGACCCAGGCGCCGACCATGAGCGCGCCGTAGAGCATGGCAAAGCCGGTCGATGCCTGGATCGGCAATCCCAGGCGATGATTGTGGGCGGCAACCAGGTTCCCGATCGACGCAATGAACGTCGCCACGGTGGCCAGCGCGAGGCCGGTGGCTTCCTTGGCGTCCCCTTCGAAGCGCGCCAGCTCCGGCCAGAAGAGAAGGGCTACCCCACCCACGCCGCACATGGCGCCGGCGATCATCTTGAATTGGATCGGTTGCGCGAAGAAGACCCGCAGGCCGACGATGTTGAAAATGACGATGACGGAGAAGACGACGGCGACGAGACCCGAAGTGAGGAAGCGCTCGCTGTGGTAGATGAGAACGTAGTTGATAGCGAACATGAAGGCGCCCTGCGCGGCCATGAGGGCGTGCGCGCGCGGCGCGTAGCGCAAGCCCACGCCGCGCACCGCACAAATCGCCAGGAGCAGAGCAGCTGCCAAGGCGAAGCGATAAGCAACGGAGACTTCGGGGGCCACCACGCCGAGCTGGTAACGGATCACGAACCACGTCGATCCCCAGATCAAGGAGGATACGAGAAAGAGCCCGTTGGCACTCCGCATCGGGCCCCCTCTTAGCACTACTGGCTCGGCACCGCTGGCTCGGATCGCTCGATCGTGGTCGCCCGCCTGGCACGCAGCGAGCGGACCGCGAAGTCAGTTCTCGTCTTGGTGCGCTTGTCGCGGCGGGGCACCTGTCTTAGTGTCTTCCGGTGGAGTCTTGGCGAACGGCGCTGCGCTGGGTGTTGACCACCATGATGGTCGTGATCGGCGTGCTTCACTTCGCCGCGCCCGACGCCTTCGCGCAAATCGTTCCGCCCCAGCTCCCTTGGCCCAACGCGCTGGTCTGGATCTCGGGTGTCTTCGAGATCCTGCTCGGGCTCGCGCTCATCCCCGAATCGACGAGACGCGTGGCGGGATGGGGGCTCGTCGCCCTCTACGTCGCCGTGTTTCCGGCCAATGTCTACATGGCGCTGGCCAACGTCCGCATCCGCGATCTACCTCCCGCGCCCCCCGCGTTCCTTTGGGGGCGCCTCCCGTTTCAAGTGGTCCTCGTGGCGTGGGCGCTCTGGGTCAGCAAGCCTCGCCCGCAAGCAACGATTCGAGCGGCGTGAACCGCGCGTCTTTCACAGACCGTTGAGCTCGCGCACCACCGTGAACAGATCGCCCACGGCGTAGTGGCTCACGGCGACGAAGTTGGGCAGCTTGCCGCTCTCCATCTGACATTGCCGCGCCCGTGAAAGGAGCATGTCATGCGCGTTGGCGGTGCGGCTCAGGTTCTCGTCGGGGAGCGGATTTTCGACCCAGTGGTTGAGAAGGAAGAGCGCATTTTGCCGGCTCCCCCGATTCTCCTGGCAGGAAAACTCGGTGGTCGACTTGAAGGAATAAGGCGTGTCCCACGCCAGATCGTAGAAGTGGTGGTACCACGCCGGCGGCGCGGCTCCCGCCTCTGCACCGACGAGCACGCGGCGCCCGCTGTCGATCATCGTGCGCAGCGTCGGCCACGCGCTCCCCGCGGGATGCGAATAGACGAAGTCGGCGAGCCCGCTCGAGGTAAAGGCCGTCTCCGTCTCCGCCGCGGAGATGTGATCCTCGATGACGAGCGTCAACACTTCGTTGGGGTTGCTCTGGAGAAAGGTGGTGATCTCGCGAAGACCATCGACGAGGAGCTTGCTCCCGAGGAGGCACGAGCTGTGGCAGAGGTAGGTGCTGCCGAGATACGAATGGGTGTCGATCAGCATCCCCCGAATGCCGTCTTCGAGCTGGCGCTTCATCCCGTGCTGCTGATTGGGCGCTACCCAGCCGTCGTCGGCATTGGACATGGCATTGTGCGTGGTCGGGAACACCACTTCATCGAAACGCCGATCGCAGAGCGCCTCGAATCCGTTACACCGCCGGGGGGTGTCCGCCGAGGCATCGCCGTCCACGGGCGGAGCGCCATCACCCGACCGTCCGTCGGGGAGAGCGCCGCCGTCGCTCGAAGGCGCATCCGGTGGCCGAACCTGCGCATCGAGCGCGGCGCCTTCGGCGAGCATGGCATCGCCGGAAATGTCGAGTCCTTCTCCACTGTCGGCGGAGATGTCCAGCGCGCCGCGACCATCGATGGAAATATCGCCGGCATCGCGATCGGCACGCGCTTCGTCGCCGTCGATACCGGTCGAGACGTCCGCGGGCTCCGCCTCGCTGATCGCATCGAGGTTCGCGTCATCGCCGGAGACACCACCATCGATCGAGGGACTGGGGATCGGCTCCGGGCTGGAACTGCAGCGCGCCGCTCCGCAGAGCGCGCCGATGCCGATCAAGGCATGGAACACCCTTGCCGTCGCCGCGAGCGCCCTACCGCGCGACGTCAACAACACGAAACGCTGGTACCTCAATCACGACAAATTACTCGAATACCGTAGCCATTGTCACTCGTCAGCGTCAAAAAGTCGTCCCTGCACACACCGACGCTCGATTCGTCACATCATCGTGACCGACGAAGCTGTCACGCGGGCGTCATCTTCGACCGCATTCGCCGAGCGCACCTGCGACGTCGCCATGAAAAAAATCCATGCTCACCAGTCGATGAACTTGCGCTCCTTGCCGACAGCGCGACCCCAGCCGGGGCGCGAGAACAATCCGTCGAGCTGCTCAGAAGCCGGTGGTGAGCTGGAAGAACCAGACGAACTTCTTGCTGCTGCCTTCGGGAAAGTCGTACCCAGCCTCGCTCTTGAGCCGCAGGCTGCGGGTCGCCCGTTCGTGGGGAAAAGGATAGAAGGCGAAGCCCAAGAGTCCGCGCTGCGCCCATGGCCCGAGATCGACGTAGTCGTATTGGGCGTAGGGCTCGAGATAGGGATGGGCGCGCGCGGCGACGAGCACATAGAGGCCTTGCTTTCTCAACGTCCTCGTCGTGATTTCTTGCAGGGCGATGGCGCCCTCCGTTCGAATCGTCAGCCACTGGCTGCGAAAGGACATGTCCGCGTCGACGATGCTCAGCTGTCGGGGAGCCTCGATGGTATAGCGCCCGGTATAACCCGACACGCCGACGTCGAACTCCCCGACTTCGAGACCGAGCCGACCGCCAACGGCTTTGTTGCCCGCCATGTCCTCGCGATCGTTGAAGCGCATTTCCCGGATATCGCCTCCTTCCTGGAGCATGCCGTCGGTGGGGTTGGGGTCGCGTTGTTTGAGCCCGTTGCTCACGAATGCCGCGTAGGTGACGTTGGCCAGTGTGCTCACGGCGAGCCGACCGCGGGCCTGCAGTCCCACCTCGGACCATAGCCCCGGCACCACGCTGCGCGAGAAGAGCGGCGGGAGCCCAGTGACGCGCAAGAAATCGGGGTAGAGGTACTCGTTGAATGCGCCCACCGGCGCTTCGAAGAAACCGCCGCGGATGACGAGCAGATCGCTCGCCTTCATGTCGATGAAAGCGTGCGGCAAATAGAAGTCGCCTTGCCCGCGGCCGAGGTGCTCCCACTCCAGCGCCAGCTCGACGGAAGCGGCGTCGAGCAGATTGGCGCGGATCATGGCGGTGGCGTGATGCAAGTCGAAGGTGGTCGTGTTTCCGTTCGGCTTCAGCTCCAAGCTGGTGTAGCCGTGGACGCCGACTTGCACACCGAGCTCCTCCAGCCGGCGGGCGTAAGAACCCGTTTGACCGCCACGAATGTCGCGGCGGAGAATGGCCGCCAGCTCTTCGTCGCTGAGTCGGAAGACGTGTGGCTCGCGCTCGCGCCCGAACCGCATGAGGACATTGGCGTGCTCGTCGACGACGAAGACGTAGACGTCCAGCGCCTCGGTGGAGCCGATGTCGGCGACGCTGAAAACGACTTGTCCCGCCGCCGGTCGTTGCGACTTGGTGAAGGGCCGATCGCCGAACCTCGACCACACGTGAACGGTGCGGCCCCAGCTGAGGGGATCGCGGATACGGACCACCAGCTGACGCTCGCGTCGCGCATAGGTCACGTCGACGCCGAATGAATCCTTGTGCAACGACCAGAACCCGCGTGCGTTCAAGACCGGGCCGCGCCGAGCGGGAGAGAGACGCATGGCGAGCTTGGAGGCCGGCTCCAAGGCAAATAGCTTGATGAACGCTTTCTCCGCGCCGTCGAGATCGTCGAGCTGGGCCAGCGACAAGGCGGCGATGCGGTAGGCGCGCGTGAGATCGTCGATCTCCAGGCCCCCCGTGGCGATGGCCCGTTCTGCCAGCTCGCGACTGCGCTGGTAGTCGATGGTGCTCATCGCTTCCTCGGCCAGCGAGAGCAAAGCCGGCGCGCTGGCAGTGGCGGGATCGGTGCCCACCGACGACGGACCGAGGTCGGCGTTTTCTTGGGGGCCTTCCTGCGCCGCGCCCGAGCTGGCCCACGACAAAGCAGCCGCGAACGCCAGCAAGGCGCACGCGCGGCGAACGAGATAGGCCGTGCCGGGGCCGATCACTCCTTCTCCCAGCCAACGAAGCGAGAGACGGACTTGCCCGCGGCGATTTCGACGACGTACGACGTCGAGGTGCCGAGCTCGGGATTCTTGAGCGTCAGCACGTGTCGTCCTGGAGGAAGCGCGACGCGGATGAGCGGCGTGGTGCCGAGATGTTTGGTGCCGAGGTAAACCTCGGACCAAGGCATGCTGTCGAAGCTGAAGAAGCCGGATTCGACCGTCGGGGCCGAGGCAGTGGGCGGCGTGGGCGGCGAGCTCCGAGGCGCGGCGATCTCCGGTACCGCGGCGATCTCCGGTGCCGCGGCTGTCACCGGTGCCGCGGCTGTCACCGGCGCGCCTTTGGGCAGCACGGGCGGCGGCGTAGGTCGGCGCGAGGAGGCCGCGGCACGCCGCGGGGAAAGGTTCGGTTCGGTGGGCGCCAATGGAGCCTGAACCGAAGACGGCGGCGACGCCGCGATAGCGGTTGCAACGGCCGTCGGATTTGGCGGCTGCGGTTGCAGCGCGGGCTCGGGTTGGGCGGCCGGGGCTCCCACGGCGACTTGTCGGACGGGACCCTCCTGCGCGCCGGGACGCATCCACACCCATGCAGCAAGAACCGCGAGCGCCGCCAGAGCGCCTGCGATCGCCGGGCCGCGGCGGGGACGCGCCGCCTGGCGTATGGTGTCGCCGGGCCCGAAGTCCGTCGTGTGATCCAATGAAGTCGGCGGCGGAGCGCTGCTTCCGACAATGCCCGCCGGGGGAGGTTCGATGATGATCCTTGGCTGCACGCCTTCGAGCGTGTTGCGGACATCGGCGCTTTTCACGATGGCGCCCGAGGGAGCCGGTGTCCCGGAGACCATCGGCGTCGAGAAATGCCCGAGGGCGGCCGCGAAATCTGCCATCGAGTCGAAGCGATCGTCGCGCTGCTTGGCCAGCATCTTGAGGATGACCTGCTCGAGGGCCGGCGGCACATCCGGCCGGCGCGCGGAGGGCGGCATCGGCGCCGTCGTCATCTGCATCATCATGAGATCCCCCGGGCCGGGCGCGACGAACGGCGGCTCTCCGCAGAGCATCTCGTAAAGAATGATCCCGAGCGAGTAGATATCGGTGCGGTGATCGACGGCATCGGGGATGCCCCGACACTGCTCGGGCGACATGTAGGCCGGCGTCCCGATCACCGAGCCGAGCTTGGTGTCGACGGGATTCGTCGAGAGATCGCCCTTGAGCTTGGCGATTCCGAAGTCGAGTATTTTGATGAGCTCCCGGCCGACGAAACGTTGATCATTGACCAGGAAGATGTTGTCGGGCTTGAGGTCCCTGTGCACGATCCCGTGCGCGTGCGCCGCGTCGAGCGCGCTCGCTGCCTGCAGCGCGAAATCCAGTGCAGTATCGAGGGAGAGCCACTGCAGCCGCTCCAGCCGCCGACCCAGGCTCTCCCCTTCCAGCATCTCCATGATGAGGTACGGCACGCCGTCGGGAAACATCCCCACATCGATGATCTCGATGATGCCGGAGTGGCGGATCTCGTTGGTGGCGCGCGCCTCGTTGATGAAGCGACGCACCAGCACGCCGTCGACGGCGAGCTCGCGCCGAAGCACCTTCACCGCGACCTTGCGGCGAATCACGGGATGCTCGGCCTCGTAGACCGCTCCCATCCCGCCCTCGCCGACGAGTCTTACGATTTCGAAGTTGTTTAAGCGCTGACCGATCATGGATTCGTCGGTCATCGCACTCTAGCGCTTCGCTCGCTCGGCCGAAGCGCTTTCTTCGAATCGCGCAGAGTGGACGAACGTTCGTCAATTTCCTGACACTTTCCAGCCTTGGGACGCGTATGCCCCACTGCCGGTCCCCAATGCACCCCACGGCCGCGCGCGGCCCTACCCTTTCGCGAATCCAAGCTGGGTCCGCCCCGTTCGTCGACCTATTCGTCCACGACCGTGTCGGTCCCGGGGCGAACGAGTTGCGACACGATGGCAGCCGCGGCCACCGCTACGGCGATCGCCATCGCGAGCGTCGCCACGCGGCGGTCCGCGGGTCGCAACCTCCGCGCTTCTGGCACGCCCAGCACGACCGCTGCACCGACCGACACGAGCGCCGGCACGACCGTCTCCCACAACGCCGAGGCCGCGCCCGCGGCCAGCACGCCGAGCCAGCAGAGCAGCGCCGCGCGCAAAATCGAAAGGCCATGCGCGACGACGGCGCCGAACACGATGGCCATGAAGACGAGATCGCCGACACCGAGCGCTGGGGCAAAGCTCGGCGTCCCTGGCACGGGAAAGGCGAACGCAACGACGGAGAGCGCGCGCTCGCTTTGGGCCATGGCGTGCGTCGGTCCGAATTGCGACACGATCGAGGTCGCGTCGGCGCACGCCACGACGACGCAAGCCGGCAAGAGATGCCCTGGATGCTCGATGCGGCGGCCTATCGACGTGCCCATCGCCCAGGCCCCCGCGATCAGCAAGGTGTCGACGACCACCGCGGCGCCGATCGACGTGACCCCTGCCCAGGCAAAGCCGCCGAGCGCGACGATCGCTGCCGCCATGGTCGCCAGCCGCCACACCGGAGGTGGATACGACCGTGCAGCGGTGGCCAGCGAGGCCACCACCGTCGACGCGGCACCTCCGAAAACGACGATGTTGGCGATCTCGACGGCGACGTGGAGACGCGAGAGCGCGATGGCTGCGACGCCGACGACGACGGGCGTGAGAAGAAGGCCCAGAAGAGCGCGCCCGCGCCCTCTCGCTGGCGCATGATCAGCCGCCGGCATCGAGGCCCCGCGCTTTCTGTGGTGTCGCCGCGCAGAAGGCCGTGCGCGCTACCGCACCCAGCCGATTTCGCGCGCCGTGGTGGCGCCGACTTTCAGATCGGAGAGCGACTCCGGCGGACGCTCCTCGATCGGGCTGAGCGCCACGTTCCTCGCCATGACCTCGGCATGACGCTGCGGATAAAGCGGCCGCAGCTCCGGTTCCGCCAAACCCTCCGGCACGAGCGATCTTCCCGACGCGTCGTATTTGTCCTTGGCGCCGAGCAGGTGCAGAAGCTCGTGCGTCGTCACGAAGAGCGCAAAGTCGACCATGGTGCGATCGAGCTCCACCTCCACGACGCCGACAGTGCCCCCTTCCTGGCTCGCCCCCTCGACACTTGCACCGGACGCAAGCTGCGGCGCGCGGGCCACCATGTAAATCGTAGCGTCGAAGGTGCTCGCCTCCACGCCTGCATCCGCATTGACCCTGCGCCCGAATCGCCAAAGATCGAAATTATACCTGGCCAGATCGAACAATCCTTCCGAAGGTTGCCGGGGCGGTGAACCCCGCAGATCCACGGGGCCTTTCACGACGAAATGAAACGGCTTCGGCGCATCCGGATTGCGCTGGTGAAACTCGGCCGCGAGTCGTTCTTCGAGCGCGCTCGTGCGTCGCAGCAACATCTCCACGGCACGCTCGTCGACGTTGTCCTTTCGCACCAGGATCAGCGCCACGTTGAGCGTATCGACCCACTGGTTGCGCGCGCGCCGCCGCTGGATGTCGCATCCCGCCCAGATGAGGACCGCCATCAAAATGGTGAGGAGGATGGAGACGCGAACGCGGAAGAAGGCGCGCGAATCGAACCGGTGCCAGCGCTCGGGCGCGGCGGAGCTCATTCCCTCGATGGCCGGATCCGACCCAGCGTTGGAGCGCGCGTTTTCGTCGGTCGCGTGCGCGAATGGAAGAGCGCTGCGAGAGATTCGAGCACGAAGAAAAGCGAACAAGTCGTACATGCGGCGCCGCTGACCTACAACGTAGCTTACATAGGCTGCTCGTCACGCCCTCAACGGAAGCAAGGCCGCCCAAGCCACCTCGCCAAAAACTCCACAATCATCAATTTAATCAGCAAATTAGATGACTATTTTGCACGTCGAGCCCCTCCTCCTTATTTAGGTCCGATTCCGAGGAGCGTTCGCCCTCGGGGGCCGCCCGCGGACGAACGGCCAACCGGTTCGGGCTCGATGCCGAGTCCGGAGACGCCGCCCGAAACGATGAACGTCATGAGGTCGGTGGTGGAAATGGCGAGAGGCTCGACCAGATCACGCGGCACGACGGCGAGGTTGCCGGCGAAGTTGTACGACTGCGGAAAATAAACAGCCACCTGATCGCCCATCCCGAGCGAGTCGAGTCCGTCGCGGGTGACGAATCCGAGCGCACGGATGCGGCTCCCGGGGGAAAGCATCACCGCGACAGGGCGATCGAAGCGCTTCTTGTCGCCCACGAACGCGTTGATGAGGTCGCGAAGCGAGGTGTAGATGAGCTTCGCGAGCGGCACGCGCGTGAGCCAGCGGTCGGTGACGTCGAAGGCCGCGCGCCCGACCACGTTGGAGGTGAGAAAGCCGCCGAGCGTGATGAGCACGACGGTCAGCGCGAAACCGAGTCCAGGCACCCCGACGGGCACGAGGTTATCGATCGTGGTGAAGATGAGAAACGCGATGTAGATCGTCGCCGTTGCCGGCAAGAGCACCAAGCAGCCGCGCCAGAAGTATCCGAACAGGGTCTTCATGGTTGGCCTATAGCCGCGTTCATGACGCCCGGTAACTGCCTTGCCGCAAATCGACAGTCTGGGCGCTTTTTCTCGGCCCGGTTGCGTCAATTCACCGCAGCCTTGCGACAATTCACCGCGGCTCGACGTGCATCGTGCCGAGTAGAGTGACGCCCATCGACCTCTTACGAAGGAACCAAACCATGCAAGCGAAAACGACTCGTTCCGCGCATTCCAGTCTGCGCATCGGCCGCATCGTGGGGCCTCTCCTCGCCCTCGGACTCGCGGTCGGGTTGTCGGTTCAGGGCTGCGGAGACGATGACGCCCCGCCCGGCAGCGGCGGAACCGCTGGCACGGGAGGGTCCGGCGGAGCGGGCGGCAGCGCCAAAGGCGGAGCGGCAGGAACCGGCGGCGGGACCGCGGGATCGGGCGGCACCGCGGGCAAAGCCGGCGCAGGCGGCAATGGGGGTGCGACCGGAGGCACCGCCGGCGGCGGCGCCGGTGGCAGCGCCGGCGGCGGGGGCAAAGGTGGCAGCGCAGGCAGCGCTGGCAGCGGGGGCAAAGGCGGCAGCGCCGGCACCGGAACGGGCGGAGCGGGCGGCACTGCAGGCACCGGAACCGCGGGCACTGCGGGCACGGGCAACGCAGGTACAGCTGGAGCCGCGGGTACAGGAGGCGCCGCGGGTACAGCAGGCGCCGCGGGTGCAGGTGGAAATGACGGCGGCACGACGGACGGCAGCGCTGGTTCCGCGGGGAGCGACGGCGGATCCGACGCGACGACGGACGGGAGCGGCGACGCGACGACCGATGCGAGCGGCGATCGAACGGACAGCGGTTCGACGAGCGACGGAGGCGACGCGGGCCTCTGCGCCAACTATTGCGGCATCATGACGTCGATCTGCACGAGCTATACGGGGTATCCCTACGGCGCGCCCGGCTCGTGCATGACGGCCTGCAACGGATTCACGACAGCTCAACAAGCGTGCTACCCCTACTTCGCCAACTTGGCGCAGAACGGCCCGTCGACTTCGCGCGAACACAATTGCGGACACGCGTGGGGCGAAGACGACAGCGAGTGCCCGTAGCGAAGCGCCATCGGACCGGACCGATAGGACCGGACCGATAGCGCTCACGAGACCCCGCCCGTCGGCGGGGTCTCGCTTTTTGTCATCGAACGTCGATGGGACCGTTGACGGTGCGAAGACGCAACTCGCCGCCCCCTTTGCCGAGACGACCCTCGACGTGGTTGTCCTGCACGCGGGCGCCATCCATCTTGGGAGCCACGCGAACCGATCCGTGCACGGTGTCGGCGCGGAGCTCGGCTCCGATGTCGGCCGGTAGCTCGACTTCGAGGCGACCGTTGACGCTCTCCAGGGCCAGGGTGCCGATCCAGGATTTGGCGCCGATCTTGGCGCGAATCGGGCCGTTGACGGTGCTGGCCCGTGCCACGCCGGTGGTCTCGATGCGGACGGCGCCGTTCTGCGTATGCGCTTCCACTTCGCCTTCGAGCCCCTGAGCTTCGACCGCGCCGTTCACGGTCCAACCGGAGAACTTCGTTGCGCGCGGCACCTGGACGAGCAACTCCACCGACGTACCGCGCACTCGGCCGCGCTGGCTGCATTCGTCGGCGTCGTCGCCCCCCGAAGCGTCATCGCCATGATCATGGCTCGCCTGACGATGGCCGTGATGGTCGTTGTCGCCATCGTCGTCGTGATCGTCTTCACCGGAGGCGCCGGCGACGCATACCAAGGTAAGCCCCCCCTTTTCGACGACGTTCAGGCGCAGCGGCGTGCCGTGTTTGCTCTTGAAGACGTTGGCCACCACGTCCGCTTCGTCCCCGGTACCGAGCACCGCGCGTACCGGGCCGTTCACGGCGCGCACTTCGAGGCTCTTCGTCTTACCGCGCCAGTGCAGCGACTGCAGCACCTGCCGCTCCGGGCTCGAGGCGGCCACACCGTCGTTGGAAACGACTTGCACCGACGGTGCGCCGGCGACGCCCGAGGTCACGGATTTGCCGCCACATGCGATGGCCAGCGCGCTGGCCAGAAGGACCGCCTCTACTTTGCCGATGTTGGCCTTCATCATCCTCGAGCCTCCGTCATTTCTTCGCCTCGACCTTTGCCTCGACGCGGATGTCGCCGTTGAAGGTGCGACCGCGTACCTTGGCTCCGCCGCTGCCCACCCGGAAATCGAGCGCCGAAGTGGATTGTCGCCGCGCTCCCGCTCCGAGCGTGCTCTCGAGCGACCCGTTGAACGTACGCAATTCGACGTCGGCGTTGGTCGCGCTGGGGAGTCGAAGCTCGACATCACCGCTGTGCGTCTTGAACTCGAACGAACCCTGTCCCGAGATGCCGCCAGTGAAGCGAACGTCGCCGGAGACGGCGCGCATCTCGACCTCGGTGAAGTCGCTCCCTTCGAGCACGCAATCGCCGCTGACGGTATCCAGCATGGCCCGGCCGCGGGCCCCCACCACGCGGACCCCACCGCTGATGGACCTCGCGTTCACCACCGCGCTTTTCACGTTGAGCTCGACTTGACCGTTGACCGAGTGGACATCGACGTCGCTCGGCGAGCCCGACACGGTGATGTCGCCCGATACGGACTGCAGTCGCAGCGCGCCGGTGACGTCGCGCACCTCGAGCGTCGTACCCACGCCTTTGGCCTCGATCCGGCTTCCTTGCGGGACGTGGATCTCGAGTTCGGCTTCGCCGGGGCGGCGCTTGCCCGAAACCCGCACCCGCGTGCGATCGGAGGACGTCGACATTTCGAGCTCGGCGCGCTCGAGATGCCCGCTGACCTTCACTTCGGACTTGTTCCAGGCGAGGATCTTGATGCTCCCGTTGGGGACATCGATGTCGACCACGCCGTTCGGCTTGGCGGGGCGCGTTTCGTTGACCGTGGCGTCGGCGGACGTCGGGTCGGCGATGGCCGCGCGCGGCACGAGCACAGGTGCGAAAAAGGAGAGAGCGGTCAGCATCAAGGCGCCCACGGCCATGCGTCGTTTCATGACGTCCTCGCCACGAGGTCGACCACCGCCGTGAGGGCGTCGATCTTCTGTTGGTACTCGTCCCACAGCTGCGACCGGAGCTCGGCGCTCTCGGGATCGAGCGCGAGCGCTCTCTCCGTCGCCTCGATGGCATGATCGAGCACCCCGAGACTCTGATCGATGCGCGCCACAGCATCGGTGGAGAGGTAACGACGGTTTTCGGTCAAGGAAGCCTCCAGCGCCAGCACGGCGGTCCGATAGGCGGCTCGTTCTTTCGCATTTTCCGGGACCTCGCCCACCGGCGCGGGGGGCATCGAAAGGGAGCTGGCGATGGCCGCCGCCGAGGGAGCCGGCCACGGCCACGGCGGGCGCCGCACGCGACCGGTGACGAGAAGGGTCACCGCCGCCGCCGCCGCGATGACCGACGCTGCGCCCGCAACGACGATCTTTCTCCGGCGCGCCGCCAGCGATCCCATCGTCGGCGGCATGACGATGCGGTTCTCGATGTCCGCCCACAAGTCGCGCTCGGGGTGCATGGACCGCGGCAGCTTCGCGACGCGACGGTCGAGCTCGCGATCATCGGGCTGGCTCATGTCAGCTCCTTCTTCAAGATTTCGCGTGCGCGGTAGAGGTGCGCGCGTGAGGTACCCTCGGCGATGCCAGTCAGCTCCGCGATCTCGTCGTGGCGATAGCCTTCGATGGCGTGCAGGACGAACACGGTGCGCGCGCCTTCGGGCAGACGGGCGACGGCGCGCTCGAGATCGATATCGGCGTCATCGGTGCGATCGCGTGGCGCGGCGGCGAGCGTCTCGTCATCGGTGGTGACGACCCGGCGGGATCGACGAGAGGCGACGCGGCGCTCCGCCATCACGACGTTGATGGCGAGCCGGCGCAGCCAAGTTGCGAACGAGCTCTCGCCGCGGTAGGTCGCAATACGCTCCCAAGCGCGCACGAAGGTGTCCTGCGTGAGCTGCTCGGCGAAGACGCGGTCGGCCGACAGTCGCACGCAGAGCGCATACACGCGCCCCACGTGCTCGCGATAGATTCGTGCAAAGGCGGTGAGGTCGCCAGACTGCGCCGCACGCACGGTCGGTTCGATCTCCGCCGCGGCGTCGACGGCGCGCAGCGTGACGGCCGCGTGCACGAGAACGAGCGGAGAAAGACCGACGGCCGTCATGAGCTCGCCGCTCCGTGCCGCGCTGCTGCGCGCGCCGAGGAGAGCGCGATGGCGCCCGAACGTCGAAGCGAAATTCGAATCACGTAGGCCAGATGCCGGCCGCGGCCAGAACGTTTAGTCGAGATCAAGATTTTCTTTTCGCCACCCAAACGTCACGTCGAGCACACACGCGGGTACGAAAGATCGAGCCGTGCTTCACTTCTATGCCCGATTCTCGCTGAACGGCCGCTTTTTCTGCACAAACACCGTTGTCTCTTCGTGCTTTCGCCCAGGCTCGGCGCAAGAATCCGCGCCAAGGGTGAGCCCATGAAAAAGCGCGCGGCATCGGTTTTGGGTTGGTCAATTGCAGCAGCTCTGGCTGTCGTTGCCTGCTCGGATAGCGGCACGGACACGAGCGGAGGCACGGGCAATCGCGGCGGGAGCGGCGGGAGCGGCGGGGCCGTCACAGGCGGCGCGGGTGGCTCGGCGACGGGCGGCACGGGCACCGGCGGCGCGACGGGTGGGGCGAGCGGCGCTGGCGGATCCGCTGGCAAAGGCGGTTCGAGCGCGGGCGGCACAGCCGGCGCCAGCGGCGCGGGTGCCGGCGGGACCGCGGGCGTGGGCACCGGCGGGACCGCGGGCGCGGGCACGGGCGGCGCAGCAGGCACGAGCACCGGTGGTACGGCCGGCGCGGGGGGCGCCAAGGACGCGGGCACACCCGACGGATCGACGGGCGGAACCGCAGGCAGCGCAGGAGCCGGCGGCACCGCGGGAACTGGCGGCGGCGCGGGGACCGGCGGCGGAACGACCGACGCGCGCATCGACACCGTCGACGCTCCGACCGGGACCGGCGGCGCGGGCGGCACCAGCGGCGACGCAGCTCCGCCCATGTGCTCGCCATTCAACGGCGGATCGCCGATATCGGTCGTGGTTCCGGGAAAAGGGACGGCGACGAGTCTCGACATCGGCGGCTGGAACATCGAGTGGTTCGGCGACACGGCCAACGGGCCGACCGACGAAAACCTGCAACGCGACAACGTGGCGGACGTCCTTCTCGGCACCGACATGGACCTCTGGGGCCTCGCCGAAGTGGTGAGCACCGCGCAGTTCGATCAAGTGATGGCCAAGCTGCCCGGCTACAAAGGCTTTCTCTCGGACAACGCGCTCGTGCAGCAAGGGTCACAGTGGTACACGGCCACCGAGCAAAAACTCGGCTTCGTCTACAAGTGCAACGTCGCCACGGTGCAGAGCGCGAAGGTCATTTTGACCAGCGCCAACACCCCCTTCGCCGGCCGACCGCCGCTCGAGGTGACCCTCAAAGTGACGCTCAACGGGGCGACGATGGATCTCGTCGTCATCGTCCTTCACGCCAAGTGCTGCAGCGACGCGGATAGCTGGCAGCGGCGCAAGGACGCGTCCGATGCGCTCAAACCGTACCTCGACAGCACGTACCCCACGCAAAACGTGATCTTGATCGGCGACTTCAACGACGATCTCGACATGTCCATCACGTCGGGATCACCGACGCCGTATGCCAACTTCCTCGCCGACACCGCCAAATACACGTTCATCAGCAAAGCGCTGACCGACATGAAGATCCCCACCACCGGCGGATTCCCGACCGCGATCGACCATCACCTCGCCACCAACGAAATGGCGGCCCATTTCATCGCCAGTTCGATCCAGGCCTACAACCTTAATTCGATCATCACTAGCTACAACAGCACGACCACCGATCACTACCCGGTGCTGAGCCGGTACAACGTTCCGTAGACGTTGGGTCATCGCATCATCCGCAATCGAGGATGACTTTACCGAAGGTCTGGTTTTGCTGGAGATAGCCGTGCGCGACGGCCGCATCGGCCAACGGCAGCACGCGATCGACGATCGGTCGCAGGGCACCGTTGGCCAGGAGCGGTACGACGTGGCGCACAAAGCCTTGCATGGCGTCGAGCTTCTGCTCGAGCTGGCGTGAACGGAGCGCCGTTCCACGCAACAGCACCCGCTTTCGCCATACCGCGGCGAGATCGAGCGTGGCCGAGGCGCCGGCCATGAGCCCGACCAAAATGATCCGACCTTCGGAAGCGACACACCCGAGATCCTCGCGCACGTAGTCACCACCCACCAACTCCAGCACGACGTGTGCACCGCGCCCGTCGGTGAGGCGCATCACTTCGCCTGCAAACGAAGCACCGGTCACGGCGATGCCGTGATCCAGCCCGAGCTCGCGCGCCCGTTCCAGCTTTCCTGCGCCACGCGCGGTTCCGATGCTGCGCGCGCCGCTTTGTCGCGCCAGCTGGATGGCCGCCGTTCCCACGCCGCTGCCGGCAGCGTGGATGAGGACCGTTTCGCCCATCGCCAGCTTGCCCTGCACGATCATGGCGTCGTAGGCGGTGATGAATGCTTCCGGCGCGGCCGCCGCATCGGTGAAAGACAGCCCGGGTGGGATGGGGGCGAGGAGTCGCTCGTGGGTCACGAGCGCTTCGGCATAGGCGCCGCCTCCGACCAAACCGAACACCCGGTCCCCAACCTTCCACGCCGTTGCATTCGGACCGAGCGCCTCCACCTCGCCCGCGAATTCGAGGCCGAGGATATCGGGCGGGGCGTCGCTCGGCGCAGGATAGCGACCGAGCCGCTGCACGATGTCGGCGCGGTTGACGCCCGCGGCGCGCACGCGCACGCGCACCTCGCTCCGGGAGGGCTCGGGGCGCGCGCGCTCGACGAGCGTCAATACTTCGGGGCCGCCAAACCGACTCACGACGATGGTGCGCATCGATTGCCTCCGCGGTCGGCGAGCGTGAACCGAAGCTAGCTCCGCCCGAGACCAGGACCTGGCCATAGCATGACCGTGCAACCGTGGCGGAGGTCGGTCGTCCCGCCTTCGCCACGGCACTCATTTCGTCGCGTCGAGCGGCTTCATTCCGAAGGCGCCGCCGTAGCTACGACCGACAGCGCGATGGGCCGGGCCGGTTTCGGTGGCGGCGTCGACCCACACGGTGCCCCCGTCGAGAGAGCAGTCGACCATGAGCGAGCGATTGCTGTCGAAAGGAAGCCACTCTTCCCATTCCGGCGCGCTCCCTGATTGCCATTTGACGAATTTGAATTCCAGGGAAAGCTCCTGCGCGAGCCGAACGGTGGCCGACCAAGCGCCGGGGGCTTTCTCGATCATCGAAAGCCCCGCGCTCGGAGTCCATGCTCCCAGTGCATCGATGTCGCCGACGAGGCGAACGACGCGCACACCGCCGTCGCCCGCGTCGGCGGCACCATCGTCGTCCCACCAGACGCCGGAAACGGTGAAATCGACGGCGCAACCGTCGATCGGCCGATCGCTCGACGTATCGCCGTGCGCATCGCCAACGCTCCCGCTTTCCCTCGCATCGGCGTCGACGACCATGTCCGCGAAAGCATCGGGCAGGGCGTCCGAGTCCGAGGCGTCGGGGGGCGGCCTGGTGGCGTCGCGTGCCGTGCCGGCGTCGCCGGGTTCGTTCGCATCCGGCGCGTCTTCGATGGTGCTCACATCCTCCGCGGCACGCACGTCGCGACTTGGCTCGGCATCGGACAAATTGGCGTCGGGGCGTGCGGCTTCGACGACGGTGTCGCGAGCGACAAAGGCGCGGTCACGAGGAGCATCGATCGCGGCGTCGGACTCGCGGCGAAGCGCATCGTCGTAGATGGCGCACCCCGCCTGGCCGACGAGCCCGAGCAAGAAGCAGAACTCCCGTTTGGTCATGCCGCGACCTCCGATTCGCGACGGGTAACGTATCGCTTGACGGTACCCAGGCGCTCGTCTAGTAACTCAGACATGAGTTACGCAAAAACGCAAGGATTTGTCGGCCCGAAAGTCGCTTTTTTCTCCATGGAATTTGCTCTCAATGAAGCGCTTTCCATTTATTCGGGCGGCCTCGGCGTGCTAGCGGGGGATTTTTTGCGCTCGGCGCATGCGCTGTCGCTCCCCGTCGTCGGCATCGGGATCCTTTGGGGGGAAGGGTTTTCACGACAGACGATCGACGAGCGCGGCGTCCCCCAGGATCACCCCTCGGCCGTGGATCGCTCGCGTCTCACGCGCGAAGACGTCACGGTGCAAGTCACCATCGACGACGAAGAAGTGGCGCTCGCCATTTATCGCACCGACGCCTACGACAACGCTCCGCTCTATCTCCTGGAGCCGGTGCGCGAGGAGGACCGCGGCATCACGCGCCGGCTCTATTCGAGCGACGGCGACGACCGCATTGCCCAGGAAATCGTGCTCGGTGTTGGCGGCGTACGCGCGCTCGAGGCGCTCGGCATCCACGTCGACTACCACCATTTCAACGAAGGTCACGCCGTGTTTGCGGGGCTCGAGCTCTTGCGCCGCGCGCGCGAACAGCTTGGTCATCTGGCCGCGACGGCAGGGCCGGTCGACCGCGACCCGGCCATGTTCGAGCTGGCGCGCCAAAAGGTCCGCCGGAAAATCGTTTTCACCACGCACACCCCCATCGAAGCGGGTAACGAAACGCACGATCTCGGTACACTCACGCGCCTGGCGGCGAGTCTCGCGTTTTCGCGCGACGAGCTGGCCCAGATCGGCGGCGATCCATTCAACATGACGGTGGCGGGGTTGCGTCTTTCTTGTCGCGCCAATGCCGTCTCGCGCGTCCATGCCGAGACGGCGCGCCGCATGTGGCGCCACGTGCCCGACGCCGCGCCGATCTGCGCCATCACCAACGGCGTCGATCGACGCGTCTGGCAGGATCCGCGCATCCGCGAAGCGAGCCGAGCGGAGCCGCCCACCGACGCCGGGATCGACGCCGCTCATCGCGCCTGCAAGATGCAACTGCTCGCCGAAGTGGAGCGGCGCGGCGGCCCGCGCCTGCATCCCGATCGGCTGCTCATCGGATTTGCCCGGCGCGCCACGGCCTACAAGCGGGGCACCTTGATCCTGTCCGATGAAAAACGCCTCGGCCGGCTGCTCGATGCCCGGCGCGTGCAGCTCGTCTTCGCCGGCAAGTCGCACCCCAAGGACGGCGGAGGCAGGGCCATCATCACCGACCTTTTCGCCTTTGCGCAGCGCTATCCGCAATCGGTCGTCTTTCTGCCGAACTACGATCTCGACCTCGGCCGTCTCTTGACCCGCGGCTGCGATCTCTGGCTCAACACGCCGCGCCAGCCACTCGAGGCTTGCGGCACCTCGGGAATGAAGGCAGCGATGAACGGCGTGTTGAACTTTTCCGTGCTCGATGGCTGGTGGCCGGAAGCTTGTCTTCACGGTGAGAACGGGTGGGCGCTCGGAGACGACCCCCATGCGGGCGATGCGCTCGTCGACAGCGCGCCCCTCGTCGAGGAGGGCGCCGCGCTGTCCACGGAAGCGAAGCAGCCCGCCGCGGCCGCACGGCAGGCCGCGGCGCTGGCGCGTGAATCCGCCATCGATCGGCGCGACGCCGACGAACTCTATCGCGCGCTGGAAGACGAGATCATCCCCGCCTATGACGACCGCGGCCGGCGCTGGTTCGGCATGATGCGCGCGTCGATCGGGCTGGCCGAGCGGTTCTCTTCCGATCGCATGGTCAAGGACTACTTCCGTCGTCTCTATGCGAACGATCCGAGCCCCCGCCCCTGGCTCGCCCACGACGCCGCCCTGCAGGAGACCGACAGCGGATGAGACCCGCCGTGCCACGCGATGCGAGGAAGAATCCAGCGCTGCTTGGGGCGCGCTTTTGCCGTTGCTTTCGCGGACAGGATCGATCTAGTCTCTCACTCCTGAGTCACGCTGTAGCGGGACGAGCGGAACCCACGCGCGGAGAAGCACGATGAGCCGAACACCCTCTGTCGGGCTCGCCACCCGCTGTACCTTCGTCGTCGCCGCGCTGACGGCCGGGTGTATCGACATCCCTGCCGAGTCGACGCGGCCGCGTCTTAAGACCTACGTCGACGACTGGCGTAACGAGATCATCTACCAGGTGCTCGTCGACAGGTTCGCCAACGGAGACGTGAACAACGACTTTCACGTGCAGGAGGGGCCACCGGCGCGCTACCAGGGCGGCGATTGGAAAGGGCTCGAGGATCATCTCGACTACATCCGCGAGCTCGGCGTAACGACGCTGTGGATCTCTCCCGTCGTTCGCAACGTGGAAACCGATGCCGACGTCGACGCCTACCACGGCTATTGGGCGCAAGACCTCACCGCGCTCAATCCCCACTTCGGAGACCTCGCCGCGCTGCGGTCGCTCACGTCGCACGTGCACGCCCTGGGAATGAAGATCGTCGAAGACGTCGTGGTCAATCACCTCGGCCAGGTGTTCTTCTACGACATGAACATGAATGGCAAACCGGATGTCTACGTGTCCGGCACGGGGTCGAGCTCACCGGTGATGCGCAGCACCGAGTTCGATCCTGATTTCGACCTGCGCGGCGTGCAGGCGCAGACGCCGCTCGGCATCGCCGGCCGCGCCCCCATCGTCTTCGTGCGCGAGCCCGAGATCAGCCGCGAGCCGCCCAAGCCCGGGATCCTCGGCGAGTCCCGCGCCTACCATGGGCTCGGCCGCATCACGAACTTCGACGACGAGATGCAGTCTCGCTTCGGCGACTTTCCGGGCGGGCTCAAAGATCTCGCCACCGAGGTCCCCGAGGTGCGCGAGACGCTGACCGACGCCTATCTGCACTGGGTGGAAGAGGCCGACTTCGACGGATTGCGCCTCGATACCATCAAACACGTCGAACACGAATTCTGGCAGGCCTTCTCGCCCGCAGTGCGGGAGCGCATGCGAAAGCACAACAAGACGAACTTCATTCTCTTCGGGGAAGCGCTGGACGGTCGAGACGATCTTCTCGGGAGTTATACGCAATCGGGAGAGCTCGACTCCGTCTTCTACTTTTCGCAGCACTTCAGAGTCTTTCACGACGTGTTCGCCACCGCCGGCAGCGCGGCGCAGCAGAAGCCGAC
The DNA here is from genome assembly GCA_035318465.1 of Polyangiaceae bacterium. Taxonomy (GTDB): domain Bacteria; phylum Myxococcota_A; class Polyangia; order Polyangiales; family Polyangiaceae; genus DASWDH01. The sequence goes on from DATHES010000034.1 coordinate 93,950, forward strand.
CTCGGCCATCGCCGCCCTGTGGAGCGAGAAGAGCGACCACTACGGCAAGCTCCCTCAGCAAGACGGGATCGGCATTGCTCCCGCCAAGGCGCTCGTCAACTTCATCGACAACCACGACCGTCCGCGCTTTCTCTACGATTCCAATCACGACCTCCCGGCGCTGCGCAACGCGCTCACCTTTCTCTTCACCGAGGAGGGGATTCCTTGCGTTTACTACGGCACCGAGCTCGACTTCTACGGCGGCAACGATCCTGCCAACCGCGAAGTCTTGTGGAAGACGGGCTTTCCCACGCAAGGAGAAACGTTCCGCCACATCGCCGCGCTCAGCCGCTTGCGCAAGAACTACGAGGCTCTTCGGCTCGGTGACACCATCGTTCGCTTTGCGAGCAACGTGACGAGCGGCGCGCCCGATGCAGGGCTCTTTGCCTTCGAGCGAACCGGCGGGGATGCGGGCGACGCGTACGCGCTCGTCGTTGTCAACACGAGCGGCACGCAAGAGAGCTCACCGCCGTCTCCCGGTATGCCGGTGGGGGCCCTGCCCGGCACCCCGCTCCTCGACGTGCTCGAGCCGGACCACGCCCCCTTCATCGTGAACGCCGACGGCACGCTCGCTGTCGTCGTTCCGGTCCAGTCGACGAGAATCCTCGTCCCTTCCGACCAGGTCATTGCGAACTGATCGGCGTTTTTCGATAGCGACAAGCTTTTTGCTTCCACGGAGTCATCGGATGAAATCATCGGCACGCTCGGTTCTCCTCGCCCTCGCCGTCGCCACCGGCTGTGGTGACGCTTCGGTGGACGGGTCGAACGGCAATGGATATCCCAATCCACCGCCGCCCCCTTTCGACGCCGGCACCGGTGGCGCAGGCGGAAGCGGAACGGGCGGAACGGGTGGCTCGGGCGCGCAGCCGCCGGTGCCCCCCCCGGACGGTGGCCGCGACGCCGACGTGCGGGACGCGGTGACCGAAGCCGACCGCGCTCCCGACGGGTCGCCTCCCATTTCCGATGCCAGCCAAGAGCCCGACGCCGGCGGACCGAGACCCGACGCAGGTCCCGCCGGCCCGGATGGCGCGTCCGACGTCGACGCGTCGCCCCCGACGACGCAGTTCAGTTGGCGCGACGGCATCATTTACTACATCTTCGTCGACCGTTTCCTCGACAGTAGCGCGCAGAACAACTGTGTCGTGCCCGGGGTGAGCCCCTCCGAAGTGGGCGAGCCGGCCTCCCCCGCCCAGTACCGCGGTGGCGACTGGGGCGGCATCACCGCCAAGATCAACGAGGGCTACTTCCAATCGCTCGGTGTCAACGCGCTCATGATCACGAGTCCCATGACCAACGTGGGGACCGCCGGGCAGGGCATCGAGGGAGATACGCACTACTACTCCGGTTACCATGGGTACTGGCCGACCAACGTCGACCCCATGACGCCGTCCTCCTGTTTTGGCTCGCCGGCCGATCTCGCCACCCTGGTGTCGACGGCGCACGCCAAAGGGCTCAAGGTGCTCTTCGATCACACCATCGTGCATGTCCACGTGTCGAGCGACATCTATCAGCAGCACGCCAATTGGTTCTGGACCAACGCCGGTCAACCCTGGTGCACCTGCGGAACGGCCAACTGCGACTGGGACCCCGCCAACGGCGAAGGGCTCAAATGCTGGTTCACGAACTACCTGCCGCACTGGAACTACGGCGTTCCCGAGGCGCGCGATTTCGCCGTGCGCATGACGCTCGATTGGATCACGCAGTACGGGATCGACGGTCTGCGCCTCGACGCCATCAAGCACGTCGACGACGCTTGGATTCTCGCCACGCGTAGCGCCATCACCAGCGAGGTCGTCCCCAAAAGGCCGCCCGGCTCACCGATCTATCTGGTGGGTGAAACCGTGGATGGCAACATCGCCAACATCGCCAAGTACGTCGACCCCGTCACCAAACTGGACGGGCAGTTCGACTTTCCGACGCGCGCTCAGATCGTTGCCACCGTGCTGCGACGCAGCGGTCAGATGCTGGACCTTGCTACCTTCATGGACCAACACGCCGACGACTATGGTCCGGGCGCGGTCATGAGCACCATGCTCGGCACGCACGACATGATGCGCGTCATCCATCATGCCGAGAACGTGCCCGTCGGTAGCGGTGAATGGGACGACGGCAAGGGAACCACCGCGCCGCGCGTCGCCGGGTGGACCACCCACCCCAGCGAGCCTTCCACCGCCGAAGCTTACGAGCGTCTCGCCAATGGCTTTGCCGTGATCTTCACCAACAAGGGAGCGCCCCTCATCTACTACGGCGACGAAGTGGGACTCGCCGGCGCGGGCGATCCCGACAACCGACGCATGATGCCCTGGAGCGGCCTCGGTCCACCGCAACAGTGGCTGCACGATCGCGTCGCCAAGTTGCTCAAGATCCGGGCGGAGCACCCGGCCACGCGCGCCGGCACGCGCACGACGATCGTCGCCAACAGGGACGTCTGGGCCTACACGCTCACCTCCGCCTCCGACAAGCTCCATGTCGTCATCAACCGCGGGGACAGCGTTGCGGACGTGGCCCTCGGCGCCGCTAATCTCACCGAGCTGCTCGAAGGCGCCACCGGCGCGGGTCCCGTGGTTTCGGTGCCGGCTCGTCAAACCCGCATCTACCAACCTTGACGACAGTGGTCGCTACGCGACGATGACGGCCCTGCCTCGGTTCCTGGGCTGCGCCTTGGTGGTGGTGATGCTCGGCTGCGGCGACGCCGTGCCGCCGGCTCCGATGGCTCCCTGGCGCGATTGTCCGCGCGCGATCTGGGCCCAGCCGTCGCAGCCTGACGCCGAGCTACGCGTCGTCGGAAGCTGGGATGGCTGGAAAGAGCCAGGGACCGCGCTCCCGGCGCGATCGGACGGATGGCACACGACGCGCGTGCAAATGCCAGAGGGGGAGTACGGATATCTCATCTCGGAGAATGGAGAAAAGCGGATCGATGTGTTCAATCCGCTCACGACTTTCCGCGGCGACGAAGAGGTGTCGCTCATGCAGGTGCCAGCCTGTGATTTTCCGGAAATCCGAGTCGACGAGGTGCGAGCGGCGCAAAATGACGAAAGCGCGACCGGCGCGATGACGATCGGCGCCACTTTCCTGCGCGGTCAATCGGGGGCGCTGCTCGCCCCATCGTCGGTCCGCGTCGTGCCCGACGCTCCGGGCGTCGCCGAGGCCGCGCCGCTCTCGACCACGGTGCAAGCCGACGCCGCGACGGGCGCGCTCGTCATCACCGTCGCCGGCTTGCCGCGCGGCAACAACGTCGTTCGTGTCGTCGTCGAAGACGA